>NZ_CP041217.1:4148156-4883812 GCF_006542275.1 Saccharibacillus brassicae
GCGGTCGGCGGACTGATGATCCTGCTGCTGCTCGGTCCGAACAGTTGGGTCGGCGGCATCGCGGAGAAGCTTGGCTTTACGATCGTATTTCACCAGCCGGCAATCGTAATCGCGATGGTGTTCGTGACGTTTCCGTTCGTGATCCGCGCGATTCAGCCGCTGCTCGAAGAGATGGACGCTTCGGCCGAAGAAGCTTCGTATACGCTCGGAGCGTCGCGCGCGGCGACCTTTTTCCGGGTCATCCTGCCGCAGATCGCGCCGGGCATCGTGGGAGGCGCCATGCTGGCCTTCTCGCGCGCCTTAGCCGAGTTCGGAGCCGTCGTGCTCGTTGCGGGCAATATTCCGGCCAAGACGCTCACCGCTTCCGTGTTCATCTACGGGGAAGTGGAGAGCGACAACAATCTCGGCGCGGCCGCCGTATCGGTGCTGCTGCTGACGCTGTCGCTGCTCATCCTTTGGTTCATTAACAGGGTGCAGCGTCGGGGAGGGAGAGCGTGACGATGAGAAAATTGTGGATCCTGCTGACTTATCTCGTGTTCGCCGTCCTGTTGGTCGCACCGCTGGCCAAAATGGTGCAAAGCGCGTTCTCGAACGGCTGGACAGGCTTCGTCGAATCGATCAGCCGGCCCGAAGCGCTGCACGCGCTCATGATGACCGGTCTCGTCGTGCTCTGCGTGACGGTGCTCAACGGCCTCTTCGGCATCATGACCGCGCTCTATCTCGTGCGGGGCAAATGGCTCGGCCGGCGGCTGCGCGGCATCATGAACAGCATCGTCGATCTGCCTTATGCGGTATCTCCCGTGATCGGCGGCCTGATGATCGTGCTGCTGGTCGGACCGGATACGTCGATCGGCGCTTTTTTTGCCAACATCGGGGTCAATATCGTCTATGCCTTCCCGGGCATGGTCATTGCGACGCTGTTCGTGACGTTTCCGCTCATGGTGCGCGAAATTATGCCGGTGCTCGAAGAAATCGGCGACGACCAGGAGCAGGCTTCGGCCACGCTCGGCGCCTACGGCTGGACGACGTTCCGCCGCGTGACCTGGCCGTCGATCCGCTGGGGCGTCGCCTACGGCGCGGTGCTGACGGTCGCGCGTTCGATGGGCGAATTCGGCGCGGTGCTCGTCGTCTCGGGCAATATCATCAACCGGACGCAGACGGCGACGACGCTCGTGTACCAGGACGTGGAAAACTTCAATATCGCGGCGGCCGGCGGGGTGGCGCTGATCTTGGCGGCGTTCTCGGCGGGTCTGCTGCTGCTTATGGAATGGACGAAGAAAAGAAGGGAAGTGCATTAGGATGCAGCATGTGGAGGTTCGCGGACTGGACAAGCATTTTGGCAGTTTTCACGCGGTAAAAGACGTCTCGTTCGATATTCAAAAAGGACATTTGATCGGGCTGCTCGGTCCGAGCGGCGGCGGCAAAACGTCTATCCTGCGCATGCTGGCGGGATTGGAAAGCCCCGATGCCGGCGAGATTCTGTTCCACGGCAAACGGGTCAACGCCCTGCCGCCGCAGGAGCGCGGAATCGGCTTCGTGTTCCAGAACTACGCGCTGTTCAAGCATATGACGGTGCAGGAAAATATCGCGTACGGCCTCAAAGTGCAAAAAGCGTCCAAAACGCAAATCCGCGAGCGGGTCGCGGAATTGGTCGAGCTGACCGGACTCAAAGGCTTCGAGCAGCGGTATCCGCAGCAGCTGTCGGGCGGACAGCGCCAGCGGGTCGCTTTTGCACGCGCGCTTGCGCCGGAGCCCCAACTGCTGCTGCTCGACGAGCCGTTCGCGGCGATCGACGCCAAGATCCGGCAGGAGCTGCGTTCGTGGCTGCGCGAGCTGATCGAGCGCGTCGGCATCACGTCGATTTTCGTCACGCACGACCAGGACGAAGCGATCGAAGTCGCGGACGAGATCATGGTCATCAGCCAGGGGCAGGTCGAGCAAAAAGGCACGCCGTGGGACATCTACAAAGAGCCGGCCACGCCGTTCGTCGCTTCGTTTATCGGCGAATCGACGCAGATCGAGCATGCGGTCAGGCTGCACGGATTCGATCTGGCCGCCCAGACGAGCGGCACGCGCGCGCTGATCCGTCCCGAATACGTCGAAGTCGGCCGTCCGAGCGAATTTGCGCTGCTGTCGGCGACGGAAGAAGGCGTCGTGCGCCATTTGCATTTCCGCGGCAGCCAGTGGCTGGTCGAGGTGCAGGTCGGCGAGCAGCGCCTGATCACGTACCGTTCGCTGGAGAAAGAACCGCTGCAAATCGGCGATCCCGTGCGCGTCATGGTGCACCGCGCCTACCTGTACAACGAGCAGCGCAGCTGGATCGCCGAGAACCGGTACAAAGCCGACCCGATGTCGATGATGATCTGACGGGTCCGGAAGACCATAACGGGCGGCGCAAGCGGAGATCGGGGCCGAAGCCGCATCTTAGACAAGGGTGTGAAGCGGATGAAACGCGAACTTGGACGTGGACAGGGCAGGAACATCCTGCGTGAAAAACTTGCGGCCGGAGGTACGGCGGCGGTGAGCGGATTCGGCGCAGCGGCGGTACAGAGCGGCGGCGAGGCGTCGGCGGCGAGCGAAGCCGGCGCAGCGGCGGATCCGCGCGGACGAAGTACGGCAGCGGCGGTACAGAGCAGCGCAGGTACGGCGGAAGCGAACGTTAGCCGCCCGGCCGGCGACAAGCGCCGCCTGGGCGGTTTGTACAAGCGGCTGCCGGCGCTTGCGGCGTCGCTTGCCCTGCTGGGCGGCCTGCTGGCCGGCTGCGGAGCGCAGGGCCCTTCGGCCGAAGCCGGGGACGGCGGGGCGCCGCAGGGCGACGTGACGCTCGTGATCGGCGCCTACAGCGTCGTCAAAGATTCCGTGCAGGACATCATCCCTCTTTTTCAGCAAAAATGGAAAGCGGAAACGGGGCAGACGGTGACGTTCGAGGAATCGTACGAAGCGTCCGGCACACAGGCGCGCGCGATTGTCGGCGGGTTCGAAGCGGACGTCACGCTGCTGTCGCTCGAAGGCGATATCGACAAGCTGACGAAAGCCGGGCTCGTGAACGAGAATTGGAAGGACAAGCCGGCAAAAGGCATGATTACCCGTTCCGTCGCCGTCATCGGCACGCGGGAAGGGAATCCGCTCGGCATTCGCAGCTTCGCCGATCTGGCGAAGCCCGGCGTCAAAGTGCTGTACCCGAATCCGAAGACGTCGGGCGGCGCCCAGTGGGACATCAACGCGATCTACGGCGCGGGCCTCAAAGAGTCGGAGCGCGAGACGGGCCGGAAAGATCCGGCTTTTGCCAAAGCGTTCCTGCAGTCGGTCCACGCGAATATCGAATCGCTCGACAAAAGCGGCCGCGCTTCGATGGCGGCGTTCGAATACGGCGTCGGCGACGCGCTCGTGACCTACGAGAACGAGCTGGTCGCCCGCATCAAGCAGGGCGCGACCTACGAAGTGGTCGTGCCGGACGATACGATCCTGATCGAGAACCCCGCCGCCGTCGTCGACGAGAACGTCGACAAGCACGGTACGCGCGACGCCGCCGAAGCGTTCCTCGACTTCCTCTGGTCGCCTCAGGCGCAGCGCGTGTTCGCCGAGAACGGATTCCGGCCGACGGAATCTTCCGTCTATGCGGAGTTCAAAGCGGATTACCCGGAGCCGCCGGGACTGTTCGATATTGGCTATCTCGGCGGGTGGAGCGAAGTGAGGGAGAAGCTGTATTCGAAGCGGGGGGTGTGGTATGAGGTATTGGCGGGGGTTCGCTGATTTCGATTGTCGCTCCGGGTCGTTTTCCTCCTCTTTGATTGGAATAAGGAATTAGAGGAAGAGGAGGAAAGCCGAAAGTCGCTCCAATTCGAAATCAGCTCACCCGTTTCGGGGAGGGCGGAAGGGCAAGTTCAAGAGCCCGAGTTCAAGGGAGGGCTGGCGTGCCGCGGCGCCAAGGGCAAGTTCAAGAGCCCGAGTTCAAGGGAGGGCTGGCGTGCCGCAGCGCCAAGGGCAAGTTCAAGAGCCCGAGTTCAAGGGAGGGCTGGCGTGCCGCAGCGCCAAGGGCAAGTTCAAGAGCCCGAGTTCAAGGGAGGGCTGGCGTGCCGCAGCGCCAAGGGCAAGTTCAAGAGCCCGAGTTCAAGGGAGGGCTGGCGTGCCGCAGCGCCAAGGGCAAGTTCAAGAGCCCGAGTTCAAGGGAGGGCTGGCGTGCCGCAGCGCCAAGGGCAAGTTCAAGAGCCCGAGTTCAAGGGAGGGCTGGCGTGCCGCGGCGCCAAGGGCAAGTTCAAGGGCGGCGTGGATTGTAACGAATCCTTGTATCGCTAATTATGCGTTTATGGCCTTTTTCGGATTGTAACGAATCCTTATAGCGTTATTCGGCTCATTTGGAGGCAAAAGTGACGATGGAGCGCGATTAGCGATATGACGATTCGTTGGATTTTGGAAAAGGCTGAAAAGGCCGGAATAGCGTGCTCAGGATTCGTTAGGCAAGCAGAAGCAGGAGCGACGCAGGGGGTGACGCAGGTCCGACGCGGGTCCGGTTGGCGGCTCCCTTACGTGCGGGCATACCGTTTACGTTGGGAATCGTGGGCAGCGTCTGTCTTGGGCGGCGTTTCTTTTCAGCAAAAGGCGATACCACGAACAGACCCCAAATTCGTATGCATGCCAAAAAGCGCCAGGCTCGGGAAAGATCCCGGGTCTGGCGCTTTTGCGTACGTGCGGCTGCTCTTGGCAAGCCGGCATGCGACGAGTGAGGGAAACAAGCAGGCGGCAGGCCGGGCATGGATGCCCGTCGGCGCGTAACCGTTCGCTTTTTATTTCCTGCCCCGGCGCATGCCGCTGAGTTCGAACATCAGGTAGATGACGCCGCCGATCACGACGCCCGCGATGACGGCGGCGACGAGGGAAGAGGTGAGGACGGATACCGGGCTTGCGCCGGAGTTGTAATTTTGCACAAGGCCGAGGACCAGAACAAGCACGAACGGTATCCAGACGGCTTTGGACGTGACGAATTTTTTCATGGAGTCTCCTTATATAGCGAAAATGGATACTTCCCATTATACCGGAATGAAACTTGGGCGTCTGCTGCGGATTGTTTTTGAAGCCGGAAAATCGGGGTATAATCCAAGGGAGAAGCGGCGCGAAGCCGGGACAGACAAGGAAGGTGAGCGCAATGGCGGAAGATCGGTTGGTATTTTGGGGGACAGGCGACGCGATGGGCGTGCCGCGCGTGTACTGCGACTGCGGCGTCTGCGAAGAAGCGAGAACGACAGGCGTCAATCGCCGGCTGCGGTCGATGGTCGCGGTGGAGGAAAGCGGCGGCAGCCGGTTCTTGATCGACTGCGGGCCGGATTGGCGGGTGCAGATGGAAGCGCGGGGTATCCGTACGGTGGAGACCGTTCTGGTCACGCATCCGCATTTCGATCATATCGGCGGACTGTGGGAATGGGCCGACCAATGCCGATGGACGGAAACGCGGGGAATTTTGTATGCGCCGGGCGAAGTGCTGGAGGCCATTCGGGACCGTTACCCGTGGCTGGACCGGAATTTGGACCTGCGGGAGATCGGGGACGGATTGACGCTCGGAGGGTGGAACATTTTCGGTTGGCGGGTCAATCACGGCAAGAACGGGTATTCGTATGCATACCGTCTTGAAAAAGACAGCTTCGCCTGGGTCTACTGCCCCGACTCGATCGGACTGTCCCGCGAGGAGATCGAACCGATGCGCAGCGCCGATCTGCTGGTACTGGGAACGAGTTTCGTGCAGGAAGACGCCGACTATTCGACCCGTTCCGTGTACGATATGCGCGAAGCGGCCGAGCTGATCCGCGAAGTTCGCCCGGCTCGGACGCTGTATACGCATATGTCGCACGACGTCGATTTGAACCGGCTGCCGGAGCTGCCTCCGAACGTCTCGGCGGCCAGCACGGGAACGATCGCGGAACTGAAGCGGTAGCGGCCGGCGGAAGACGGGAAGCCGGTCGGCGCCAGGCCGGGCAGCGAATAGCCAAGCGAAAAATTCAAATTATGGAGGGATTTTATCATGTTGGAACCGAATGAAGAAAAAGGACAAAGAAACCACGAATCGCCCGATCCGACCGCAGACGAGACGACCAACCTGCGAGACGACGGATCGATGGAAGAACGCACGATCGAAGCCGAGACGCCGGGCGAAAAACGTCCGGACGCCCATGTCGGCAACGTGCCGGGAGAAGTCGATCCCCGCATGGCGCAGGCGGCCGCGGATATTCAGGAAGATCATGCCGGAACGCAGTCGCCGAGCGCGATCGACGAACCGGGCCTGGACAAGTTGAATAGCGAGGAAAAAGCGGAGCATACGGAAGAGTAGGCCATACGTCTGCCGCGTGTGCAAAGAACGGCTTCGTTGTCGTTCATGAGCCGGTTTTCGCAAAAAAAGACGAACAAACAGCCCGGAAGCGGAAGCTCCCGGGCTTTTTTATATACGCCTATAGGTTCTGATCCATCCTGCAAGGGGAAGCCGCCCGTTATCTGCCGAACACGAACTTGTCGATCACGACTTTGACGCCGTCTTCGTTGTTGCCGAGCGAGATAAAATCGGCGATCGCTTTGAGCGGTTCGATCGCGTTGCCCATCGCGACGCCGAGGCCGGCGGCTTCGAGCATCTCGTGGTCGTTCCAGGAATCGCCGATCGCGATCGTTTCTTCCAGCGAGCAGCCGAAGTAGTCGGCGAGGAAAGCGAGCGCGTGGCCTTTGGTGCCTTCATGGTGCATAATTTCCAGGAAATGCGGCTTGGACTTGGTAATATGCACCTGGTCGCCGAGCAGTTCGTGCAGCTTGGGAGCCAGCTCGTCGAGGAAGTCGGGATCGTCGATGATGAGCATTTTCGGCGTCGGCTGCGAGAACAGTTTTTCAAAATCCGGCTCCAGGTAGAAGCGCGTATTGTTCAGCTGCGAATAAGCGATCAGCTTCTCGTTTTCTTCGCGCGCGTACAGTTTGTCGTCGATGTACGTTTGCAGGTGCAGATTGTGATCCAGGCAGTATTTGCCGAGCTTGAGCGCCGCTTCGACCGGCACATGGCGTTCCAGCAGCACTTTGCCGTCGATCAGGTTTTTGACCAGCGCGCCCTGATACGTAATGATCGGCACGTTGAGCCCCGTCTGGGCGGCGAGCTGCTTGGCGGACGCGTAAGCGCGGCCTGTCGCGAGCGTGACGACCACGCCGGCGGCTACCGCTTCTTCCAGCGAAGCCTGCGTGGCAGGGGTTACCTGTTTGTCGTCGTTGATCAGGGTGTCGTCGATATCGATCGCAATCAATTTGTAAGTCATGGTTTCTCTCCCGTCTCTTTCTGTTTATCTGTTTTGTCTATGCTTCAGTCCGGATTCCGTGCCCGTTCAGTCCTGCAAAAAGACGAGCCCAACGAAGTCGTCCATCTCGATGCTGCCGAAGTAATGCTTCAGGTCCACGCCTTCGAGCGCTGCGCGAACGTCCGATTCTTCGTACCGTTTGCCGCGCAGCAGGGCTGCCACTTCGGACGCGTCGCCCACGCCGAAAAAGTCGCCGAAGATCGTAATGTCTTCGATATGGCCGTTGTTGACGTCCATGCGCAGGTCGATGATGCCGACCGGGAATTTCTTCGCGTGCTTGACGTTGTAGGCCGGCGACTGGCCGTAGTTCCAATCCCAGTTCCGGTAGCGTTCCTCGGAAATCTCATGGATCTTTTTCCAGTCTTCTTCGGTCAGTTTGTACTCCGGTACTTCATTCGGCTCCACGTTGAAAATATGGCGCAAAATGCTGTCGCGGAACTGCTGCATCGTCAGCTTCTCGTTCATGAACTCCGAGATGTTGGCGACGCGGCTGCGGACCGATTTGGTGCTTTTCGATTTGAACTTTTCGGGATTCGCTTTCAGCGCCGAATGCACGTTGTCCAGTTCGGAGTCGAACATGAGCGTGCCGTGGCTGAACATGCGTCCGCGCGTCGAAAATTGGGCGTTGCCGGAAATTTTCTGTTCGCCGACCTGAAGATCGTTGCGGCCGGACAGTTGGGCTTCGACGCCCATATCGTGCAGCGCTTCGACCATCGGTTCGGTAAATTTGCGGAAATTGTGGAACGATTGGCCGTCGTCCTGGGTCAGGAAGCTGAAATTCAGGTTGCCGAGGTCATGGTAGACCGCGCCGCCGCCGGACAAACGGCGCACGACGTGCAGATCGTTCGCTTTGACGTACTCGGCGTTGATCTCTTCAACCGTATTTTGGTGCTTGCCGATAATGATCGACGGTTCGTTGATGTAGAACAGCAGATAGCTGTCGCCGTCCATCGGCAGATGACGCAGCACGAATTCTTCGATCGCCAGGTTGATTCGCGGATCGTGAATGCCCTGATTGTCGATAAAAAGCATGGTATGGCCTCCCGTTTCGAGTCGATTTCGCCTCTCATTTTAACCTCTCTTATTGTAAACCAAACAAATCGTCCAAGACCAGTCTTTGCGACCGATTGAAGGCGGGGAAAAAAGACTTTTTTCGTTTGATGCGGCAGATGGCGGGTAATACATACGTATCCCGACCCAACGCCAAACAGCGGCGGACGCGCAAGCGGCCGGCGGATGAAGGAGGTTGAACAGGATGGATGACAAAGCCAAAAGCCTGCTGGATCACAAAAAAGATCATGATCACAGCGGCGAATTGAAGCATTTTGTCGAGAATCAGGTCGAAACGGCGGAGTCCGCGGTACCGAGCCGGGTAGAGGCGACCAAAGACCAGCGCACGGATCAACAGAACAGACTCAAAGACCAGCAAAATATGCGCAGGTAAGCAGCGACCGCAAACGCGAGCGACAACGAACAGAACCCAACTACTGAAATGCAGCCAGGAGGTTGACCGACATGGACGACAAAGCCAAAGAACTTCTCGAACAGAAAAAAGCGAACGATCAGGGCGGCGAGTTGAAAAAGTTTGTGGAGAACCAAGTGGAAGGCAGCGGCAGAAACGTTCCTTCGGACATCGAAGCGACCAAAGGCCAGGTCCTCGACCAGCAGAATCGTCTCAAAGACCAGGAGAACCGCACGGCCAGCCATACCGGCGACCGCGGCGCGGATCCCAAAGTCTGAACCCCATAAGCGGGCAGTCCGAAAAAGGCCCGACAATTCGACTCATCCAACAGCCCAAACGGCTCCGGCCTCGCTCCTCAGGGAGAGAAGCCGGGGCTTTATTTGTCGTTTTTATTCGTCGCTGCGGTTGTCATAAAGCCTGCCTATCCCCTATAATCGAAAGGCGATAACTGCAACAGTACAGCTGCCGAGGTCCTGCGAGGGCTGTCTGACGGAACGTTTCCGGTCAGGCGAAGCCCGCAGGTTAAAAGGGAAGCCGGTGCAAGTCCGGCACGGTCCCGCCACTGTAACACGGGAGGAATCCACGACGCCATTGCGATCATACGCGAGAAGGCGGATTCCGCATGGCCCCCCGTGAGTCAGGAGACCTGCCCGGCAGACCCGATTGCGGGTCCCGTCTTCGAGGAAAGACGCTCCTTGCACGTACGCCCAAGACTCCGATCCCCCGCCCGCCGTTTTTTGAGGCCCGCGCTCCGGGGTCTTTTGGCGTGCGTCCCTGAAGCCCTTTCCGCCAACCGGCCGGATCGGGCTTTTTGTTTGGGTACATGCAGACACACGCCGAACAGACATTCAAGGGGGAACCACCATGACACACGAGAACAACGACAAACAGACCGGCGCAGTCTTAATCCGCGGCCGAAAATTTCTGCTGACCGGCGTCTCCGCGCTGCTGCTGGCTGTGGGCCTTGCCGCGTGCGGCAGCCGGACGGCGGAAGCGCCGCAGCCTGCGCCGAACGAGAGTCAGGCCGCCGGACAGGCCGCGGCGCCGGCCGATTCGTCGCAGGCGGCAGACGCTGCGCGGCAGACCTCTTATCCGCTCACGCTTACAGACGCGACCGGTACGGAAGTGACGTTCGAGTCCGCGCCGAAGCGGATCGTCTCGCTGGCGCCGTCCGAGACGGAATCGCTGTTCGCGCTCGGCCTGGACGAGCAGATCGTCGGCGTCTCGGACAACGACGATTACCCGGAAGCGGCGCAAAGCAAGCCCAAAATGGGCGGCTTCGAACTGAACACCGAAGCGATCGTGGCTGCGCAGCCGGACATCGTGTTCACGGCGGATCTCACCGACGACGCGACGGTCGAATCGCTGCGCGGGCTCGGACTGACCGTGTTCAAGTTCAATCCGGATACGCTGGAAGACGTCATGACCGATATCGCGACGTACGGCGAGATCGTCGATCGCCAAAGCGCAGCCAAAGCGGTAACCGACAAGATGCGCGCCGGGATCGAACAGGTGCGCACGGCGGCCGCTTCCATTGCGGAAGACGAGCGCAAAACGGTGTATCTGGAATTTTCGCCGGGCTGGACGGTCGGCACCGGCGAATTCATGCACGAGCTGATCGAGACGTCCGGTGCGGTCAACGCCGCCGCGGATACGCAGGGCTGGAGCGAAGTGGATGCCGAAGCGATCATCGCGGCGAATCCCGACGTCGTGCTCTACAGCAAGCTGTCGGTCGACCCCAAGACGATCAAAGAGCGGAGCGGCTGGCAGCAGTTGACGGCGATCCGGGAAAACCGACTGGTCGCGATCGACGACAATCTGGTCAGCCGTCCCGGACCCCGCTTGTCCGAAGGGCTGATCGCGGTGTTCGACGCGATCTATCCGGATAAGCGGCAATGATCCGCCGGCTGGGCGGATACGGACTGCTTGCCGTCGCCCTGCTGCTGACAAGCCTCGTGCTGACGCTGCGGATCGGTTCGGTCAACCTGCCCGCCGGCCAGATCGCGGGCATTCTGCTGCACGAACTGCCGGGTATCGGCAGCGCCGTTGCGCAGACGTGGGACGAGGCTTCGGCGCAGATCGTGCTGCGGGTACGGCTGCCGCGCATCGTGCTGTCGATGCTCGTCGGCGCGGCGTTGGCGCTTGCCGGCGCCGCTTTCCAGGGCGTGCTGCGCAATCCGCTCGCCGATCCGTTCACGCTTGGCGTCTCGTCCGGTTCTTCGATCGGTGCGGCGCTCCTGATCTTCTTCGGGCTGCGCACGGCCTGGATCGGGCAGTGGACGCTTCCGCTGACCGCGTTCGTGACGGGCGCGGCGACGCTGTTTGCCGTGCTGGCGCTGGCCCGGGACCGGGGCAGGCTTCCCGTGCACGGGCTGCTGCTGGCCGGGGTCGTCATGCAGTCGTTTCTCGGCGCGGCGGTGACGTTTCTGTCGGCGCTGTCCGACCGTCCGGTGAACGAGATTCTGTTCTGGACGATGGGCAGCCTGAACCTGCGGGGCTGGAGCTATTCGGCGCTGCTGCTGCCGTACGTGCTGATCGGCGGGCTGTTTCTGTGGGCGAACGCGGGCGCGATGAATCTGTTCGCGCTCGGCGAGCGCAGGGCGGCGCAGCTCGGCTTGAACACCGAGCGCACCAAAACGTCCGTGCTGCTGGCAGCTACGCTGGTCGCGGCCGCCGCCGTATCGGTGTCCGGCGTGATCGGCTTCGTCGGCCTCGTCGTGCCGCATATGATCCGGCTGATCGCCGGACCGGATTACCGGCTGCTCGTGCCGCTGTCCGCGCTCGGCGGAGCGCTGTTCCTGATGTGGGCCGACACGCTGGCCCGCTCGCTGCTCGGCGGATCGGAGATTCCGCTCGGCGTCGTGACGGCGTTCGCCGGCGCGCCGTTCTTCGCGCTTCTGCTGCAGCGGGGCAAGCGCGGCAAAGGAGGGATCGGATGAAGCGGAGAAACGTATTCGCGGCATGGGCGTACCGGCGGGCGGCCGGTCCGGATCGGCATTCGACCGGGTCGGCCGCCGGAGCCGAGAACGGCGCCGCATCGGCGGCGGACGCCGGATCGCCGGGCGCCCGCGCGGACGAAAGCGTCCCGCCGGCGATCGAGCTGCGCGGCGCGGCGTGCGCTTACGGCGAGCGCGAAGCCGTCCGTCCGCTGGACTGGACGGTACGGCGCGGCGAATGGTGGGCCGTGCTCGGGCCCAACGGCAGCGGCAAGACCAGCCTGCTCGGGCTGGTCTCCGGCGCGGAGCGCCCGTCGGCCGGCGAAGTCCGCCTGGACGGCCGGCCGCTTGCGGCATACAGCCGCCGCGAACAGGCTCGCCGCCTGGCCGTGCTGCCGCAGGAAGGCCTGCCGCCGCTCGGCCTGACGGTACGGGACGCGCTGGAGATGGGGCGCTTCCCGTACCGCGACCGCTTCGGCCGCGATCCCGACCCCGATGCGCCGGAGCGGCTCGCCCGCATTGCGCGGCGGCTGGAACTGACGGCGCTGCTGCCGCGCCGCCTCGACGAACTGAGCGGCGGGCAGCGGCAGCGCGCCGCGCTCGGGCAGGTCATGGCGCAGCAGCCCGAGATTCTGCTGCTGGACGAGCCGACCGCGTACCTGGACATTTATTATCAGCTCGACGTCATGGAGCTGGTGCGGGAGTGGCGCGAGGAAGAAGGGCTTACGGTCGTGGCCGTGCTGCACGACCTGAACCTGGCCGCCCAGTATGCCGGGCGGCTGCTGCTGCTGCGCGAAGGCAGCCGGGCGGCCGAAGGCACGCCGGAAGAAGTGCTGGCGCCGGACATCGTCGGCGGCGTATTCGGCGTCGCCCCGCCGCTCGTCGTGCGGCGCGAAGAGATCGGCGCGCCGCAGCTGCTGTTCCGGGCGGACGGTCCGCCGCGGAGCGCGAAGTAACGTTCCGCCGGTTCGATTCCCGGTTCGATAGGTCCCGAACAGCGTTCAAAGCTCGACAAAAAGGCCGGAGAAGGACTCTCCGGCCTTTTTGCGTTCGATGATTTGATTATTCGAGGGGAGGAAGATGAGTACCTTTTCCGCCGGATGATATCCGCTGCACGGCTGGGCGGACGGCTGCATGCGGCTTTTTTTGCTCAGATCGCTCAGACCGTCCAGACCGTTCAGCCCGGCCAGCGCGGTCAGATCTTGAAGCGCCGCACGGTGTCTTCGAGTTCTTCCGCCTGCCGGGTCAATTCGCCGACGGTACGTGCATACAGTTCCATTTCTTCCAGCTGCCGGGCGCTGCCGCTCGATACGTCCGCGACCCGCGCCTGAACGCGTTCCGTGATCCGGGCCGTTTCCTCGACCGAAGCGCTGACCTGCTGGCTGCCGGCGGATACCTGCTGGGTCGACGACGACACGTCCTGCACGGACTGGCTGAACCGCTGCATCAGACCCATCAGCTCGCCGAAAGCGCTGCCCGCGCGGCGAACCGCTTCCGCGCCGGACACGATTTCGGTGTGCACCGAACCGATCGCGTCCACGGAGCGCTGCGAGTTTTCGCGCAGCGAACTGAGGGAGTGTTCGATCTGGCCGGTCGCTGCGCGGGACTGGTCGGACAGCTTGCGCACTTCTTCCGCGACGACGGCAAAGCCGCGGCCGTGTTCGCCGGCGCGCGCCGCTTCGATCGAAGCGTTGAGCGACAGCATCTGGATCTGCTTGGAGATGCTCGTGATCGCTTCGAGCACTTCGGTGATCTCGTCGGAACTCGATCCCATCGTTTCGATATAGGCCCGGGCCTGGACGGTCGTCTCCTGCACGCGGTTCATCTGATCGACGGCCTGCTGCGCAAGGGCGTTGCCCGAGACGGCTTCTTCGGAAGCGCGGGAGATCTGATCGTTGACTTCGGCGGCGGATTCGGCGATATGCTGGATGCCGCCGCTGATCTCTTCCATCGCTTTGGCGTTCTCTGCCGTGCCGCTTGCGACCGTCTCGCTGCTCTGCGCGATTTCGGCAGCCGACGACGAAGATTGTTCGCCGATTTCGTACAGCACGACGATGCCGCGGGACAATTCGAGCGAATCGTTTTTGACCCGGTCCGTCGCTTCGAGCACCTGGCCGATCATGCCGCGAAGATTGGTCGTCATCTGCTGGAACGCCGAAGCGAGCTGCGCGATCTCGTCGCGGCCTTTCACTTCGATGTTCGCCTGCAGGTCGCCTTCGGCGACGAGCTGAGCGTGCTTGACCAGACGGCCGAGCGGCTTCGTCATTTGGCGGCTGACCGCCGCCGCGACAAGCGCGCCGAGCACGATCACGACGACCGTGATGCCGAGGCTCGTCAGCAGGATCGCCTGCGTCACCTGCGTCACGAAGTTGGCGTCAAGCGTGGCGCCTACGAGCAGCGTACCGCCCGGAACGGACAGATAGCCCTGCAGGTCGGCGTCGTCGCCGTTTTGATTAAGCGGGGTGATGACCGCGTCTTTGCCGCTTTTGAGCGCCTTCTGCATATGGGGCGAGACGGCCATTTTCTGTCCGACTTCGATTTCGGAATCCGCGCTGGCCATCACGACGACCACTTCTTCGCCCTGCACGTCCAGGATATACACGTTTTCGAGTCGGAATTCGGACTTGGAATCGTTGAGGTACGTCTGAAGCTTCATCGAAGCGGCGGCGTTTGCTTTGGCGGCCATGCCGGCCTGCGTCGAATCGATACCGCCCCCGATTTCGGAAATGCTCAAATCCAGCGTTTTGCTGAATTCGGGAATGATCCGGGTGTGGAGGGTATTATTGAATATGAAGAAAAAACTCCCGCAAAGAAGCAGGCTTACCGCGAGTATGATCGCTCCCGACAGGGTAATGATTTTACGGCTGATAGAACGATTTAACATGATGTGCTCTCCCTTCATTGTAAAACGACTGCAATTCAGCATGCACGACAGGTCCTTTTCAAAAAGTCGAGACTTGGTGTGCAGATTCATGAAGTGTAAAACCGGGACGAAAGTCGGGTAACCGAGAATTAAATCAGGAACAAAGAACGAAGTTAGCAAGCAAAAAGCCGGAAACTCCAACAAATTATTCTTCCACATCATACATGAGAAGAGTGAAATTTGACCATATTTATGTAAGCTCTTTATGAAAATTTTGCAAACTCCAAAAAAGTATATCAAAAGCATCGGAATAGTGGTATTATAAATCACAGATTATAAAAGGACTTACATACACGGACAGTTGACCGCTGTTCGAATACAGACAAAGAGAGGGATTGAACGAATGGAAACCTTTTTCGTAATTTTGAACATCGCCGTGCTGGCGGGGCTTGCGGTGCTGCTCTACATCATGCAGAAGCGCCACGTCTCTTTTAGCAAACGGGTCTTTACCGCGCTTGGCCTGGGCATCCTGCTTGGCGGCGCCCTGCAATGGATCTACACTTCCGAATCGGAAGTCGTCTCGCGTTCGATGGATTGGTACAGCCTGCTCGGCAGCGGCTACGTCGGACTGCTGCAGATGATCGTCATTCCGCTGATCATGGTGTCGATTATCACGGCGATCATGAACATCAAAGGCGGCAAGAAGCTCGGCAAGATCAGCGCTTCCGTCCTGATTACGCTCGTGCTGACGACAGCGATCGCCGCAGCGGTCGGCATCGCCTCCGCGATGGCTTTCGGCCTGAACGCGGAAGATCTGCTGGCCGGACAGGGCGAAGCCGAGATCGCGCGCGGCGAATCGCTGGAATCGCGGCTGGGTGACGTAGAAGGCGTCTCGCTGCCGGAACAGATTCTGTCCTTCATCCCGACCAATCCGTTCGCGGACATGACGGGAGCCCGTCCTTCCTCGACGCTTGCCGTCGTCATCTTCTCGGCCTTTATCGGTCTGGCCGTATTGGGCCTGGACCGCAAAAACGCGCAGCAGGCGGAGACGTTCCGCGGCATGATCAATGCGGTACACGGCGTCGTCATGCGCATTGTGACGATGATTCTGCGCCTGACGCCGTACGGCATCCTGGCGCTGATCGCCAAGATGATGGCCACAACCGACCCGGCCGGCATCGCCAGGCTGGCCGAATTCGTTGTCGCTTCGTACGTGGCGCTGATCGTCATGTTCGTTATTCACCTGGTGATCCTGCTGCTGTTCGGCATGAACCCGGTCACGTATGCGAAAAAGGTCGTCTCGACGCTTATCTTCGCGTTCACTTCGCGTTCGAGCGCGGCGACGATTCCGCTTAATATCGAGACGCAGACCAAAAAGCTCGGCGTGTCCGAAGGCGTGGCGAACTTGTCCGCAAGCTTCGGCGCGACGATCGGCCAGAACGGCTGCGCGGGCATCTATCCGGCCATGCTGGCCGTCATGATCGCTCCGGCGGCAGGCGTGGAAGTCAATCTCTCGTTCATTCTCACCCTGATCGCCGTTGTAGCCATCAGCTCGTTCGGTGTAGCGGGCGTAGGCGGCGGCGCGACGTTCGCGGCGCTGATCGTGCTCTCGACGATGAACCTGCCGGTCGCGCTGGCCGGACTGCTGATCGCCGTCGAGCCGCTGATCGATATGGGCCGTACCGCCCTGAACGTCAACGATTCGATGGTGGCCGGCGTCGTCACAGGCAAAGTGACCGGCGAGATCGACAAGAAAACGTTCGATTCCGCCGAGACGCCGGAACTCGAAACGGCGAGCGCGTAAGCATGGATGTTCGATCCGCGGCAGCTGCCGCACCGGAAACGGCCTTCGGGCCGTTTTTTTGTTTGCCTGCCTTTGTCGAGCCGTATTCAGAACGTTCAAAAAACAGTGGTATAAAAACGGCCGCCATGTTAAAGTGGTACAGGACTTCGGGCCCCGCAGCGGTGCGCGTCGCTTTTTGGCGTGCTTCCGCAGCGGGCGCGAAAATCACATCACGCGGTTCGTAACCATCCCGCGATACCAAAACTAGGGGGCTTATCCGGTGTTCAACTTTACTTGGGGCGTCTTTTTCGTCCTGGTCAACTTTGCGTTCTTCCTGCTCTGCTTCAAATTTTTCGGCAAAAAAGGGCTGTATGCCTGGGTCGGAGTGGCGACCGTTATCGCCAACATTCAGGTGACCAAAACGATCGACATGCTCGGTATCACGATGACGCTCGGCAACGCCATGTACGTCAGCGTCTATATGACGACCGACCTGCTGAATGAACGTTACGGCGTCAAAGCCGCGCGCCGCGCGGTCTGGTTCGGCTTTTTCATGCTGATCATGACGACGGTCATCATGCAGATGGTGCTGCGTTTCGTGCCTTCGGAAGTCGATTTCGCGCAGGGAGCGATGGAGGCGCTGTTCGGCCTGCTGCCAAGACTCGCGCTCGGCAGCCTGGCGGCTTACCTGGTCAGCCAACTGCTGGACGTCTACTTGTACGCCGCGATCCGCCGCAAGTTCGCTTCCGCCAATCAACTGTGGATTCGCAACAACGGCAGCGGCTTCGTCAGTTCCTTCGTCGATACGCTGATCTTCTGCGCGATCGCGTTCACCGGTCCCGAATACGGCGGGTTCTCCGTCTGGATTCAGCTGTTCGTCTCGACCTATGTCTTCAAATTCATTCTGACCGCGGCCGGCACTCCGGTGCTGTATTGGGCGCGCGGCATGAAAGTGCCCGCCGAAGAAGCCGATTCCGGCCTGCCGACCGTTCCGGCCGAGCACGCGGCGGTCAAATAGGAATAGGGCATCCTCGGCTGTTCATTGAACGTGATCTCGGCGATTCGGCCGGATCGTGTGCGGAACCTCCGACAATCCCCATGAAAAAGCGGCTCCCGATAGATTCGGGAGCCGCTTTTTTGCGAGCTTTTTGATCGCATTTCGTATTTCGTATTTCGGATTCGGAATTCCGGCGTGCCCGATCAGCCGATGACCGTCAGCTGCTTGGGGAACGTCGTGAGCACGTCCACGCCGCCTTGCGTCACGATCACGTCGTCTTCGATCCGGACGCCGCATTCGCCGGCGACGTAGATGCCCGGCTCGACGGTGAAGCAGAGGCCTTCGGTCACGAGCTGTTCGTTCGCTCCGTGCACGGACGGATGTTCATGCACGTCCATGCCGAGTCCGTGTCCGAGCCGGTGCATGAAGTGCGGGCCGTAACCGGCTTCCGTGATCACTTCGCGCGCGGCGGCGTCGACCGAAGCGAGGGTAACGCCCGGCCGGGCATGCGCGATCGCGGCCAGATTGGCGGCCAGCACCGTCTCGTAGATCTTGGTTGCTTCTTCGCTCGGGCGCTCGGCCACGGCGAAGGTGCGCGTAATGTCCGACGCGTAGCCGTCGAGGTACACGCCCATATCGAACATGAGCATATCGCCGGCCGCGATTTGGCGTGAGCCCGGAGTGCCGTGCGGCAGCGCCGTTTTGTCGCCGGTCAGCACCATCGTGTCGAACGAAGGGCCCTGCGCGCCGAGTTTCTTCATTTGATATTCCAGTTCGGCCACGATCTCGATCTCGGTGACGCCGACGCGGACATGCTTGAGTCCTTCGGTCAGCACGGCTTCGATCAGATGGACCGCCCGGCGCAGCTTCTCGATTTCTTCCGGCGTTTTGGCCGCGCGCAGCGCGCTGAGCACGCCGCCCACGTCCGCATAGCGGTCAGCGCCGAGCGCGGCGCTGAGCCGTTCGAAGCGCGAGACCGACAGATGGTCTTTTTCGATGCCGAACGCGCCCGGCACGCGGCCGATCCAACCTTGCAGCAGCGCGTACGCATCGTCGGTATCGCCGTGGGTACGGATCAGCGGAACGGAAGAATGCGCTTTGGCGTCTTCAAGGTCGAGTGCGGGGACGACCAGAAACGGTTCGTCATGCTTCGGAATCGCCAGGCCGAGAAAGCGTTCGTGCGGATCGGAGAAGAAGCCGGTCAGATAGCCGACATGCTTCGGATCGGTAATAAGCAGGCCTTCGAGTGCCTGTTCGTCCATATGGGTTCTGAGCTGCTTCCAGCGTTGATCGTTCATCAATCGTTCACTCCCGTAAATTATCTTGTAGTCAGGCGCCGCAGTTCGCCGCGTACGTCGCCTTCGAACAGTCCGCCGTGGTAGCACAGTACCCGGTCGATCTCAAGGTCGAGCAGCTGCTTCAGCGAAGCGACAGCCTGATCCATATCCTGCGTATAACGCGGCTCGGCCAGTTCCAGTTCGCCGTTCGAGACGCGCATCGCGTCGCCCGCGAGCAGCAGCTTCTCGCCCGGCACGTAGAGGCTGATATGTCCCGGCGTATGGCCGGGCGTGTGCAGGACGCGGATGCCGCCCTGCAGCGGCAGAAGTTCCCCGTGCGCGAGCACGCTCGTCACTCGGCCGGGAACGAGCGTATCCAGCATGCGCTGCAGCGGTTCGCGCCGCTGCGGCGGCATGTCGATCAGCGTCTGCGGCGGCAGCTTGATCAGCGGCTTCTCGCCTTCGAGGTAAGGGCGTTCGTCCGCATGCGCCCATACTTCGACGTGCGGCAGCCGCTGCAGCAGCTCGGGCAGCGTGCCGATATGATCGGCGTCCTGATGCGTGAACAGAATGCGTCTGATCGTCTCCGGCTTCAGGCCGGCCTGCACAATGCGGGTTTCGAGCTGTTCGTACATGCCGGGCAGCCCCGTGTCGACCAGCGTCAATCCGTCTTCGTCTTCAAGCAGAGCCGCGTGGAACGCATGCGCCGCTCCGCCGCCGTCGGGCGTCAAGGCCAAGTCCGTTATTCCTGCTGTAATTTTCATGAATATCGCCGGATTCCCGGCCCACCTCCCGTAAATTTCGGTTAGGTCGCCGCAGGCGTTCGCGCGGCGCTTCCGCTGTCCATTATAAACCAAGAAGCGGGCGGGGGCCAAAAAAGAAGCGCGGCTTCCAGTATTAGGGTTGACAGTAATCGCCGGAACAGGCTATGATGAATTTACTATTTGACAAAGGAGGATGGCAGCAATGATCGTCGTTAACCGTTTGAGAACCCATTTGACAACCGAACAACAGCCTTTCGTTCTGCCTGTCCTCGACGGGTACGGCTTGGCTTGAATGATCCCGAAGCACGGTCCTTTTTCCGCGAATGTTTCGTTTGCGCGCGAAGAACGGACCCTGCGACGCGGCCCTTCTTCGTTTTCCCGCTTTCATACGGCGAGAACCTATAGAAGCGGAGGGACAGTCCCGATCATTCAGGCGACGCCGGCATAGCCGCGGACGAGACGTCCGCGGTTTTTTGTTATGCTTTTTTACCCCGACTCCCAACGCTTTGTCCAAATAGAGAGGAATGAATTTTACTTTTATGCCAAGTTATCCCGAATCGAATCTGTATCCAACCGGACTTCAACCGAACGAACCGTTTTACCGCGAAGTGGAGCTTCCCGCCGGCAGCGTCCACGTCTACGCGGACGAGGAGATGTATGCCGGACTCGATCCCCGCATCTTCGACATGGCCGGGCACAATCTGCAAATTCCCGGCATTCGTTATATGGGCTACACGCCGGACGTGCATATGGGCGTCGGCACGTGCATCGGCACGACGGCGGTCTGGAACCGGGAGGGCGGCATGGTCTCCCCGTCGATCGTCGGCAGCGATATCGGCTGCGGCATGCGGGTGCATCTGACCAATCTGCATCGCAGCGACGTTCAGGATCTGCGCCTGCGCCGCAAGCTCGTGAACCGGATCGAAAAATATCTGCCGATGGAGGCGCATCAGCGGGGCGCGTTCTCCGATCTGCGGATGGACCATATCGTGCAAAAAGGACTCAAAGGACTGCCGAATAAATATTTGCCGGAGAACGTCTCCGCCAAACGTTCGCCTTCGCTGACCCATGTGGAGCATGCGCGCTTCGCGTTCGATCCGGAAGAATTGAACGCGGTGGCCGATACGTACTGGGTCAAAGGACTGCGCCAGCTCGGCACGCTCGGCGGCGGCAATCATTTTGCGGAGATTCAATATATCGAAATCGCGGAAGAAAACCGGGAGCTGGCCGAGCGATGGGGCATGCGCGACGGGCAGGTGGTCGTCATGATCCATTCCGGCTCGCGGGCCTGGGGAGCGATGGTCAGCCAGCATTACACGTCGATGGCGGCACGGGCGATGAAACGGCTCGATCTGCGCACCGACGATCCGAGGCTGATCTTCGCGCCGCTGGATTCGCCGGAAGGACGCCGTTATACGGACATGATGGCTTCGGCGCTCAATGTCGCGGTCGTCAACCGCCATCTGATCGCCTATGCGATCCGGGAAGCGTTCCTTGACGTCTTCGGCTCCAAGTTCCAAATGGATATTTTATACGACCTGATGCACAATTACGCCTGGGAAGAAAGCCACGGCGGGGAAGATTGGTTCGTGCACCGCAAAGGCGCCACGCGCGCCCTGCCGGCCGGCCACCCCGACAACCCCGATGTCTATGCGCAGACCGGCCATCCGGCGCTTATTCCGGGCTCGATGGGCACCTCGTCGTACATTATGGCGGGACTGCCGAGCGGGGCGGGCAATTACCATTCGATCTGTCACGGCGCCGGCCGGATCCGTTCGCGCACCGCGACGAAAAAGCTCGTGACGGTGGACGAGTTCGCCGCCGCGCTCAAAGTCGGCACCGAAGAAGAAGTGATCGTCAACCACAATGCGCTGGGCGTGATTCTGGACGAATCGCCGCAGGCGTACAAGGACGTCGATCGGATCATCCACAGCGTCGCCGGAGCGGGACTCGCTTCCGTCGTCGCCAAATGCAAGCCGCTTGCGGCAGTGAAGGGAGCAAAAACCTGAGATGGAACAAAAAGTACGCCAAGATCACGAACATCAGGATCGCCAACATCAGAATCATGAACGTCAGGATCACAAGCAAAGCGGCGGAGGAACCCCGATTCCCGCCGGCGAAGAACGCACGATCGTCGCTTACGAACCGGGCAATCCCAATATGGCGGAATACGAATCGTATGCCCGAGTGACGAGAGGCATCGAAGCGATGCTGGAAGAAAAATACGGCATGACCTACTCGCTGTACGCAAGCGACGACGGCAACCACGATTATTGGGAACTGCTTGAAGAAGACGTCAAAAACGGCGCGCCGGAAGTGGAATGCGCCGGCCGGATCTACGAAGGCATCGAAGGGCGCACGTTCGCTTACGACGAAGACAGCAGCACGCCGGAATATACGATTCACCCGGCTATTCGCAACAACGTGTTCGTGTACGCGGAGCAGGGCGTCGCGCTTGCGCGCATTCCGATGTTCCGCCAGCACGGCATTTACAGCGAAGATTTCGTGTTTGCGACAGGCGACGCCGCGATCAGCGCTTTTCTAAGCGGCGTTCGTACCCGTCAGCGCAATCGCGATCAAGGCCGGATTACCGTGTTCACGGATACGAACAACGGCATGCAGCGCGAAAGCGAGCCGATCACGCGGGCCGTCTCGCGCGAAGATGTCATTTTGCCCGAACCGCTCAAAAAGGAAATTTATCGGTCGCTTGACCAGTTTTTCGCGTCGGACCGGAGTTTCTACCGCAAGCATAACCTGCCGTTCAAACGGGGTATCCTGCTGTACGGCCGTCCCGGCAACGGCAAGACGACGCTCGTCAAATCGATCGCCGGCAGCGTGCAGGGACCGGCCGCTTATTGGCAGATCACCGAATATACGTCCAGCGTGTCGGTGCACGAAGTGTTCGAGACGGCAGCCCGGCTCGCGCCGATGGTGCTCGTCATCGAAGACATCGACTCCATGCCGCAGGGCGTGCGTTCGTTCTTCCTGAACACGCTGGACGGCGCGACGTCCAAAGAAGGCATTTTCCTGATCGGTACGACCAACTATCCGGACAAGATCGATCCGGGCCTCATGAATCGCGCCGGCCGCTTCGACCGTTCGTACGAGATCACGCTGCCGGACGCGGACCTGCGCCGGACCTTCCTGCAGCGCCGCGGTCTGCTGGAGTTCGTGTCGCCGGACGATATGGAACGCGCCGTATCGCTGACCAAAGGCTTCAGCATGGCGCAGCTCGGCGAATTGTACGTCTCGGCCGCGCTTGACTGGAACGAACGCGGAGAAGCGGATATTGCCGCGGTCGTTCGGTCGATGAACGGCGAGCTGAGCAAAGAGAAGCGCGGGAACTGGCTGGACGGCCATCACGGCGGTATCGGCTTCCAGTTGTAAAAACATGCAGAAAAGCGCCCCGGATCATCCGGGGCGCTTTTTTTAGTGTAAAAAAAGAGGCGAATCTTGAGCAGATTCGCCTCTTTTCGAGGTGCGGTTCCGGGATGCGGCGCGGAACCGCCGAACATCGATTAGATGATGCGGCGGCGGAGCCAGCCGGAGATCAGGTCGATGATGATGACCAGCACGACGATGCCGAGCAGGATCACGCCGACGCGGCTCCAGTTCCGGGTCTGGAGCGCGAAGATCAGCGGGGTGCCGATGCCGCCCGCGCCGACGAGGCCGAGCACGGTCGCGGAACGGATATTGATCTCGAACCGGTACAGCGCGTACGAGATGAACTGCGGAATGACCTGCGGCAGGACGGCGAAGCGCAGCACCTGCAGCTTGCTCGCGCCGCATGCTTGCAGCGCTTCGCGCGGGCCGTCGTCGACCGCTTCGATCGTCTCGGAGTACAGCTTCGCGAGCATGCCGATCGAGTGGACGCCGAGCGCCAGGACGCCGGCGAACGCGCCGGGACCGACCGCGACGATGAACAGGATCGCCATGATGATTTCCGGGAAGACCCGGATAACCGTCAGGACGAACTTGCCGCTGCCGGAGATGACCTGCAGGCGGCTCATGTTGGCCGAAGCCCAGAACGCGAACGGGATACAGAGGAAGGCCGAGATGAACGTGCCCAGAATGGAGATGGTCAGCGTCTCCAGCAGGCCGCGCAGCAAATCTTCGCCTTCCGGCATGTAGACGTAGCCCCAGTCCGGATGGGTGAAGCCGTCCCAGATCGATTTCATGACGGTGCTTCCGTATTCCTGGAAGCCTTCGAACTTGAGGCCCGACAGCGACCAGATGAACAGGAGGATCAAGACGACGCCGATCAGCCAGTTGCGGATAATCGGACTGCGCGTTTTGGAAGGAACGGTTTGATTCATAGCAATTTCCTCCGTAGATAGGTACTGGCGTAATCGATCAACAGGACGATTACGAGCGTAAGCAAAATAATGATCGAAGCGCGGTCATAACGCAGCGAGTTCAGCTGCTGGTCCAGATGCAGGCCGATACCGCCGGCGCCCACGAAGCCGAGGACGGCAGCCGCCCGCACGTTCACTTCGAACGCGTACAGCACGTACGAGAAGAAGTACGGCAGCGCCTGCGGGATGACGCCGAATACGATCAATTGAATTTTGTTGGCGCCTACGGAAGTCATCGCTTCGAGCGGGCCCGGATCGATCGCTTCGATCGCTTCGTACGTCAGTTTGGCCACGAGGCCGAACGAGAAGAAGACGAGGGCGAGCATGCCCGCGAATGCGCCGATGCCGAACACGGCAACGAAGATGGCGGCGAACAGCAGGTCGGGAATGGTCCGAACCAGATTCAGCACCATGCGGACCGGAATGCTGACGATTTTTTTCGGAATGACGTTGGTGGCGGCCAGCAGCGCGACCGGCACGGCCAGAATCGAGCCGATGACGGTCGCCGCGATCGCGATTTGCACCGTTTCGACCATCGGTTCCCAGATGTCTTCGGCATAACTCCAATCCGGTCGCATCATTTCGCCGAGAATCCGGCCCATGTTGGAACGGGCGCCGTCGCTGAACAGGCTCAGGAAGTTCGCGTCAACCTGATAGAAGCAGGCCACGAGCACGATGATGAAGAGCAGCCAGGTCGCCAGCATCTTGTAGCGCTGCGGCCCTTTCGAGTCCAGGGTCGGCGCCGGCTTTTTGGAAGGCGGAGGAGGCGGTGCGCCCACTTCCGCCGATTCCGGCGTAGGAGCAGGCGTCATACGGTTACGCCCCCTTTTGCAGCCTCGGCCGCCAGCAGCTCGTCTTCATTGATCGGACGGCCGTAGATTTCGGCAAACTTGGCATCGGTCGCCTCGGCGACCGGACCGTCGAACACGACTTCGCCGGCGCGCAGGCCGATGATACGGGTCGCGTATTCGCGCGCCAGATCGATAAAGTGCAAGTTGACGATCGTCGTGATCTTCAGCTCGCGGTTGATGCGCTGCAAGTCGTCCATGACCTGACGGGTCGTCAGCGGATCGAGCGAAGCGACCGGTTCGTCGGCCAGAATGACTTTCGGCTTCTGGGCCAGGGCGCGGGCGATCGAGACGCGCTGCTGCTGGCCGCCGGACAGCTGATCGGCGCGGATATACGCTTTCTCGCGAATATTGACGCGGCTGAGCGCGTCGAGCGCGATCTCGGTATCTTCTTTCGGGAAGTAACCGAACATCGTGCTGAACGTCGAATGGTAACCGACGCGTCCGGACAGGACGTTGCGCAGCACGGTGGCGCGCTTGACCAGATTGAAGCTCTGGAAGATCATGCCGATATCGCGGCGGATCCGGCGCAGCTGCTTGCCGCTCGCTTTGGTGACGGACTTGCCGTCAACGGTAATCTCGCCGGAACTGATATCGTGCAGGCGGTTGACGGAACGCAGCAGCGTCGATTTGCCGGCGCCCGACAGACCGACGATCACGACAAATTCGCCTTCGTGGATCTTCAGGTTGATATTGTTGAGGCCGATCGTGCCGTTGGGATACTGCTTGACTACATTTTTGAATTCAATCATCATTGCCCGCTTTCTCCGGTTGTGACTTTCCGCGATGCGGGAAGAACCGGTTAGATTTGCGCGTGCTCCAAACGCCGCACAGCGCCGCTTGCGGCTGTGAAAACCGCAAGCGGCGCTGCATGGAGAACCCGGATGAACGCGTTCAGATCGATTTTACCAAAATTATACCATAATGCCGAGCGAACGGTGAAGAGTCAAACCTATTCGATCTTTTGGCCGACCGCTTCGGCGGATTCGCGTACGATCGCGAAGTTGGCATCGTCGCCTTTTACGTAACCGACATGCGTGTACACGTCGTTGATAATTTTTTGGCCTTCCGGATCGTTGCCCAGCGCGATGAACGCGTCGGAAATTTTCGTTTTCCACTCGTCTGTCATATCGCTGCGCACGCTGACCGTATCGTTCGGGATCGGGTCGGTCGAGAACAGGATTTCCGTTTGGTCGAACACGTCCGGCACGTCGCCTTTGACCGTGTTGCGAGCGTCCTGGAAGACGGCAACCGCGTCAACTTGTCCGTTCAGCAGAGCCAGTACCGCTTGGTCGTGGCCTTTGAGCGTAACGCCTTGAACGTCTTTGCCCGGGTCGATGCCGGCTTTGATCATCGCTGCCGCAGGGAAGACGTAACCGGCGGAAGACGTAACGTCCTGCCAGCCTACTTTTTTGCCTTTCAGATCTTCCAGGCTTTTGATGCCCGAATCTTTTTTCACGAGGATCAGGGACTTGTAGAAGTCGACTTTCTCTTCGGTCGGTGCGCCTGTTGCTTCTTCAACGCCGTAACGCTGCGCTTGCAGCAGCAGGTCGGCCGATTTTCTTACGTCGTGAGCCAGTACGTAAGCGTTCGGAGGCAGGAAGCCTACGTCGACCTGCTTGGCGGTCATCGCTTCGATGATGGTGTTATAGTTAGGAGAAACGCTGACTTTTACGGGAATGCCCAGTTCGTCGCCGAGCAGCTTCTCAAGCGGTTTCGCTTTGGCTTCGAGTGTCTCCGCGTTTTGCGAAGGAACGAACTGCACGGTGAGTTCTTTCGGCGTGTAACCGGCTGCTGCCGCTTCGCCGCCTTCAGCCGACGTTCCGCCCGATGCGTTATTGCTGCTTCCACATGCTGCCAAACTTGCCGTAACGGCTACCGACATGCAGATCGTAAGTACTTTCTTGAACAAAATCTTTTCCCCCTCAGGTTTGGTTGGTTATGTGCGTTGCACTCTCGCGGCCCGAAGCCGACAAACAGAAGTGTACCAGCAATTTCCTGGGACTGAGTAAAGTTGGAACGCGATTTTTGTTAAACGCATGTAAAAATCTCGGACCTTCTCTTGCGGAAAACACCGTTAAGTGGCATCCTAATCAAGCCGGGAAAAATGGGAACTCCACGTTTTATCGCTCCAAGAAGCGAACATTCGAACCCTTTGTGTCAGTTAATGTTTTGTTTTTTTCACTAACTACCACTGGTAAATTAAGCTTCATACAAGATAGTACCACAAATAACGAAAATTGCACGAGTTTTATCTGAAAAAGTCACGGAAAATTTTTGCAAAAATATCCATTCAGAAAGACGTGGAATGAAATCTTACATAATGGAGGAGAGTAAACTGAGTATTAAAGCGAACCTTAGAGTACTGGAAACGACGGATCTGCATGTGCATATGATGAACTACGATTATTACGGGGATCGCCCGGTCCTGGAATACGGTTTCGCGCAGACGGCGGCCCTGATTCGCCAGGCGAGAGCGGAACGCGGCAACGTGCTGCTGTTCGATAACGGCGATCTGCTGCAGGGCAATCCGATGGGCGATTACGTGGCGTCGGGCGGCATTCTGGAAGAACCGGGCCGGATTCATCCGGTCTACGACGCGATGAACGCTCTCGGCTACGACGCGGCGACGCTCGGCAATCACGAATTCAATTACGGGCTGGCGTATCTGGACCTCGCGCTGCAGGGCGCCGCTTTTCCGTACACGAACGCGAACCTGTACCTCGACGGGGAGAACGTGCCGCCGGGGTCGCATTACCTGCCGCCGTATCTGCTGCTGGAGCGGACGATCGAAGACGAGAACGGAGCTGTCCATCCGCTCAAAGTCGGCGTAATCGGCCTCGTCACGCCGCAGATCATGAACTGGGACAAAGCGAATCTCGAAGGACGGCTGAGAGCGGAAGACATGGTCGAAGCGGCCAAAACGTACGTGCCGAAGCTCAAGCAAGAAGGCGCCGACCTGATCGTGCTGCTGGCGCACTGCGGCTACGAAGACATTCCGGAAGCGCCGATGACGGAAAACGCGGTGCTGCACCTCAGCCGCGTGCCCGGCGTGGACGTGATTTTGTTCGGCCATGCGCACAAAGTGTTTCCGGGCGCGGCGTTCGAAGGCAAGACCGGCGTCGATCTCTCGCGCGGAACGATCAACGGCATTCCGGCGGTCGAAGCGGGCTATGCGGGCGATCATCTCGGCGTCGTCGACCTCGAACTCGAGCTGACCGGCGAAGGTTGGCAAGTGACCGGCAGCCGCGCCGAAGCGCGTCCGGTCTACGACCTGACGCAGGCCGCGGCGCTTGCGCGCACGGACGAAGAAGTGACAGAGTCGATCCGCGAAGCGCATGAAGGTACGCTGTCCTATATCCGAACGGCGGTCGGAGAAACGACGGAGCCGATCGACAGCTTCTTCGCGCTCGTGCGCGACAGCGTCTCGGTGCAGATCGTCAACGACGCGCAGCGTTGGTATTTGCGCAAGCAGATGCAGGGGACGCCGTACGAGAAGCTGCCGATACTGGCGGCCGGCGCGCCGTTCAAGACGGGCGGCCGCTACGGCCCCGCCTATTACACGCATATCCCGGCCGGCCCGCTTGCCGTCAAGCATATCGCCGATCTGTACAATTATCCGAATACGCTGTGCGCGCTGCTGCTGACGGGCGCCGAACTGCGGGAATGGCTGGAATGGGCCGCCGGCCTGTTCCTGACGATCGATCCGCGCGGCGGAGACGGCCAGAGTCTGATCGACCGGGATTTCCCTTCGTTCAATTTCGATATTATCGACGGCGTTACGTACACGATCGACGTGACGCAGCCGGCCAAATATTCGGCTTCGTGCGAACTGCTGCATCCGGAATCGGCGCGGATCGGCGATCTTCGCTTCGAAGGCCGTCCGGTGTCGGCGGACGAACGTTTCGTCGTCGCGACGAACAATTACCGCGCTTTCTCCACGCCGGTCGCCAATCCCGACGGACAGCGGATCATTCTGTCTTCGGCGGACGAGAACCGGCAGATTCTGACCGATTATATCCGCAGCTGCGGCCGAATGTCGCCGCAGGCGGACAATAACTGGAGCTTGACGGGCGTGCCCGCCGGACTCAGGGTCGAGCTGCTCTCGTCGCCGGACGCGCGCGCAGGCGGACTGCCGGACGGCATCTCGTTCGCCGGCATGGGCGAAGGCGGATTTGCCCGGTTCGAAGTGGAACTGTCCGCCCTGGGCGGAAACCAAAAGTAAGAAGCGAAAAGGTAGCAAGCTTGTGGTAAATTGAGAGCAGGCAGACAAGCGGGGAGGCGCAGCGGCGCTTCGCCGCTTTTTGCCGGCGAATCACGGCGCCCGACAAGGGCGCATCGACATCTGGGACTTGGACCCGACGGAGGAATGAAGGAAGAATGGATAAGACGACCGAAATGATCTGGAAACGCAACAAAGTGATCGTGTGGATTTTGTGGTCGGTACTGGCGATTGCCATTGTACAGGCTTTTTTTGACGCTTCGCTGTGGGTAACGAATATCGCCGGGGTGGTTCTTTGCGCAGCGATCGACTTGATGAATCGAAGACAAATCGGCATCCGCGTCATTCCGTGGGTGATCACCGCCATTTTGGCGGCGTTCAGCATTTATTTCAATTTTGGCAAAATCGAAACGTCGACGGCGCTTATCTTCTGCATCGTGCTGTTGATCTATCCGCATTACAAATATTTTGCGGTCGCTTTCGGGCTCGTCCTGATCAATATGCCGATCCAGATCATGAACGGCGCGCAGGTCGCGGCCGAGACGTCGAAGACCGACCTGTATGCGGACGTGTTCGCGATGTTTCTGCTGACGGGAGCCGCGCTCGTAAGCGTCGCGTTCCTCAACCTGCGCATGTACCGCAGCAGCGAGCGGCAGCGGGAAGCCAGCGAAACGGCCGGGCGGCAGGTGGAATTCCTGCTGGAACGCGTGCAGCAGTCCGCCGAAGGGCTGAAGCGCTTCTCGGAGCAGACGAAGCTTGAAGTGAACGAGGTCGGCAGCATCACGAACGAAGTGATTCTGGCTTTCCGGGAAGTGGCCCGGGGCATGGAAGAACAGGCCGGAAGCGTAACGCGAATCAACGACGCGCTCGCGGTGTCCGACAGCCATATCGAGGACGTGACGAAATACGCCGGCGAGATGCAGCGTTTGTCCGAAGAAACGGCCACGGCGGGCGACGAAGGCGATTCACAGATGGAAACGTTGGTCGGACGGATCGACGAGCTGGACGAGACGATGAACCGAACGTCGCGGCAGATGCAGGATTTCACGCAGGCGAGCCGTTCCATGTCCGACATTTTGGCGCAGATCGACCAGATTTCCCGTCAGACCCACCTGCTGTCGCTGAACGCTTCGATCGAAGCGGCGCGCGCGGGCGACCACGGCAGAGGCTTCGCGGTCGTGGCCGGGGAAGTCGGCGCGCTTGCCGGCCATTCCAGCGAATCGGCCGGGCAGATCGGCGAGATCCTGAACGGACTCCAACAGCAGATCGAAGCGTTGGACCGCCGGCTCGAAGAAGGGCTGCACACGCTTGAGCAGAGCAAATCGTCCACGCGAAAAACGGGCGAAGTGTTCGCGGCCGTACGCCGCAGCGCGCACAGCGTGCTGGAACAGGCGCAGCGCGTGCAGCAGACGTCGTCCGGCCTGCGCGATTTCTCCGGCCGGATGGTCGGGGAGATGTCGGAAGTGGCCGGCATTACCGAACAGTCCAGCGCCGCTTCCGAGCAGATTCTGGCCAGCATGGAAGAGCAGCGCAGCATGACAGGGCGGATGACCGACAGCTTCGGCGAACTCGAAGCGCTGATCGTGAACCTGAACCGGCTCGTGATCCAGGAGCCGGCCAAAGGGTAATCGCCCGCAGCGCAGTCGGCCGAGCGCTCCCGCGCAAGAAGCTGCTGCAAGAGACCGGCGGCAGGGGCCCGCGGAAGCCGCGAGCGACACTTGCGCTCCGAACGCCGCCCGTCGATCGTGCAAAAAACCTCGAACCTTTCGCTCCGCGGCGAAAAGTTCGAGGTTTTTTTAGAAGAGAAGAAAACGTTGGACAGGCAGCAAAGCGGTTAATCGCCCGCCATCCGGTAGAGCTCCGAACTGAGCATGATCCGGTCCCGTAGCCCTTGCGTCGCATGGATGACGTTGTCGTCCGTGACGAAAAACGCTTCGACGCCGGGCTGCCGCTCGATATACGCCATGCCGTCTTCAAGTCCCATAACGAAAGCGGCGGTGGAGAGGGCATCGGCGTCCGTCGCGCGTTCGCTGACGATGGTGATGCTTTTGAGGCCGTTTTGCGTCGGGTAACCGGTCCGCGGATCGAGGATATGGTGGTAGCGGACGCCGCCTTGCATGAAAAAGCGTTCGTACACGCCGGAAGAGTCGATTGTCTCGTCGTTGATCCGGATCGTGCCCAGCTGGCTGCCGCGGCTCTGATCGGGGTCCTGCAGACCGACGTTCCAATTCGCTCCGCCCGGCTTGGCGCCGACGGCCACGATGCTGCTTCCGCCGAGGTTGATCAGCGCGCTGTCCAATCCGTGCTCGCGCAGGTAGAGCGACACCTGGTCCGCCGCGTAGCCTTTGCCGATCGAACCGAGGTCGAGCACCATGCCGGGCCGCTCCAGCTTGATCGTCCGTTTGGCTTCATCGAACGTGATCCGGCGGTAATCGGTCAGCCGGCGCGCCGCTTCAAGCTGCGCCTTGTCCGGCACTTTGGCGTGCTCGTGCCCGATATTCCACAGATTGATCAGCGGACCGATCGACGGGTCGAGCAGGCCGTCGGTCTCTTTCGCGTAGCGAACCGCCATTTTGACGACGTCGAACGTTCCCTGCGACACGTGGACCGCCGCCCGGCCGGCCTCGGCATTGACTTGGTACAGGTCGCTGTCTTCGTTGGTGCGGCTCAGTTCCAGATCGATTTTGCCGAGCAGGTCGCGAATATCGTCCAGATGGCGTTCGGTCGCTTTCGGATCGTAAATTTTGATCGTGGCTACCGTGTCGTACACGTAGAACGTGGCCGACACCGGCTCGACCGCCGCTGCCTGCGCCGTACCCGTACGTTCGGCCGGTTCCGAACCGCAGCCGCCGAGCATCGATGCAAGGACCAGCAGAGCCCCTGTCATTCTTATCGTTTTTCCCGCATGCTTCCACATCGTTGAAGTCACCGTCCTGTCAGAATGGGTCTTCCCCGGACTGCCGAAGCAGCCGAACTTTGTGAAAGACCTCACATTCATCATACTCCAGGCAAGGACAGATGCGGCAGCGAAAATTAGTCCAATTTTTGATTATTTTTTGGCAAAAAGTTCTTTGTCTCTTTCGGCCGCGGCATCAAGCATCGCTTTGTATTCCGCGATTACGCGTCTTTCGCGTTTTCTGATCTCCCGGTCTTCTTCGGACAGCGCTTTGTAAAGAGACACACACATGCCGATCATAATAATGGCAAAAGGAAGAGCGACTACGATAGAGGCCGTCTGGAGTGCCGTTAACCCGCCGCTGATCAGCAGCACGACCGCGATCGACGATTGGACGAGTCCCCAGGTAATTTTAATTTTCGAAGAAGGGTTGAGATCTCCGTTGGAAGACAGCATGCCCAATACGAAAGTGGCGGAATCCGCCGACGTAATGAAGAACATGGCGATCAGCAGCAGCGCGATCATGGCGGCAATGGCGCCCAAAGGCAGGTTCTGGAGCATCAGGAACAAGGCCGAAGTGACGTCTTCTTCGACGGCCGCCGCAAGCCCGCTGCCTTCGAAGCGCGCGGAGTAGATGCCCGAACCGCCGAATACGGCGAACCAGAAGCAGCCGAACAGGCTGGGCACGAGCATGACGCCGAGCACGAATTCGCGAATGGTGCGTCCGCGCGATACCCGGGCGATAAAGGTACCGACGAACGGCGCCCAGGAGATCCACCACGCCCAGTAGAACAGCGTCCATGCCGCTACCCACGTGCTGTCCGAGAACGGGGTCATGCGCAGGCTCATCTGGACGATATTTTGCACGTAGCCGCCGAGCGTCACCGTGAACGTATCGAAGATAAACGCCGTAGGGCCGACGAACAGGACGAACAGCATGAGCACGATCGCGACGATCAGGTTCACGTTGCTGAGAATGCGAATGCCTTTGTCGAGACCGGTCGTCGAAGAAATCAGGTACAGCACGGTCACGACCGCGATGATCAGCACCTGGACCAGAATGGTACTGGAATAGCCGAAGATCTGTTGAATGCCGCCCGCGATTTGCAGCGTGCCGAGTCCGAGCGACGTGGCGACGCCGAACGCGGTAGCGATGACGGCCAGAATGTCGATCGCTTTGCCGATCGGGCCGTTGACCCGGTCGCCGAGCAGCGGCACGAACGTCGAGCTGATCAGCCCTTTATACCCTTTGCGGAACTGGAAGTAGGCGAGAGCCAGCGAGATGACCGAGTAGATCGCCCACGGATGCAGTCCCCAATGGAAAAAGGAATAACGCATCGCGACCTGGGCCGCCTGCGCCGTGCCGGGTTCCGTGCCTTCCGGCGGGTCGATATAATGCGAGACCGGTTCCGCTACCCCCCAGAAAACGAGCCCGATCCCCATGCCGGCACTGAACAGCATCGCGAACCAGGAGGTCGTCGAATATTCCGGTTCGTCGTCGTCCTGTCCCAGCTTGATTTTGCCGAAACGGCTGAACGCCAGATACAGGGCAAAAACAAGGAAACCGAACGCGACAAGCAGATAGAACCAGCCAAACTTTTCTGTGGAAAAGTCCAAAGCTGCCTGCGCGGCGCTTCCCAGTTGATCGGGAAAAAAGGCCCCCCATAAAACAAAAGCGAGTATGATCGCCAGAGCGACGGCGAAAACCATAAATTTAACCCCTTCCCAAGTATACATATTCATTATTGAGCATCGGCCTAGGCGGCCTCACTGAACATGAATTACCCAGTAAGGGACCAAACGAAAAAAAAGCCGATCAGAGATCGGCGGGGTAGAGCAGTCCGAACTGCCTGCGCGCTTCTTCCATCACTTCCGCGGCGGCCAGCGAACAGTCCCGGGAATTGACGGAAGATTCGGAAGCGCCGGAGCGGACGACGTCGACGAATTCCTGGATTTCGTAGCTCATGACCGGCTTGCCGGCCGGCTCGCTGATGTCCTCGATGCTGCCGTCGCGGTAGCGGATCTGCACGCTGCCCGGTTCGCTGATCTTGTCGATCAGGATGCTGCCGAGTTCGCCCTGGATTTCCGAAGGCACGAGCGAATCGGTAATTTTGGAAAACATCACGACCGCGTCCATATCCGCGTAGCGGGCGAGCAGGCTGCCTTCGCCGTCGACGCCCGACTCCAGCATGTACGCCGTCGCCTTGACTTCTTCCGGCCTGCCGAACAGCAGCACCATCGGATAGATGCAGTACAGCCCCAGGTCCATCAGCGCTCCGTTGGAGAACTCCGGCCGGAACGCGTTGAGCACCATGCCTTCCTTATACGCGTCGTAGCGGGAAGAATACTGGCCGTAGTTCGCGAAGTAACGGCGGATCGGACCGATTTTGTGCAGGTTTTGGCGCAGCAGCGCGAACGACGGAAGCAGCGTCGTCTTCACCGCTTCCATAAGCACGGCGCCGCCTTCTTCCGCGGCCGCGAACATGTCGCGCACCTCGCGGGCGTTGGAAGCCATAGGCTTTTCGCAGAGCACGTGCTTGCCGCTCTTGAGCAGCAGGATCGATTGCTCCGCATGCAGGGAGTTGGGACTTGCGATATACACGGCGTCGATCCGGTCGGAAGCGGCCATTTCATCCAGGTCCGTAAACGTAAGTTCGATCCCGTAACGGTCCGCGAATTCGCGCGCGCGTCCTTCCGTGCGCGAGTAGACCGCGGCGAGTTCCAGCCCTTCGGCCTGCCGCGCCGCGTCGATAAAGCGTTCCGTAATAAAATTCGTGCCGATCATCCCGAATCGAATCATGAATAAATCCACTCCCAGTCCACGTATTGAAGATACCGATAACATTCTCGTTCATCATAACACGAATCGTCAAGTTAGCATTCGATGTTTTTGACGCTGCGGAGGACATCTTCTTCGATTGGGGTAATAGAAAACAGGCATCAGGCAGGACCCCCGCACGGGAAAAAGAAAACGGAAGGTGTGACGACGAATGAACGAGAATACGCCCTGGGATTATACGATTCGCGAATTCGTGGAGCGCGCCGGCAGTGCCAAAGCGACGCCGGGCGGAGGCAGTACGTCGGCGCTGGCCGCGGCGCTCGGCTCGGCCATGACGTCGATGGCGGCCCATTTGTCGCATCGCGAACGCACGCCGGAGCAGCGGGCCAGCATCGACGAAGCGGAACGGGAGATGCAGGAAGTCGCTTCGGCCTGCGAGCGTCTGATGAGCGAAGACATACGCGGGTTCGCCGCTTATCTGGAAGCGAGCGAAGCGGCCGAGAGCGAAGACGACGAAGCGGTGGTCGCCGCGACGCTGCGCACGATCGAAGTTCCGCTGGACCTGATGAAAGTCTGCATCCGCGGTCTGCGCGGCGCGCGCGGCATCGCCGAAGCGACGAGGTCGCATGTGCTGTCGGATCTTGGAATCGGGATCGTTATGTTCGAAGCGGCCGCCCGTTCGGCCCATCTCACCGTGCGGATCAATCTGCCGGCGTGCCGCGACGCTATCAAGCGGGAAGCGTACGGCGACGAAGCCGACGTGCTGCTGCTTGAAGCGCAGCGGCTCAAGGAGCTGGCGCTGAACGAAGTGACGCGGGCGATCGAAAGCGGCGCGGAGCCGGGCGAGTCGAACGGTAGGTAAGCCTTACACTTGGCGTACGGCAGCGGACGATGGCGGATGGCGCGCATGGCGCAGGAATGGCATAATGAAGACACGGGACCGGAACGATCGCGGCTGCGCGGCGTCCGGTCTTTGGTATGCGGGCGGGCGCTTTTGCGGCGGCCGCCCGCAATACGGACAATGCGCGGGGGAGATGACAGGATGGAAGGCGGACAGCCGGATGAAATCATAAGCGAGAGCCAGACTCCCGCACATTGGAGACGGCGCCGGGCCGAACTGGAACGCTGGGCGGATCGCGACAAAATAAGCAGGGGCGCCAAGCGCGTCGCGCTGCTGCAAGGCGTCGAAGTGGATGCCGAGCTGCTGGAAGCGCTGCGTCTGCTGAACGAAGCCGGCGTAGGCACGGAATTTTCGTGCGCCGGCGTCAGTCCGCTCGACGAACCGGAAGATCATTCGCTGTATGCGTATGTGACGCTTGTCGACAGCGAAGCGGCGCGGTCGTTCGTCGAATACGCGTCCGCGCGGATGCGGCGGCGCCTGCTCGTGTCGTATGAGCCGGAGCGCCGACGCTACGACCTGTCTTCGTTCATGCTGGGACAGAATCGTTCGTTCTGCCTGCTGCTGGAAGCGTGCGCCCGGGAGTTTGCGCGAAGCGCGCACCGACAACGAGAGGAGTAGATTCACATGCTGAGTCTGGAAAAAAGAAGCCGGCAGGTCGTGGGCAAAGTGGCCGCTCAGGCGGCCGCCCGCGAACTTCTGCCGAGCGGATTGTGGTCTCATGACGATATTCGCGACAATTTCTATTACGCTTCGTATTTGTACGCCGCGGCGGAAGACCCGGAGATCCGGGTCCGTTTCGACCGCGACGAAGCCCGCGCGACGGCGATCGGCGTCTTCGGCCGCGTGCTCGAGCTTCAGGACCGCCGGGCAGGCAGCGGCACGTACGGCCATTGGCCGCTTGAACTGGGCGACGATCCGCAGTCGGCGGAGCCTGATCCGCTGCCGATCGAACTGATGGGCAGCCTGATGCTGTATTTCGTCGAACGCTGCGGCGATTCGCTGCCGCCGGAGCTGCAGGCGTCGTTCGAGGCGGCGCTGCAAGCCGTCTGCGACAGCCGGTTCTACGACCGGCCGCTGGACAAATACGATCATCACGAAGCGAAGCATACCGCGGCCAAGCTGCTGTTCGGCGCGTATTACGACGACGCGGAGCTGCTTGAAGACGGCCGCCGGTCGCTCAAGGCGCTGCTTGCGCATGTCGAAGCGCGCGGCCTGCACGAATACGGTTCGCAGCCGTGGTTCTGGCATTGGGTGCAGGCGTTCACCTGCGTTCGGCTGCTGCTGAGCGACGCGGACATTACCGACGACCTGAAGCGGATGCTCGACCTGCTGTGGAGCGAGCGGTCGCTGCATTATATCGGCGGAGCCTGGGCCGGGCCGCATGCCCGCCAGCGGAGCGAAGACACGCCCAAAGACGCCGGCGTGGCTTTCGATTATTTGCAGTACGGCGATTTCCGTCTGCCGCCGCAGCTCAAGCGCGCCGAGTATGCGGGCTTCCTGTTCTACGAAGCGCCGGAAGCTTCGAGAATCGCGGCGATGGACCGCCTCGTGCCGGTCGAAGTGAAGAAGAAGATTCTGAAGCCGCAGCCGGACGGCCCGGACCGCGAGCTGCACAGTTATACGTATCTCACCGACAGCTATGCGGTCGGCGGCATGTGGGAACGCTCGGAGGAGTTCGACAACGAGCAGCACCGCTGGGACGTAACGCTGCCGCTGTCTTACGAGCTGGGCAGCGCCGCGAACCAGGCCTACTTCATCCACCCGGCGCCTGGCCAAGCCGAAGGCGACCTGCGTCATTCGAGTCCGTTCGAAGCGATCCTGCCGGACCGGGGCGCCGTATTGGCACTGTATCCGGTGCCTGAAGGCCAGGACCCGTCGATCGTCGGCGTGCTGCCGAAAGGAGAATGGATTCGCGAGGAGCGGGCGCTGTTCGGCCAGGCCGGAGGCGCTTATCTGGCCGTCTACCTGCGGCACGGCTACGAGGCCGAAGAAAGCGACGACCGCGTCACGGTGCGCAGCGCGGGACCGGGCGGAGCCGTCGTCATCGAAGCGTCGGGCATCGAGGAAGCGGAGAGCCTGGACGCCGAAGACCTGGAAGGCTTCGCCGACCTGATGCGCGGCCGCGCGCCTGATTTCGGCGCGGACGGCCGCAGCGTCGCCTACCGCAGCCTGCACAGCCGGCGCCTGGAACTTGCGCTCGGCGCGGACGGAGAGCCGCAGGCGAAGATCGACGGCACGGCGGCGGCGTTCGGCGATTACGTAAAGTAAGGCGCGAAGGCGGCGGACCCGTGCAGACCGGGAGTGGAATCGAGGTGCCGAATCCGAAGGTCGAACGCCATCGCGAAAGTCGAAAGTGAATTCGGAAGCCGCACGCGAAAAAAGTCACGCCCCGGAATCGGGGCGTGACTTTTTGATGGCGGCGGTTATCGCGGCCGCCGTGGCAGGATACAACGAACGCAGCCGGGTGCTTGCGCGTCGCCGGACGCAAGCGGAGCGGCGCGCAAGGAAGCCTGCGTGGCAGGCCGCCGCTTGGCGGACCGTTACGCCTGCGTTTCTTCGTTGAACAGCGCCAGGAAAGCTTTGGGCGTGTCCGCTCCGAACGTCTCCGTTTTGCCGGTCGTCGGATGGACGAAGCTCAGCTCGTGCACGTGCAGGCCGAGGCGGCCGAGAATGCGCAGCGCGGAGCCGTATTTTTTGTCGCCGACGATCGGGTGTCCGATGTCTTCGAACTGGGCGCGGATCTGGTTCTTGCGGTTGGTCTCGGTCGTGACTTCGAGCAGCGACGCCTGGCCGTTGGCTTGAAGGCGCTTGTAATGCAGCACCGCGCGCAGTCCGTCGCCTTCTTTTTGGCTGGCGTACATCTTGAGCGTCTTCGTCTCGCGCAGCCAGGACGTGATCGTATCCGATTCGGTCCGGACTTTGCCTTCGACGAGCACGGTGTAGGCCTGCTTGGCCATGCCCGTGTTCCACTGTTCGATCAGCGCTTCCTTGGCCGCTTCGCTGCGGGCGAGCAGCATGACGCCGGAAGCGTCTTTTTCCAGCAGTTGGAGCGCGTACAGCCGTCCCTGCTGATCGGTCTGGCGAATATGGCCCATCAGCTGGCGATAGACGGTGTTGCTCTCTTCGCGCGAAGCGGACATGGACAGCAGGCCCGCTTCCTTGCGGATCACGATGACGTCGGCGTCTTCGTGCAGGATGCGCAGGCCGGTCAATTTCGTTTTGGGCTTGGCGCGTTCTTTGCCGATAACGACCGTCTGGCCCGGCTGCAGCGGATGGTTGTACAGCGTGACGACGGTGCCGTCGACGCGAACCTGTCCGTGCGCGAGCACCGATTTGATCGAGTTGCGGCCCATGCCGTTCAGATGCTCCAGCAGGAACGCGAGCAGTTCGGCCGGTTCTTTGACCGCGAAGCTGCGCGACTGCGCTTCGTTTTTCTCGCGGCGGGCGTCTTCGCGGGCCGCGTAGGAATTATCTTTTTTGATACCGGGAGGGCGTTTTTTGCCGCCCGGCCGTTTATTCGTATAAGCCATGATCGGATAAGCTCCATTCTGGTAAGAGGATCGTAGCGTATTCGGCTCGTGCGGACAGTTGGAAGTGCGCCGTCCGGGCCGGGATTCGCCGCATTCACTATACCAGAGCCGCCGCCAAAAGGCTAGGGACAAGGGCGATGCCGGGGCGGCTTCCGGAAGTGGCCGGCAGGCAGGCTGCCTCATGAGGGAGAAGGGAGCTGCGGGGAATTCGACGTTTTTTCAAAAAAAGAATATTTGTTCGCCCCGTGCGGTTGCCCGAAGCGGGCCGGCCCGGTAAAATATAGGAAGAACGCATCCACGACGCTTGGCCGAAGACCCTTACAACGCGCGCCCCTGACAGGTGCCTGAAGAGCGGTAATTATACGGGAATGCCGACCGAGGCATTCCCTTTAAGGAGTTTTGCATAATGGCGATTGAAGAAACGAAGATGATGGAGCAGGCCGGGGAACTGCTGCAGAAATATTACGGCTACCCCGATTTTCGCGAAGGCCAGAAGAAGATCGTCGAGAGCCTGCTGACGCGCAGCGATACGCTCGGCATCATGCCGACCGGCGGAGGTAAATCGATCTGCTACCAGATTCCCGCCCTGATGATGGAAGGCTTGACGCTGGTCGTCTCGCCGCTGATCTCGCTCATGAAAGACCAGGTGGACGCGCTCGTGACCAACGGCATCGCGGCGGCCTACATCAACAGCACGCTTAGCGGCCGCGAAGTGAACGACCGGATTCGCGCGGCGCAGCGCGGCGAGCTGAAGCTGCTGTACGTGGCGCCGGAGCGTCTTGAGCTGGACTGGTTCCGCGAAGAAATGTCCAATCTGCGCATCGACTGCGTCGCCGTCGACGAAGCGCACTGCGTTTCGCAGTGGGGACACGATTTCCGGACGAGTTACCTCGCCGTCGCGCCGTTCGTCGATTCGCTGCCGCACCGCCCGACCGTGGCCGCTTTTACCGCGACGGCGACGCCGCAGGTCATGGACGATATCGTGCGGCTGCTGGAGCTTCAGGGAGCCAATACGTTCGTCACCGGGCTCGGGCGCGACAATCTGGCGTTCTCCGTACTGCGGGGCGAGAGCAAGAAAGACTACATTTTCGATTTTGCCAAGACGCACGCGAGCGAAGCGGGAATCGTATACGCCGCAACGCGCAAAGAAGTGGACGAGCTGTATTCCAAGCTGTCGATGCAGGGATTGTCTGCGGGCCGCTACCATGCGGGCATGAGCGACGTGGAGCGCGAAAGCGCGCAGGAAGCTTTTCTGTACGACGACGTGCGCGTCATGGTCGCCACCAACGCGTTCGGCATGGGGATCGACAAGTCGAACGTCCGCTACGTTATCCACTACAATATGCCTAAAAATATGGAAGCGTACGTGCAGGAAGCGGGCCGGGCGGGCCGGGACGGCGAGCCGAGCGAATGTATCCTGCTGTTCAGCGCCCAGGATATCGTGGTCCAGAAATTCCTGATCGAGCAGAACGGACAGGAAGAAGAACGCCGCCGCAACGAATACCGCAAGCTTCAGCAGATGGTCGATTACTGCTATACGACAAGATGCCTGCGCAGCGCCCAGCTGGACTATTTCGGCGAAGAGCATGCGGACGAGCCGTGCGGAACGTGCAGCTCGTGCCGCGACGACCGCGAAGTGATCGACATTACGGTGGACGCGCAAAAAATCTTCTCCTGCATCTACCGGATGAGAGAGCGTTTCGGCGCTTCGATGGTAGCCGGCGTGCTCAAAGGCTCGCGCAACAAAAAAGTGCTTCAGTACAAGTTCGACCAGCTGTCCACGTACGGGATGATGAACGGCAAGACGGAAAAAGAAATCGTCGACATGATCAACGTGCTCGCTTCCGAAGGCTATCTGGAGCTGACCGAAGGGCAGTATCCCGTCGTCAAGCTGCGGCAGCTCGCCACCGAAGTGCTCAAAGGCGGCCGCCAGGTGTTCCAGCGCGAAGCGCGCAAAGCGTCGTTTGCGGCGTCTTCCGGTTCGCGGAGCAGCCGCCCGCGCGCGGACGAGAAGTTGTCGGCGGTCGAGATCACGATCTTCGAGCAGCTGCGCCTGATCCGGCGCGAGCTGGCGGAGAAAGAACATGTGCCGTCCTATATCATCTTCAACGATGCGACGCTGAGCGAGATGAGTATCCACAAGCCGAGAACCGAGTTCGAGATGCTGCGGATCAAAGGCGTCGGCGAAGTCAAATACCGCAAATACGGCCGTCCGTTCCTGGAGTTTTTCCAGAACCGGGAAGGCGACGCCGGAGGCGGCAGTTCCGCAGCGGACGACGGCGGCTATTACGACATGGAAGCTCCGCCGGAAGACGATTCCAACCTGTTCGCCTACTACGAAGACCCCGATCCGTCGAACCCTTCGTAAGACGGGTTGCGGAAGCGATCCGCGCGGTGACCTGTGAACGGGGCGCCGGGGAACGGAAGGATTGCCTCGATCGAATAGAGATGTACATGGAAAAGAAGCTTTCCGCCCTGAGCCAAAGGGCGGGAAGCTTCTTTTTGTGCGGTCTATGTTGAGAGCGTTTAATTTGGAGAGGTTGATGCTGAAATCCGTTGATGTTGAATCGTTGATGCTGAAATCCGTTGATGTTGAATCGTTGATGCTGAAATACGTTGATTGTTGGACGCGTTTATATCGAACGCGTTTTTTTCTAGCGTGCGGACGACGGAAAATGCCCGTCGAGCCAGACAATCCAGTCGGCGATCACTTCGTCGCGATTGGTCTCGAAGGCAAGTTCGTGCCGCGCTTCGGGATACAGCCGGCATTCCAGGTCTTCCAGGCCGGCTTGTTCGTAGACGCTTCTGAGATGATCCAGGCCGTTTGCTCCGCCGACCGGATCGAACTCGCCGCAGCAGAGCAGAAGCGGCTTGGATCGGTCCAGCCGCTGCGCCAGGCCGGGCTGCTGGAGTTCCAGCAGCAGCTGGAAAAAGTCGCGGTAAAATCCGCAGCTGAACAACGTCCGTCCGTAGAGGCGCGCGAATTCGTCGACCGCGTCTTCGTCCCGCGACAGCCAGTCGAAGCGGGTGCGGCGCGGCTTGAAGCCTCTGCCGAACGGGCCGAACACGAGCGCGTTCAGCGCCGGCGACGAGAAAGCCGGCGACAGCAGCCGCGCCTCCGCGGCGGCCAGCGCCGCTCCGAGCTTGAGCGGCAGTTCGGCGCGCTCGCCGCCGCTGCCTGTCAGCATGAAGCCGGCATATTCCGCCGGACGGTCGGCCATCAGCTTGCGGGCGAGAAACGAGCCCATGCTGTGGCCAAGCAGCACGACCGGCGCGCCCGGATGGCGCCGGCGAATCTCCGCCGTCACCTTCAGCAGGTCGCGGCACATGCCGTTCAGCGCATCGGGCCCGGCGTAGCCCTGGCGCAGCGGTCCGGCCGGCGTATCGCCGACCGTACGGCCGTGGCCGCGATGATCGCCGGCGTACACGGCATAGCCCGCCGCGTTCAGCGCCGCGGCGAGCCCGGCGTAGCGGCCGCCGTTCTCGCCCATGCCGTGCGAAATCTGCACGACGGCCCGGGGGTGTTCCAGCGGCCAGGCGCTGACGCACACCGATACCCCGTCCGCGCCTTCGAGCATGAACGAAGGCGCGGGCGGAGCTTCCTGCTCGCGTCGTTCACGCGACGGTTCGCGCTTGCGGGCTGCGCCGCCGCTGCGCCGCTCGCGTTCTTTTGGCGATTCGCTGCCGCTGCGCCGCTCGCGCGCAAGCGCGGCGGAGAACCGGCTTCGCCCCGGGATGCGGGCCGTTCCCGCTCCCGACGGCTTGGATGGCGCGGCCGGGTGCGCCGCGGCCTTATGCAGTCGATTGAGCATAAGAAGGTCACTCCTTTCATGAGTTGATGATTGAATAATTCTATTCTTCGCTTGTTCGCCGGATACCGTGTTCAAGTGATGATTTTCCGTCCTTTATCTGTCTGTCATCTGTCTGTCATCTGTCCGTTATCTGCTGTGATCTGCCGTCATCCGTCTGCTATCTTTCCGCTATTTTCAACCTGAGCGAAAATGTCCTTCTGTTGAGGTATACCCATTTTTCTGGGTATTCGATTGCAAACCGCCCAAATACGCGCAAAGAAAAACGCAAAAAACGCAAACCAAAAAAACCGGGAGAACGGCTCTCCCGGTTTTTCGGCTGCGCAAGGTCGGGCCTGCGCGCCACGCCGCGCGTCTGCGCCTCGACGCTTGCGGCTTGCCGCGGCTTAACGTGCTGTAATCGCGCCGACGGCGTCAGACCTTTTCGACCGCGATCAGATAAGGCGCGGCCGGCCGCTGCGGCTGGCGGTACGAGATGACCCGCGCCTGCGCGCCCGGCAGCTCGCTTGCCCAGCGCTCGACGGCCGCCGCTTCGACGCCGCCCCCGTCATGGGCGGGGTACAGCACCGCGGTCAGGATGCCTTTGGGCCGCAGCAGCGACAGCGCCGCTTCAAGCGCGGGCAGCGTCGACGCCGGCGTCGTCATGACGCGGGAATCTTCGGCACCCGGCAGGTAGCCGAGATTGAACATAACGGCTCCGACCCGGCCGCGGCAGTCCGGCGGCAGCGCCTCCGCCATCTCCGCATGGCTGCGCAGCAGCAGCTCCACGGAAGCGAGCTTCGCGCCCGCTTTGCGGGAGCGCCGGTCCGGGCCGTCGTCCGCTTCGCGCTCGCGGTCGAGCCGCTCCCGTGCCTGGTCCAGCGCCGCCTGCTGGACGTCGAAGCCGTATACGCGGCCGCGTGTCTTGGCCAGCCGGGCGAGAAAGACCAGATCCGCGCCCGTGCCGACCGTGGCATCGATCGCGATCTCGCCGGGCTGAAGCCTTTTTTGAATCAGCTGTTGGGTGAAGTTGAGCACCGATACGAATCCCATCGGATTACCCTCTCCAGTATTTGCCCTGCCAAGTGCCTCGGTGCTCCAGTTCGGCGTCGATGCCGTTGAGCACTTCCCACTTTTTGAGGCTCCACATCGGGCCGACGAGCAGATCGCGCGGCGCGTCGCCCGTCAGGCGATGCACGATCATGTCCGGCGGCAGAATCTCCAGCGTGTCGGCGATCAGACCGATATATTCGTCCCGCTCCAGGAAGCGGAGCAGACCGGCTTCGTACTGCTTGACCATCGGCGTTTTGCGCATCAGGTGCAGCAGGTGGATCTTGATGCCCTGCACGTCCATGTTCGCCACGGCGCGCCCGGTGTCCAGCATCATTTCGTGCGTTTCCTGCGGCAGGCCGTAGATAATATGCGCGCATACGCGGATGCCCCGCGCCCGAAGTTTCGACACCGCTTCTTCGTAGCAGGCCGTATCGTGCGCCCGGTTGATCAGCGTGGACGTCGATTCGTGGATCGTCTGCAGGCCCATTTCGACCCACAGATACGTCCGTTCGTTCAGTTCCGCCAAATAATCGATCACGTCGTCCGGCAGGCAGTCCGGCCGCGTGGCGATCGCAAGGCCGACCACGCCCGGCTGCTTGAGGATTTCTTCATAATACTCGCGCAGCGTCTCAAGCGGCGCGTACGTATTCGTATAAGCCTGGAAATACCCGATATATTTGGCGCTCGGCCATTTCAGGTGCTGGCGGTCGCGAATATTGTTGAACTGCGTGACCAGATCGTCGCGTCGGCTGCCGGCGAAGTCGCCCGATCCGCGCGCGCTGCAGAACGTGCAGCCGCCCGTGGCAATGGAGCCGTCGCGGTTGGGGCAGGAGAAGCCGGCGTCAAGCATGACCTTGAACACTTTGTCGCCGAATTGGTCGTGCATTTCGGTGTTCCACGTATGAAACCGTTTGTCGCTCCACAGCAGCGGCGTTTCCGGTTCGATGATCGAAGTAGAGGAAAACATGGGTCGAACTCCTTTCGGGATGGACCCCATTCATGGAAAATGAACGGGTTGTCAGTCAATCCTTAATTCTAGCAAAACCCGGCCGAAGAAAAAAGAAAAAGATCGGTGAACACGGAAAAAAGGGACAAAATAAAAAGTAAAAATATTTAATTTTGCGCTTGATATATCTTACATGGATGTGTTATATTTATCTCAAGATCGGATTACCGGAAAAACAGCGTCATATCAACGATGGTAACGCTATCTTTTATTCCGGCACACGCCGATTATTTTAGAGAAATGAAGAGGTGATTGACGATGACGACTCAATTTGCAGCGAATCATTCGGACGAGAAGATCGCAGTCGAGCTGACCCGTGAAGAAGCGCTGGCACTGACCGGCGTACGTTTCCACAACGGACACAAGATTGAAGTGGATGCCCGTAAGAAAATTCGCAGTGCTTTTGAAAAGGCATTCGATATTGCCGCGGATCCTGCGGAATAAACGAGCACGAGGCGCGAACCTGCGTCTTTTCGGTTAACCGGATTACCCATCCCGGCATAGATGCGCGGCGGCAGGCGAGAGTTTGACCGCAAGACGCGCAAGAAGCCCTTCCTCGCGGAAGGGCTTTTTTTCGTTTCCGAAACGGGAGGAGCGGCGCCCGGCCTGCTTGATCGTGCTTTTGATCTTTACTTTTCGCGGGAACTTCGGCACAATAAGGCGGAGGCTGGCCGGGAAGCGCAGCGATTTGGCGACCGCCGAGCCGAGATTTTTATAGCGGAGGAATGACATGCGTTTACGCGGAAGAAAAGGAATCCGGGAAAACCTGGAGGCACAGCCGGAATTGGTTGTCCTCGAACCGGAACAGTATAAGGGACGTTGGGCCGAGTTGTTCGGCAACGACCGTCCGATCTATGTGGAACTCGGAATGGGCAAGGGACGTTTCATCAGCGGCACGAGCGTGCGCAATCCCGAAGCGAACTTTATCGGTATCGACATGTACGACGAACTCGTTCGCCGGGCCAGCGAAAAAGCGAGAGCCGCCTGGTCGGAGCTCGGTCACGAGACGCCGCCGAGCCTGATGCTCGCGCGTGCCAACGTCGAGAAGCTCGAAGATATTTTTGCGCCGGGCGAACTGGAACGCATCTATTTGAACTTCAGCGATCCGTGGCCGAAAAAGAAACATGCCCGCCGCCGTCTGACGCATCCCCGTTTCCTGGAGATGTACAAGCGCGTGCTCAACACCGACGGACAGATCCATTTCAAGACCGATTCGGAGACGCTGTTCGAATTCTCGCTGAACTCGTTCGCGGACTCCGGTCTTCAGATGACGAATATCAGCTTGAACCTGCACCGCGACGGCATCAACGAAGAACACGTCATGACGGAATACGAGCATAAATTTATGGGCAAAGGCATGAACATCCATCGCTGCGAAGTCGTGATCGGCGAGCGCGCGCTGGAGCGCTACGACGAGATCCGTATGGAGCCTTACCGCATCTCGCCCGACGAGAGAGCCGCTCTCGCCGCCGAAGAAGCCGAGGAGCTGCTGCAAGTTTCCGCAAGCGAGAAGTCCGAGAGCGAAGACTGATCTTTGCTCTGCGCCGTACAATCAAGGGCAGACCGTTCACGGGAAGAATGATTCCCGAACGGCCTGCCCTTTTTTGCTGTTCTTTTCCTGCTGTCCTTTTGAGTGATGCCCTTTTCCCCTACCCTCAAAAAACGGCCGAAGAAGCCGGCATTTTCGGCATTCGCGCAGCCTAGGCATTTCGATCCGTTGTTGGACGGCCCACAGGCATAGGGGAAGTTTCAGTGAAGGAACGATAGTGTTCGCCTTTGCAATCGGGAAGTCTCCGCCTGAGTCTGATCCAGCTTCCCGATTGCAACAAGCGACCGTAACGAAACTTTCCCGGCGCCGTTTTAAGGCCAGCCGACGAATAGGATCTACCCGCCTGTGCCTATCCAGCGAATCCCCACAAAAAAGGCGTCTTCCCTGAGCCAGATCCGCTCAGAGAGACACCTTATTCGTCGTTTCCAAAATCTCAATAATCCGTTTGGCGCTCTGCATCGGGCGCAGCTTCTCGATGTTCAGCCGGCTTTCCGCGCGGCGTCTCGCCAGTTCCGCGTATTCGTCCTCGTCGATCAGCCGGGACATCCATTTGCCGACGACCTCAAGCGAAGACAGCCGTTCTCCCCAGCCTTTGCTGGTGAAATACTCGCAGTTTTCTTCTTCCTGGCCGGGCAGCGGATTGTGGAACAGCATCGGGATCGCTTTGGCAAGCCCTTCGGTGCACGTCATGCCGCCCGGCTTCGTAATAAGCAGGTCGGACGCTTCCATCAGCTTGTCGATTTCTTTGGTATATCCGATCACGTGCACGTTCTCGTGCTGGAAGCGCGGATCTTTTTTGAGTTTGCGCATTCCTTTTTCGTTGCTGCCGACGCAGAAGACGAGCTGGATGTCCTGACGCCAGCGCGTGAGATACGGATTGAGCACGTCTCCGTTCATCAAGCCCCAACCTCCGCTCATGACGAGCACGGTCGGCATGTCCTTGAGGCCCATGTCCTGCAAAATGCCGGCTTTGACCGGATGTTCCCAGAAGCTCGGATGGACGGGAATGCCGGTCACATCGATACGAAACGGCGATACGCCGCGGTGCAGCACCTTGTTCTTGACTTCCTGCGTAGAGACGAGATAATGGTCGACGCCCGAACTGATCCAGGTGCCGTGCGCGTCGTAATCGGTAATGACGGTGCACAGCGGCACGCGGAGCCCCAGACGCTTGAGCCGGGAGATGACCGCGCTCGGAATCGGATGCGTGCAGACGACGAGATCCGGCTTGAGCTGCTCGATGACTTCGCGCGCGTGCGCGTAGAACAGCCGGTGCAGCGCGAGCGTCGTCAGGCGGTTGAGCGACTTCTTGTACTGCTGCTTGTACATCATGCTTACGAAACGGGGCTGCGTTACGACCGTTTTCTTGTAGGCGTTGATGAACAGCGGCGCGACTTTCGGGTTCAGAAAGCTTCCGAGTTCCAGCACCCGGGTCTGAACGTCGGGAGAAAGCTTGCGGAGGCTGCCGGACAGGGCGTAGGCGGCCCGCGTATGTCCGGTGCCGAAACCTTCCGACAGGATCAGCACTCTGTATTTGGACACGTTTTTCGTCACCTTTTTCGGAAAAGCCCGCCGCCTGCGCCGAAGGACGCGGGAAGACGGGCCGATTTTTCGATTCGCCTGTGTAGACAGGCTTCTTCTCCTTCTACGATAGCCTCTTTAAGGCCATAATGCAACCGTAAGCCAAGCGGTCAGGGAGCCGATCACGCCTCCCGCGAGCACGTCCGACGGGTAGTGCAGGCCGAGGTACATGCGGGACGTTCCTACAATTAAGGCGACGGGAAGCAGGATGACCGTGGTCCACGGGATCAGGATCATGAGCGGGACGGTTACGGAAAAGACGGCGGTCGTGTGTCCGGACGGAAAAGAATGGTCCACGAGCGGATTGCGAAACGTGTTCGTCTCCGGCAGCGCCAGATGCGGACGCACGCGCGGATACAGCTTCTTGGCGATCGCGACCGGAATATGGCTCACGGCAAGCGCGACGAGCGAGTGCAGAGCCGCGGAATTCCACGGAGCCGGAGCCAGCCAGGAGGCGAGGACGGTCGCCGAAATGGTGAAAGTGGCGCCGCCCAGATGCGTCAGGTAATAAAGCACGATACTGAGAACGCGATGGTGCAGACGTCCGTTTACCCATTTGAAAATGCGCTGGTCCAATTGGCTCAGCTTGATCAGCAGGCTACGCATGACATACCTCCGGAGAAAGAGCCCGGCGATTACAGAAGGCGACGGGACTATCTTTTTTTGCTGCCGGGGCTCGCCGGCTTGGGCGCTTTCCGTTCCGTGACGGCGCCGAAGCCGGGTCCGAGCAAAACGGCAGTTCGTAAGTGCGGCAACAATTTTGACTCTATCAACCCCGAATTATACAATGATTCAAGGCAATTATAATAGGGTTAAAAAAAATTAACCGAATTTGCCCAACTTTTATCAGGCAACTTGCGTTTATTATTCGGAGGCAGGGAGAACGGGAGGTGGGCCGGTTCCGAAAAGGCCGTACGCCACGGGACCAAAAGCTCGAAAGTCGGCGATATCCGCACCTAAACGGCGATGCGGAAGCGAACCGACCACCCGCCGCGGCGAATTCGGGCGCAAATGCTCGCTTTTTTGCCCCGCAGCGCGAATTCACGGTTTTGACAAATGGTCGCAAAATCGCCAGAATCGAAAAGAACGATTTCCTAAAAGTACAAAACAAAAATGGGTCATTCAAAGTCGCTATGGAACGCAAGGCACAGAGAATACACACACACAAAATCTTTCTGTGTACATAGGGGTAACAAAAAGGGGGTTCAACCAACCATGCTGCAAGCATTATTCATGACGCTCCAGGTGCTGCTGGCCGTAATCGGGGTTTACCAATTCGGCTTCGCACTGTTCGGGCTGTACAAAAAGAAACGGGAGAAGTCGTTCGATCCGCAAAAGTCGTTCGCCATTTTGGTTGCGGCGCACAACGAAGAAGAGGTCATCGGGGCGCTGATGGAAAACCTGAAGCACCTGAAATACCCGCGTGAGCTGTACGACGTATTCGTTATCTGCGACAACTGCACGGACAAGACGGCCGACATCGTGCGCGAGCACGGCTGGAACGCCTGCGTTCGCGTCAACCCGAACCTGCGCGGCAAAGGCTACGCAATCGAGTGGATGCTGGAAGAGCTCTGGAAGCTTGACCGCGAGTATGACGGCATCGTCATGCTGGACGCCGACAACCTGGCGCACCGCGATTTCCTGATCGGCATGAACGACGATCTGTGCAAAGGCGCCAAAGTCATTCAGGGTTATATCGACACGAAGAACCCGAACGATTCGTGGATTACGGCCGCTTACGGTATCTCGTACTGGTACATCAACCGGTTGTGGCAGCTGTCGCGTCACAATCTGAACATGGCCAACTTCCTCGGCGGCACGGGCATGTGCTTCGACAACAAGCTGCTCAAGGAAATGGGCTGGGGCGCAACGAGCCTCGTGGAAGATCTGGAGTTCACGATGCGCTGCGTCGAACGCGGCGTGTATCCGAAGTTCAACTACTACGCGAAGATTTACGACGAGAAGCCTTTGACGTTCAAAGCGTCTTCCGTTCAACGCCTGCGCTGGATGCAGGGACACTTCACCGTGGCGCGGAAATACTTTTTCCCGCTGCTGTGGAAGAGCATCCGCGATTTCAGCATCGTCAAGTTCGATATGGCGCTGTACGCGGTTAACGTGTACATCGTGCTGCTGACGCTGATGCTGACGGTCGTGCTGTACGGCGACATCGCGCTGTTCGGCGGTCCGCACCTGCTGACCATGTACGACTATTTGCCGCTGTGGGTAGCCGCAGGCGCCATCGTCGCACAGGTTGCCGTGTTCTTCGTCGCCATGATCCTGGAAAAGGTCAAATCGTGGAAAGTGTACGCGTACATGCTGCTCTTCCCGATCTACCTGCTGTCGTGGTTCCCGATTACGTTCTACGCGTTCTTCACGCAGAACAACAAGCAGTGGAGCCACACCAAGCATACCCGGGTCGTGCGCATCGACGAGATGCAGAGCGAACAGAGCTAAGCAGCCCGGCACGCTTCCGAATAATTCGGCAGATAAAAGTTTTGAAAAAGACTTTACATTCTGCCGATTATCCGGTATAGTAGTCAAAGTGTTGTTTAACCATTACTTTTCAACAAGGATTCAAAAGCAGAAGCTCCGCTTCTCACCTGCCCGGCACCGTCGGCTGGTTCCCGATCCGATCGTTTATGAAGATTACTCTCATGAAGATTGAAGATCACCGGGATGCGGACAGTTTGTCCGTATCCCTTTTATTATGGGCAAATAAGCCCTTGCAACAAACTCGATTCGGAGGTGGACGGTTATTAGTAAGGACCATATGATCAATGAGGAAATCCGGGCGCGCGAAGTACGCCTGGTAGGCGCAGAAGGCGAACAAATCGGAATCAAGCCGATTCGTGAAGCGCTTCAGATGGCAGCAGACCTGAATTTGGATTTGGTGAACATGGCGCCACAAGCGAAACCGCCGGTTTGCCGGATCATGGATTACGGCAAGTTCCGTTATGAGCAGCAGAAGAAAGACAAGGAAGCCCGCAAGAATCAGAAGATCGTCGAGCTCAAAGAAGTTCGCTTCAGCGCGAATATCGAAGAGCACGATTATCAGACGAAACTTCGCAACGTGGTGAAATTCCTCGAAGCCGGCGACAAAGTGAAATGCTCCGTGCGTTTCCGCGGCCGCGAGATCACGCACGCTTCGCTCGGCCAAAGAGTGCTCGAACGCGTTCGGAACGAAGTGGCGGAACTGTCCGTCGTCGACCGTCAGCCTAAGCTCGAAGGCCGCAGCATGATTATGATTTTGGGTCCGAAAAACCAATAGGGGGAAAGTACAATGCCTAAAATGAAAACACACAGCAGTCTGAAAGGCCGGTTCAAAATTACGGGTACCGGCAAAGTCACTCGTTACAGCTCGCACAAAAACCACCTGCTTTCGCACAAATCCAAGCGCGCAAAGCGTAACCTCAAAGCCGATCATTTGATGGCTCCGGGTGACGTTAAGCGTCTGGCACAAGGACTCAAGCAACTGAAATAGTCTCACACATAACCGACTGGGAGGTCTTTAGATATGGCAAGAGTGAAGGGCGGATTTGTAACACGTCGTCGTCATAAAAAAGTATTGAAGCTGGCAAAGGGTTATTTCGGTTCGAAACACCGCATTTTCAAAACCGCGAAAGAGCAAGTCAACAAATCGTTGGTGTACGCTTACCGCGACCGTCGTCAGACGAAACGCAACTTCCGCAAACTGTGGATCGTTCGTATCAACGCGGCAGCACGCCAAAGCGGACTTTCGTACAGCAAAATGATGCACGGCCTCAAACTGGCAGGCATCGACGTGAACCGCAAAATGCTGGCTGACCTGGCTGTAAACGACCTTACGGCGTTCAACACCCTGGCATCCGCAGCAAAAGAAAAAATCAACGCGTAACACGAGCGTCGACAAGGCTCCTTTCCCGAAATTCATATTTCGCGGCAGGGGCCTTTTTCTATGCGTAAAAAAAGATGGATTTGGGCCGCTTTGTTTAGCCCTTTAACGCGTTTAGACGATGGTTCCTTAAATGAAGAAAGAGATTGTTCGTTATTAAGTCACAACGCATGTAAAGTTTGACAAAGGTAAGCGGTATCATATCTGGAAATACGAATTTTATTTTTGAAACGCCTTTTTAACAGTAGATTTTGTCCGGTCCTGAATGTATAATCTGTAAAGCGAAAGCATACCTGATGAGAGAGACGGTTGCGGTCCGGGAACTCCGGAACATACGACAAGCGCTCGCCTTACGCAGGCAAAGATCCTAAGGGGGAACTATCCAAAATGAAAAAAGCTGTAAAATTCTCGATCTTCATGCTGTTGGCCTTCTCGCTCGTCTTGGCCGCATGCGGCAACAATAACAGCGGCGGCGGAACGGCTGCGACAGGCAGCGAAGGCGAAGCGGGCACGGCAGCCAAAAGCGATATCAAAATCGCGATGGTTACCGACACCGGCGGCGTAAACGACAAGTCGTTCAACCAAACTTCGTGGGAAGCTCTGCAAGCGCTTGAGAAAGAACAAGGCATTACGGTCAAGTACCTGCAAAGTAAAAGCGAAGCGGACTATCAGCCTAACCTCAACCAATTCGTCAAAGACGGATATAACCTCACTTGGGGCATCGGTTTCGCCCTCGAAAGCGCACTGAAAGATATCGCCGGCCAAAACCCGGATTCCAATTTCGCGATCATCGACGCGGCTGTTGACGCGCCGAACGTCGAATCCGTTCTGTTCTCCGAAAACGAAGGCGCGTTCCTCGTTGGCGTAGTTGCGGGCAAAATGACGAAAACGAACAAAATCGGCTTCGTCGGCGGTATGGATTCCCCGACGATCAAAAAGTTCGAAGTCGGCTTCAAAGCCGGAATCGAAGCTTCGAATCCTGAAGCGCAATTCACTTCCGTATACGCAAGCGGATTCGACAAGCCGGACGAAGGCAAATCGGCTGCGGCAACTCTGTACAACGACGGCGCGGACATCGTGTTCCAAGCGGCCGGCGGCACAGGAACAGGCGTATTCAACGAAGCGCTGGACCGCAAGAACCAAGGCCAGGAAGTATGGGTTATCGGCGTAGACAAAGACCAATCGATCGAATTCGGCACCGAAGTTACGCTGACTTCGATGATCAAGCGCGTAGACGTAGCGATGAAGACCGTTTCGCAGCAGGTCATCGACGGAACGTTCAAAGGCGGCACGATCACGACTCTGGGTCTTAAGGACGACGGCGTAGGCATTGCCGACACTTCGAGCGTCAACGTACCGCAAGAAGTGCTGGACGAAGTGCAATCGTACAAAGAAAAAATCGTGAACGGCGAAATTAAGGTTCCTGCCGAATAATCGTTATCCATGAAGATTTACATGATATAATACTTTCGACAAGGCCGGTTCCTTGAACCGGCCTTGTCGTTACGTTTACCGCTAAATCGAACACTTTGCGTCGGCCCGATCCCGTATTTTCTGCTGAAAAGGGGTAGGGTCGGCGCACTACTATGAAGAATGAAGGGTGATTCCATGGCTGCTGCAGCTCCCGTTGTCGAGTTAAAGCAAATAACGAAGCGTTTTCCCGGAATCGTCGCCAACGATTCGATCAGCATCCAGCTGCAAAAGGGCGAAATTCATGCCCTGCTCGGCGAGAACGGTGCAGGCAAATCGACACTGATGAATATCCTGTTCGGGCTGTATCAGCCGGACGAAGGCCACATCGAGATTAATGGGAACAAAGTCGCAATCGACAGTCCGAACAAAGCGATCGATCTCGGAATCGGCATGGTCCACCAGCATTTCAAGCTGGTTCAACCGTTTACCGTAACCGAAAATATCATTCTCGGCATGGAACCTGCCAAAGCGGGCATCCAGATCGATTACAAGACCGCTTCGGAAAAAGTGAAAAAGTTGTCCGACCAGTACGGATTCCATATCGATCCGAATGCCAAAATCGAAGATATTTCCGTCGGCATGCAGCAGCGTGTCGAAATTCTCAAAACGCTTTATCGCGGCGCGAACATCCTGATCTTCGACGAACCGACTGCCGTGCTCACTCCGCAGGAAATATCGGAATTGATCGAGATCATGCGCCGGCTCGTGGCCGAAGGCAAGTCGATCATCCTGATTACCCATAAACTGAAAGAAATCATGTCCGTCTCCGATACGGTGACGATCATTCGCCGCGGCAAAGTCGTCGACTCCGTCAAGACGAGCGAGACCAGCCCGTTCGAATTGGCCGAGAAAATGGTCGGACGGAACGTTTCGTTCAAAGTGGACAAAAAGCCGGCCGAACCGGGCGAAATGGCTGTCGAAGTCGAGAACGTATCGATCAAAAACAAAGACGGCATCGCGCTGCTCGACGGCATGACGTTTAACGTGCGCCGCGGCGAAATCGTCGGCGTCGCCGGCGTCGACGGCAACGGGCAGACCGAAATCATCGAAGCGCTGTCCGGCCTGCGCAAGATCGACAGCGGTTCGATCCGCCTCAACGGCAAAGAAATCGGCAGCCATACGCCAAGACAGATTTCCGAAGCGGGCGTCGGCCATATCCCGGAAGACCGGCACAAGCACGGTCTCGTGCTGGACTTTACCGTCAGCGAGAACATGGTGCTTGAGAGCTACTACAAAGAACCTTACACGAAGCGCGGCTTCCTGAATTTCCGCGCGATCAACGATCTGGCCAAGCGTCTCGTCGAGAACTTCGACGTGCGCACGCCGAGCATTCAGACCAAAGCGCGTTCGCTGTCCGGCGGCAACCAGCAAAAAGCGATCATCGCGCGCGAGATCAACAAAAATCCGGACTTCCTGATTGCGGCCCAGCCGACGCGCGGACTCGACGTCGGGGCGATCGAATTCGTGCAGTCGCAGCTGATCCAGCAGCGCGATCAGGGCAAAGCGGTCCTACTCGTGTCGTTCGAACTGGACGAAATTTTGAACGTGTCGGACCGCATTATCGTCGTCTATGAAGGCAAGGTCATCGGCGAAGTGCGTCCGGAAGAGACGAACGACCAGGAGCTTGGCCTGATGATGGCCGGCAGCCGGCAGGGAGGAACGCGAAAATGAATAAATTTCTGAAATGGTTCGCGAGCGATTCGGTCATCGTCTCGCTTGCGGCCATCGTCATGGGCCTGCTGCTTGGCGCCGTCGTCATGATGATCGGCGGCTACAACCCGATCACGGCTTACGGCGCGCTGATCAGCCGGGTCTTCGGCGATCCGTACGGCTTCGGCGAAGCGCTGCGGGAGATGACGCCGCTCGTCCTGACCGGCCTTGCGGTCGCGTTCGCGTTCCGCGCGGGCATGTTCAACATCGGCGCGGAAGGCCAGGTGCTTATGGGCATGACCGGCGCCTCGCTGATCGGCATCAAGCTGACCGGCCTGCCGGCGCTGATCCACGCGCCGCTTGCCATTATCGTAGGCGCCCTGTTCGGCGGACTGTGGGCGGCGCTTGCCGGCTACATCAAAGCCAAGCGCGGCGTCAACGAAGTCATCACGACGATCATGCTGAACTGGACGGCGCTGTTCCTGTGCAACTACCTCGTGCGCACCTTCCTGCTCATGCCGGGCAACCAGCGTTCGGTCGATATTCAACCGAGCGCTTCGATCTCGATCGGCTGGCTGTCGGAGATGATGGGCAACGCGCGCGTGCACTGGGGCATTCTGCTGGCCATGCTCGCTTCGACGTTCTTCTATTACTTCCTGTGGAAAACGAAGCAGGGCTTCGAGCTGCGCGCGGTCGGCAGCAACCCGGAAGCGGCGCGCTATGCCGGGATCAACGTCAACAAGAACATCGTCAAGGCGATGTTTATCAGCGGCGTGTTCGCGGGTCTTGCGGGCGCGTTCGAGACGCTTGGCGTCTTCCATTACCAGAGCGTCTACTCGTCCCTGCCGGGCTACGGCTTTAACGGAATCGCCGTGGCGCTGCTCGGGATGACCCATCCGTTCGGCGTACTTGCCGGCGCGGGCCTGTTCGGTACGCTGACGTACGGCTCCGCGGGCATGAGCTTCGATGCCGGCGTTCCGCCGGAAATTATCCAGATCGTCATCGGATCGATCATATTCTTTATCGCGGCGCAAGGGATCGTTCGCTTTATCCTCAAGCCCGTTTATAAGCGCAAGAAAGAGAAGGTGTTGTAATGGATCTTCTGATATTCGGCAACCTGCTCAATACGACGCTCGTCTTCTCGACCGCCCTGATCTTCGCCGCGCTCGGCGGATTGTTCTCGGAGCGTTCGGGCATCGTGAACATCGGGATTGAAGGTTTGATGGTCTTCGGCGCTTTTGCGGCGGCAGTCGGCACGCATTACGCGGAAGAAGCCGGCATGGGGAGCGGGGCTCCCTGGGTCGGCCTGCTGACCGCAATCGTGGTCGGCGTGCTCGGCTCGCTTATTCACGCCGTAGCGACCATTACGTTCAAAGCGGACCAGACCATCAGCGGCGTGGTCATCAACTTCCTGGCGACCGGCATTACGCTGTACCTCGTGAAGCTGCTGTTCGACGGCGCGGGCGAGACTCCGCTCCTGCTGCACCGTCTGGCGAAGTTGAGCTTCCCGGATCTGGCTTCGATTCCGGTCATCGGTCCGATTCTCGGCGTGGGCGTACTCAACTCGTACCCGACGACGTTCATCGCGATCATTCTCGTCTTCGTGACGTATTACGTCCTGTACAAGACGAAGTTCGGCCTGCGACTGCGGGCGGTCGGCGAACATCCGAGCGCGGCGGACACGATGGGCATCAACGTCAATCGTATGCGCTACATCGGCGTTATGCTGAGCGGCGCGCTGGCCGGTCTCGGCGGCGCGACGATCACGCTGACGACGACCGGACTGTTCTCGCACACGACGATCTCCGGTCAGGGCTTTATCGCCATCGCCGCGCTGATCTTCGGCAAATGGAACCCGCTCGGCATTTTGGGCGCGGCCATGTTCTTCGGCTTCTCGCAGGCGATCCGCAACTACGTGCAGCTGTTCGAATGGTCGGCCAGCATTCCGCAGGATTTCATCCTGATGCTGCCATACGTGCTGACCGTCATCGTGCTCGTCGTGGCGATCGGCAAGTCGAGAGCTCCGGGCGCGCTCGGGGAAGCGTACGACCCCGGCAAGCGCTGAGCCGGCATTCGGTTCGCGGTTTCGGCGCGTTCCGAATGTCTTCTTGGGGAATACCGACTCGAATTCCCGATATCTGGTTATCGCTAGGCATACAACCGCTTTTCTTCCGTTTTTTGATGGAGAAAAGCGGTTTTTGTCTTTCTCTGGCGGACATATCGACTGCCCCGAATGTATGCCGCCGTTCCGGTTTTTGTTTTTTGTTTAAAATAGGTGTTGACTTCGTTAAAACTAAAGTCATATAATAACCCTAACATTCAGCAACAAGCAGTATTGAATAACTGATCGGCTATGAAGAGGACGAAGTTTTAAGGGCTCTTTTGCCAGAGAGCGGGGAAGCAACACGCTGTAATCCACCGCCTTAATCCCTTATATACGAGCTCACCTCGGAGCCATTTTCCTGAACGGCGAACGTTCTTCCATGATCTTCGCGGAAGATAACGTCCGGTTACTAGGGAGAATCGTGAGGTTCGCGTTATGAACCGCGAGTTTGGAATCGGAGGTTTCGATTTCGGACCCGCTTGAGGCTGTGCACCGAGAGGTGTCGGCAAATTTGGGTGGTACCACGTGAGGATAATAACCTTTCGTCCCTCGAAGCAGATATCTGCTTTGTGGGGCGGAAGGTTTTTTGGTTTTTATAACGACTGCCCGACGCGCATCCGTACAACGAATAACGGAAAAACTCCGTTACGGCGGCCCTTTGCAAATCGACGATGTGAGATTGATGTGATATTTGGGAGGAGGAAGAACGATGAGCGCACATATGCCAGATGCACAATCGACGGAAGAGTTGAAAGAAAAATGGGTGGATAAACAAGAAGTCCTCACAGGTTCGGACATTCTTCTCCGCAGCCTCGTTCTCGAAGGCGTAAAATGCGTGTTCGGTTATCCGGGGGGAGCGGTGCTGTACATTTACGACGCCATGTACGGATTCAAAGACTTCCATCACGTACTGACCCGGCACGAACAGGGCGCGATCCACGCGGCCGACGGTTATGCCCGTGCAGCCGGCGAAGTCGGGGTCTGCATCGCCACTTCCGGACCGGGAGCGACCAACCTGGTAACCGGCATCGCGACGGCCTACATGGACTCCACGCCGCTCGTCATCATTACCGGCAACGTCGCTTCGACGCTGATCGGAACCGACGCTTTCCAGGAAGCCGATATCACGGGCATCACGATGCCGATCACGAAGCACAGCTACCTCGTACGCAGCGTCGACGAGCTTCCGCGCATCATTCACGAAGCTTTCCATATCGCGAACACGGGCCGCAAAGGTCCGGTCCTGATCGACATTCCAAAAGACGTGTCGGCCGCGATGACGTTGTTCCAGCCGCATACGGAGCCGGTGGCGCTGCGGGGCTATAATCCGCGGATGGCACCGAACAAGCTGCAGGTCGAACGACTGGCCGAAGCGATCTCCAACGCGGAACGCCCGCTGATCCTGGCAGGCGGAGGCGTCGTCTACTCCGGCGGCCACGAAGCGCTGCTGGAACTGGTCGAGAAAACGGGGATCCCGATCACGACCACGCTGCTCGGCCTGGGCGGTTTCCCGAGCGGGCATGAACTGTGGCTCGGCATGCCGGGCATGCACGGCACGTTCGCTTCGAACATGTCGATTCAGGAAGCGGATCTGCTGATCAGTATCGGAGCGCGGTTCGACGACCGGGTAACGGGCAAGCTGAACGGGTTCGCGCCGAAAGCCAAAATCGCGCATATCGATATCGACCCGGCGGAAATCGGCAAAAACGTCAAAACGGACATTCCGATCGTCGGCGACGTCAAAACGGTGCTGGAACTGCTCAACAAAACGGTCAAACGGGCCGAAAGCGCGGACGAATGGCGCTCGCAGCTTCAACAATGGAAAGCGGAGAAGCCATTCAGTTACAAAGACGATTACAAAGAAGACGAGATCGGATTGAAACCGCAGTGGGTCGTGGAACTGCTGAACGAGACGACGAACGGCGAAGCGATCGTGACGACGGACGTCGGCCAGCACCAGATGTGGGCCGCGCAGTATTACAAGTTCAACCATCCGCGCTCCTGGATCACTTCCGGCGGCCTGGGCACGATGGGCTTCGGCCTTCCGTCGGCGATCGGCGCGCAGATGGCGCAGCCCGATCGGCTGGTCATCTCGGTCAACGGCGACGGCGGCGTGCAGATGTGTTCGCAGGAACTCGCGATCTGCGCGATCAATAATATCCCGGTCAAAGTCGTCATCTTGAACAATCAGGTGCTCGGCATGGTTCGCCAATGGCAGGAACTGATCTACGACAACCGGTACAGCCATATCGACCTGTCCGGCAGCCCCGACTTCGTCAAGCTGGCGGAAGCCTACGGCGTCAAAGGATTGCGGGCGTCGACCAAGGAAGAAGCGCGCAGAGTGTGGCAGGAAGCGCTGGATACGCCGGGACCGGTCGTGATCGACTTCGTGGTCGAGAAAGGCGAGAACGTGTATCCGATGGTACAGCAGGGCAAGACGCTGGATCAAATGCTGATGGGGGACGAGTAAAGATGACGAATACGACGCATACCAAACATACCATCGCCATCCTGGTCAATGACCAACCGGGCGTCCTGCAGCGGGTATCGGGACTGTTCGGCCGACGCGGCTTCAATATCGAGAGCATCACGGTCGGCCAATCGGAAGAAAAAGGCATTTCCCGGATGGTTATCGTAAGCACCGGCGACGACAAAACGATCGAGCAGATCGAGAAGCAGCTGTACAAAATCATCGACGTCATCAAAGTCGTTGATCTCAGCGCCAATCCGATGGTCGGACGGGAACTCGCTCTCATCAAAGTAAAATCCGATCCGGGGACGCGGCCGGAGATCATGGGCCTCGTCGAGACGTTCCGCGCGGCGGTCGTCGACATCGGGACGAACAGCCTGATGGTCCAGGTCGTCGGAGACACGGAGAAGATCGACGCGATGATCGAACTGCTGTCGCCGTACGGCATTCGCGAACTGTCCCGCACCGGCGTCACGGCCATGATTCGCGGCAACGCCTAACGACGTCCCGCACGCCGCCGGAGCGGCAGCGGTCGGCCGGATTATTTTAACACTGCATAATTGAACATCGACTGATCGAACACGGCCCAATCGAACACCACATAAGAACGACGGCTTCATCCGCCCGGACGGGCGGGGAGCTGAACGGAACCGTCCCCGAAGCCGCGTCGGGATTTCCGGTTCCGCTGAGCTACCCGCTTGTTTGGGCAGGGTTGAGGCTTTATACACAAAGGAGGAAATAAGAATGGCAATTACGACTTATTACGAAAATGATGCGGACCTGAGCGTGCTTCAAGGAAAGACGATCGCGATTATCGGCTACGGAAGCCAGGGACACGCGCACGCGCAAAACCTGCGCGACAGCGGCCTGCAGGTCGTCGTCGGCCTTCGTGAAGGCAAATCGGCCAACAAGGCCAAAGAAGACGGGTTCGAAGTGCTGTCGGTTGCCGAAGCGACCAAACGCGCCGACATCGTTCAGATCCTCATGCCGGACGAAACGCAAGCCTCCGTGTATAAAAGCGAAATCGAACCGAACCTCAAATCCGATGCGACCCTGCTGTTCGCGCACGGCTTCAACGTTCACTTCGGTCAGATCGTTGCCAAAGAAGGCAACGACGTTCTGCTCGTCGCTCCGAAATCGCCGGGCCATATGGTTCGCAGAACGTATGAAGAAGGCTTCGGCGTACCGGGCCTGATCGCGATCCACCAGAACGCTACGGGCAAAGCGAAAGACATCGGCCTGGCGTATGCCAAAGGCATCGGCTGTACCCGTGCCGGCGTTATCGAGACTTCGTTCCGCGAAGAGACCGAGACCGACCTGTTCGGCGAACAAGCCGTACTGTGCGGCGGCGTGAGCGCGCTGGTCAAAGCGGGCTTCGAAACGCTGACGGAAGCCGGCTACGCGCCGGAAATGGCTTACTTCGAATGCCTGCACGAGCTGAAGCTGATCGTTGACCTGATGTACGAAGGCGGCCTCTCCACGATGCGCGATTCCATCAGCAACACGGCGGAATACGGCGACTACGTGACAGGACCCCGCATCGTAACTGAAGACACGAAGAAAGCGATGAAAGAAGTGCTGACGGATATCCAACAGGGCAAATTCGCGCGCGATTTCATGCTGGAGAACCAATCCGGCCGCGCCTTCCTGACGGCTACCCGCCGCAACGAATCGGAGCATCAGCTGGAAGTCGTGGGCGCACAGCTGCGTGACATGATGCACTGGATCAAGAAGTAAGATTTCGAAGCATGAAACGGGGCTATCCCGGGCCGCGTGCAAGCGCGACCGGGGCAGCCCTTTTCCATCTCGACACTTCAACCGAAAAAGGAGGCGTAATCCGTGCGGAAAATTCATATCTTCGATACGACGCTGCGTGACGGGGAACAATCGCCCGGCGTAAACCTGAATACCCGTGAGAAAGTCGAAATCGCGCATCAATTGGAAAAATTGGGCGTGGATCGGATGGAAGCCGGATTCCCGGCCGCGTCGCCGGGCGATCTGGCCGCGGTTAACGCGGTCGCCCGCGCCGTCAAAAACGTGAGCGTCGTCGGCTTGGCGCGTTCGCGCGAAGGCGACATCGATGCGGTTCGGGAAGCGCTGCAGGGAGCGGCCGATCCGTGCCTGCACATCTTCCTGGCCACTTCGCCGATCCACCGGCAGTACAAGCTGAAGATGGAAAAGCATCAGGTATTGGAAGCGGCGCAGTCCGCGCTCCGTTACGCCAAAAAATATTTCTCGAAAATCGAGTTTTCGCTGGAAGACGCCGGTCGCACCGAACCGGACTTCCGCGCCGAAATGGTCGCCATGGCGATCCGCGAAGGCGCTTATGTCGTCAACATTCCGGATACGGTCGGCTATTTGAACCCGGCCGAGTACGGCGCGATTTTCCGCCATCTCAAAGAAACGGTGCCGGGCATCGAGAAAGTGCAGCTCAGCGCGCACTGCCACGACGACCTCGGCATGGCGACGGCGAACACGCTGGCCGCCATCTTGAACGGGGCGGACCAGATCGAAGGCACGATCAACGGGATCGGCGAACGCGCGGGCAATACGGCGATCGAAGAAATCGCGATGGCGCTTGAGACCCGGGCCGACTACTTCGGCGCGAAGACCGGCCTGGTATTGGGCGAGATCGCCCGCACGAGCCGCCTCGTCAGCAAGCTGACCGGCATGAACGTGCCGGGCAACAAAGCGATCGTCGGCGCGAACGCTTTTGCGCACGAATCGGGTATCCATCAGGACGGCATGCTCAAAGAGAAGACGACGTACGAGATCATGTCGCCGCAGACGGTCGGCTTCAAGGAGAGCAAGCTGGTACTCGGCAAGCACTCCGGCCGCCATGCGTTCCGCGAACAGCTGCTGGAAATGGGCTATACGCTCGAAGACGAGCAGCTGAACGCGGCGTTCGCCCGGTTCAAAGACCTGGCGGACAAGAAAAAGGAGATTACCGACGACGACCTGCTGGCGCTGCTCGAAGAGCGCCTGGCGGACGCGCCGGAGAAATACGCGCTGGAGTCGCTGAGCTTCTCGTTCGCGACGGAAGCGGCCCCGACAGCCACCGTTACGGTGTCGGTCGAAGGCGAAGGCAGCCGCACAGCCGAATCCGGCGGCAACGGTACCGTCGATTCGATCTATAACGCGATCGATCAGGCCGTCGGCGAAGAAGTGACGCTGGTCGACTATTCGATCCAGGCCGTTACGCTCGGCAAGGACGCGCTCGGCGAAGTGCATGTCACGATGCGCCAGGGCGAGAACGAAGTCCGCGGCCGCGGCGTCAGCACCGACGTGCTCGAAGCGAGCGCCCGCGCTTACGTCGACGCGTTGAACCGCCTGGCGGAGAACCGCCGCGTGCCGGGCGGCCGCAAAGGCGCCGAGAAAGTCTGGTAGACAGCAAGGCGCCCCGAATCGGGGCAAAGCAAAAAGCGGTACCGCTGATCCGGCAATCGGATAGCGGTACCGCTTTTTTGATGCGAAATCCGGAATTCAGGAGCTGGCATCTGCCTGCGCTGCTTACCAGGCGTACGCGTTCGGAGCGGAACCGCCCGATCCCGGGAAGATTTCGTCCAGGCGCTTCAGCTCGGCTTCGCCCAGCTTCACGTCTACGATGCGCAGCGCGTCTTCGAACTGCTCGAACGTGCGGGGACCGATGATCGGAGCCGTAACGGCCGGATTCGCCAGTACCCACGCAAGCGCGACCGTATCCTGCGCTTCGCCGAGTTCTTCGCTGAGCGTTTTGAACTGCTCAAGCTGCTCTTTGTGCTTGTCCACGAGTTCGGCGTTGCCGCCGCTGCGGGAACCTTCGATCTTCTTGAGCGCGTTGCGGCCGAGCAGTCCGCCGGCAAGCGGGCTCCACGGAATGACGCCGAGGCCGAGCGCTTCCGAAGCCGGAAGCACTTCGAGTTCCGGTTCGCGGGTCAGCAGGCTGTATTTGTGCTGCTCGGAGATCAAGCCGAGGAAGCCGCGCTTCTCCGCTTCCTTCTGCGCGACGGCGATGTCCCAGCCCGCAAAGTTGCTGGAGCCGACGTAGCCGATTTTGCCCTGGTTGACGGCCACTTCGAACGCGCCCCACAGTTCGTCCCAGCTTGCGTTGCGATCGACGTGGTGCATTTGGTACAGTTCGACGTGGTCGGTCTGCAGGCGCTTCAGCGAACCTTCCAGGTGACGGCGGATTTTGTAAGCGGACAAGCCGCGGTCTCCGTTCGGACCGTCCGTTTCGTCGCCCATGCCGCCGTAAACTTTGGTCGCGAGCACGACTTTTTCCCGGCGGCCTCCGCCCTGCTTGAACCAGCGGCCCAAAATTTCTTCGGTCAGGCCGGCGTTGTCTTTGCCTCCGTAAACGTTTGCAGTATCGAAGAAGTTGACTCCGGCGTCGAGCGCCGCGTCCATGATGCGGAACGATTCTTTTTCGTCGGTCTGGCCTCCGAAATTCATCGTGCCCAGACAGATGCGGCTGACTTTAAGACCCGATTTTCCCAAATACGTATATTCCATGTTCTTCGTTCATCTCCTCGATTAGATCGTTTGACGAAACAGATTCTACTACCATTACCCTATTTATTGTAACAATCCCACGAATCCGAATCAAATTTCTTAACGTAAGCGCAAATAGTCCAAAACGTTTTCGGTAAACGCTCTTTTTTCGGGGCCGCCCGGCTCGTTCCGTCGTTGCTTAAGTCGTTACTTAATAGGTAAAACCTATGAAGGTCATAGTTTCTATATCTTGGTCAATCCCTGACGGAGTATGTTACTGTTTTTGAATAAAGGTTTGCACCCGGAAGCGGCGACGGAAGGCGCGAGCGTTTCGCCGGCGGGAATTTGACGAGAAGAGGAAGTGCGACACATGGCTGAGACGAAAAAGATCGCGGTAATCGCAGGAGACGGCATCGGGCCGGAAGTAGTGGCGGAAGCGGAAAAAGTGCTGCAAAAAGTCGGCGAAGTGTTCGGCTATACGTTCGAAACGGAGCACGCGCTGTTCGGCGGGATCGCCATCGACCAAAAAGGCACGCCGCTGCCCCAGGAAACGCTAGACGTATGCAAACGCGCCGACGCCGTGCTGCTGGGCGCGGTCGGCGGCCCGCAGTGGGACAACAACCCCAAAGAGCTGCGTCCGGAGACGGGCCTGCTCGGCATCCGCAAAGAGCTCGGCCTGTTCTCGAACCTGCGTCCGGCCGTCGTATTCGACTGTCTCAAGGACGCGTCCACGTTGAAGCCGGAAGTGCTTGAAGGCACCGACCTGATGGTCGTGCGCGAGCTGACCGGAGGCATCTACTTCGGCGAGAAGTTCCGCCGCGAGACGGAATTCGGCGAAGAAGCGGTCGATACGTGCGCGTATAACGTCACGGAGATCGAGCGCATCGCCCGCCAGGGATTCGAGATCGCGATGAAGCGCCGCAAGAAGCTCGCTTCGGTCGATAAGGCGAACGTGCTCGAAACGTCGCGCCTGTGGCGGGAAACGGTCATCCGCGTATCCGCGGAATATCCGGAAGTGGAACTGGAACACGTGCTCGTCGACAACTGCGCGATGCAGCTGCTGCGCCGTCCGTCGAGTTTCGACGTCATCGTGACGGAGAACATGTTCGGCGACATTCTGAGCGACGAAGCGGCGATGCTGACCGGTTCGATCGGCATGCTGGCGTCCGCTTCGCTCGGCGAAGGCAGCTACGGGCTGTACGAGCCCGTACACGGTTCCGCGCCGGATATCGCCGGTCAAGGGCTGGCGAACCCGATCGCGACGATCTTGTCGACCGCGCTGATGCTGCGCCTGACGTTCGGTTACAGCGAAGCGGCCGACGCGATCGAGCGGGCCGTGGCGGAAGTGCTGGACGCCGGACACCGCACGAGCGACATCGCCGCGGGACGCGGCAACGCGCTGTCCACGACGCAAATGGGCGAGCAAATTCTCAACGCGATTCGCAAATGATAATGATTATAAATAAATAAGCGTTCCAATCTTGACTTCGAAAAATCCCGGTGATAACATGGTGTTATAGTTTCAGAATATGCAGAAAACACTCGTCACCGGGTGTCATTTTGAAGGAGGATTTACACAATGGCAGAACGTTTGGTAGGCAAACCGGCTCCGGCCTTTACAATGGAAACTGTATCCGGAGACGGACAGGATTTCGGCAAAGTATCGCTTGAAGATTACCGCGGCAAATGGCTCGTGTTCTTCTTCTACCCGCTCGACTTCACTTTCGTATGCCCGACCGAAATTACGGCAATCAGCGACGCTTACGGCGATTTCCAGACGCTTGATACCGAAGTTCTCGGCGTCAGCATCGACTCCGTGCACAGCCACAAAGCATGGATCGCGGCTCCGACCGAAATCGGCGGTCTCGGCAAAATCAACTTCCCGCTCGCTTCGGACATCACGAAAAAAGTGGCAAGCGATTACGGCGTCCTGATCGAAGAAGAAGGCGTAGCTCTGCGCGGCCTGTTCATTATCGATCCGGAAGGCGAACTGAAGTACCAGGTCGTGAACCACAACGACGTGGGCCGCAGCGTCGAAGAGACTCTGCGCGTGCTTCAGGCTCTGCAATCGGGCGGACTGTGCCCAATGAACTGGAAACCGGGCGACCAAACCCTGTAAGGGTTTCTCGCGGATTCGGCAGCTGCCGGATCGACGGTTTAGCGTTAAAGCCTTCTTTCCGGCCTCTGCCGGAAAGAGGGCTTTTTTGTCCCCCGAATCGCTGGCGCGCCTCGAAATTCCGTGCTAAAATGAGGCCAGGAAACATCGAAAAAACACGCGTTTTTTTGCAAAAGTATTCAAAATTCCGTCGGCAGGTTGATTATACAGATAGGGATCAGTTAATGAAGGAGAGTGAACGGCCATGAGTTTTTGCTGCGGAGCCAGTATGATCGGAACGAAGGGGACGCTGACCCACTACCGGACCCAGGTTCACAACGTTCCTCTGCTGCATTGCCCGGTATGCCAACGGATCGAAGTTCATTATAAAGTCGAAAGCGAATACGAGATTCTGGCCGAATACGCGCATGGCGACGGCGAATCGGAGATCGATTTCCAGGATTACATTCTCGAAGACGATGCGGAGATTTTCGCGAACTGCGTCAGCCTTGAGAGCGAAGACAAGATGGAAACGGTGCGCAACCAGATCGATTTGTCGCTGGATCTGCTCGGTTTTGCCAAGCAGACCGAAGACAAGCGCTGGCAGCTCGACCTCAAGCGCCGTCTGGCCGTCATGAGCCAGAAGCTGGAGAAGCTTCAGCATCACAACAGCAAAGGCAGAACGTAAACGCGCTGCCTCCTATACGCCTGCCGGAAGAGATCCTCGCGATCCTTCCGGTTTTTTGTTTTGGCCGCATTTGGAAAACGCTATCTTATTTGCTAAAATGGAAATGAGGAAGAAACAGGAAAACATTACGCTAACGCTTCGAGGACATAAGCCGGAATGCGCCATTTTTCGATTTATACGGAAGCCGCTGCCAAAAGACGGAGGAATGTTCATGCAAAACGTACAGGAACTCGCTTCAAGGCTCAAGCAAAATATCGGGAATATCATTGTGGGCAAAGACGCGGAAGTCGATCTGCTGCTGACCGCGCTGCTGGCTTCGGGACATGTGCTGCTGGAAGACGTGCCGGGTACCGGCAAGACGATGCTGGCCAAAAGTCTCGCGTCGTCGCTCAGCCTGACTTTTCAACGGATCCAATTCACGCCCGACCTGCTGCCTTCGGACTTGACCGGCATCCACTTTTACAATCAAAAAGACGGCGAGTTCCATTTCCGCCCCGGGCCGCTGTTCGCGCGCGTCGTGTTGGCGGACGAGATCAACCGGGCGACGCCGCGTACCCAATCGAGTCTGCTGGAGTGCATGGAAGAGCGGCAGATCAGCGTGGACGGGCAGACGATGAAGCTGGAGCAGCCGTTCATGGTGCTGGCTACGCAGAATCCGGTCGACAACCAGGGGACGTTCCCGCTGCCGGAAGCGCAGATGGACCGGTTCATGATCCGCATGAAGCTCGGTTATCCGTCGGCGTCGGAAGGCCGCGAAATTTTGCGCCGCACGGTGCAGGCCGGAGGGCTCAGCGCGGAATCGGCCGTCACGACTGCCACGGCGGAAGAAGTGCTGGAAGCGCAGCGGTCGTGCCGCAGCGTGACGATCGCCGACGACCTGCTCGACTACATCGTCGCGCTGGCGGATGCGTCGAGAAGCCATCCCGAGCTTGCGCTCGGCATCAGCCCGCGGGGCACCCAGTCGCTGCTGCGCGCCTGCCAGGCGTACGCGGCGCTCAAAGGCCGCGATTACGTGCTGCCCGACGATATCAAAATGCTGCTCGTGCCTGTCTGCGCGCACCGGCTCGTGCTGAACAACCGCTATGACGTGCAGGACAATCCCGCCGAGCGCATTTTGGCCGAATTGACGGAAAGCATCCCTGTTCCGAGCGAAAAGGGACTGGAAAGCGAAGTGAGATAAATGGCGCTGTTTGGGCTTTTGCTCCTGGTCGGACTGATCGTGATCGTTCAGGGATGGCTGCTCGGCAGACCAGCGCTGGCCCGTCTCGATTACAAGCGCGATTTCAGCAAATACACGTGCCGGGCGGGGGAGAAAATCGAGATGGTCGAGACGCTCTCCAACCGCAAGCCGCTGCCGGTGCCGTGGCTGAGACTCGAAGCGATGCTGCCGTCGGCGCTGCAGTTTGCCCGCAGCGATGATACGAACGTCAGCGAAGGACATATTTACCAAAACCATACGAGCCTATTCACGCTGCCGCCGCGCACGAAGATTACGCGCACGCACCGGATCGTCTGCGAGGCCCGGGGCATCTACCGGATCGAGTCGGCGACGATGACGGGCGGCGATCTATTCGGGATGTATGCGCCTTCAAAAAAGGTAGATTTGCATATGCGCATGGTGATCTATCCCCGCACGCTGGGCGACGGCGAACTGCCGATCTCGTGGAAAACGTGGCAGGGAGAACTCGCGGTACGCCGCTGGATCGTCGAAGACCCGTTCATCATGACCGGCGTGCGCGAATATGCGCAGGGCGATCCGATGAACCGGATTCACTGGAAAGCGAGCGCGCGAACGGGACAGCTTCAAGTCCACAAAAGCGGATTTTCCGCCGATCCGCGCGTCGTGATCCTGCTCAACGTCGAAGACTCGGAGTCGATGTGGAGCGTCGTGACCCGGACGGGACTGATCGAACGCCAGCTGTCGCTGGCCGCGACCTGCGCCGCTTCGCTGATCGGGCAGGGCATGGCCGCGGGCTTCGCGCATAACGGCGATTCGCAGCTGGGCGAAGAAGGCTGCCGGCTGGAGACCGATTACGGTCCGGTGCATTTGAACCGGATCATGGAAGCGATGGCCGGGTTGGAGTTGAAGTCCCGGCTGCCGTTCCATGACCTGCTCCAGCTGGAAGCGCAGCGCGAATTCCGGGAACCGATCGATTATCTCGTCGTGACCGCGCACCGCTCCGATAAGGTTCGGGAAGCGATTGCGTCGCTGGAGCGGCTCGGCCACCGGGTAGGCGTCACCGGCTTTGCGGCGAACGAGCCGGGGCTTGTGTCCTCGGGCGTTCGTTCGTCGCAGCGCCGCGAATCGGAACGTCAAGAGGAGGCCGTATTATGACGAAAACGACCCGAACCCGTTCCCGCTCACGTACAGGAGCGCCGCTGCTGCAGGGATTCGGCCGTCCGGCCGCCTACTCGCTGCTGGAAACGCTGGCCGCGTACGCGGCGGTCGTACTGGTTGCGCATTATGCCGTGAAAGGTTCCGACCTGCTGCTGCTTCTGCCGATCCTGGCGCTGCATTTGTCGGCGAACCTGATCGGGCTGCGGCAGGCGGAGCAGCGGATCGGCGGCGCGGCCGCGGCTTTGCCGTTTGCCGCCGCGCTGCTGCTCGGACTTGCTTTTCCCGGCGGCTGGCTCGTCAAAGGAAGCGCCGCGGTCGTGCTGCTGCTCGCGGCGCTGCGCGGACTGCTGACCGGGCGCAGGCAGCTGTGGGACCAGATGCAGCTGCGCATTCCGCTCTCGGGCGTGGCGGCCATGCTCATTCTGTACGTAGTTGCCGGACGCATACCGGATTTGAACGAATACCGGCCGCTGCTCTACATGGTCTCGACGCTTGCGCTTGCGCTGACGCTGCTGCTGCTCAACGGCGACCGTGTTCGCACGGCAGCCGGGCAGGAGACGTCCGCTTTGTCGGGCGTGCTGACGCAGAACCGGCGCTTGACCTGGATTGTGGCGGCACTTATCGTCATAGCGGGATTGATCGGCGGGCCGACAGGCGCGCTGAACGCGCTGCGCGACTGGTGGCTGTCGATCTTCGGCGGCTCGCTGCCGGGCAATCCGCCGGCGGCGGAACCGGTTCAGTCGATGCCCGGCGTCGACGCGTCCCAGTTCGAACAGTTGGGCGAGGCGGGAGAGACGCCGCTGTGGCTCAAGATTATCGGCTATATCCTGCTGGGCTTGTTCTGGATCGCGGCTGTCATGGGGATCGGCTGGCTGCTGTACCGGCTGCTGGGCCGCTGGCTGCCGAACGGCATCCGCAATCTGGTCGCGAAGATCGCTTCCCGATTCGGGCTGATGCGCGCGGTCCGCTTGGCTGCGTCGAACGTCAATTACACGGACAAAGCGGAGAAGTTGAAAGATAACAAAACCGGCGGTTTTGCACGCTTTTTCCGTAGGGAACGCCGCGAAGCCGATTATGAAGGCGACGATCCGCGGCTGCGCTATCGCAGCGTCGTGCTGCACGCTTCGCGCAAAGGCTTTCCGCTGCGGCCGAGCCGCACGCCGGCCGAGAACGGCCGCGAGCTGTCGCAGGGCCGTTATACGGAGCTGTCCGCCGAAGAACTGGAACGTCTCGTCGAGCGCTACAACGACGCGCGTTACCGCGATGCCGGCAAGAAGCGGTAAGACCGTATTTTGAACGAAAGAGGGGAACGGCTTGGCTCTATTTTGGATGATATGGACCGTGGTGATCCTGGCGACGGCGCAGGCGCAGCTGATCGGGCGATTTGCCTTGAGAGGGGTTCGGTACAGCCGCAAGTTCAACAAGGACCGCTGCCATGCCGGAGACAATCTGGAGATGGTCGAAATCATCGAGAACGACAAAAGGCTGCCGATTCCGTGGCTGCGGCTCGAATCGGAATTTCCCGCCGTTTTTCGGTTTCGCGGATCGACCGCTCTCAAGCAGGAACGGGGCAGCGTCTATCAGACGCATACGAGCGGATTCACGATCATGCCGAGGCGCCGCGTTACCCGCCGGCATTTCGTCACCTGCGAAGGCCGCGGCATCTTCCGGTTGTCCACCGTGTTTATGACTTCGGGCGACCTGCTCGGCTTCGTCTTGCGTTCGCGCTCCGAGAACGTGCAGGCTCCGCTGATCGTCTATCCCCGGCTGCTGGAGGAACGCCGGCTGCCGCAGGAGTGGCGCAGCTGGCAGGGAGAATTCGCGGTGCGCCGCTGGATTCTGGCGGACCCGTTCCTGATCGAAGGCTCGCGCGAGTACGCGCCGGGCGATCCGATGAACCGGATTCACTGGAAAGCGAGCGCCCGTACCGGCGGCCTCCAGACGTATCGGCAGGGACATTCCGCCGATCCGCGGGTCATGCTCGTGCTCGATATCGGCACCGTAACGCCGGGGCTTCGCGGCGGCGGAGGCGAGCCGGAAGCCGAGCATGCGATCAGTCTGGCGGCGACGATCGCCGCCAGACTGATCGCGGACGGCGTGCCGGTCGGGCTGGCGCATAACGCGCATACGCTGTCGCTGCCGCGAATTCCTGTCGGCGGCGGAGCGGGGCAGCTGCGCCTGCTGTTGGAAGCGATGGCCGGTATTCGGCTCAAAGTGCAGCGCTCGCTTGCCGAATGCCTGACGGCCGAAGCCCGCGAAGTCGGACCGGCGTGCGATTACGTCGTCATCGGCTCGGGCGGGGAAGCCGTGATCGGTGCGGCTGTCGCCCGGCTGGAGCGGCTGGGCCACAAGGTCAGCCTGATCGACCCCGGCTTCGTATCGGCTGATGGTTCCGCCGCGGATACTTCCGTCGATTCCGGTGCTTCCGTCGATTCCCGTGCTTCCGGCGCTTCCGATCCGGCTCCGGGCCGTGCGGCTCCGCGGCACATCCCGCTGCGGAAGGAGGCGGAAGCATGAACCGAAATTTGTTCAAAGCGCTGGAGACCGCCATTCGCGACACGGCGCTGTTCTACCCGCTGCTTCTGCTTCTGTCGCTGTACGTGTTCGACTTGTCCCCGTACGTGCTGGCCGGACTGTTCGGTCTCTGCCTCATGGGCGGAGCGGCAGCCGCCGGGGTGCTCGGCGGGCAGCGGGCTTACGCCGCCGCGCTTGTGCTTCCGCTGGTGTCCGCGCTGCCGATACTCGCGGCGTCAAGCGGGCTCGGGCTGCGCATCGTACCGCTGCTGCTCCTGCTGTGCGCGGCCGGCGTGCGCGGCGTCTACCGCCTGAACGGGGCGGTGAGCGGGCGCCGCGATACGCCGCTCGTCTTCGCCGGGCTGCTGGGGGGCATCGTCGTCTATACCGCCGCGCTGCGCCCGGGACTGCTGGAACCGTATGCGTTCTCGGTCTACACGGCCTGCACGGTGACGCTGCTGGTTCAGCTGCTGCGCTGGAACGAACGCCGGGTACGGGAAGCGATGGGACTGTCGCAGGAAGCGGATCTGCCTTCGGGGCAGCTGCTGCGTATGAACCGGAGCTTTATGGCTGCCCTGCTGCTGTCGATTGTGCTGATCGGAGGCGCGACGCAGCTGTCCGTCGTGCTGGAATGGCTGTACCGGTTCTGGCTGTTCCTGCTGTACGGCGGCGTCGATCTCGATTACGTGCCGGAACCGCCGCCGATTCCCGCCGATCCGGCTTCTCCGGACACCGAAGTCGTCTACGATCTGGAGAACGAAGCGGAAGCCGGTCCGGGTCTGGACCGCTGGATCATCTACTGCGTGGCGCTGATCGCGCTGCTGTCGATCGGAACGACCGTGTTCTTCCTGCTGCGGCTGCTGCACGAAGTGCTGTCGGAATGGCTGCCGGATTGGTTGAAGCGGCTGCTGCAAAATCTCCGCATCGCGGCGAAGCCGCTGCGCACAGCCGACGGGGAAGCGTACGCCGACACGACCGAGAAGCTCGGCGGCAAGCCGTCTTCCGGGCGATCGGCGTCCCGACGGGCGGCTGCCGAGCCGTCCGACGCGAATCGGCGCGCCTATTTCCGGCTCGTGCGCGCCGCGATCGAACGCGGCTACGCGTTCCGCCCCTGGCTGACGCCGAGCGAGACGGCCAAAGAAATCGCCGACAAGCCCGCTTACCGCGAGCAGAACGCGGAGCAGGTGCAGGAGCTGGTCGAGCGGTACAATCGCAGCCGGTATACGAAATAGGCCGGTCTACGAAATAGAATGAAGAGCCGTTTTGGGCCGGGCGCACCTCAAACCGGAAAGGGCTGCGACAATTGTCATAAAAACGCGGAATTTCCGCTTTACTTTGCAGATCGCCTTGAGTATGATGAAAAAGCCCAAAACGGCGTTGCCCTTAAACCCACATTCGACTTTGAGAAAAGCGGGTGTAAGCCAACAAGGTTCCGACAGAGGAACCTTTTTTCTTGTTCCGAAAAAGAAAATTGTCTGATTTTGACGAAGAGCGGCAGGAGAAAGCAAGACGGCATAGAATCTAAAACGAAGGCGAGACTGATCGATTTTATGACATCCCAGCAGGACGGAAGTGAACCCATGAACGCAAACCCGGCGATACGCCGTCAACTGACGCTTTACACCCTTTCCGTCTTTCTCGTCGTGCTTGCGTGCGAAGCGATCGAACTCTTTTTCTATTCTTCGGGACTTGATAACCGGTGGGCTCCCGCTCTGACCCTCCTCACCGTCTGCTTCTCGGTCACGGCGTGCCTGACCGTCTATTTTCATGCCACGCCGCTGTTTGACCGCCGAATCGGAAGCTACAGCAAACGCATGGTCAAGCTGATGGGAGCGGCAGGCTCGATCGAGCTGCTGTACCTGCTGATGAACTTATACCCTTTCATGCAGGGATCGGGAGGCGGCCGTACCGGCACCGAGTGGCTGCTGTCGCTGGCCGCGCTCGTCTATACGGTCGGCCTCGTGCTGCTGTTCGCCCTGCCGAACCGTCCGGAGAGAGTACCGGGACGCCTGCTCTATTTCGGGCTTCCGCTCTCGACGCTTGCGCTGGCGGGCCTGCTGTTCTTCGTCCGCGCCGAACTGCCCGCCGCGCAGTGGGCCGGGGTGGAGTCGGCGCTGACGATCGCCGCGCTCGGAGCCGCCGTGCTTGCGGCCGGCCACTTGTTCCTGCGCTACCGGCGCAGACGCATCGCGGCGATCTGGGTCGCGGTCCAATCGCTGGGCCTCGTCGCGGTCGCCCAGGTGCTGCTGCTTCAGTCCGGCAGCGCGGCCGGCATTCCGATGCTGATCGCTTCCGCGCTGCATGCGCTGGCTTACGGCTTCCTCGTCAGCCGCGGACTGCGCCTGGCGATCGCCGAACCGCTGCGCGAACGGCGCGAAGCGGAAGAACGCATCGAATTTTTGGCGTATAACGACGACCTGACAGGCCTGCCGAACCGCAGAAGCCTGCATGCGAAGCTGAATATCCGCCTCGAAGAAGCCTATATCGGCAAGACCGCGTTGATGGTGCTCAATATCAACCGCTTCAAGACGATCAACGATTCGCTCGGCTACGAGGCGGGGGACCGTCTGCTCGGTATCGTCTCCGAGACGCTCCAGAACCGGCTCGAAGGCCCGGAAGAAGTGTTCCGCACGGGCGGAGACGAATTCGCGGTCGTCATGCCGGAGAGCGGGGGCGACGAAGCGATGCGGCGCGCCTACGCGCTGCTGGAAGAGTTCGAACGTCCGGTCAACGTGGGCGGCATGGAACATTACGTCGCGTTGTCCGCGGGCATCGCCGTCTATCCGGAAGACGGGCATGCCGCCGACGGGCTGCTGCAGAGCGCCGACGCGGCTGTCCATCTGGCGAAGGAACAAGGGGCGGAAGTCAAACGTTTCTCTAAAGGAATGACGACGATCGCCCGGGAAAAGCTTGTTTTGGAAAGCGATCTGCGCAAAGGGCTGGAACGCGGCGAATTTTTCCTCGAATACCAGCCCAAAATGTCGGTTGAAACCGGCGGTATCCTGGGCATGGAAGCGCTGGTGCGCTGGAATCATCCGCTGCGCGGACCGGTGCCGCCGGGCGAGTTCATCCCGCTTGCCGAAGAGAGCGGCCTGATCGTGCCTCTCGGCGAATGGGTGCTGCACGAAGCATGCCGGCAGAACAAAGCCTGGCAGGACAAAGGCTACGATCCGCTCTGCATGTCGATCAATTTGTCGATCCGCCAATTCCGCCAACCGCGGCTGGCCGAGCAGATCGGGCATATGCTCGATACGATCGGTCTTGACCCGCAGTACGTGGAGCTTGAGATTACCGAGAGCATGACGGTGGACAAAGACGCCGCGTTCGAACAGCTCAAACGGTTCAAGCAGTTGGGCGTGCATATCAGCATCGACGATTTCGGCACGGGCTACAGTTCGCTGCATTATTTGAAAAACATGCCGATCGACCGTCTGAAAATCGACCGGTCGTTCGTCAGCGAAGTGATGAGCGGCGAAAGCGACGCGGCGATCGTCTCGACGATCGCGTCGATGGCGCATCACCTCAAGCTGAAAGTGACGGCCGAAGGCGTGGAGAACGAAGAGCAGCTCGCGTTCCTGCGCACCCAGCGCTGCCACGAAGCGCAGGGGTTCCTGTTCAGCCGTCCGGTGCCGGCCGACCGGTTCGAAGACTTGTTTTTGCGGCAGAAGAAGCTGGGGTAACAAACGGATTCCCGGACCGGCGGAACTCTTTTCGTTCCGGTCCTTGGGCCGCGTTTTGCGGCCGGAATTGTTTTTCGTAAAAAGTGCTTGCAATGTTTCTGTGGGCATGGTATATTATTTCTTGTCCCCAAGAGGACGCATCAATAAAAGTACCACACAATGTCGGGACGTAGCTCAGCTTGGTAGAGCACCTGCTTTGGGAGCAGGGGGTCGCATGTTCAAATCGTGTCGTCCCGACCATTCTTTTTTTCAATAAATTTCATACATATGCGGGTGTAGTTCAATGGTAGAACTCCAGCCTTCCAAGCTGGTAGCGTGGGTTCGATTCCCATCACCCGCTTAAATCAGGAAGCCCTTTGCGGGCTTCTTTTTTTGCGTTCCGATCTTTGCGCCGCCTTATCGCTCTGTAGGTCAACGATCCTGCGCCCCGGATTGCGCATACACAAACACCCGCCGGTATCTTTCCGGCGGGTGTTGCGTTGTCTCTATACGGTTCCAATCGTCGGTTCAAAATCCGTGTCAGGAAGCCTCAGCTTCCGAGACGCGCACACCGAACACCGTCTGTTCGCCGGCCGTTACGGAGCCGCCCGCATACGTCTCGACGTCCAGCACGCGCTCCATGCCGTCCGGCACGAGCACCGGCGTGATCGGCGAGAGGCCTGCCGCCTGTATAACGTCCAGATCGAATTCGAGCAGCAGTTGGCCTGCCGCGACGCGCTCTCCGCCCTGAACGTGGACGGTGAATCCGTCTCCCTTGAGCGATACCGTATTGATGCCGACATGGATCAGCAGCTGCGTGCCGTTGTCGTGCTCGAGAATAAGGGCGTGTTTGCTTTTGCCCATCACGTGGGCGACGATGCAGTCGAACGGCGCGTGTACCCGGCCTTCGGACGGGATGATCGCGATGCCGCGGCCCATATGGCCTTCGGAGAATGCCGGATCGGGCACGTCCGTCAACGCTACGACGCGTCCGCTGATCGGCGCTTTGACCGGCAGCAGGGACGAAGCCGTTTCGACGGCCGGGACTGCGGCGCTTAGCGCTCCCGGAACGTGATCCGGCGCTTTGGCATACGAAACGGCCGGAACTGCGGCCGATGCCGCAAGCGCCGAAGCAGCCGAGACCGGGGAACTGCCCGGAACTGCCGCCGGCTCGTCTTTGTAGCCGAACAGCCAGGTCAGCGCAAAAGCGACGGCCGCGCCGACCAGATTGCACAGGATGTACATCGGCAGTTGGTCATTCAGATACAGCAGCGCGCCCGGAATGACGGTTACCGCCATGCCCGTGCCCGCCAGATGCAGCAGCGAGGCGAGGAAGCCGCCGGCTGCGCCGCCGATCAAGCCCATAACGAACGGCTTCATGTAGCGCAGGTTGACGCCGAAGATCGCCGGTTCGGTAATGCCGAGAAAAGCGGACAGCGAAGACGGCAGCGCCAGCGCTTTGAGCTTGGCGTTTTTGGTCTTCAGGCCGACGGCGAGGCAGGCCGCGCCTTGAGCCGCCATCGCGCAGGTGATGATCGCGTTGAACGGATTGGCTCCGGTCTGCTCCAGCAGTTGGATCTCCAGGAAGTTGAAGATGTGATGCACGCCGGTAACGACGACAATCTGATGGAAAAAGCCGATCAGCAGGCCCGCGATGCCAAAAGGCAGGTCGAGCAGGTACGTCGTGCCGTGCAGGACGACGTTTTCCAGCGAGTGGAACACCGGTCCGATCGCGAACAGCCCAAGCGTGATCATGACGAGCAGCGTCACGAACGGCGTCAAGATGAGATCAAGCGCTTCGGGCACTCTTTTGCGCAAAAACTTCTCGAACTTCGCGCCGAGCAGGCCGACGAAAAATGCCGGCAGCACGGAACCCTGATAGCCGACGACCGGGATGAAGCCGAACATCGTCAGCGCTTCGGCGCTGCCGTCGGCGACGGCATAGGCGTTCGGCAGTGCCGGATTGACGAGCATCAGGCCGAGCACGATCCCGAGCACGGGACTGCCGCCGAAGACGCGGAACGCGGACCAGGCGACGAGCGCCGGCAGGAACGCGAACGCCGTGTCGGTCAACACCTGCGTGAACAGCAGGAAATTCGGCGGGATGCTGCCTGGAGTCAGGCCGAACCACGACAGGACCAACTCCTGCGTCAGTAGGCCGCGCAGACCCATGAACAGGCCGGTCGCGACGAGCACGGGAATGATCGGGACGAAGACGTCGCCGAATGTGCGGATCGCGCGCTGGAACGCGTTGCCCTGCTTTTTGCCTTCGCTTTTGATCTCTTCCTTGGACGTGCTGTCGATGCCGAGCCGTTCGACTTCTTCGAAAATCCGGTTGACGGTGCCGGTTCCGAAGATGATCTGGTATTGGCCGGAGTTGAAAAAGGCGCCTTTGACTTTATCCGTATTTTCGATTCGGTTCTGGTCGATCTTGTCTTTGTCGCGGACCATGATGCGCAGCCGGGTCGCGCAGTGCGCGAACGAGGCGATATTTTCTTTGCCGCCGATAGCTTCGACGACTTCGCGGGCGATGTCGCGGTTTTCGGACATGGGATTCATTCCTTTCCGGATAGGGGTTGAAAAGGCTGCGATTGCATAAGCGCTTCGATCGCGGCGCGTTCCGGCAGGGCGGAGATCGCGCCTTTGCTCGTAGTCGTCAGCGCTCCGCTCGCATTGGCGAAGCGGAGCATTTGATCATGGTGCCGATGAAGCAGCGCCGTCAGGTTCGACGGATTGGCGCCGCGCTCCAGCAGATGCAGCAGCAGGCCGCCGACGAAAGCGTCGCCCGCGCCGGTCGTGTCCCGGGCCTCGACCGCGAAGCCGGGAGAAGCGTAACGGCCGGAAGCCGTATGCAGCTGCGCCCCGCCGGGGCCGCGCGTGTAGACGACCGCCTGCACGTCGCCGCGAAATAGCGAAGCGATCGCGGTCTCTTCGTCTTCGATGCCGGTAATAAACGTCAATTCTTCGTCCGAGATTTTGACCAGATGCGCGGTCGGCAAAAATTCCAAAATGGCGCGGCGGCAGTCTTCGGGATCCGTCCACAGCGGAAGCCGGACGTTGGGATCGAAGCTGATCAATCCGCCCGATGCTTGGACGGCGCGAATGGCTTTGCGGTGCGCCTGCTTCATCGGACTTTCGACGAGATCGACCGAACCGAAATGCAGGATATCGCCGGCTTCGAACAGCTGCGCGTCGATCTCGCTCTCCGACAGCAGCAGATCGGCGGACGGATTCCGGTAGAAGGAAAAGTCCCGTTCGCCGTTCGCTTTGAGCGAGACGAACGCAAGTCCCGTATTCGCTTCGCTCGTGCGGCGAATATGCCGCGTGTCCACGCCGGCCTGCCGCAGCGCGTCCAGAAGGAAATCGCCGAACGCGTCGGTGCCGAGCTTGGTCAGAACGGCGGCGGAAGCGCCGTATTTGGCCGCCGCTGCCGCCACGTTCGCGGGCGCGCCGCCCGGCGCTCGTTCGAATGCGGTTACGTCTTTGAGCGCGCAGCCTGTTTGCAGCGGAATGAAATCGATCAGCACTTCGCCGATCGCGTACAGCCGGCTCATGGTCTCACCTGCCCGTAGTCGGCCAGGCCGGCCGGCAGCCCGCGCGGAATCGCGCCTTCGCCGTACGGCCAGTACGACCCTTCGAAGGCCGCGCCGCCTCCGTCCGCGAAGAACGCGATACCGGTGCTGGCGGAATCGGGGAAGAGGCGGGCGGTGAACACTTCTTCGCCGTCGTTCACGAAGATTTCGACGGACGACGTATCGACGAACAAGCGGAATTCGACGTCCTGCCTGCCGGCGGCGTCCAGCGTACAGCTGCGCGTCGTTCCGTAGTCGATGCCGAGCGGTACGCCGGAGCGTGACCGGTCAAGCGTGACCGTGCGGCTTCCCGCGTCGTACGTCAATATCGTGCGTTCTTCGACGCCGGTGCGGAATTCGACGCCGAACCGGCCGCTTCCGCTGCCGGGAAGTTCGCGATCGGTTGATCGGTTGGCGGAAGATTCGCCATCTTCGGCTCCGCCGTCGGCCGAGCCGGGCCGCTGCGCAGCAGGCGCTATACGCACCTGCAGCTCGTAGGAGCGGCCTTCGATTCTATCGAAGCTGCGGCGTCCGTCGGCCCAGGCGGCGGAGAAAGAGCGCTCCTCGCCGCGCAGCAGCCGGAGTCCGGCTGCCGGCCGCTGGATCAGCCGGCCGCCGCGCAGCGACAGCTCCCTCGGCAGCGTCAGGCAGTGCGCCCAGCCGAGACCGTCGGTCGGATAATCCAGATCCGGCAGTCCCATCCAGCCGACGAGCAGGCGCTGCCCGTCCGGTCCCGCCGTCGTCTGCGGCGCATAGAAGTCGAAGCCGCGGTCAAGTTCCGCGAACGCCCCATGCCGGAACGTGCCGTCCGCCGTATTCAGAGGTTCGCCGAGCAGATAGCCCGACGGGTAAATGTTGCGGAAGCGTTCGCCGTCCCGCTCCACGCCCTGCGGGCAGAGCAGCAGCACGCCGGTGCCGTCCAGCTCGAAATAATCCGGGCATTCCCACATATAGCCGAAATTCGGCAGCGAAGTCCGGATTTCGCCCGCAAAATTCCAGTCCAGCAGGTCCGGCGAGCGGTACAGCACCGCGGCGCCGGTCAGATCGCTGCGCTGCGCGCCGATGACGCACAGATAGGCGTCGCCTTCGCGCCACACTTTGGGATCGCGGAAATGATCCGTGTAACCGGCCGGAACATCCGCAATGACCGGAAGTTCCGTCTTGGCGATCGTTCCGTCTTCGTCCATCACGGCCAGGCATTGGTACGGCCGGCGGACCCAGTCCGCGTCGCGCGTATTGCCGGTGTACATCAGGTACAGCCGGCCGTCTTTTTCGATCGCGCTGCCGGAGTACGCGCCGTGCGAATCGTAGAGGCCGCCCGGTTCCAGGCCGATCCCGGCGTCGGTCCAACGGGCCAGGTCGGAGGAGACGACATGATACCAATATTTCATGCCGTGCTCCGTGCCGAGCGGAAACCATTGGTAGAACAGATGGTATTGGCCGTTGTAATAAGCGAAGCCGTTCGGATCGTTCAGCAGGCCGGCGTGCGGCTGGATATGGTACGTCTGCCGCCAGGCGCAGTCTGCGGCCCGTTCGGCCAGCCGTTCCAGTTCGCCGGCTTCCGCCTGGCGCAGCAGCCGGTATTTCTGTGCTCGCGTCATAGGCATAAGAGTAAGGCTTCCTCCTTGTTTATTTTTTAGGAACCGGTTCCGTTTTGTTTTAAAAAAAGAGACACTACAAGAAAAACAAAAGAAGGAACCGGTTCCAAAACAGGATGCAAAAACTTTCGCCTCTCGGCAGACCGGTCCGTTCCTGCGCCGGGACGCTGCCCGAACGCATGATTGGAACCGGTTCCGATTGCATTATACCGAAGGCTTATTCAAATTGTCAACGCTTTCTCGGGCGAGCAGCTCGACGTCCAGCACCGTCAGGCGTTCCACTTCTTCCCCGGCGGTCAGCTTCAGCATACTGCGCGCCGCATGCTTGCCGGCTTCGTAGTACGGGAAACGGACGGTCGTCAATTCCGGGTTGATGATCGCCGTGACCTCGTAACCCCCGAAGCCGGTAACCGACAGCTGCGACGGGATCGACAATCCCCGCAGATGCGCCGTTTTGACGACGCCGAGCGCGAGATTGTCGGTAGCGCAGACGATCAGCGAAGGCGCGCATTCGTCGAGGATCGTTTCGGCCGCGAGGCGCGCGTCTCCGATGGCGAAGCTGCTCTCGTAATACGAAATGTCGCAGTCTGCGCAGTCTGCCGCCGCGGCCCGGAAGCCTTCTTTGCGCCGCCGCCCGACCGCTTCGTCGTCTTCGGTCACGCCGAGGTAGGCGATGCGGCGATGCCCCATGCCGAGCACATGGCGTCCCATCAGCAGGCCGGCCCGGTAATCGTCGTACACAAGACTGTGCAGCCGGTTGCTGCCCTGGCCGACGAGCAGCACCGGAATGCCTGCCGCTTCGGCTGCCCGCAGATGCTCGTCCGTCACCTGCGCCGGCATCAAGATGATGCCCGCCACTTTTTGCCGGGCCAGGTCCTGCATCGCTTCGATCTCCCGCTGCGGGTCCTGCCCCGCGTTATAGACGAGCATCCGTCCGCCCGCCGTCCGCAGTTCTTCGTCGATGCCGGTCATCGTCTGCGCGGCCGCGAACGAGTCGAGCCGGGGCACGATGGTGCCGATCAGATGGGTCCGTTTGGCTTTGAGGCTCTGGGCGAACGTGTTCGGCACGTAACCGGCTTCCCGGGTAATGCGTTCGAGCTTCTGCTTCGTTTTGGCGCTGACGGAGCCGCCGTTCAGGTAACGGGAGACCGTGCTTTTGGCGACGCCCGCCATCTGCGCGATATCCGAGATGTTTTTGGTCATGTCCGCTTTTTCCCCTCGCTTTCGCTATGTCGATTTTACCACGTTCACACTTTGTTTGCCGCCGAGGGGTCTCAAAAAGAGATCGAAATGCCGATAGAAAGAAAGAAGGGTTTTTGCCGCGGTTCGGCGGCCGCCCAATTGGAGAAACGGGGAGTGTTCGATGATGGAAGACCGCATGCACGGGAAAAGGGAAGCCCGCAGCGCAAATCGTATCCACAAGCGAATCGAGAAAAGAATCGTCGGCGGAGTCCGGATCGGTATCGCGCTGATCGCGGGTATCGGCCTGCTCGTTTATTTGGCTTTTATCGCCGGCGTCCTGCTGCTCGCGGGCAAGGGCTTGCATGCGGTATGGGGATTCATTTTCGGCTGACCGGGTAAAAAAGATTGTCACCGCTTCGAAGTTTTGTTAGACTGGCGGTGTTCCACATTCTGTAGAATTCGAGAGGTACACCCTATACGATGAAGTATACAACGCATGTCCTTATCTAACCCGGCATATTCGCTTGTTCGCGGCGCACGGTCTCATCACCGTGTATTTGACTGCGAACGAACAGCGGATCACGACAGGCGGACGTTCAGACGTTCGGCTGCGGCAGGAGTGAGAGAGGGATGCGTGCGTCTTCCATCGGGAGTGTGCCTCTTTTTGCGTACCGTTTTCCGGTATTTTCCGGTATTTTGCCGACGGCGCCCCTCACTTCCCTGGTCATGCGCAGGTTTCCGATTAATTCTTGATTCTCCAAGTCCGCAGCGGCGTTTGCCGTCACGCGGACTTTTTTAATTCGGAGAGGATGAACTTTTTATGCGTACATGGATGATTGCCAAACAATTGGCCAAAGAATGGAACGGACGGACGCTGTTCGAAAAAGTGGACCTGGAAGTGACGGAAGGCGAGCGGCTGGCGCTGTTCGGACGCAACGGCTGCGGCAAGACGACGCTGCTGCGCATACTCGCCGGCATGGAGCAGGCGACGGAAGGCAGTGTGGAGCGGCTGCTGCCGCTCGAAGAATGGGGCATGATGAAGCAGCACGAAGACGTGCCGGCCGATACGACAGCACTCGAACGGGCGTATCTGGAGCACGGTCGCCTGCATGCGCTCAAGCGCAAGCTGGATCGCCTGGCGCAGCACATGGGCGGCTCCGGCGAACAGGCGCAGCAGGCGCTGGAAGCGTATGGCCCCGTGCTCGAAGCGTACGAAGCGGAAGGCGGATTCCAGTGGGAAAACGAAGTGGACAAGCAGCTGCAGCGGATCGGCATGCCCAAACCAAGTTGGAATCTGCCGTATGCGTCGCTCAGCGGCGGCCAGAAAACGCGGGTGCGCCTGGCCGCGCTGCTGGCCAAATCGCCCAAGCTGCTCATTCTCGACGAGCCGACCAACCATCTGGACGAAGAGAGCCTGCATTGGCTTGAAGACCAGCTGCGCAGCTATGCGGGTACGCTGCTGTTCGTCTCGCACGACCGGCAGTTTATCGACGAGGTGGCGACCGCCGTCTGCGAGCTGAACCCGGACGGCATCGTGAAATACCGCGGCGGCTACACCGAGTACCAGAGCCACAAGGAACGCGAACTGCGCGAACACGAAGCGCTGCACAAAAAGCAGGAGCAGCAGCGCAAAGCGCTCGAAGAGTCGATCCGCAATTACCAGCAGTGGTTCCTGCAGGCGCATAGCGCCGCGTCGCACCAAAACGAAGTCAAAATTACGCAGAGCTATTACAAAGCCAAAGCCAAAAAGAACATTTCGCGCTATCATGCCAAGCAGAAGCAGCTGGAACGGCTCGATGCCGAAAGCGTAGGCAGCGTGCGCCGGGCACCCAAGCTGAACATGAAACTTGAAGACGAAGGCTTCGAAGCGCGCACGCTGCTGCGGTTCGAGCACGTGGACTTTGCTTACGAAGGCCGGGACATTTTGCGGCAGATCCATCTGCGGCTGAATCGCGGCGACCGCCTGGCGGTGCGCGGCCCGAACGGAAGCGGGAAAACGACGCTGCTGCGCCTGGCTACCGGCCGGCTTGAGCCGACAAGCGGCCGCGTCGCCCTGCATCCGAACGTCAAGATCGGCTATTTCTCGCAGGAGCTGGAAGGGCTGCCGACCGGGCAGACGCTGCTAGGCAGCCTGCTGGAACTGCCGAACATGACGCAGACGCAGGCCCGTACGTTATTGGGATGTTTTCTGTTTCCGCGCGAAGACGCATTCAAGCGGATCGGCGAGCTCAGTATGGGCGAGAAGTGCCGGGCGGCGTTTATCCGGCTGTACTTCGGAGGGTCGAACCTGCTCGTGCTCGACGAGCCGAACAATTATCTCGATATCGAGACGCGCGAGGTGATGGAGTCGGCGCTTATGCGCTACGAAGGCGCGCTGCTGCTCGTCTCGCACGACCGGATGCTGGTGCGCCGGGCGGCGAACCGGATCGCGGAGCTGGACGGGCAGGGCGGCTTCACGCTGTTCGAAGGCAGTCTCGACGAACGGGAAGAAGACCTGAAGCGGGCAGAGCGTCATCCCGGCGGCCGCGAAGACAACGAGCGGCGCCTGATGCTGGAGCTGAAGCTTGCGCAGCTGCTGCGCGGCGAAGCGGACAGCCGGGCGGACAGCGAGAAGCGCAGACCGGAGAGCGGCGCGCTGCCGGAGGCGTTCTCGGACGAAGCGATGAGCGAGATTCGCGAGGTGAAGCAGAAGCTTGCGGCGCTGTCGCATCTTGCGGACAGAACGTAGCCGTTTTCGCCGCGGCGGAAATTCGCATTGACGCAGCCGGAAGCTTTTTAGTAGAATATAGGTGTGTAACATACAACATTTAATTCAAACATATCTTTTGCCGCGATGATGGAGAAGAGTAAGCGCCGACGCCGAACAGGGAGAAAATGCCGTGGATTGAGAGCATTTTCGCGACAACGCCGATGCCGAAGTTCGCTCCGGAGCCGCTGTCTGAACCGGGCGCCCTGCGCTTCGCACTAGGACAGCCGGGTCGACGACCCGTTATCTTCGTCTCCGAGAGAAGTCGGCCGCTGCGGCCGCGAGTTTCCCGATTGCCGGTATCCGGCGGGAAAACTTCTGAATTAGGGTGGTAACGCGATCTTTTCGTCCCTTGGGGCGGGAAGATCTTTTTGTTTTTCGGGCCTTTTTTTGGCAAAAGAGATCACGATCGAATACTTCCCTTGGCGGGAAAGGAGTCTGCGGACGATGAGAGAACGTTTGGAACAATTGAAAGCCGAAGCGCTTGAGGAACTTCACAGCGTAGCGGACGCGAAGCAGCTCGACGAACTGCGCGTCAAATATCAGGGCAAAAAAGGCAAATTGACCGAGATTCTGCGCGGCATGGGCGGACTGTCCGCCGAAGAACGTCCGGTTATCGGGCAGCTGGCGAACGAAGTGCGCGACGCGATCGACGCGGCCGTAAGTGCGCACAGCGAGCGGTTCGAACGCGAAGAAACGGAGCGCCGCCTGGCGTCCGAGACGATCGACGTCACGCTGCCGGGACGCAAGCTGCCGCGCGGCGCGGCGCATCCGCTGAACCGGATCATCGAAGAGATCGAACAGATCTTCATCGGCATGGGCTACCAGATCTCCGAAGGACCGGAAGTCGAGACCGACTACCACAACTTCGAAGCGCTCAACCTGCCCAAAGACCATCCGGCGCGCGATATGCAGGATTCCTTCTATATAACGGAAGATTTGCTGATGCGTACGCACACGTCTCCGGTTCAGGTGCGCACGATGCAGAAGATGGACGGCGAAGTGCCGGTCAAGATCATCTGCCCGGGCAAAGTGTACCGCCGCGACGACGACGACGCGACCCATTCGTTCCAGTTCCACCAGATCGAAGGGCTCGTCATCGGCAAAAACATCCGTATGAGCGACCTCAAAGGCACGCTGCTGCGGCTTATGCAGGAGCTGTTCGGCAGCGATACGCAGATCCGCATGCGCCCGAGCTTTTTCCCGTTCACCGAACCGAGTGCGGAAGTGGACGTCAGTTACCGGAAAAAAGGCGCGGAAAACACGGGCTGGCTCGAAGTGCTCGGCTGCGGCATGGTGCATCCGCGCGTGCTGGAGATGAGCGGTTACGATCCGGAGCAGTACAGCGGATTTGCGTTCGGCATGGGCGCCGAACGTCTCGCGATGCTCAAATACGGCATCGACGACATCCGTCATTTCTACAATAACGACGAACGGTTCCTGAACCAGTTCGCCCGTCAATAGAAGCGTAAACGCAGGTCCATATTAGAAAAGAAGGAAGTGAGCGGGCAGTGAAAGTATCGACGCAGTGGTTATCCGAATACGTAAGCATCGAAGGCGTGACGCCTGAACAATTGGCAGAGAAAATTACGCGCTCCGGTATCGAGATCGACGAGATCGAGCAGCGCAATCAAGGGGTGCAGGGCGTAGTCGTAGGCTATGTCAAGCACAAGGAAAAACATCCCGACGCCGACAAGCTGAACGTCTGCACCGTCGACGCCGGAACGGGCGAAGACTTGCAAATCGTCTGCGGCGCGAAAAATATCGATGCGGGCCAAAAAGTGCCGGTCGCGGTCGTGGGCGCGGTTCTGCCGGGCAACTTCAAAATCAAAAACGCCAAGCTGCGCGGCGTCGCTTCGCAGGGCATGATCTGCTCGGCCAGCGAGCTTGGCATGAACGACAAGCTGCTGCCGAAAGACCAGCAGGAAGGCATCCTCGTGCTGCCGGAAGGCACCGAGATCGGCCTGCCGATCACGCAGGTGCTCGGCCTGGACGACGCGGTGCTGGAATTCGACCTCACGCCGAACCGTTCCGACTGCCTCAGCATGATCGGCGCGGCTTACGAGACGGCGGCCATTTTGGGCCGCGAAGTGAAGCTGCCGGCGATCGACCTGATCGAGACGGGCGGCCCGGCTTCGGGCAAAGTGAGCGTTACGGTCGAGAACGGCGAACTGAGCCCGCATTACGCGATCCGCTACATTTCGGGCGTTCAGATCGGCCCTTCGCCGCAGTGGATGCAGAACCGGCTGATGGCCGCGGGCATACGTCCGACGAACAACGTCGTCGATATTACGAACTACGTTATGCTGGAATGCGGGCAGCCGCTGCACGCGTTCGACGCGGACAAGCTCGGGCCGGAGATCGGCGTACGTTCGGCGCGCGAAGGCGAAACGCTGACGACGCTCGACGGGCAGGAGCGCAAGCTCGATCCGTCGATGCTGCTTATTACCGGCGGCGACCGTCCGGCGGCGCTCGCCGGCGTTATGGGCGGAGCCGAGACGGAAGTGACGGCTTCGACGGTCAATATCGCGCTGGAATCGGCGCGCTTCGCCGGTTCCTCCGTCCGCAAAACGTCGAGAAAGCTCGGTCTGCGCTCGGAAGCGAGCCTGCGTTTTGAAAAAGAAGTCGATCCGTCGGCCGTCATCGCGGCGCTGGACCGGGCGGCGCTGCTGCTGTCGCGCCATGCGGGCGGAGCCGTGCTGCACGGCATCGTGGAGAGCAAAAGCGGAGCGGTGACGGAGCAAAAGCTGTCGCTGTCGCTGCCGAAGCTGAACGCGTACCTCGGCACCGACATTTCGATGCTGGAAGTGAAAGCGATCTTCGCGCGCCTGAACTTCAAATGCGCCGACAGCGCGCAGGGCGTGCTGGACGTGCAGGTGCCGACGCGCCGCGGCGATATTACGCGCGACGTCGACCTGATCGAAGAAGTGGCGCGGATTCACGGCTACGACAATATTCCGTCGACGGTCATCGAAGGACCGACGACGCCGGGCGCGTACACGAAGTCGCAATCGGTGCGCCGCGCGGTACGCCGCACGCTGACCCACGGCGGGTTCCATGAAGCGGTAACGTATTCGTTCACCCGCCCGGAGAACACGCAGCGCTTCACCGCTTTCTCGGCCGGCAGCCATGCCGTGCCGCTGGCGATGCCGATGAGCGAAGACCGCAGCGTGCTGCGCACGACGCTGGTTCCGCTGCTGCTGGAAGCGGCGCAGTACAACCGCAATCGCAAGAACGCCGATCTGTCGCTGTTCGAAGTCGGCACCGTGTTCCACGGCAGCGAGCAAAAAGCGACGAAGCAGCCGACCGAACTGACCATGCTGGCTCTGCTTATGGCCGGCAGCCGCACGGACGAGACCGTAGGCGCCGCGGCGCGCAAAGTCGATTTCTTCGATCTCAAAGGCGCCGTGGAGAGCGTGCTCGGCGAACTCGGCCTGCAGGTCGAATTCCGCGCCGACTCGCCGGACGGATTCCATCCGGGCCGTTCCGCGTCGCTTTATCGGGTGTCCGCGCCGGATAAGCGCGTCGGCGTATTGGGCCAGCTGCATCCGCAGCTGCAGCGCGATTACGATCTCGACGATACGTACGCGGCCGAGATTTGCCTTGACGATCTGTACGCGGCAGCAGCGCCGGAGATCGAATACCGCGATCTGCCGCGCTATCCGTCCGCGCAGCGCGATATCGCCGTCGTGGTCGACCTGAACGTCGAAGCTTCTGCGCTGATCGCGGCCGTCCGCGGTTCGGCGGGCGAACTGCTGCAGGACGTGCGCGTGTTCGACGTCTATACGGGAGACCGCGTCGCTGCCGACAAAAAAAGCGTCGCCCTGGCTTTGACATACCAGCACGGGGAACGCACGCTGACGGACGAAGAAGTGGCGGCCGCCCAGCATAACGTTGTGACGGCGCTGGAACAAACTTTTGCGGCCGAATTGAGAAAGTAAGCAGTCTCCGGCAGGAGAAGGACAAAACCGCATCGAATTCTTCTAGGAATACGGTCCGCCGCGGACCTGCGTCCTGAAGAGGGATGCGGTTTTTGTCCGTCGGTACCGAAAAACGCGGCCCGGCCGCGGCCCTATAGCAACTTTCGGGCGGCGAAGGCGTCATAACCCGATAGGCGGACTTTCGCCGGCGAGCGGAATCGGCAGTCTCCACCCGGAGTATGCCGGCCGCCGCGATCGTCCCGATCCATCCACCTTACACAACCGATAGGCGACTGAACGCCTGCGCGGCGGCATGCTGCCGACGCGCCATATAAGAAAATGTTGGACGTCAACACAATTTAAAACACGGAGAGGAGCGGGCGGATATGGCTGAACGAAAAACAGTCAGCGTAGAGATTTACGGAACGTCCTATAAAATTTTCGGCAGCAGCCAGGAGTATGTGAAGCGTGTCGCCCACCTGGTCGACGAGCGCATGAGCGCGATCGCGGCCGGCCATCCGAGGCTCGATACGGTGCGGATTGCCGTGCTCGCCGCGGTCAATATGGCCGAGACGAACATCGTGAACCAGGACTTGCAGGAGCGGCTTGACGAGTCTCTGTCGCGCGCCGATCGCCTGGAGACCGAGACGGCGCAGCTGCGCGAACGGACGGCGGAGCAGGCTTCGGCCGAAGAAGCGCTGCGCGCCGAGAACGCCAAGCTTGCGGAAGCGGACCGGGAACTTGCGGCTCGCCGCGAAGAACTGCGCAAAGCGAACGCCGAACTGGAACGGCTGAACGGACAGAAGCGGCAGCTCGAGAGCAAATTGGCCGAAGCGGAGAAAAGCGGCAGCGCGTCGCGCGACGCGCTGCAAAAAGCGGGCCGCGATCTCTCGGCGGAACGCGCGGCCAAGGAAGGGCTGTCCAGCGAGCTCGAAACGGCCCGTCTGGAACTTCGCCAAGGCGAAGAAGCGCTGGCCCACAGCCGCGAACGGGCGGGAGCGTTCGAACAGGAACTCGAAGAACTGCGCGCCCGCCTGGCGGAGAGCGAGTCGAAGCGCGAAGAACTGGAACTCGAACTCGGCCTGCTGCGCGAAGAAGAGTCCCGCCTGAACGAGCTGAGCGCCGGGCTGGAAGCCCGCGTCTCGGAGCTGCAAGCGGCCGGCGAACGCGCGGCCGAGGAGAGTGCTGCGCTTGGCGCGGAGCTGTCCGCGCTGCAAGAAGCCGAAGCGCGGCTGCGGAGCGAAGGCGAGGCGGCTGCGCTGCGCGCCGGGGAACTGGAAGCAGGCCTGCGCGCGCTGACGGAAGTCCGCCAGCAGCTGGAGACGAGAGTCGGCGAGCTGGAAGACGGCGAGACGATCTGGAGCGAAGAACATGCGCGCCTGGAATCGGAACTCGGCGAGACGCGAATGCGCGAGCAAGAACTGTCCGAGCGGTACGAAGAAGCGCGCGGGCAGCTCGAAGAGCTGCGCGGACGGGAAGCGGCGGAGCAGACGCGCCGCGGCGAACTGGAAGCGGAGATTGCGGACGCGCGGCAGACGGAACAGGATCTGCGCGAAGAGCGCGAGCGGCTGCGCGAAGCGACGGACGTTCAGCGTCAGGAACGCGAAGCGCTCGAGCGCCGCGCGGCCGAATTGGCGGAAGCCGAAGCGGCCCGCGCTTCGGAGAACGCGGCGCTTGCCTCTGAACTCGAAGCGTGGACGCAGCGCGAAAGGTCCTGGCAGGCGGAGAAAGACACGTTCGAATCGCTGCTTGAGGAAGCGGAAGCTTCCCGCGGCGAACTGAACCGTGCGATCGAAGAACGCCAGGCGGAGACGGTTCGTCTCGGCGGCGAACTGGAGACGCTCGGCGAAGGCAAGCAGCGCCTGGAACTCGAACTCCAGACCGTATCGGCGGACAAAGAACGTCTGGAGCGGGAGTTGGAAAGATTGTCCGGGGATCGGGACCGGTTGGCCGGCGAATTGGCGACCCTCGGCGAGAGCCAATCGCGGCTGCAGCAGGAGTTGGAAGCCGCGGCGGGCGAACAAGCCCGGCTGCAGGACGAACTCTCGGCTGCGGCGTCGGACCGACTGCGTCTGGAAGAAGAACTGCGTTCGGTCCGCGAGCAGAAGCAGCTTCTGGAAGAGCGGCTTGAAGCGGCGCAAGCGGACACAGTCCGGTTCGAGACCGAGCAAGAGTCGCTGCGCGGCGACAAGCGGGATCTGGAAGAACGTCTGGAGCGGCTGACGGCCGAAAAGGATACGCTGGAACAAGAATGGATATCGCTGAGCGAAGAAAAAGATCGCCTGAACGGCGAATGGTCGTCGGCGAGCGCCGAGCGCGACCGTCTGGCGCAGGAGCTGGCCTCGCTGAACGGCGAGAAGTCCGGCCTTGAAGCCGAACTGCGCAGCGCGCAGGACCGGATTGTCTCCCTGGACGAAGAGCAGACCGCCCTCAGCGGACGGCTTGCGCAGTATGGGGAAGCCGAAGCGGCATGGGAACTTCGCCGCCAGGAACTGGAACAAGCGGCGGAAGAACGCGACGCCCGGATTGCCGCATCGGCACTCCGGCTCGGCGAGCTGGAAGCCGCGGGCCGCGAACTGGAACAAGTCCGCGTCCGCCTGGAAGATCGCGTGCGCGAGCTGGGCGAAAGCGAGGAGTATCTGACCGGCGAAGCGGTTCGTCTGGAAGAGGAAGTGACCGGGCTTGTCGGGCGCGAGCGCGCGCTGCAAAGCGAGATGCGCGAGCGCGAGACGGCGGCGGAGAGCCTGCGGTCGCGCATCGCGGAGCTCGAAAGCGAGCGCGGAACGCTGCAGGAGCAGCTTCGCGGCGAGCGGGAGAATGCCGCGTCGCTGAACGCGGCCCGAACCGAACTGGAAGCCGGCCTTGCGGCGGCGCGGCAGGAGCGCGAAGCGCTGCTTGCGGACAAGGAGTCCCTGTCCGCGGACCTTGCGGCCGAGCGCGAACAAGGCGCGCGGCAGGCGGAAGCCGAAGCGGCGCTGACGCTGCAGTTGGCGGCGCTGGCCGAGAGCGAAGCCGCGCTTGCGGACGAGAAGCGTGCGCTTGAAGGCGAATTGGAAGCGGCCCGCGCGGAAGCCGGGCGTCTGGCCGGGAGCAGGGAGCGCCTCGAAGACGAGCTGCGCGGCGCAAACGACCGGATCGGCGAGCTTGACGCTCAGCGGGAAGCGCTGGAAGCCCGCCTGGAAGCGCGGAGCCGGGAACTGGAAGAGACGACGGCGCGTCTGGAAAGCCGCGTCGGCGAACTGGGCGCAAGCGAAGAGGCGCTGACCGAAGAAGTGCTGCTGCTCGAAGAAGCAAAAGGCGGCCTCGAAGCGAAGCTGGCCGAAGCCGGCCGCTCGCTCGAAGCGCTGGAGCAGGCGCAGCGGGATTCGGCTGCGCAGTTGGACGAGCTGCGCGGACAAGCGGGCGAACTTGCGGCCGAGCGCGATACGCTCGCCGAACGCCTCGGCGAAGCCGGGCAGCGCGAGCGGGAGCTTGCGGACGAGCGTGCAAGCGTGCAGGCGGAGCTTGAGCGCGTGCGCGGCGAGCACGATTCCGCGGTGCGCCGCGGCGGCGAGCTGTCCAGCGAGCTGGACGGGCTGCGCAGCCATCTGGCCGGACTTGAGCAGCGCCTGGCGCAGATGTCCGGGGAACTGGACCGGTACGCGCAGCTCGAAAGCGAATGGACGGAAGAACGGCTGCGCCAGGAGCGCCTGACGGGCGATCTGGAAGAACAGGTCGGCCGCCTGCGCGAGCAGAAGGAAGAACTGGAACGCGGGCTCGAAGCGCTGAGCGCCGGGCAAGCGGAGCGGGCGCGGGAATACGCGCGGCTGGAGAACGAACTGGCTGCTTCCGGCGAACGGGAACGTTCCGCGGAACGCCGGGAAAGCGACCTTGAAGCGCAGCTTGCGCAGGCGCGCCGCGCGGCGGACCAGCTGAACGAACGCGCCGGCGGTCTGGAAGCGCGGATCGGCGGATTGGAAGCCGAGCTGGAACAAGCGCGGCTCGCCGGAAGCGAAGCGGCCGAAGCGCTGGAACAAGCGCGTCGGGAAGCCGAGAGTGTGGGCGAAGCCGAAGCGCAGTGGCAGGCGGAACGCGAACGGCTGTCTTCCCGCGTGGCGGAATTCGGCGGTCGCGAAGCGTCGTGGCGTATCGAGACGGCGCGCCAGCGCCGCGAACTGGAAGAAGCCGGCGAACGCGAACGGTCGCTCGTCAAGCAGAAGAACGCCGCGGAGCGCAAGCTGGAAGAAACGGTCGTACGCGCCCTGCAAGCTTCCGGCGAACAGGAGCGGCTGCAGGAAGAACTGCGCACGCTGCGGGAGAGCGGCCGGGAACTCGAAGCGCGCAGCGCCCGGCTGAACGCCGAACTGGAACAGCTGAGAGCAAGCCGCGGCAGCTGGGCCGAAGAAAAGGCCGAACTGGAACGGCAATTGTCCGCCGCCCGGTCAGACGACCGGATGCCAGAGAGCCATGCGCCAGATATTCAGGCGCAAAGCGGGCAGGAACCGCCGGATGCCGCCGCCCGGCAAAACGAATTGAGGCAGGTGACGGAGCAGTATGAAGTTCTTTCCCATCAGCTCCGCATTCTTCATGTCGAACGCGAAATGGAGAAAGAAAAGCGTGAAGAGGCCGACCGGGAACATGCCAAGCTGCAGCAGGAGTACGCGGCGCTGCAAAAAGAGTACAACGAATGGATGGAAATGCTGGAACACGAGCAGCGGTAAGGTGAGCCATGGGTAACGTGGACCGGCTGAACCGGCAGATTCTGAACGCTTACTGGATCGTGGCGGCGATGGTATTCGTCGTCGAACTGTCGTATTTCCTGACCGGCAACGGCGGCGAAGGCCGGGCCGATCTGGTCTCGCTGACGGTGGGCAGCCTGCTCGTGCTCACGGTCGCGGCGCTGGGCGAACTGCTGCACGCGTCGTTTCGCCGGTACGGCCGGCAGATCGTCGCCGGGGTCAGCCTGACGATGGCCTACATCAATTATTTGAATCTGGGCCTGTACACGGAAAACGCGCCCGGCATCCTGCTGATCTTCCCGATGTTCGTGCCGCTCATTTATTTCGACGGGAAGCTGCTGAACTTGTTCGGCACCGCGAACATCGCGCTGTACGCCGCCTTTTATTTTATCGTCGAGCGTCCGGTCTACGGCCGGGAGATCGAACATTTCCTGCTCATGGAATTCATGCTGGCGGCGGCGCTGCTGCTCGGGCGTACCGTTCTGATCCGCGCGATCGAAATCGGGCGGCAGGTCGAGCATTTGACCAAATCGCAGCAGGACCTGCTTGTCGATAATGCGGTCTCGCAGCGCCTGATCAAGACCGATGCGCTGACGCAGCTCTACAATCACCAGACGTTCTACGAATATCTCGAAGATCTGGTCGACCAATGCAAGCGCAACGGGCTGCAGATTCAGGTAGCCGTGCTCGATATCGACAATTTCAAAAAGATCAACGACACCTACGGGCATCTGATCGGCGATCTGGTGCTCAAGGAAGTGTCGATCCGGATTCGAATGACCATTTCGCCGAATGACTTTGCCGCCCGCTACGGCGGCGAGGAGTTCGCGGTCATTTTCACGGAGAAAACGCCCGAAGAGTCGGCCGCTTACGCCGAACGTATCCGCGAAGCGGTGCAGGGCGCCAACTACTCCTACATGGGCAACCATCCGGTTACGATCAGCGTCGGGTTGAGCGAATGCCTGCCCGACGATACGCCGGAGAGCCTGTTCGGCAAAGCCGACGCGGCGCTGTACCGTGCCAAACGGTCCGGCAAAAACCGGGTCGAAAAGTACGACGCAAGCCGGGATACGGTCTCCCGGCGCGAATAGAACATCCGGCCCGGCGCCGCCGCTTGCGGAGGCGATACGCAGGAATCCGGTCCGTTTCCGCCAAGCCTTTTCGAACATCCGGCCGATCCGGCCGGGTTCGGGAAGGCTTTTTGGGCGGAGCGGGCTTCGCGGCAGCGCTAGAGCGGCTGCGCCGGATCGGCGATATACATGGTTTCCGGGGCCGTAATCCGGTATAATTAAGGGACGGGGTGCCTGCAGGGCCTCCAGAACCGATAAGGAGTTGTCACGTTCTTGAACGATAAAATATTCGAAATTTTACAATATGCGAACATCTCGAACGCGCTGGCCGATCAGGCGCAGACGTCGCTCGGCAAAGAAGCGGCGCGCGCACTGAAGCCCGATACCGACCTGTCGTCGGTGCAGAAGCTGCTTCAGGCCACGCACGAAGCGTTCCACGTCGATCGCCTGAAAGGCTCGCCGCCGTTCGGCGGCATCGTCGATATCCGTCCGGCCGTGCAGCGCGCGCGGATCGGCGGCATGCTGAATCCGCACGAGCTGCTCGGCATCGCGACGACGCTGTACGGCTCGCGCCGCCTGCGCCGGTTCATCCAGACGCTGCACGAAGAGCATCCGGTCGAACTGCTCGACGGCCTGGCCGAGCTGATCTCCGATCAGAAAGAGCTGGAGCGCCTGATCAATTCGTGCATCGGCGATTCGGCCGAAGTATTGGATTCGGCCAGCCCGACGCTTGCGGCCGTCCGGCGCGAACTGCGCGGGGGCGAATCCCGCATCCGCGAGAAGCTGGAATCGATGATCCGTTCGTCGAGCGTCTCCAAGATGCTTCAGGACCAGCTCATCACGATTCGCGGCGACCGCTTCGTTATCCCGGTCAAGTCCGAATACCGCTCGCACTTCGGCGGCATCGTGCACGACCAATCGAGTTCCGGCGCGACGATGTTTATCGAGCCGGAAGCGATCGTGGCGATGAACAACAAGCTGCGCGAGACGAAGCTGCGCGAGACGCGCGAAGTCGAGATCATTTTGCAGAAGCTGACCGCCGCGGTCGGCGAACAGGCGGAATTGATCGCGTACGACGTCGACGTGCTGGCCCAGCTCGACTTCATTTTCGCCAAGGGCCGTCTGGCCCACCGCATGAAAGCGACCGAGCCGACCGTCAACGACCGCGGGTATTTGCGTATCCGCAAAGGGCGCCATCCGCTGATCGATCCCAAACATGTCGTGCCGCTCGACGTCGAGCTCGGCGGGGAATTTTCCAGCATTATCGTGACCGGCCCCAACACGGGCGGCAAGACGGTCACGCTCAAGACGATCGGCCTGCTCAGCCTGATGGCGATGTCCGGTCTGTTCGTACCGGCCGACGAAGGCTGCGAACTGTGCGTGTTCGACGCGATCTACGCGGACATCGGCGACGAGCAGAGCATCGAGCAGAGCCTCAGTACGTTTTCCAGCCATATGACGAACATCATTCGCATCCTGAAAGACATGACGCCGAAAAGTCTCGTCCTGCTCGATGAAGTGGGCGCGGGCACGGACCCGGCGGAAGGTTCGGCGCTTGCGATCGCCATCCTCGAATATATCCACCAGTTCAACTGCCGCATGGTCGCGACGACCCACTACAGCGAACTCAAAGCGTACGCGTACGAGCGCGACGGCGTTATCAACGCCAGCATGGAGTTCGACGTGGCGACGCTGAGCCCGACCTACCGGCTGCTTGTCGGCGTGCCGGGACGAAGCAACGCGTTCGCGATCGCCGAGCGCCTCGGCCTGCCGGGCAAAATTCTCAGCTTTGCCCGCGGCGAAGTGAAGGAAGAAGACCTGCGCGTCGAGAACATGATCAGCGCGCTGGAAGAGAACCGGATCGGAGCCGAAGCCGAGCGCGAAGAAGCCGAACGGCTGCGCCGCGAGATCGAAGAGCTGCGGACGCGGCAGGAACGCGAACTGGAGAAGCAGGAATCCCAGCGCGACGCGAGACTCGAGAAAGCCGAGAACGAAGCGCGCGACATTATCGCCAAAGCCCGCAAGGAAGCCGACGAAGTCGTGTCCGAACTGCGCCGCCTGGCGATGGAAGAAGGCGCCTCGGTCAAGGAACACAAGCTGATCGCGGCCCGCCGCCAGCTGGACGAAGCCGAACCGGCCACCCGCGTCAAAAAGAGCAAAAAGCCGTCCGGCGCCCAGGTATCGCAGAAGATCGAACCGGGCGACGAAGTGATTTTGGCGAACCTTGGCCAGCGCGGCCACGTGATCGAACTGGACGGCAAGGAAGCGATGGTCCAGCTCGGCATCATGAAGATGAAAGTGGCGCTGTCTTCGCTGGAGAAAGTGCAAAGCGCTCCGGTCACGGCGCCCAAGCAGAAGCCGGTGACGGCGGTCAAGCGCACGAAGGACGACAGCACCCGCTCCGAGCTCGATCTGCGCGGCGCGAACCTGGAAGAAGCGCTGATGGAAGCCGACCGCTTTATCGACGAAGCGTTTCTGTCGAACCTCGGCCAGGTGTATCTGATTCACGGCAAAGGCACGGGCGTGCTGCGCACCGGCATCCAGGAACATCTGCGCCGGCACAAACTGGTCAAGTCGTACCGGCTCGGCAATTATGGCGAGGGCGGCAACGGCGTCACCGTAGCCGAGCTCAAGTAACGGACAGGGCGGAGGCGGAACGCGCATGAATACGGTAATCGATGCTATGCTGGCGACTCCGATGGGAGCGGCCGTGGCCTACTTTTCGGTCGCGGTGCTGGAGTTGGTCGTTTTTCTGTCCATTTTCGAAGTCGTCACCCGCTACAAGTGCTGGGACGAGATCCGCAAAGGCAACGTGGCGGTCGCCATGGCAACCGGCGGCAAAATTTTCGGCATCTGCAACATCCTGCGCTTCTGTATCGAATCCGGCTCCAGCATCTACGAGAGCATGCTGTGGTCGCTGGTCGGGTTCGTGCTGCTGATGGTCGCTTATTTCCTGTTCGAGTTCATCACTCCGTTTTTCAAGGTGGATGAAGAGATCGGACGGGATAACCGGGCGGTCGGCTTGATCTCGATGATCTTGTCGATCTCGCTGTCGTATGTGATCGGCGTCTCGGTCTTGTAAAAAGATCCTGCAAAAAGGTCTTGTAACAAGGTTCCCACAAAAGAGTGCCGATGCGCGGATGCCGGGAGACGGCGTCCGCGGCGGCCCTTGCCGAAAATCAAAATCCCGCGTCACGCGCAAAACCCCCGCTCCTTACGGAAGCGGGGGTTTTGGCATGCCGTGGTGTGGCGCATCCGCGCGGAGCGCTTTTTGGAACGCCGGCGGTATGCTCGGATTGGCGGCGAACGGTAGCAGAACCGGTTTTTTTGGGGTAAGATGAGGTACAACAAGGTTTGCAAGGAGTACCGAACGATTTATTATCAAGTGAAATCGATCTGGAGGCATGCGTAGTGAAAGAAACGAACAAGCTCAAACTGGATATTCTCGAACTGTTGGAAGAGGACGCGCGGCGTACGCCGCAGCTGCTGTCCACCATGCTGAACGTGCCGGAGGAAGAAGTGCGCGAAGCGGTGGCCGAACTCGAAGGGGACCGCGTCATCGTCAAATACGCGACCGTCGTCAACGAGAGCAAAGTCAACGACGAGAAAGTGACCGCGCTGATCGAAGTACAGATTACGCCGGAGCGGGGCCGCGGATTCGAAGGGATCGCCGAGCGGATCTATTTGTACCCGCAGGTCAAATCGGTCTTCCTCATGTCCGGCGCCTACGACCTGCTCGTCGAAGTGGACGGCCTGAGCCTCAAGGAAGTAGCCAGCTTCGTCTCCGACAAGCTTTCGCCGATCGAATCCGTCCTGTCGACCAAAACGCATTTTATTCTCAAAAAATACAAGCAGAACGGCATCATTTTCGAGGAACACGAAGAAGACCGCCGTCTGATGATCTCGCCGTAAAGGATGCGAAATGATGATTACTAACCGGGAACTGAACGATAAAGGAAGCCTGCTTCAACCTTCCGACTCCGAACAAGGTTCGATGGAACGCTATCTGTCGCCGCTTGTGCGCGATATCAAGCCTTCGGGCATCCGCAAGTTTTTCGATCTCGTGAGCGCGAGCAAAGACATCATTACGCTCGGCGTGGGCGAACCCGATTTCGTGACGCCGTGGCATGTGCGCGAAGCGTGCGTCTATTCGCTGGAGCGCGGCTACACGCGTTACACGTCGAACGCCGGCATGATCGAGCTGCGCGAAGCGATCGCGTCTTATCTGGACAGCTCGTTCGGCACTTCGTACGATCCGGAAAAAGAAGTGCTTGTCACGGTCGGCGGCAGCGAAGCGATCGATCTGGCGCTGCGGGCGCTGATCCGTCCGGGCGACGAAGTGCTCGTGCCGGAGCCGTGCTACATCTCGTATTCGCCGATCACTTCGATCGGGGGCGGGATTCCGGTCGGCATCGAGACGTTTGCCAAAGACGGCTTCAAGCTGACGGCCGAAGCGCTCGAAGCGAGCATCACGCCGAAGTCCAAAGTGCTTATTTTGTGCTACCCGAGCAACCCGACCGGAGCGACGATGACGGCCGAAGACTGGCTGCCGATCGCCAAAGTGGTCGAAAAGCACGATCTGATCGTGATCTCCGACGAAATTTATGCCGAACTCAGCTACGGACAAGGCAAGCACGCAAGTTTCGCCGCCGCTCCGGGCATGAAAGACCGGACGATTCTCGTCAGCGGCTTCTCCAAAGCGTTCGCGATGACCGGCTGGCGGATGGGTTATGCCTGCGGACACCCGGAACTGATCTCGGCCATGCTCAAGATTCACCAGTATACGGTGATGTGCGCGCCGGTCATGGGCCAGGTTGCGGCGCTTGAAGCGCTGACGAACGGGCTGGGCGAAAAAGACAAAATGGTCGAATCGTACAACCGCCGCCGCCGGCTTGTCGTACAGGGACTGCGCGACGCGGGACTCGACTGCCACGAACCGGAAGGCGCGTTCTACGCGTTCCCGAGCATCCAGTCTACCGGATTGACGTCGGAGACGTTCGCCCAGCGCCTGCTCGTCGAAGAAAAAGTGGCCGCGGTGCCGGGCGACGTGTTCGGTCTGGGCGGCGAAGGGTTCCTGCGCTGTTCCTACGCGACTTCGGTTGCGCAGCTGAACGAAGCGATGGACCGGATCGGCCAATTCGTGTACAAAGTCAAGCGCGAAGGCGCTTAATGCAAATTGGGTTAAAATCCAAAAAAAAGAGATATTACTCCCTCTTGAATAAGTTGATTTTAATGGATACCTTCTATATAATGGGTAATCAAACCAGGTGATTTTTCAAGGGGGAATCTTTTTGTCTGCCGCTTCGTTTCATACACCGAGGCATGGACAACGTTCTGCAAGACCGCATATGCAGCACGGGGCTCACGCTTCCGGCGCCATGGCGGAACGCGAGCTTTTCCTGCAGGAAGAGATACGCATTCTGCGCGCCCAAATGGAAGAAACATTCGGCCGCGAACAGTCGTTCACCGCTGTGAACGTCGTCGAAATCAGCAGTCGGCTCGACCTCAAAATCAACGAATACATGCAGCTCGTCCGCTGACGCCGTCTTTTTCGGACTTCAAGCGCGCGGAACGATTTCTGCATTCACTCCCGAAACGATCGATCGATCGGCCCGACAAGGAAGAGCCCGCCCAGCGGAAGCTCTTCCTTTTTGCGTGGGAGCGCGGACAGGCAGGCACGGAAATGCTTGAGGCAAAAGAGTATGATATATTGGTTAAAGCACCACTTCGATTACGGGCGCGCGCGCCCAGGGAAACGTCCAAGGAGGAGTAAGAGTGAAACGGAAAAAAATGGGGATCTGGATGCTGCTGATCGCTTCGATCCTGATGCTGGCCGGATGCGGCAAAGAAGACGGCGTTCTGATCTTTATGTCGGACAAAGCTTCATCGAGCCGCGAAGGAATCGACGTCATTCAAGAAAAATTGAACGCCGACGTTCCGGATTTGAAAGCGGAGTTCAATTATTCGCCGATGTTCGATTTGCAAAAAGTGTTGGTGGAATACGCCGCGGGAGGCAATTCGATCGTCATTCTTCCCGAGGATTCGATTAAAATTTACGGCAAGGACGGCGCCCACGTCGTGCTCGACGATTACTTCGACCAGGCCGATTATCCGGACGGCGTATTCGAAAGCGGCGTGCTCAAAGACGGAGACCGCGACGCCACGCTCGAAAAGCATCTGTTCGGGATTCCGGTCAAAGACATGAAGATGTTCCAGGATGCCGGTTACACGCCCGACGGCATGCTCGCCTGCGTGCTGATCAACGCGCCCGACAAGGACGCGGCGATCAAAGTGCTGCAGAAGCTTGCCGAAGGTTAAGCCGCAGCCGCGTGACCGACGCAAGACGACATCACCGGCAGACAGCCGAAGGGAGGACGCGACCATGCGCATTTATACGAAGACCGGAGACGAAGGACAGACGTCCGTAATTGGGGGACGGGTACGCAAAGACGATGCGCGGGTAGAAGCCTACGGCACAATCGACGAGCTGAACAGCTTCGTCGGCCAGGCGGCGGCGCTGCTGCACGACGACCGGTTCAAAGATCTGCGCGAACAGCTGGCCGTCGTCGGCCAGGAACTGTTCGACTGCGGTTCCGACCTGGCGTATACGCCCGCGAAGCAGCAGCCTTACAAGACGCATCCGGCGATGACGGAGCGTCTGGAGACGTGGATCGACAAGCTTGAAGCGAACAATCCGCCGCTCGAACGCTTTATTCTGCCGGGCGGAAGTCCGCCGGCCGCTCTGCTGCACGTCTGCCGCACCGTATGCAGACGTGCGGAGCGCCGCGCCGTTACGCTGTCCGACGAAGCGGAAGTCAATCCGGAAGTGCTCAAGTACCTCAACCGGCTGTCGGATTACTTTTTCAGCGCCGCGCGTGCTGCCAATCTCAAGCTGCGGGTCGACGACGTGGAGTACGTGCGCGGCGCCCGGGTCTTTTCCGGCGGCGAAGAACCGGATCGTCAAACTGAACAAAAGCAGGGTGAATGAAGATCGAACCGACAACAAACAGCCCAACACCCAAACAACCGATACCCAAACGAACGATACAACACGAACAGGTAGAGAATAGGTCGCAGGGCCGTGAATTTCCGCAGGAAAAAGGCATCGAACCGGAACTCGGCTATTACGATCCGATCGTGTACGTCGTGACCGAACGGGAGAACGGCTGGACGCTCAAGACGCTGCTGCACAACCGGCTCGGCGTCTCGCGCAAGCTGACTTCCCGGCTCAAAATGACCGAACGCGGCATTACGCTGAACGGCGAAAGGGTCTATATCAGCGTCCATGTCCGGGCCGGCGATCTCGTCGAGCTGCGGATGGAACGCGAAATATCGGACGATATTTTGCCGGAAGAGATGCCGCTCGATATTCTGTACGAAGACCGCGATCTGCTGATCGTGAACAAAGCGGCCGGCGTCATCGTCCATCCGACGCAGGGCCATTACACCGGCACGCTGGCCAACGGCGTCGTATGGCATTGGCGGGATCGCGGCGAACAGGTGCGGTTTCGCCCGGTGCACCGGCTGGACCGCGAGACGTCCGGCGTGCTGGCTATCGCCAAAAATCCGTACGTGCACCAGCATATTTCCGAGCAGATGATCGCCGGTACCGTCGACAAGACGTACCGCGCGATCGTGCACGGCTGCCCGCAGCCGGAATCGGGCCGGATCGAAGGTCCGATCGACCGCGATCCGGAGAATCCGCATGTGCGGATCGTGACGCCGGGCGGCTACGCGGCGGCTACCCGCTACCGCACGCTGGAACGGTATGACGCGCAGCGCGCTTCGCTGGTCGAGCTGGAGCTCGAAAGCGGGCGCACGCATCAGATCCGCGTCCATATGACGCATGCCGGCTGTCCGCTTATCGGAGATACTATGTATAAATATACATCCGCTGATCCGCTGAGCGAGCCGCAGCTGCTGCAGGCGCAGCTTCTCGATACGTGGATCGACCGTCAGGCGCTGCACGCGTTCCGGCTGTCTTTCGTTCATCCGGGCACGCGGGAGCGGATGACGTTCGAAGCTCCTTTTCCGCCGGATCTGGAAGAGTTGGAACGCCGATTGAACAGCGGGCAGTCCGCGGAGACGGATGCCCAGTCACTCAAGAAAGAGATGTGAATCGTACCGATGACTTCGCTTAAAGTGTATCATTACGCCAAATGCAGCACATGCCGCAATGCGATCAAATGGCTGCAAAACGAAGGGCGGGAGCTGGAACTGATTCCGATCAACGAACAGCCGCCGTCCAAGTCCGAAATGCTCGACCTGATCGCACGCAGCGGCCTGGATTCCAAAAAGTTTTTTAACGTAAGCGGGGAAGTGTACAAATCGCTTGGACTCAAAGACAAGCTGGCCGACCTTGGCGAAGAAGAACGCGCCGAGCTGCTGGCTTCGAACGGCATGCTGATCAAGCGTCCGGTCGTCACCGACGGCGAAAGCGTGACAGTCGGCTTCAAGCCGGAGCTGTACGCACAAAGCTGGAGCCAAAAGGAGGAGCAGGCATGAGCGAACACGGTGGCATCGAAAGCCTTCCGCAAAACGTCCTCGCGCGCAAGCCGACGCTGATGCTGGTCGACGGCATGGCGCTGCTGTTCCGCGCGTACTACGCGACGGCGCTCAAAGGGTATATCCGCCGCACCGAAGCGGGCGTACCGACGAACGGCATCTACGGATTCGTCCGCTATATGTGGGACGCGATCCGGCAGTTCGACCCGACGCACGTCGCCTGCTGCTGGGATATGGGCGGCCGCACGTTCCGCACCGAGCAGTTCGAATCGTACAAAGGCAACCGCTCCGCCGCGCCCGACGATCTTATTCCGCAGTTCGATCTCGTCAAGGATGTCGTCGCGGCGATGGACATTCCGAATATCGGCATGCCGGGCTACGAAGCGGACGATTGTATCGGCACGATCGCCAAGCGCTGCGCGCGCGAGCAGAACATGGACGTCCAGATTTTGTCGGGCGATAACGACATGCTGCAGCTGACCGAAGACCGGATCAAAGTCATTATTATGAAAAAAGGCTATGGCAACTATCAAGTGTACACGCCGGAATTCCTGATGGAAGAAAAAGGGCTCAAGCCTTCGCAGATCATCGACATGAAAGGCCTCATGGGCGACGCCAGCGACAATTATCCGGGCGTCAAAGGCATCGGCGAAAAAACGGCGATCAAGCTTGTCCAGGAATTCGACGATATCGACGGCATCCTCGCCAATCTGGACAAACTGACGAAGTCTGTCCGCGCCAAGATCGAGAACGATCTCGATATGCTGCACATGTCCCGTTCCCTCGCCGAGATCCACTGCGAAGTGCCGGTCGAATGCCCGATCGATCTGTGCGAATTCCGGATCGACGACGCGAAAGTGTCGGCGAAGTTCGCGGAGCTTGAGATAAGCAGTCTGGGCAAGATGATGGGGACGGACGTATTTGGGTGAGGGGGTTGGAGAGGCGGCTGAGGTTGGGGAAGCTGGGAGCGCTGTTTGTGCTGGAGGCGCTGTTTGCGTTGGAGGCGCTCCGGGTGGAAGAAGCTTCGATCGCCGCTAAAATCCGATTCCCCCTGATTGAAGAAAAAGCAGCTTGGGGAAGGGAATCGGATTTTAGATGCGAACGCTGTCGCTTCTCAGCCTTTCTTCCACCCTTCGCTGCTGCTGCGCTCGCCGGGGACAGCCTCTCTCCTTTTTTGGGGGAGGGGAAGGGCGAGTTCAAGGGCTGAGTTCAAAGGCGAGTTCAAGGACTGAGTTCAAAGGCGAGTTCAAGAGCGAGTTCAAGGGCTGAGGGGTTTGGAGAGGCGGTCTTGATGGTTGGGAACCCGGCTCTCCGGATGGAGGGGCGGGTTTGTTTGGCGTAGGGATGGGGGAGGACGCGTTTCGCAGCAGCGCGCCTCTTCGTCCCACTGTCCAACTTTCCCGACCATCAGGCAGGAAAAAGCGGCCTTCGTCGCCAAATAGAACAAGCAGCCAACAAAAGAAGCGGCCGCGCAAAAAGGTTCGGGAGGATATCGTTCATGGGGAAAAGCAAGAAGTGGGGCATGCTGCTGTTGGCCGGGGTGCTGACCGTATCGGGCATATTTGGCGCTGCGGGGGAAAACCAAACGGAAGCGGCGGCGGCGATCCAGGCGGGCGTGCGGAAGGTGTCGGTCGCGGGGCGGACGTACGCTGTGCAGACCGTGAGTATTCCGAAAGGCACCAAAGCCGCGCTCGGGCTGGCGCAGGGCCGGGTCGGGCAGACGCAGAGTTTCGCTTCGATCGTCAAGCAGAGCCGGGCGACGGCGGCGATCAACGGTGCGTTTTTCAACGCTTACGGAGGTCCGGCCGATCCTTATGGCACGCTGATCGCCCAGGGGAAGATCGTGCATACCGGTTATTACGGAACGAGCATCGGGTTCAAACAAGACGGAACGGTGCTGATGGATTCGCTGCGCGTCGGCATCCGGGGCACCGTGACGGGCAGACCGGACAAAGCGGGCAAAAGCCGAACGCTTGGGTGGTACGCGACTTTCGTCAACCGTACGCCGGATACGGGCCAAAACGTGGTGCTTATGTATAATTCGGCCCGGGGGACGAACGTGGGCTTCAGCGGCGGAACCGCCGTTACGGTGCGCAAAGGCAAAGTGGTCAAAAAAGCGGCGAATGCCAACACGTCCATTCCGGGGGACGGGTATGTGCTGGTGTATCACGGCTCCGAACAGAACAATGCCGCACGTTTTGAAGTCGGGTCCGCGGTCGACATGAATCTCTCCTACGAAAATGCCGCCAAGCGTCCAATTCCGTGGTCCGACGTCGTGACGTCGGTCGGAGCCGGGCCCCGTCTGGTCACGGACGGCAAAGTGTCGCTGGACGCCACAGGCGAAGGCTTCAACGATCCCAAGATTCTGACCGCCTCCGGCGCGCGCAGCGGAATCGCGATCATGCCGGACGGCTCGGTGCTGCTGGCCACGATCGGCGGCGCGACGATGAGCCAATGGGCGCAGGTCATGCAGAAAATGGGTGCCAAGCAGGCGATGAATCTGGACGGCGGCGCTTCTTCGGCGCTGTACGCGAACGGTCGGACGCTGACCGGGGCCGGACGGCCGCTGAGCAACACGCTCGTCTTTGGCCAATGGGTCGCCATGCAGTAGAAACGGAGGAATTCAACATGAAGGAAGTCGTAATCGCGGCAGTGAACGTCGGACTGCCCAGATCCGTGCCGAACGGCAAAAAGGAAGTGCAGACCGGAATCTTCAAAGAACCGGTCGACGGAGCGGCGTATCTGAGTACGCTCGGCTTCGAAGGCGACGGGCAGGCCGATCTCAAAAATCACGGCGGTCCGGACAAAGCGGTCTGCGTCTATTCGACGGACCGGTTTGCGTTCTGGGAAGACGGCGTGCTGCCGAAGCTAGGCCCGGGCGCTTTCGGCGAAAATTTATCGATCGCGGGCGGAGCGGAAGAAGATTTTTGTATCGGCGATACGTTCGTCATCGGCGAAGCGATCGTGCAGCTCAGCCAGCCGAGGCAGCCATGCTTCAAACTGTCGGTCCGCTACGGCGTGCCGGAACTGCCGGAGAAAGTGCAGGAGACGGGCTACAGCGGCTTTTATTTCCGGGTCGTCCGCGAAGGGCTGATCCAAGCCGGAGACCGGATGGAACTGCTGGAACGCCATCCGGCCGGCATGACCGTCATGCGCGCGAACGAGATCAAGTACAAGCGCAAAGACGATGCCGAAGCGATCCGCAGCCTGCTGGACGTTCGCGAATTGGCCGACGCCTGGCGGGGACCGCTCCAAAAGCGGCTGGAGACATTGGACAATCAGGGGTGAGCGGCCCGGACGTCGACGCAGCAAAAAGCCGTCAAAAGAATCTTGACTCTTCTTCCGTGTCGAGAGTATGATAGGGGCAACAGCATACAAGCGCGGAGGAAGCACCTCTCTTACATATCCATGTAGGAGGGGTGCTTTTTTGCGTTTTCGCTGCAAACTTGTCGACGCCGCGCGACACAACGGAGGGAAACGAAATGACGATCGTATTTTTGAAGCGGCTGGAAATTGAAAAGGAGCATGAAACCGAGTCGGCCCAGGTCTGGATCGAAGAAGAAGACGGATTGTGGATCAGCGGTTGGAGCGGAGAAGACGCCGCGGGGGAAAAGCGGCCGGAGCGTGAAATCTGGTACGAAGGCTCGGTCTGGAACGAGATGCTGGCCGTGTACCGCCACCGGCTGGCGGCCAAGCTTGCCGAAGGGTATCGGCCGGTGATCCGGGATACGTTTCAGGAATTTCTCGAAGCCGGCCAGCGCGGCCGCTTCACGCAGAGGCTGATCTGCTACAGCGAACTGAACGCCGACGAAGAATTGTACCAGCGGCTGGCCGCCTGGCGCAGGGTTCGGGCGACCGAAGAGCACCGGGCGCCGTATCTGATCGCGACCAATCGCGCGCTGCGGCTCATTGCGGCGTTCCTGCCGCGGACTCAGGAAGAGCTGCGCGAGCTGCCGGGGATCGGCGAGAACACCGTGCAGCGTTACGGCGAAGCGGTATTGGAACATACGCGGACATTGGAGCGCAAGCATGCTTTTCCGCTCGACTGGGTGGAGCGGCGCCTGGACGAAGAAGAATTCGAAGCGTGGACGTACAAAGGCAAAGAGCGCAAGTTCAAGCGCGAAGCCGAACGGGTCCGGGCGACGCGGCTGCTGCTGGAATCCGCCAAGGTCGGTTCTTCGCTGTCGCAGATCAGCGAGGCCAGCGGTCTGGATCGGCGCGAGCTGATCGACATGATGGAATCGCTGGAGAAGAACGGATACGACCTGGAATCCGTAATCGAGCACGAGCTGCAGCTGATGCCGCAGGAGCAGCGCGAAGCCGTCATGCAGGCGTATGCTGAACTGGGCGATTCTTTTCTCAAGCCCGTCCTGAAGAAAGTATACGGCGAAGAACCGCCGAGCGAACCGGGCCTGGAGATTCTGTACGAGCAGCTGCGGATGCTGCGCATGCTTCGTCGCCGGGCCGCGGAGCGCCGCGAAGCCGAAGCGGCGATGACGCCGGAACCGGCAGGGCAGTCTGCGCCGGGAGCGTCTGCCGAAGCTGTGGTGGAATCGGCGCCGGAAGTCGTGATCGCGCCTAAGCCGTCCGCGGCGCCGGCCGCTTCCGGCCGCAAGCGGGGCACGCACGCCGGTTGAACCCGGCTTCGGACGCCAGGCGTCAGGCTTAATCTTCCGCCTGCGCCGCGGATCGCCAAAAAGGGCCGTTCCAAGCTCCGGATGCCGGAAGCGGGAACAGCCCTTTTGTATGCGTATAGGGGGGGATGCGGAACGGGTCGATGCAGGAAGGCGCCGAACTTACAGCCAGCCTTTTTTGCGGAACAGCAGGTACATCGTAAAGCCGAGCACGACCATGAGCGCGATGACCATCGGGTAGCCGTACGTCCAATGCAGCTCCGGCATATGGTCGAAGTTCATGCCGTAGATGCCCGTCACGACCGTCAGCGGCATGAAGATGGTCGTGATGACCGTGAACACCTTCATGATCTCGTTCGCGCGGTTGGAAATGCTGGACTGGTACGCTTCGCGAAGGTTGCCCATCAGATCGCGATACGTATCGAAAGCTTCGGACACTTTGACCGTATTTTCGTAAATGTCGCTGAAATATTTCTGCAGCTCGTCGTCGATCAGGCGCAGGTCTTTTTTGTTCAGAATATTGATGACTTCGCGCTGCGGCACCAGTACCTTCTTGAGCCAGAGAATCTCCGCCCGCAGGCCGATGATGTCGTTGAGATGCGTGCGCTTCGTATTCATCAGGATATCTTCTTCCAGCTGCTCGATCTGGTCTTCGATCCGGTCGCCGACTGCGAAGAAGTTGTCGACGACGCGGTCGATCAGCAGATACATGAAGCGGTCCGGCGTATGCACTTCTTCTTCCCACATGATCGGCTTGACCGTGCGGAGTTCGTGAATCTTCTGCCGGGTCACCGTAATGATAAAATGCCGGCCGAGGAAGATGTTCAGCGCGCGCATGAAGATCTCTTCGTTGTCGAAGCGGATACTGTTGACGACGGTAAAATAGTGGTTCTCGTAAATTTCGATTTTCGGCCGCTGTTCTTCCTCGCCGAGCATATCTTCGACCGCCAGATCGTGCAGGCCGAACGTGAGCTGGAGCAGCGTCACGTCGTCGAGATCGGCATCGATCCAGTAGAAGCCTTCTTCGGGCGGGGTGAGCGTGTCGGTCAGGTTTTCATTTTCGATCAGCGTAAAAACGCCGTATTTGACATGCCGGATTTTCATGCGGTTCAACTCCTTCGAAATGAGACGATCGCTCGTCTGGTGAAATAGTCTCGAATTCGCGGGAGAGCGCAGGAAAAAACAGGCCGTCGCCGGAACGGGCGTCGCCTTAAACGGTTGAACGGCAGTTCAGCCCTTAAGGCGGCGGCCGGTCAGTTAACTTCCATACATGGAGGCATTGACGCCGGTCGGCCGTTTTTTCGATTGTCGGATGCGTGCTGCGTTCTCTCGCGCTTGGGCCTCGGGTCGCCGTCCATCTGAAAGTCACCTCTTGTTTTCAAAATTGTTTTCATAAAACCCTCGTTAAGTATAACCTGCACCCTAGGGCCTTTCAAGGTCTTGTTTGTGACAAGGGATGCTTACGTTATCGGCTCCGCCGCGGCGAAACTGTAGATGAAGAAAATCGATACAGCCCGCTTCTTGCTTGAATGCATAAAATGTGTATAATTGAATCTAACGTTATCCCGGCGAAACGGTCGGGAATTCGACAATTGAATATTTCAGTGGAATCTTATCAAGAGCAGGTGGAGGGACTAGCCCGATGAAACCCGGCAACCGGCGACTTTGTCGTACGGTGCTAATTCTTGCAAGTTACCGTGCGAACAGAGACGAGGCACGAGTCGATCAGCCCTTGTCGTCACGGCCCGCCGTGCGAACGCAGACGAGGCACGAGTCGATCAGCCCTTGTCGTCACGGCCCGCCGTGCGAACAGAGACGAGGCATGAGTCGATCAGCCCTTGTCGTCACGGCACGCCGTGCGAACAGAGACGAGGCACGAGTCGATCAGCCTCGATCTTAGCGTCGCGCATCCGGTAACTTGACAGATGAGAGAGGCGCTAGCTTTATATAGACCTTTCTCGGCTTGCCCGGAAAGGTCTTTTTGGTACACTTTCGTGCCGAAAAACGCTTTTCCGGCTGCCGAATGCTCGATCGCACGACACCCGTGTCCACATTCAACGTCAAACGTCAAAACGTAAAAAGGAGTGAATGGAAAGTGCCGATTAAAGTACCCGATAATCTGCCCGCCATGGAAGTGCTGCTGAAGGAAAATATTTTCGTCATGGACGAGAGCCGGGCGTACAGTCAGGATATCCGTCCGCTCCGCATCGCGATTTTGAACCTGATGCCGACGAAGGAGACGACCGAGACGCAGCTGCTGCGCCTGATCGGCAACACGCCGCTGCAGGTGGACGTCGTGCTGCTGTACCCGAGTTCGCACACGTCCAAGAACACGTCGGAAGAATACCTGAACACTTTTTACAAAACGTTCGACGAAATCAAGCACAAACGCTTCGACGGCATGATCATTACCGGAGCGCCGGTCGAGCAGCTTGAATTCGAACAGGTGAGCTACTGGGACGAGATTCGCCAGATCTTCGAGTGGTCCAAGAAGAACGTCACTTCGACGCTGCATATCTGTTGGGCTTCGCAGGCCGGCCTGTACCATCACTTCGGCGTGAACAAAATTCCGCTGGCGGACAAATGCTTCGGCGTCTTCCCGCATACGATGAACAAGACCAACGTGCAGCTGCTGCGCGGCTTCGACGAATGTTTCTTCGTGCCCCACTCGCGCCATACGGACGTGCAGCGGGAAGATATTTTGCGCAGCCCGGAACTCGAGATTCTGGCCGAGTCCGAAGAAGCGGGCGTCTATCTGGTCGCGACCCGCGACGGCAAGCAGATCTTTGCTACCGGCCACTCCGAATACGATCCGCTGTCGCTCAAATGGGAATATGACCGCGATATCGCCAAAGGGATGGATATCCCGGTTCCGAGAAACTATTTTCCGAACGACGATCCGACCCGCAAGCCGCTGTCTTCCTGGAGAGCGCACGCCAATCTGCTGTTCTCGAACTGGCTCAACTATTACGTCTACCAGGAGACTCCGTTCGATCAGGTCGACCTGACCAAAGAAGTATCGTTCAGCGACTACGGCGCCGGCATCTGAATCACTCACTCAATCCACGATCCATTCAGGAGGAATGACCATGAAGGACGACAGACAGCTCAAAATCGAAAGCGCGCTTGCGCAGATCGGCTCGCTTGAAGACCCGCAGACGGGAGGCGTGACGTTCCCGATCTACCATTCGACCGCTTACCGGCATCCGGGGCTCGGCCGGAGTACCGGCTTCGACTATACCCGGACCAAGAACCCGACCCGCAGCGTGCTGGAAGAAGCTTCGGCCAAGCTGGAAGCGGGCGACGCCGGTTTCGCGTGCAGTTCCGGCATGGCCGCGCTGCAGACGGTGTTTGCGCTGTTCGGGCAGGGCGACCATCTGATCGTCTCGCTCGACCTGTACGGCGGCACGTACCGCCTGCTGGAGCGCGTGCTGTCCCGGTTCGGCGTCAAGGCGTCCTACGTCGACACGAACGATCTCGAAGGCATCGAGCGTCTGCGCACGCCGAATACCAAAGCGGTGTTTATCGAGACGCCGACCAATCCGCTCATGATGGTCACCGATATCAAGGCGGTCGCCGACTGGGCGAAGCCGAACGGGATACTGACGATCGTCGACAACACGCTGCTGACGCCGTTTTTCCAGCGTCCGATCGAACTCGGCGCCGATATCGTCGTCCACAGCGCCACCAAATACCTGGGCGGGCATAATGACGTATTGGCAGGCCTGATCGTGACCCAAGGCAAAGAGCTGTCCGAAGAAATGTTTTTCCTCCACAATTCAATCGGCGCGGTGCTGAGCCCGACCGACTCCTACCAATTAATGCGCGGCATGAAGACGCTGGCGCTGCGGATGGAGCGGCACGAGAGCAACGCCCTGACGCTTGCGCGTTTCCTGCAGCAGCATCCGCAGATCGAAGCCGTCTACCATCCGGGTCTGCCGGAGCATCCGGGACACGACGTACAGAACCGGCAGTCGAGCGGCAATACCGGTATTTTCTCGTTCAAAGTCAAAGACGCGCGCTGGATCGATCCGATCTTGCGTCATATCCGGCTGATCGCTTTCGCGGAAAGTCTGGGCGGCGTCGAGTCGCTGATGACGTATCCGGCGATACAGACGCACGCGGATATTCCGCAGGAAATTCGCGACGCGATCGGCGTGGACGACAAGCTGCTGCGTTTCTCGGTCGGCATCGAGCATATCGACGACCTGATCGCGGACCTCGGCGGCGCGCTGCAGGCGGCTTTGAACGAGACGGAAGGGGCGGAAGCTTAATATGACCGACGTAAACAACGGGAATAACGAAAATACCGGGAACGACGGACTTATCGGCAAAAACGGCAGCGGCGACAGTCTGGAGACCGGCACGGAGAAAACGGCGCAGCCGCAAGGACGCACGCCGGAGCAGGCCGCGGCCGCGCCCCGGCAGCTGCAAACGCCCGAAGAAGCGGCGCAGGCGCTCAAAGACCGGCATTTCGACACGAAGCTGATCCATTTCGGCGCGGAGATCGATCCGGCGACCGGCGCGTCCAGCGTGCCAATCTACCAGGCGTCGACGTTCCACCATTTCGACATTTACAATCCACCGCAGTACGATTACAGCCGCTCCGGCAGCCCGACGCGCCAGGCGCTCGAAGATTACATCTCGCTGCTCGAAGGCGGAGCCGGCGGTTACGCATTCGCGTCCGGCATGGCCGCGATTTCCGCGGCGCTCATGATCTTTTCGGCCGGCGATCACCTGATCGTCACGGAAGACGTCTACGGCGGCACGTACCGGCTGCTGACGACCATTTTGAGCCGCATGAACATCGAGACGACCTTCGTCGACATGACGGAGCTCGATCAGGTCAAAGCGGCGCTGCGTCCGAATACCAAAGGCGTCTACATGGAAACGCCGTCGAATCCGACGCTCAAGATTACCGACGTCGGCGCGGTAGCGAACTGGGCCAAAGAGCATGACCTGCTCACGCTCGTCGACAACACGTTCATGACGCCGTATTACCAGCGGCCGATCGAACAGGGCGTCGATATCGTGCTGCACAGCGCGACGAAGTTCCTCGGCGGACACAGCGACGTGCTGGCCGGCCTTGCGGTGGCGCGCACGCCGGAGCTGGCCGCGCAGCTCAAAAAGCTGCAAAACGGGCTCGGCACGGTGCTCGGGCCGCAGGACTGCTGGCTGCTGATCCGCGGCATCAAGACGCTCGGCGCCCGCATGGAACGCAGCGAGATCGGGGCGCGCAGGCTTGCGCACTGGCTGTCCGAACGCAAAGACGTGGAAGCCGTCTACTACCCGGGCCTGCCGGAGCATCCGGGCCGCGGCATCCACGAACGGCAGTCGACCGGCTACGGCGCGGTCGTGTCGTTCGACGTCGGCTCCGAGGAGCGGGCCAAACGGCTGCTGAACCGCGTGAAGCTGCCGCTCGTGGCGGTCAGCCTGGGCGCGGTGGAGAGCATCCTGTCGTATCCGCCGATGATGTCGCATGCGGCGATGCCGCGCGAAGTGCGGCTTGAGCGTGGCATTGCCGACGGCCTGCTGCGCTTCTCGGTCGGCCTGGAGAACGTCGACGACCTGATCGCCGACCTGGAACAGGCGCTGGCCGATTAACTTTCCTTCGCTAAAGGGAGCAACCTCTTTTTTCTGTTACAATGAATGGAAATAGGCAAAAGCCTCAGAAGAAAAGAGGGAATGCGATGGAATGGGTGGCCAACGTCCTGGTAGCGCTGATCGCGCTGCTGCACGTGTATATTCTGGTCCTGGAAATGTTTATGTGGAACAAGCCGCGCGGGATGAAAGCGTTCGGACTGGAGCAAAAATTTGCCGACATGACGTTGTCGCTTGCGGCCAATCAGGGACTGTACAACGGATTTCTGGCGGCAGGGCTCGTGTTCGGCCTGCTGTATCCGAACGCGGAAGCGGGGGCGCATATCCAGATCTTCTTCCTCGTCTGCGTAATGGTCGCCGGCATTTACGGAGCGGCTACGGCCAAATTCAAAATTTTGTTCATTCAGACGGTGCCGGCGCTGATCGCGCTGATCGCCGTGCTGCTCGCCTAACGGCGTCAAGCAGCAGACCGGTCCGCTTCGGCGGACCGGTTTTTGCTTTTTGCCGGCGTATCGAAGTTCGCTCATATTTAATTCTTATGTAAAGTGTGATAGGATTAGTTGTATTGCAGGGCCCGATTAAATTTTAACTTTTCAAAATAGAGATTGTGCAGTACGGCCCGAACGGATACGACTCACTTTATTTGAACCTATTTTCACAAAGGAGGCTGCATGCAATGAGTGCGGTTGACAAAATACTGGATAAAGCTTTGAACGGGGGACGTCTCGACGTCGAGGATACGATCGCCCTGTACGAAACGAACGAGATCGAGAAGCTGGGACATGCCGCCAACGAACTGATGATTCGCAAAAACCCCGATCCGATCACGACGTTCGTCATCGGACGCAACGTCAACTATACGAATGTGTGCGACGTTTTTTGCCGTTTCTGCGCGTTTTACCGCCGTCCGGGTTCGCCCGAAGGGTATGTGCTTCCCGATGAAGTGATCCTGCAAAAAATTCAGGAGACCGAAGACGTGGGCGGCACGGAAATTTTGATGCAGGGCGGAGTCAACCCGGATCTGCCGTTCGAATATTACCTGAACATTCTGCGCAAGATCAAGCAGCATTTCCCGAACGTGACGATGCACTCGTTCTCGCCCGCGGAAATCATGAAGATGCAGAAGCTGTCCGGCATGTCGATGGAAGATACGATCCGCGCGATCCACGAAGCGGGACTTGATTCCCTGCCCGGCGGAGGCGGCGAGATTCTCGACGACCGGACCCGCCGCAAGATCAGCCGTCTCAAAGGCTCGTGGCGCGATTGGATGGACGTCATGCAGACGGCGCACAAAGTCGGCATGAACACGACCGCGACGATGGTGATCGGCTTCGGCGAATCGTACGAAGAGCGCGCGCTGCACATGCTGAGAGTGCGCGAAGCCCAGGACGAATGCATCCGCAACGGCTACGATTCCGAAGGGTTCCTCGCCTACATCTCGTGGACGTTCCAGCCGGACAACACGAACATGAAAGTCGAGAAGCAGACGCCGGAGCAGTATTTGCAAAACGTGGCGATCAGCCGCATCGTGCTCGACAACATCAAGCATTTCCAGTCGTCGTGGGTCACGATGGGACCGGAAGTGGGCAAAATGTCGCTCAGCTACGGCTGCGACGACTTCGGCAGCACGATGATGGAAGAAAACGTCGTATCGGCCGCGGGCACGACCCACAAAGTCAATATCGAGCAGACGCTCGACATTATCCGTGCCGCCGGCAAGATTCCGGCCCAGCGCGACACGAAATATAACCTGATCCAGGTGTTCGACGATCAAAATTACAAAATCCAGCGCGATTTCATCATGCAAAACTAGAGGCAAGGCCAGAAGCAGGACCGGCAGGCCGCGCCACCGCAACCTTTACCGCCGATTCGGCGAACGATAAGCAAACGCCTCTCCGCTCAAGCGGTTCCCGGCAAGGGACCGCAAGGCGGAGAGGCGTTTTTTGGTTTTTTTCAGTTTGGGTTCAGTTTGGCTTTTTGAGCAGCAGATGCAGGAAATACGGCGCCCCGATAAAAGCGACGACGATGCCGGCCGCGATCCCGCCGGGATCGTTCAGGCTGCGCCCGATCGTATCGGCCAACAGCAGCAGCCAGCCGCCGACGAGGATCGAGACCGGAATGAACCGCTGATGCGCGGGTCCGACGAGCGCGCGGGCGATATGCGGTGCCATCAGGCCGATAAACGCGATCCCGCCGGTGACGGACACGGCGGAAGCGGCGAGAGCGACCGCGGTCAGCAGCAGCAGAATCCGGTCTTTCTGGATCGGCACGCCGGCGCCGACGGCGGAAGCTTCGCCGAGCGACAGCAGGTTCAGCGACCGCGTTTTGACCAGCGCGAACGGAATAAGCAGCAGCAGCCAGGGCAGCAGCGCGAACACGAATGGCCAGTCGGTGCCCCAGACGGTGCCGGCGAGCCATTTGGCGATAAAATCGACTTTGCCCTGTTCGGCCGAAGAGATCAGCACGATCATGACGCCGGACAGAGCCGTGGAGAAGCCGACGCCGATCAGAATCAGCTTGATCGGCTGCACGCCTTCGCCCGGACGGTACGCGAACAGGTAGATCAGCACGGCGGTCAATAGCGCTCCGGCAAAAGCGACGGCCGGGATCAGAAAGACGAACGTGCCGACTTCGATCGGAGCGAACAGGAAAAATACGGTCACGCCGACGCCGGCTCCCGCATTGATGCCGACGATGCCGGGGTCGGCCAGTTCGTTGCGCGTGATGCCCTGCAGCAGCGCGCCGGACAGGGCGAGCGCCATGCCGGCCAGCAGCGTGATCAGGATGCGGGGCATCCGGATATCGAACAGGACGAATTCGTCCTTGAACGTGCCGCTGCCGAGCAGCGTCGGAATGATCCGTCCGTACGAGACGGACGAAGAACCGAGACCCAAGCTGACGAAAAAGGTGACCAAAATCAAAGCGGCAAGCGTGACAAGCACGCCGTTATGCCGGGGCAGGCGGCGCAGCGTATGCAGCATCCGGTTCATGAGAGGCCTTTCCCTCCTTTGCGTACGATAAACAGGAAGAACGGCAGGCCCAGCACGGCGACGATCGCGGCGACGGGCGTCTCAAGCGGCGCGTTCAGCATCCGGCCGAGCGTATCGGCAATGATCATGAACGCGGCTCCGAACACGGCGGATAGCGGCAGGATGCTCCGGTAATCGGTGCCCGCGAAGATGCGCACCAAATGGGGAATCATCAGCCCGACGAACGCGAGATTGCCCACGAGCGCCACCGCGGCTCCGGTCAGCAGCGTGATCGCCGCGTACAAGGCGACTTTGATCCAGCCGGTGTTCAAGCCGAGGCCGACCGCGGTCGATTCGTTCAGGCTGAGGATCGTCAGATGCCGCGACAGCAGCAGCGCCACGGCCAGGCCGAGCACGATGGCCGGAGCGATCGTTTGCAGCTGCCCCCAAGAGGTGCCGATCAAGCCGCCGGACGTCCACATGGATACGCTTTTGGAAATTTTGAATTCCAGGGCGATCGTATCGGCCGCGGCGGCAAGCAGCGCCGATACGGCCGCGCCCGCCAGAATCATGCGCAGGGGAGACAGTGTTTTGCCGCGCAGCGCAAGCAGGCCGAACACGAACGTTACGCCGAACGCCGCTCCGATGAAGCAGGCGATCATGACGCCGAAATAGCCGACGGCCGGAAAGAAAGCGAACACGACAGCCAGCGCCGCGTTGGCGCCGGCCGTCACGCCGAGCAGGCCGGGATCGGCCAGCGGATTGCGCGTCAGCCCCTGCATGACGGCACCGGAGACGCCGAGCGCGGCGCCGACGAGCATGCCTCCGATCTCGCGCGGAAGCCGCAGATCCCGAATGATCGAGATATCGGCATTTGTTGCGCCCGGAACGAACAGAGCGCTCCAAATATCCGGCAGCGAGATATTTTTGGCTCCGAGCAGGATCGAGCCGACGAACAGCAGCGCCAGCGCGATCAGGCTGAGCAGCAGCTTAAACGGAAAGAAACGGAAAACGCGAGTCGAAGCGGAAGTTTTCATCGCGCAAGATTATTCGCCCAGGAAAGACTTTTTGAAGAAATCGAGCTGGTAATCGAGCGATTTGGCGTCGTTGAAGTAGAAGCCCGTGGCGTCGACTTCGTAGACCTGCCCGTTTTTGACCGCCGGAATGTTTTTGTACGTGTCGGTCTCCTGGAACGAATTGTCCCCGCTTAACGTTTTGCTGAAGATGACGTAATCGCCAAGGTATTCCGGCAGCACTTCGAGCGACAGTTCGTAATAACCCTGCTTGGACGTCATTTCCTTGGCTTTGTCCGGCATTTTCAGGCCCATGGCCTGATACAGAATTTCGGTGCCGCGGCCCCACGCATCGCCGAAGATGTACAGGTTTTTGGCGTCGCCTTCCATGACGGTGATCGTCTTGTCGGCGCCGATCTTGTCTTTGATCTCTTCGCCGGCCTGCTGTGCGCGGGTCTTGAAGTCCGCGACCCAGGCGGCGCCTTCTTCGCCTTTGTTGACCGCTTTGGACACTTCTTCGATCTGCGTCAGGTAATCCACTTTGTTATACGTGTACGTCACGAGAGGCGCGATCTGTTTGAGCTTGTCGGCGTTCTTCACGTCGCTCGAAGCGATGATCAGGTCGGGCTGCAGCTCGATGATCTTCTCGATATTGTCGGCCGAAACTTCGGGCACGTCCGCCAAATCCGTTTTGAAGTTCGGGTTGTTTTTGGTCCATGTGTCCACGCCGACGACCGGAACGCCGAGCTGGATCAACGTGCCGGTATAACTCGACAGGTCGACGACGCGCTGCGGATTGGCCGGCACCTGGATAGGGCCGTTCTCCGATTGATAAGTGACGGTTCCCGTGGAAGCTTCGGCAGTTTCGGCAGCTTTGGGATCGGCGGCTGCGGCGGTACTACTGCCGGACGTCTTGGCCGGCTGGCCTCCTCCGCAGGCGGTCAACGCGACGACGAACAGCAGCAGCAGGGGCAAAAGAATCTTTTTCATAAGTATGTATTCTCCCTCTCCGAATAAATTTTAATTGAAAACGATAATCGTTATCAACGAACGCACTATTCAAAGAGTAAGGTCGAAGCGAAAGTTTGTCAATAGTCGATGTCTTGTTCAAAGGTCGAACATAACGTGCATGACGAAAAAACCCGCCGGCCAAGCGATATAAATCGCCTGGCTTGCGGGTGTTTGATATCGGATATTGACGGTCAGGTCTCTACGCCGGCCGGTTGTTCCTTGATCGCTTTTTCCAAAAACTCCAGAACGGCGCGGTAGACCCGAATCTCGTTTTCCTTTTTCGAGAATCCGTGTCCTTCGTCGTCCAGCACGAGGTACTCGACGCCTGCGCCTTTGCCCTGCAGCGCTTGGACGATCTGGTCCGATTCGGCTTTGACGACGCGGGGATCGTTGGCGCCCTGAATGACGAGCATCGGCTTGGTCATGCCGTCCAGATACGTGATCGGCGAGTAGGCGATCAGTTTGTCCTTGTCCGCTACCGGATCGCCGACCCATTGGTTCATGATCGGCTTCCAGTGCTCCGGCACCGATTCAATAAACGAGAACAGGTCGCTCGGACCGAAGATGTCGACGACGGCTTTGAAATAATCGGCGTGGCGTCCGTGCAGCAGAAGCGCCATGTAGCCGCCGAAGCTTCCGCCCATCAGCAGCAGCTTGTCGCGTTCGGCGTAGCCGTTTTCGATGATCCAATCCAGCCCGGCAATATTGTCCAGTCTCGGACCGTCGCCCCAATCGCCTTCGACAAGCTTGCAGAAAGCGAGGCCGTAGCCGGTCGATCCCCGGAAGTTCGGCGCGAAAATATGAAAGCCGCGGCTGACGAGGAACTGGAACAGCGAACGGAATCCGAGACGCTCCGCCGCCTGCGGCCCGCCGTGCGGCCACAGAATCGTATGTCCGTTGGACGTGCCTTCGCGCGCCCGGAAGAACAGCGCTTCGATCTCCAGGCCGTCAAACGACGGGTAGGTCAGCACTTCGGGCCGAACAAGCTCCGACTCCGCGATGCCCGGTACGCCGTAGTTGGTGCAGCGCGTCCATTCGTCGGACAACGGTTCTTTTTTGAAAATGTTGGTCGGGCTGACGGCGCTGCGTCCGAGCACGTACACATTGCCGCTCTCCGCCACTTTGAGCGAAGACAGCACGTCGACCGGAAGCGCGATGCCGCCGAGCGAACCGCTTTCCAGGTCGTAGGTGTACAGATGGTCGGCGACTCCCTTGCTTGCGCTCAGGTACAGCAGGCCGCGTTCCTTGTCGTAGGCGACCGACGTGAAATCGACGCCTTCGAGTTCGAGCAGGACCGTTTTGGTGCCGCTCTCGATATCGAATCGGGCCAGGTAAGAGAAGTCTTTGCCCGCGTTGGTCAGGTAATGCAGTTCGTGCTTGCCCGTGAACACGCAGTCGGACACCGTATATTCGCCTTTCGCTTCCGGGTCGAGCGAGACATGGTCGTCGCCCGAGCAGACGAACGCCGGGGCATAAGTATTGGAGAAATGTTTGGCGTACACGAGATGTTCTTCTTTGGGACCGACGTCGATCAGGAAGATCGAAGCGTCGCCCGAACCTTGAAGCACGGACACTTCCTGCCCCGTCTTGAGGTCGCAGCAGAGGGCGCTGAGGTAGGTCGGGTCTTCTTTGGTGGACGTATAGTAGAGACGCTTGCCGTCCTCGGACAGGATCGGGTTCATATGCCGGTGGCCTTCTTTGACGCACAGGGGCAGCAGTTCGCCGCCTTTGGGCTGCAGCGCATAAAGCTGCGCGTTCTCGTCGCCGTCGCGGTCGAACCCGGCTACGAGGAAGCGGCCGTGTTTGTCGTATTTGAGATCGTGGCAGTTTTGGCCGTTAAAAGTAAGCGGATACGGAAACGTATCCGGAAGATCCATGGCCCAGAGATCAAACTTGCCGCTGAGATTGGTGCTGAACACAAGCTGTTCTTCATCCGGACTGACCGTGAAATTCTCGATCGCAAACGTACGGAAGAACTGCTCGACATCGGGTTTTTTGAACGATAGCATGGAATCCTCCTTGTGTCGGCTTGCTGCCGGGGTAGTGGTGAAACGGACGTGCTTCCCTAAGTATTCGGCGTGCGCAAGCGTAATCCTGCCCTCAATGGATGAAAAGCCCCGATTTCCGTATCCGCACGTTTTTACGCCGCAAATTCGCAAAAGGGCGAAAGAGCATAAAATTGGGTATAAGAAAGAATGAACATATGTATTGGGTAAAAAAAGACATACCGCGTCATCGGCTGCGCCGCTGGCGAACATTACGGCAAAGCGGAAGGAGAACATCGATCATGAACAAAAAAATAACTTTTGACGCGTCCGCCATCGAAGTGATCGCGTTCGATCTGGACGGCACGCTGATCGATACGTCGGAAGCGATGTACGAAGTCAATCACGACGTTTTCGAGGAAGCGATCGCAAACGGGGATGCGGACGAGCAGCCTTCCAAAGAAACGATCCGCTCGGTATTCGGCATGACGGGAGAAGAAGCCTGGAAAAAGGTAGCGCCCGATATGGACGAGTCGGCGCAGGAACGGTACAAGAAGCCGCACGACGACCTGCTGCATCGCAAGATGGAGTCGCGCTCTTACGCGCTCGAAGGGGTGCCGGAGCTGCTGAAGCGGCTGTCGGGCACGTATGAACTCGCGACGGCGAGCAACTGCGGGGAAGCGTATTTGGACCGCGTGCTGCGGATCGACGGCCTGAAGGGCCTGATCCGGTATCCGCTGTGCGCGGGAAGCGTCGGCGCGCAGCGCAAAAGCGAGGTGCTGGCCGAGCTGCTGCGGCAGTCGGGACGCCGACCGGAGCAGGTGCTGATGGTCGGAGACCGCAAGTCGGACATCGACGCGGCTCTCGCGGTCGGCATGCCGTCGGTCGGCATCCGGTCCGCTTTCGCGGAGCCGGGCGAGCTGGAGAAAGCGAACGCGACGGTCGATCACATCGGGGAGCTGGAGCATGTGCTGCGGCCTTCCGCCGTCGGCACGTCCGAACCGTCCCGCACGTAAAAGCCGCTGTCGGGCGCGCCCGACAGCGGCGTACGCCTTTTCGTGCCGCCGGCTTGGTCTTGACGCTCGCCGGCGTACGACTTATAATGAACAGCAGCAAAAGCAACGACGAAGACAACAATGCCAGGCACCCGGTACCGTCCCAGAGAGAGGAAACCCAGGCTGCAATTTCCTCCGGATCGACCTGCATTTACCCCTTCCGAGCTGCGTTTTCGAACCCCGCCGGCAGCGCGCACGCCAGGATCCGCACGCCTCCGTTAGCCGGGCAGTAGAGAACGCCGGACCGCACTTCCGTTATTGATGTGCTCAATGAGGGCTTATCGCCCGCTTTCGGTCGATGCGGACCGGTAGGCGGACCTACGGCCGAATCAGGGTGGAACCACGGGTATAACGCTCGTCCCTTCGCGGGACGGGCTTTTTTTGCGCGCGTTTCGCGTCCTATTTTCCCAAATTTGAAGGAGGAATTTTAATTATGGCCATCTCTATCAGCCTGCCGGACGGCTCCGTCCGGGAATACGCGGACGGCAGCACAATCGAAGACGTCGCCGCGTCGATCAGCAGCAGCCTGCGCAAAAACGCGCTCGCCGGCAAGCAAAACGGTATCGTCGTCGACCTGAACACCCCGCTCGAGAACGGCGCGCAGATCGAAATCGTCATGCCGGGTTCGCCGGAAGGGCTCGAAGTCGTTCGCCACAGCACGGCCCACCTGACGGCTCAAGCGGTCCGCCGTCTGTTCGGCACGACAGAAGTGCAGCTCGGCATCGGTCCGGTCATCGAGGAAGGCTTCTATTATGACATGGACCTGGAGCACGGCCTCAATCCGGAAGATCTGCAGAAGATCGAGAAGGAAATGGAGCGGATCGTCGGCGAGAACCTGCCGATTACCCGCCGCGAAGTAAGCCGCGACGAAGCGCTCAAAATCTTCGGCGAGCTGGGCGATCCGTACAAGCTTGAACTGATCAACGCGCTGCCGGAAGAAGCGGCGATTACGATCTACGACCAGGGCGAGTTCTTCGACCTGTGCCGCGGTCCGCATGTGCCGTCGACAGGCAAGCTCAAAATCTTCAAGCTGCTGAGCGTGGCCGGTGCCTACTGGCGCGGCGACAGCAAGAACAAAATGCTGCAGCGGATCTACGGCACGGCCTTCTTCAAAAAAGCGGAGCTGGACGAGCATCTGCATTTCCTCGAAGAAGCCAAAAAGCGCGACCACCGGAAGCTGGGCAAAGACCTCAAGATGTTCACGTTCAGCAATCTGGTCGGGCAGGGCCTGCCGATCTGGCTGCCGAACGGTGCCAAGCTGCGCCGGACGCTGGAGCGTTACATCGTCGATCTTGAAGAAAGCCTCGGCTACCAGCACGTGTACACGCCGGTCATGGGCAACGTGGAGCTGTACAAAACGTCCGGCCACTGGGAACATTACCAGGAAGACATGTTCCCGCCGATGGAGCTGGACAATGAATCGCTCGTGCTGCGTCCGATGAACTGCCCGCACCATATGATGGTGTACAAAAACGATATGCACAGCTACCGGGAACTGCCGATCCGTATCGCCGAGCTCGGCCTGATGCACCGGTACGAAATGTCCGGCGCGCTGACCGGCTTCCACCGCGTGCGCGCGATGACGCTGAACGATGCGCATATTTTCTGCCGCCCGGACCAGATCAAGGAAGAATTCGGCCGCGTCGTGAAGCTGATCGCCAAAGTGTACGAAGACTTCGGTATCGACAGCTACCGATTCCGTCTGTCTTACCGCGATCCGCAGGATACCGAGAAGTATTTCCAGAACGACGAGATGTGGGAAATGTCCCAGCGCATGCTGCGCGAAGTCGTCGAAGAACTCGACCTGCCGTTCTACGAAGCGGAAGGCGAAGCGGCGTTCTACGGACCGAAGCTCGACGTGCAGATCAAAACGGCGCTTGGCAAAGAAGAGACGCTGTCGACTGCGCAGCTCGACTTCCTGCTGCCTGAACGCTTCGAACTGGAATACGTCGGCGACGACGGCCAGAAGCATCGCCCGGTCGTGATCCACCGCGGCATTATCAGCACGATGGAACGCTTCACGGCGTTCCTGCTGGAGAACTTCGCCGGCAATCTGCCGCTGTGGCTGTCGCCGATGCAGGCGAAGATCATTCCGGTATCGGGCAACTACAGCGAGTACGCCGAGCAGGTGGCGGAGAAGCTTAGAGAATCCGGCATTCGCGTCGAGACCGACGTGCGCAACGAAAAGCTCGGCTACAAGATCCGGGAAGCGCAGCTGGAAAAATCGCCGTACATGTTCGTCGTCGGCGAGAACGAGAAAGAAGCGGGCGGCGTGTCCGTGCGCAAGCGCGGCGAAGGCGACCTCGGCGCCAAGCCGCTGGACGAAGTGATCGCCATGCTGCAAGAAGAGATCCGCACCCGTAAAATTTAACGCTTCGGGCCGTCTTGCAAGGCTTCAGGCGTCTTGAACGCAGGCCGCTCCCTTCACGGGAGCGGCCTTTTCGCGTGCGCTTTCGGTCCGTCCGCCGCCGCGGCTCGGTCTCAAGGCCGGCCCGGCTCCGGCCGGAGGCGGGCCGAAAGTTCGCCCCGCAGGCGCAGGCGCAAATCATCCGCGCGCCGCTTCGGACTCCCTTGTTTTTCCCGCATACTGGAAAAAACGAAGGGAGGCGCGGACCATGAAAAAGAATAAAGCGAAAAAGCTGCTCAAAGCGGCGTACGGCAAACTGTTCGGATCGCGGGAAATGCAGGGAGGCACCGTGTCGGCGGCGAAAGTTCAGGCGCTGCGTTCGCCGAAGCGCAGGGGAGAAGAGAGATTCGATTACGATCGCAGCTTGAACGAAGAACTGACGCTCGGCCTGCTGCGCGGCCGGATGTAGACGGCGGGACACAAAACGTCTCGGTCTCGGGACCGAGAAGCTTTTCGTTCCCGCGCCGCTTTTGCAAAGGGTTTCGGTCCGGTAGACTGAACCTACCATCATAAGAAGTGTCCGGATCGGCAGCGCCTGCATCCGGTACCGATACAAGGAGGAGAAGACAATGAAAAAAAGTGGAGCTTTGTGGTTGATCGCGGTCGGCGGCGTGTTTCTGGCGTATCAGCTGGGATGGATCAGCTTCGGCATCGGAGATCTGATTCGGACGTTCTGGCCGATGATTCTGATTCTGATCGGCCTGCAAAAACTGCTGGACACCAAAAAAATGAGTTCCAGCATCGTCGGCAGCGTGATCATGATCGTCATCGGGGGTTATTTTCAGACGCGGAACCTGGGCATGCATGTGCTCAGCCCGGGCGAGTTTTTCAAAATCATGATTCCCGCAGCGCTGATCGCTACCGGCGTCTACGTGCTGCTCAAACCGAAACGATCGCCGGAGTATCCGTCGGTCCAGCGCGACAACCCGGAAGACTTCCATCATTCGGCGCCGCCGGCTCCTCCGGTTCCGCCGATGCCGATCGAACCGCTGGAATCGCCGCTTGACCGCATGTTCGTCAATCTGGACAAAGAAGAACCGGCCGGCGACGGCGAGCCCCGCAACCGGTATGACTGGGCGCCCGAACGTGACGGAAGAAGCGACGGCGAAAGTGAACAACCGGCCGCCGGCCGCGAGCGTTCGAACGAAGGATCGGAGTTTCACAAAATCGGCGGGATGGCCCGCGAGTTCGGCAAGCAGACGGCCGAGCAGATGCGGAAGATCGACTTTTCCCGGATCGCGGACGAAGTGAAGCACGAAGTGGACAGCGCGATGCACGATTTCAAAAAGTCGCTCGGCAAAGAAGGCGACAAACAAGCCGGACCCCGGTATAAATCGGGCGTGCCGCTGGACAAGGAACCGTTCCCGGACTATTTTGCCGAAGACAGCAGGTTTTACGACGACTGCCGCGAAGACATTAGAGAAGAAGAAAACGACCGGGCGGAAATGAAAAAAGCGCGCCAACAGGCGGACAAGGAAAAAAAGGAAAAAACGGTCAACGAATCGAGCTTTATCGGCGACTATTATATCGGCAAAGACTATTTCCGCCTCAAGCCGCTGAACATTTCCCATTTTGTCGGCGACACGGTCATCGATCTGACCAAAGCGCAGATCCCTTACGGCACGACGAGAATCAACATTTCCTGCTTTATCGGCGACGTCGTTATCTACGTTCCGAACGATCCGGAACTCGGCGTGCGGGCCAACAGCAGTTCGTTTCTCGGCGACCATAACGTGCTGGGCAGCACGCGGTCGGGCATCGTGAGCGGCGTGGACGAGACGCAGAACTACGACGAATGCGCCAAACGGATCAAGATTTCGGCGAGTTCCTTCATCGGAGACGTGCACGTGACGAGAGTCGGTTAAGCAGATCGGGGCGAGGTGGGAGCTTACCTATGGGCAACTTATTGAAAAACACGAAATGGGAACTGATTTTGTACTTCCTGCTTAGCGGCGGCATTCTCGCCGCTTTGTTATATTGGTTCAGCCTGTACGGACTCGTACAGGTTTTTCCGCGGAAAGTCTGGTTATTCTACCTGCTGGCCGCGGTGATCGTCGCCGTCGTGACCGGTTACGTGGCCGGTCAGCGTATCCAGCGCCGGATCGACGTGCTGCACTACAGCATGCTTCAGGTCGCGCAGGGCAATCTGGGCCTGCGGCTGGGCGATACGGAAGACCAGTCGTTCGCGCGCGTCTACCGCGAATTCAACGCGATGATGAATTCGATCGAGACGAAGACGAAGCTGCTGCAAAAGCTCGGCGAGAGCGACGCGGTCGGAAAAGAGCAGCTGGTCGAAAGCGCCGTGCGCGAAGAACGCCGCCGGATGGCGCGCGATTTGCACGACTCGGTCAGCCAGCAGATTTTCGCTATCCATATGTCGGCCGCTTCGCTGCCCAAAGTGCTGGAGCGCAACCCGGACGCGGCGGAGACGGTCATGCGGCAGCTGATCCAGATGTCGAATCTGGCGCAGAAGCAGATGCGGGCGCTGATCGCGCAGCTGAGGCCGGTGGAACTCGAAGGCATGGAGCTTCCGGCCGCGCTCGATCGCTGGTTCCCGGATTACTGCATCCAGAACGGATTGAAAGGCATCAAAGACGTCGAACTGTGCAACGGGCTGTCCGAAGCGATCGAGCAGCAGCTGTTCCTGATCGTCCAGGAAGCGATGGCGAACATCGTCAAGCATGCCCAGGCGAGCATCGTCAGCTTGTCGCTGCGGGAGAACGAGCGGCAGGTGCTGCTGTCGATCAGCGACGACGGCAAAGGCTTTTCGGGCGGCGCGGCGCAAAAGCAGGGTTCCTACGGGCTGCTGACGATGCGCGAACGGGCGGAGAAGCTCGGCGGACGGGCCGAAATCTTGTCGAAGCCGGGCGCGGGCACGACGATCCGCGTACATATTCCAAAATTCGGAGAAGAAAAGGCGGTGGACACGCATGGACAAGATCAAGATCCTGCTGGCGGACGATCACGACATGGTGAGAATGGGACTGAAAACGTACTTGATGCTGGAACCGGGGTTTGACGTGATCGGGGAAGCGGCGAACGGCTTCGAAGTGATCGGGCATCTGCGGACGCTGTCCGGGGAAGGCGGCGAAATGCCGGATCTGATCCTGATGGATCTGATGATGCCGGAGATGAACGGCACCGAAGCGACGCGGCTCGTCATGTCGGAATTTCCGACGATCCGCGTCGTTATGCTGACCAGTTTTCTCGAAGACAAGCTGGTCATGGAAGCGATCGAAGCGGGCGCCGTCAGCTATGTGCTGAAGACGGTCACGGCGGAAGAACTGATCTACGCGCTCAAAGGCGCTTACCGCGGCATGCCGGTCATGACCGGAGACGTCTCCCAGGCGCTGACGCGCGGGATCCGCCAGCGGACGGTGGAAGCCGATTCGTCTCCGCTGACCGAGCGCGAGAAGGAAGTGCTGCTGCTGATCGCCGAAGGCATGGGCAACAAGGAGATCGGGGAAGAGCTGCATATCAGTATCAAAACGGTCAAGACCCATGTCAGCAACCTGCTGATGAAGTGCGAATTGGAAGACCGCACGCAGCTTGCGATCTATGCCCACCGGCAGGGGATGGTCCGCTCGTGAGCCTGCTTGCGAACGACTTGACGGAGATCCGGCGTTTTCCGGAAGCGAGCGGCGCCGTCGGCGACAACGGCAAATACCGCGGCATGTACGACCGCATCGCGCCTTTTTACAATCTGTCGAACAAAGTCTACTTTCGCTTGAAATTCGGCGGGGAAGAAGCTTACCGGCGGCAGTTTCTGGACGAACTCGAGATTCCGCCCGGCGGGCGCGTGCTGGAAGTGTCGTGCGGCACCGGGGACAATTTCCCGTATCTGCCGGCGGATATCGAGCTGCACGGCCTCGATCTGTCGCTCGGCATGCTGAACGTGTGCCGGAAGCATCTGCGCAAATGGAAACGTTCCGCTTCGTTATACCAAGCGACGGCCGAACGCCTTCCGTTCGGCGACGACTTTTTCGATACGGTCTACCATGTCGGCGGTATCAACTTTTTCAACGACGGGGCGCAGGCGGTCCGGGAAATGATCCGCGTCGCCAAGCCGGGCACGAAGATCGTGATCGTCGACGAGACCGAACGGCTCGCTTCCGGCACGTACGAGAAGATTCCGTTCGTCGGCCGCCGGTTCAAGCAGCGCGCGGAGATCGTCGTTCCGGTGCGGCTCATTCCGGACGGGATGCTCGAAGTCGAAGCGCGCGAGATCTGCCGCGGCCTGATGTACTGCCTGACTTTTCGCGTGCCGCCCGAATCGTCCGGTTCCGAAGTCCGGGCCTGAACCGACGCCGAACCGCTCCCTGCACCGATCTTGCGGGGAAGCCGGTCTCCTCTCCTTTTCCGCAGGAGAAGAGGCTTTTTTGGCATTTTGCAAAATTAAGGGCTTTCTTATCTTTCTTTATGCCTCTTTTAATGTGTAATTAAGGTTGCTGGGCGAAAATAAGTACAGAAGCAAACGGCAGCATCAGGGCAGACGGTACTTGTCCCATTCAATCGGCAGCAAACGCAATTCACATTTACGTCATTCGGCACAGCCCGAACGCGAGGAGGAAATAGAGATGGACGAGAAGAAATACGGCAATTCTTTTGAAGACAACAACGGAGCAGGCAGCAGCGAAGGGAACCGCAACAATTCCGGAGCCGACTCCTCCGAGCGGACAGGCACGAACCCGGACGGCTCGTCTTACTATTACTCGTACGGCCCGTTCCAATCGGTCGGCTCTTCCGATCCGGAAGCGCCCAAAGTGCAGGACGTCGAAGTCACGCCTCCGAGCGCGATCCGCGGTTACGACTCGTACGGCACGCCAAGTGGACCGAACGGTTCGGCTCCGGGCGGCGGCTCGGGCGGCAACTGGAACTACAACCAGAAGCCGAAGTCTTCGTTCAAAAACGCGCTGACGTCGTTCGCGGCCGGGGCGCTGGGCGCCATCGTCATTACCGGTTCGGTGTTCGGCGCCGGACATGCCGGCTGGTTCGACGGCGACGAAGCGTCGACGGCCAAGGCGGCGACTTCGCAGACCGCGCCGTCCAACCCGAGCGGCGTCTCGACCGCGGCGTATACGATCGCGTCGTCCAAAGACATCTCGGACGTCGTGAACCAGTCCAGCCCTTCGGTCGTCAAGATCGAGACGCTGTCCAAAGGCGGGACTTCCGGTAAGCAGGGCAATTACAACGACCCGTTCTTCAAATATTTCTACGGCGACTCCCAGGGCAGCGAGAACAACGGCGGCTCCGGCACGAATTCCGGTTCCGCTTCGGATCAACTGACGCCGCTCGGACTCGGAACGGGTTTCATTTTCGATAAAGAAGGCTATATCCTGACGAACAACCACGTGGTTGAAGGCGGAGACGTCATCCAGGTTACGCTGGACGGTACGACCAAGCCTTACGAAGCGAAACTGCTCGGTCATAGCGCCGATCTTGACCTGGCGGTCCTCAAGATCACGAGCACCGACGGCAGCGACTTCCCGTACATCTCGCTGGGCGATTCCGATGCGACGGCGATCGGCAACTGGGTCGTCGCAATCGGCAACCCGGAAGGCTTCGAACACACGGTTACGGCCGGCGTGCTCAGCGCCAAAGAACGCGAAATTTCGATCGCCGACGAGACGACGGGCAAAGCGACGCAGTACAAGCACCTGCTGCAGACCGACGCGTCGATCAACCCGGGCAACTCCGGCGGTCCGCTGATCAACCTGAACGGCGAAGTGATCGGCATGAACACGGCCGTCAGCACGGAAGCGCAGGGCATCGGCTTCGCGATTTCCTCGAACACGATCAAAGGCGTCGTCGAACAGCTCAAAAACAACGAAGAAATTCCGAAAGAAGCCGTTCCGTTTATCGGCGCAAGCCTGACGACGATGTCGGACAGCATCGCGCAGCAGATGGGCGTGGACACGAAGGAAGGTTCGCTCGTCAGCGAAGTGCTGTACGGATCGCCGGCCTACAAAGCCGATCTGCGCAGCTACGACATCATCACCGGCGTGAACGGTACGCCTTATGCGACCAGCCAGGATCTGATCGCGGCGATCCAGAAGTTCAAAGTCGGAACCGAAATTACGCTGAACGTCGTGCGCAACGATAAGAAAGTCGACCTCAAAGTAACGGTGGGCGACCGGAACCAGTACGACGAATCGGCCGCTGGACAGCAGGGCGGCGGCAGCGAGAACCAGACTCCGAACAACGGATTGATTAACCCGTTCGGCGGCCAATAAGGATCGCCGGCGAACGACGGATACGAAGCGGGCGAACGGGAGGGGGAGACCCCTCCCGTTTTTTGGCGCCCGGCCTGAGAGTCGCCGCAAGAAAACAGGATGCGAAGGTACGTGAACGTTGCTACAATAATAGAAAAAGAACGTAGAGGGGAACGAATGCATATGCGATCCAATATTCTGATTGTCGACGACGACGAAAAAATCATCTCCATGCTGCGCAGGGGGCTGGCTTTTGAAGGATACGAGGTACACACGGCGCCAAACGGGGCGGAAGGGCTGAAGCTGATGCGCACGACCGATCCCGATCTGCTCGTGCTTGACGTCATGATGCCCGAGGTGGACGGGTTCGAAGTGGTGCGCCGGCTGCGCGAAGCGGGCAGCGCCGTTCCGGTGCTGATGCTTACGGCCAAGGACGAGCTGGAGAATCGGGTCAAAGGACTCGATCTCGGCGCGGACGATTACCTCGTCAAGCCGTTCGCGCTCGAAGAACTGCTGGCGCGGGTGCGCGCGCTGCTGCGCCGCAAAACGGACACGGTCCGCGAAGACGACGGCGAGCGGCTGAGCTTCGAAGACCTCGTCATGAATATCGATTCGCGCGAAGTGACGAGAGGCGAACGCAAGGTCGAACTGACGGCCAAAGAATTCGAACTGCTGCATCTGTTCATGCTCAATCCGAGACGGGTGCTGTCGCGCGACGTGATTATGGACAAAATCTGGGGATACGACTACAGCGGCGAATCCAACGTGCTCGAAGTGTATATCGCGATGCTGCGCCAGAAGACGGAAGATTCAAGCTCCAAGCGCCTGATCCAGACGATCCGGGGCGCCGGTTACATCCTAAGAAGCGATTCCTAAAAGGGGGCAGCCCTCTGCTATGTCTATCCGTTTACGCCTGACCGCCTGGTACTCCGGCATCCTGGCGCTGACTCTGCTGATGTTCAGCGCGATCATCTATACGTTCGTCTATTACAACACTTACCAGAATACGTACGACACGTGGCAGAGCCGTATTCGCGAGCAGATCCGGCAGAGCATCGTCGTCGACGATTCGGGCATGGTCACTTCCAAGATCAATATCGAAAATATTTTGAAAACGATCGACAGCCGGTTATATGTACAGATTTACTTTTACGGCAGCGGCGATCTTCAGCAGTCGGACAATATGACGTTCGGCCCCGGCGCGTTCAAATTCGAGATTCCTCCGCTGGAAGGAGTCAAAGAAGATTTCAGCCGTATCCGCTCCGAAGGCCGGCCTTATTTGATGTATCAACAGCTGCTGCTGCCGGCAAACGGGGCGCGCGAGCCGGTGCTGCTGCAAATTGCGGCCAGTACAGAAGAAGCGGAGAACCTGCTGTCGGATCTGCGCTTCATTCTCCTGCTCGGCTCGGTGTCCACGCTTATTCTGGCCGCCACGCTCGGCATGTTCCTGGCCCGCAAATCGATGGCGCCGATCGGCAAAGTCATCGAAGCGGCGAACGGGGTGCAGACGAGCAGCGACCTCAGCGTCCGGATCGACTATACCGGCCCGCAGGACGAGGTCGGACAGCTGATCAGCACGGTGAACCGGATGCTGGCGCGCACGGAACTGTTTTACAAAGACCTGGAAGAATCGTACCGGGCGCAGCGGCGCTTCGTCTCGGACGCTTCGCACGAGCTGCGTACGCCGCTGACGACCGTTCGGGGCAATACCGATTTGCTCAAAAAGATCTGGACGCTCGACAGCATGCCGCACGGCCTGACCGAAGAAGATCTGCGGCAGATGTCCGTCGAAGCGATCGGCGACATTGCCGATGAATCCGAGCGAATGAGCCGGCTGATCGGCGACATGCTGTCGCTGGCGCGGGCCGACGCCGGCCAGACGATGCAAAAAGAACTGCTGCAGCTCGGTCCGCTGGTCGAAGACGTCGTGCGCCGGGCGCAGTTTCTGCCGCACCGGGCCCAGTGGGCGCCGGGTGATCTGACCGCGCTCGACGGGATCGCCGTAGTCGGCAACAAAGATTATTTGCAGCAGATGCTGTTCATTTTTATCGAAAATGCGTTCAAGTACACGGCGGAAGGACAAGTCTCGCTCGATATTCTCGTCTACCGCCAGCAGGTCGGCATCCGGGTCAAAGATACCGGGATCGGCATGGACAAAGACGAAGTGCCGCATATTTTCGAACGTTTCTACCGGGCCGACGAATCGCGGGGCAAGACGCCCGGCACGGGGCTTGGACTGTCCATCGCCAAATGGATCATCGACGAGCATCAAGGTTCGGTCGAAGTCGTCACGGTCAAAGGCGAAGGCACCACGTTCATCATCTGGCTGCCGGCGCTGTTCCCGGAAATTCAGGCCGCGTCCGAACCGGAAGAAGCCGTCGTAGAGCCGGAGGAAGTTTACGGGGAACCCGTGGAGGTCGCCGGGAAAGACACTTCGGAGCCTGTGGAGCCTGTGGAGCCTATGGAGCCCATGGAGCCCATGGAGCCCGTAGAGATCGAAGACCCGGACGAAACGCAGCGCGGCAATGACGCAGCCGATTCGCCGCCGAAGCCGGAACAAGGACCGGGCGGCCGCGGCTCCGGATCGGTCTGACCGGCGGTCCGAAAGGCTGCGCCTTTCTTCGGGCTGGCGAATACGTTATAATCGGGGTATGCGCGAATACGCGTTTAAGCCATGAATCCGAAAGCAGGTGCGAATAGATGGAAGTTCTACGTATTGCCCCGCGAGGCTATTGCTACGGCGTAGTCGACGCGATGGTGCTCGCCAGACAAGCGGCCAAAAATCTCGATCTGCCCCGGCCTATTTATATACTCGGCATGATCGTGCACAACGCGCACGTCACCCAGTCGTTCGAAGACGAAGGCATCGTGACGCTCGACGGTCCAAACCGGCTGGAAATTCTTGAGCAGGTGGACAAGGGAACGGTCATCTTTACCGCGCACGGGGTATCCCCGGAAGTGCGCAAGCGGGCGCGCGAGCGCGGCCTGACGACGGTCGACGCGACGTGCCCGGACGTGACGAAGACGCATGACCTGATCCGCGAGAAAGCGGGCGAAGGCTACGAGATTATCTATATCGGCAAAAAAAACCATCCGGAACCCGAAGGCGCAATCGGCGTCGCTCCGGACCGGGTGCATCTGATCGAGAAGGAAGAAGAGATCGAAGCGCTGAACATTCCGCCGGGCAAGATCATCATCACGAATCAGACGACGATGAGCCAGTGGGACATCAAGACGATTATGAAAAAGCTGCTGGAGCGTTACCCGGGAGCCGAAGTGCATAACGAAATCTGCCTGGCGACCCAGGTGCGGCAGGAAGCGGTAGCCGAACAGGCCGGGCAAGCGGACCTGGTCATCGTCGTCGGCGACCCGCGCAGCAACAACTCCAACCGCCTGGCGCAGGTGTCCGAAGAGATCGCCGGCACGACCGCTTACCGCGTGTCCGACGTAAGCGAGATCAAGCAGGAATGGCTGATGGGCATCAGCAAGGTGGCTATTACGGCAGGCGCTTCGACGCCGACGCCGATTACCAAAGAAGTCATTCTCTACCTGGAGCAGTTCGAAGAAAGCGATCCGTCCACTTGGGAAATCAAGCGCACGGTCGATATGAAAAAACTGCTGCCGCCGGTACGCGAGAAAAAGAAAGCCGCCGCGGAATAAAGTCCGCGCGGCCGGCTGAACACCGGCCGGCCGCAGCCGCGCCAAGCGAAAAACCCGACCGGGGAATCGGTCGGGTTTTTCGGCTTGCGCTTTGCAAGGCGCAAGCCCCGCGAGGCGCAGCTCAGTGAAGCGCAAGCCCCCGCAAGGAGCAAAGCCCTATGCGGGGTCGGATCGAGAAGCTCAGATCAAGACGTAAGTGGCTCTCAGCGGTCCGTGGACGCCGACGACGAGCTGCATTTCGATATCGGCCGAGTTCGACGGGCCGGAGATCAGGTTAAGGCAGGAGCCGAGCGCGGCGCCGGCTTCATGGCGGCGATTGAGCTCCTGCATCGCCTGCGTCGAGCGCGGCACGATGCGTTCGCGCTCGATAACGGCGATATAATGCGCCGGCAGGAAATGCAGCGCCCGGCCCTGGTCGGGCCGGCTCTCCAGCACGACGGTGCCGGATTCGGCCAGCGCGAAATCGGCAAAAACGAGAGCGACGTTGGCCGCTTCGGCCAGCCGGATATTGCCGGCCCGGCCCGCTTGTTCGGACCAGACGGCTTCGTCTTCAAACGATAATCCGTATTTCGCGAAGCGGGCATCGCCGGAGCGGATGACCGGCCCGCCGCCGCAGCCTGCGATCAGATCGTTCAGCGTCCGCTGAAGCAGGGCCGGCGTCGATTCGATGATCTGCGTATGGATGAAGAAGCACTGCTCTTTGAGAATGTCGACCAGCTGCTCCGGCGTCCGGTCGGCCAGCGTCTCCAGATGCGGCGTGCATGTCCAGGCCGGGCGCGTGACGCTGTCCGTGCGCCGGGGACGCCCGAGACGGTCGGAGACGCGGTTCAGGAACGCTTCGCGGTTGTAGGGATCGGGCCGCGAGGGATCTCGATCGCTGCGGATCGTCATGGGCGTGTCCCTCCTTTTTCTTCTATAGAAAGAGAAGAGGAGATGCGCCGCCCGGCGGCACCGTCCGCAGCGCCCGGAGAAGCGTCCGGGGAAGAGCCGGACGCGGCTGCGGCCGGATCGGCCGCACGGTCCGACGAGCCGCCGCCGCTGCCGGGCTCGCGGTTGGCGTACCAGGCACGGAAGCCGTCTTTGCGCTTGACCGGCTGCGGCAGATCGCGGCTGCCGATCCAGCCCGAGAGCGGAGCCGGGCCGCGCACGATCCGTCCGTGCCGGCTCAGCAGCAGGCTGAGCGGATTCGCCAGCCGCAGCGTGCCGGCGAACAGGCCGGGCGAAGAGAGCAGCCGCCCGGCCGCTTTCATCTGCATCCGGTCGACGCTGCCTGTCCGCCCTTGAGAGACAATGTTCTGCCGGTGCAGGACCAGCTGCTCGTGCAGCGGAATCTTGACCGGACAGACGTCGGTACAGGCGCCGCACAGGCTGGAAGCGTACGGCAGCTCTTTGTAGTCGTCGTAGCCGCCGAGCAGCGGCGTGATGACGGCGCCGATCGGCCCCGGGTAGATCGAGCCGTAAGCATGTCCGCCGATATGCCGGTAGACCGGGCAGACGTTCAGGCACGCGCCGCAGCGGATACATTGCAGCGCTTCGTGGAACTCGCTTGCGAGAATGTCCGAACGTCCGTTGTCGACGATGACGAGATGGAATTCTTCGGGTCCGTCGGAGTCTCCTTCCGCCCGGGGGCCCATGACGGTAATGTAGCTCGTCAGCTTCTGCCCGACCGCGCTGCGGCAGAGCAGATTGTCGAGCACTTCCATCTCTTCGAGCGTCGGTACGATCCGCTCCATGCCCATGACGGCGATATGCGTCGGCGGCAGGGCGGCCGTCAAATCGCCGTTGCCCTCGTTCGTGACGAGGTTGATCGCTCCGAGATTGGCGACGGCGAAGTTGCAGCCGGTAATGCCGACCTCGGCGGCGAGGAACTTTTCGCGCAGCACCTTGCGCGCGAAGCGGGCCAGATGTTCCGGCGTCTCGTCGCCCGCGTAATTCAATTTGGACGCGAACACGTCGCGAATCTGGTCGCGGTTCTTGTGCAGGGCGGGGGCCACGATATGCGAAGGCGGGTCCCAATCGTCTTCCTGCAAAATGTATTCGCCGAGATCGCTCTCGATCACTTCGCAGCCGGCTTCGATCAGCACGCGGTTCATCTCGATCTCTTCCGTGACCATCGATTTCGCTTTGACGACCCGGCGCGCGTTTTTGCTCTGCACCACGTCGCGGATATAGCCGCTCGCTTCTTCCTTCGTCCGCGCGAAGAACACGTGGCCGCCGCGGCGTTCGACGTTGTCCGCCATTTGCCCAAGATAATAATCGAGATTTTCCAGCGTATGCTGCCGGATCTGCTGGCCGAGTTCGCGCCATTGTTCCCAATCGCCGAGCGAAGTCGCCGCCGTGAGGCGGCGGGTCTTCAGGCTGTCCTGGGCGGAGCCGACGGCGCCCCGCATATACGCGTCGCCGATCCCGTCCGCGGTGCGCTGTTCGAAATCCCGTTTGTCCGTTTGCAGGCTCATGTCGAAATCCCTCCTGTCAGACCGTTTGTCAGACTATTGTTCAAACCGCTTGTCAGATCGTTTTTCACTTTCGGATTCGGCGGCACCTGATTGAGCACTTCCGCGATATGCATCACTTGGATCTCCCGGCCTGTCCGCGACAGGCGTCCGCCGATATTCATCAGGCAGCCCATGTCCGCGCTGATCAGATAGTCCGCGCCCGTCTCCGCGACGCAGGCGCTTTTCTCGTCCGCCATCTGCTGCGAGATCTCCGGCATTTTGACCGAGAACGTGCCGCCGAAGCCGCAGCAGTTGTCCGCATTGACCAGCGGTGCAAGCTCCAGTCCGTCGACTTCGGCCAGCAGCAGAAACGGCGTCTCGGTCTCGCCGAGCAGCCGCGTCATATGGCAGGAACGATGATACGTGGCGAGTCCTTCCAGGCGGGCGCCGACGTCGGTCACGCCGAGCACGCGCACGACGAATTGGGTGAATTCGAACGATTTGTTTTTGAGTGCAATCGCTTTCAATTCCCACTGCGGGTCGTTTTTGAAAATGCGCGGATACTCATGGAACATGGCGATACACGAACCGGACGGGCCCACGACGTAATCGGCCTGTTCGAACGCGCGCATCATGTTGATCATGGCGGCTTTGGAATCTTCCAGATAACCGCTGTTATACGTAGGCTGCCCGCAGCATACCTGGGAAGCGGGGAAATCCGTTTCGCAGCCGAGCCGTTCGAGCACTTCGACCATCGCTTTGCCGACGCCGGGATACATAAGGTCGACCACGCAGGTCGAGAAGATGCTGACTTTCATGACTCATCCCTCCGTTTTTTCTCTATTGTACGCTTTGAAGAAAGGTTTGAAAACCACAATAGGGCAAAAATAAAATAAAAAATCATTACAAAACCACAAAATAAAAGAATAAAATGTTGACAATAAAAAATGATAACGTTTACAATACAATAGAAGAAACAGCTTTTATCCCATTTCGAGGAGGCAGTACGGTGCAAAAACATCAGATGTATATTAACGGGCAGTTTACGGATGCGGAGAACGGGGAATGGATGGACGTGGTCAACCCTTCCACGGACGAAGCGGTCTCGCAAGTACCGAAAGCGACGCGGGCGGACGTGGCCCGGGCGATCGATGCGGCGGAAGCGGCGCAGGATGCCTGGGAAGAGACGCCGGCGGTGGAACGCGGTGTCTATCTGCACCGGATCGCGGCCGGTATACGCGAGCGGTCGGACGAAATTGCGCGGCTGATTTCCGAAGAAGTGGGCAAGACGATAGAGCTGTCGACGGTGGAGGTCAACTTCACGGCGGATTATATGGATTACATGGCGGAATGGGCGCGGCGGTACGAAGGCGAGATTGTCCAGAGCGACCGGGATAACGAGCATATTTTCGTATTCAAAAGAGCGATCGGCGTCACGACCGGCATTTTGCCGTGGAACTTCCCGTTTTTCCTTATTGCGCGCAAAATGGCTCCGGCGCTTATTACCGGCAACACGATCGTCGTGAAACCGAGCGCGGAGTCGCCGAACAACGCGATCGCGTTCGCGCAAATCGCGGACAAGGCCGGCCTGCCGCCGGGCGTGTTCAATCTGGTGACGGGACGCGGCGGCGAAGTGGGCAGCGAACTGGCCAGCAATCCGAAAGTCGGCATGGTCAGCCTGACGGGCAGCGTACCGGCGGGGCAGAAGGTCATGCAGGCCGCCGCCGAGAACATTATCAAAGTCAGTCTGGAGCTCGGAGGCAAAGCGCCGGCGATCGTACATAAAGACGCGGATCTGGATCTCGCGGTCAAAGCGGTCGTCGATTCGCGGGTCATCAACACCGGCCAGGTGTGCAACTGCGCCGAGCGCGTCTACGTGCACGAAGCGATCAAGGAAGAGTTCACGAACCGGCTCGTCGAAGCGATGCGGGCGGTCAAATACGGCGATCCGCTGCAAGATAGCGATATCCATATGGGGCCGCTGATCAACAAGGACGCGCAGGATTCGGTCCAGGCCAAAGTCGACCGCGCGGTCGAGCAGGGCGCGAAGGTGCTGCTGGGCGGCAAGAAGGTCGAAGGCAAAGGCAGCTTCTACGAACCGACCGTGATCGGGGACGCAACCAACGACATGGAGATCATTCAGGAAGAAATTTTCGGCCCGGTCATTCCGATCGTGACGTTCGGCACGCTGGACGAAGCGATCGCGCTTGCGAACGACAGCGAATTCGGCCTGACTTCGTCGCTCTACACGCAAAATCTCAACGCCGCGATGAAAGTCGTCAAGCGCTTGAAATACGGCGAGACCTACATCAACCGGGAAAACTTCGAAGCGATGCAGGGATTCCACGCCGGCTGGCGCAAATCGGGCATCGGCGGCGCGGACGGCAAGCACGGGCTGAACGAATACCTGCAAACGCAGGTGGTCTACCTGCAGTACGACAAGGACATCAACTAACCGGAGCGCTTGCGCCGTTCTAAAAAGAGAGAGAGCCGGACCCCGCTTCTTCGCGAAGCGCGGTCCGGCTTTTTGCTTTGGAGAGCAGGCGGGGCAGGGACGGCGGCGAACAGCGTTGGACGGGTCGGCAGGGGTCGAGAGAAAGTGCGTCTTTTTCGAACGTCGCGGGTTGACGGGAACGACTTTGTTTGCTAAGATTACTTTAACGGATAAAAGCTTAAAAGCGAACAAGCGTCTAAGTGAAGAAGCATCATCGTCGGAACGGGAAAAGCCAACAATTCGCGCATGCAGGGCATAGGCCCAATTCATATACGGAAGGAAGTTTTGCACATGATCGCCATCTTATCGAACCAAGCTCCGGAGGAGCAGCTGCAGGAAGTCATTCGCGTCATCGAAAACGAAGGATTGAGCGTCCATCTGTCCCGGGGAGCCGACCGTACCGTCGTCGGACTCGTCGGCACGGCCGAGCCGAGACTGGCCGAGCATCTGCGCCAGATGAAAGGCGTCGAGGACGTCGTGAAGATCACGAAATCGTACAAGCTCGCCAGCCGCGACTTCCATCCGGAAGATACGGTCATTCAGATCGGCGACGTCAAGATCGGCGGCGGCGAGCTCGTCGTCATGGGCGGACCGTGCGCGGTCGAATCGCCGGAGCAGATCGACGAGATCGCGCGCCTCGTCAAAGCGGCCGGCGGCCAGGTGCTGCGCGGCGGCGCGTTCAAGCCGCGGACCGGCCCGTACAGCTTCCAGGGCGTCGGCGTGGAAGGGCTGATCATGATGGCCGAAGCGGGCAAGAAGCACGGCCTGCTGACGATTACCGAAGTCATGACGCCGGAATACGTCGATATCTGCGCGGAATACGCCGACATTTTGCAGATCGGCACGCGGAACATGCAGAACTTCGACCTGCTGCGCAAACTCGGTACGTGCGGACGTCCGGTGCTGCTCAAGCGCGGCTTCAGCGCGACGTACGACGAGCTGCTCAACGCGGCCGAATACATTCTGGCCGGCGGCAATCCCGACGTCATGCTGTGTGAACGCGGTATCCGCACGTTCGAGCCGTACACCCGCAACACGCTCGACCTTGCGGCGATTCCCGCCCTGCAGAGCCTCAGCCATCTGCCGGTCATCTCTGACCCGAGCCACGGCACGGGCCGCCGCGAACTGGTGGAACCGATGGCCAAAGCTTCCGTCGCCGCCGGCGCGGACGGCCTGATCATCGAGATGCATACCGATCCGGACAATTCCATGACGGGCGACGGCGTACAATCGTTGTTCCCGGACCAGTTCGCCGGATTGATGCGCGATCTGGAGCAGCTTTCGCCGATCGTCGGCAAAAGTTTCTCCACGAAAAAGGCCGAAGCGGAATCTTTTAAAAATTGGGCGATCGTCTAAATTTTGCTCCTCCGGACGCAAAAAAGCCACCCTCTTTTACCGTCTTTTCCAATCGCACAAGCCCGCGTCGTGCCGCCGTTTGCGGCCGATGTCGGGCTTTATTCATAAGTCGCTTGAAATTTCACGAAAGTGTAAGCATTACTCACATTATCGTAAAAAATACCTTACACGAGTCTTGACTGCTAAATAGTGCCGTTTTATAATGACGACAGCGAAAAAAGAGCATGAACGTTTCATAAGGTACATCCGTTCAATGTTCGGAAATTTGGGAGGAAAGTGACATGTCGGTACAACAAGTATTGAAGCTTATTCAGGAGAACAACATCGAGTGGGTTGATTTCCGTTTCGTGGATCTGTCGGGAAAAGCTCATCACATTTCGGTTCCTGCCAGCGCGGTTGAAGAAGAAACGTTTGAGAACGGGGTAGCTTTCGACGGTTCGTCGATTCCGGGCTTCCGCGGTATTGAAGAATCGGATATGGTCATGATGCCGGATCCCGAATCGGTATACATTGACGCTTTCACCGCACATCCGACATTGAACGTCATGTGCAACATCTACACGCCGGACGGCGAGCATTACGACCGCGATCCGCGCGGCATCGCCCAGAAAGCGGAAGCTTTCATGCAGGCGAGCGGCGTAGGTTCCGATGCGTTCTTCGCACCGGAATCCGAATTCTTCATCTTCGACGACGTCCGCTACCACAGCGGCATGAACAGCTCCTCGTTCGCGGTCGATTCCGAAGAAGCGGCCTGGAACACGAACCGCAAGGAAGAAGGCGGCAACCTCGGCTTCAAGATCGGCGTCAAAGGCGGTTACGTGCCGGTCGCTCCGGTCGACAGCCAACAGGACATCCGCAGCGAAATGTGCCGTCTGCTCGAAGAAGCCGGCCTCGTGATCGAACGTCATCACCACGAAGTGGCGACGGCGGGACAAGCGGAGATCAACTTCCGTTTCGATACGCTCAAGAAAACGGCAGACAACCTGCTGAAATACAAATACATCGTGCATAACACGGCTCGCCAATACGGCAAAACGGCAACGTTTATGCCTAAACCGCTCTTCGGCGACAATGGCAGCGGCATGCACGTGCACCAATCGATCTTCAAAGACGGAGAGCCTTTGTTCTACGAAAAAGGCGGCTACGCGAACCTGAGCGAAATGGCGCTGCACTACATCGGCGGCCTGCTCTACCACGCTCCGGCCCTGATCGCACTCACCAACCCGAGCACGAACTCGTTCAAACGTCTCGTTCCGGGCTACGAAGCGCCGGTTAACCTGGTCTTCTCCAAAGGCAACCGTTCCGCGGCTGTCCGGATTCCGGTCGCTGCCGTGACGCCTAAAGGCTGTCGCATCGAGTTCCGTACGCCGGACTCCACGGCGAATCCTTACCTGGCCTTCTCGGCTATGCTGATGGCCGGCCTGGACGGCATCAAGAAGAAGATCAACCCGGTTGAACTCGGCTACGGTCCTGCCGACAAGAACCTGTACGATCTGCCGGAAGAAGAAAAATCGCAAATCCGCAGCGTTCCGGGTTCCCTGGAAGAAGCGCTCGACTCGCTCGAAGCGGACAGCTCGTTCCTTACGGAAGGCGGCGTCTTCTCCGAAGACTTCATCGCCAACTACATCGCGTTCAAACGCGCCGAAGCCAAACAGGTCTCGATCCGCGTTCATCCGCACGAATACAGCCTGTACTACGACTGCTAATCCGCAGCGGCGGGGCGGCAGCGACCCTGCCGCCCCGATGCCGTACGCAAAAAACCTCCGCCCTTTCCGGGCGGAGGTTTTTTTGCATATGCTTGGCGAAGCCGAAAGCAGGAAGCCGAAAGCAGGAAGCAGGAAGGTGAAAGAAGGAAGCAGGAAGGTGAAAGAAGGAAGCAGGAAGCGGAGTCACGGCAAGCGTGCAGGGCAGCCGCCGCACCACGAGCCTCCGCGCGGGGGAGATCAGCCTTCGGTCGCCGATTTCAGTTCGGCCGACATGCGGTTCAGGTCTTCGATCAGTTCCGAGAACCGGTCGAGCGAAGCCGCGTAGTTTTCGTTCATCTGCGCCACTTTGCCCGCTTCTTCTTCGGACAGCCGGGACAGGCGGCTGAGTTCTTCCATCGAAGCGTTAACCTGCTGCGTGCCGGCGGAGATCTGTTCCGCGGAGGCGCTCACGCCCTGGATTTGCAGCTCCGAGCGTTCGGTCGCTTCGAGAATGTCGCGGAACTGCGCTTCGTTGTCTTTCATCCGGCTCATGCCGTTTTCGACGTCCTGGCTGATCAGCACCATGTCGCTCGAAGAGCGGCTGATCCGCTGGCGGATGTCCGACACGACCTGTTCGATCTGCTGCACGGCGCCGCCGGTCTCTTCGGACAGCTTGCGCACTTCCGTTGCGACGACTTCGAAGCCGCGGCCGCGTTCGCCGGCATGCGCCGCTTCGATCGCGGCGTTCAGGGCGAGCAGCTGCGTCTGCGAAGCGACGTCGCGGATAAAGGCGATGATCGCGGCGATCTGGCTCGACATCGTGTCGAGCTCGGCGATGGACGCGGACGAACGCGACACTTTTTCGCGTATCTCCTGCATTTGCGAGATAGACTGCCGGATCGAGTCCGCGCCGACCTGCGATTGCAGCGTCGTCTTTTTGGCCTGCTCGGACACGTCGCCGGTCATTTCCGCGACGTGCAGAATGCCGTGCGAAATTTCGCCGACGGCGGCGGAACTTTCGATCGTGCCTTTGGACTGCAGCAGCGAGTGATGCGCGATATCGTGCATGGCGGAGACGATCCGTCCGTTCATCTCTTTGCTCTGGGCTTGCAGGCTGGACAATTCGGAAGCCATCAGGACGATCTGGTCCGACGTGCTGCCGGCCTGGACCATGATCTGTTCAAGCTGCTGCTTCTGGCGCAAAATGTCGGTGCTCGCTTCGGCGCGCTTGAACTGGAAATACATGCTGACGAGCAGGCCGATCAGGACGAGCAGATAGCTGACTTTTTTGAACAGATGGGCCAGGTCGAAGTTGACGTCGTAAGAAGCGTGCGAGAACGACATGAAGCCGAGCTGCGTCAGCGCCGCGGTGATGATGGACAGCACGAGCCAATGTTCGAAATGGTTTTTTTTCCATAGACCAAGCTTCAAATGACCGAACAGCGCGATCAAGAACAGCACGCCCGGGATCAGTTCCTGCGGACGCCCGATGAAGCCGCCTTCGACGTACGCTTTCGGAAGCGGCACGAAGATGAAGAATAGGAAGCAGGCCAGCGTCAGCAGCGCGGTGGTGCCGTAGACGAGCCGTTCCGTGCGGCGGCGTTCGGCGGCCGACGTCTCGCGGCGTGTCCAGAGCAGCCAGGCGAGCACGAGCAGCACGGACAGGAACATCCGGGAAGCGAGCCAGCTCCACGCGACGAGGGATGAAGAAATAGACGGGAACATATCGGAGAAAAAGGCAGAAGTGACGATGGCATGGTAGCCGTCAAGCAGGGCCGTGCCGAGAAAGCCGCTGCCGATCAACAGCATGGACGTCCGGTTCTGGGTGTAATAATACACGAGGGCGAGAATGCCGATGAAGGCGGCGAGCATGGTGGCCATGATCTCCATCGAGGTGTGGAGCATGGTGCTGCCCTGCCAGTTCAGGCTGCGCAGCGGGATTTCGGCCAAAGCCAAAACGAGGAACAGCAGGGCATAACCCCAGGCACGTTTGTTGACGGTTTGCATGTGAAATCTCCTTTGGTATGAACAAGATAAATGTGAGGTCGCCGTATGGCTCTTGAAGTATATAAGCGGCGGCCGCAAACGTCAATGATTTTGTCAAATTATTTTGTCCAAAATCAAAAACACGAACGAAGAGCCAATTATGGCAAAAAGCGTACAGGTTGAAAAAAGGAGTCCGTCACCGCGTTATCGCGTCGGGGTTTTACTTGAAGTAATGTTAGATTGCTGTTATGATTAACCCTAAATTATGGCTTGAGGGGGCTTTCGATTCATGGGCAAACGGGCTTACAACTTTAACGCGGGACCGGCGGCGCTGCCGCTCGAAGTGCTTGAGCGCGCGCAGGCGGAATTTGTGGAATTTCAGGGAACGGGCATGTCGATCATGGAGATGTCCCACCGCGGAGCGGTCTACGAGAGCGTACATAACGAAGCGCAGGAGCGCATCCTGAAGCTGCTCGGCCAGCCGTCCGGCTACAAGACGCTGTTCCTGCAGGGCGGAGCCAGCACGCAGTTTGCGATGATTCCGATGAACCTGCTGGCTGCGGGCCGCCAGGCCGGCTACGTCATGAGCGGCAGCTGGGCTTCCAAAGCGGCCAAGGAAGCGAAGCTGATCGGCGACGTGTACGCCGCCGCTTCGACGGAAGGCGACAAGTTCACGCGCATGCCGGCGCAGGACGAGATCGAGATTCGCGAAGACGCGGCGTACGTGCATATCACGTCGAACGAGACGATCGAAGGCGTGCAGTTCGCGCAGTATCCGGACACCGGCAGCGTGCCGCTCGTCGCGGATCTGTCCAGCGACATCTTCTGCCGTCCGCTCGAGATCGAAAAGTTCGGTATGATCTATGCCGGCGCCCAGAAGAACCTCGGCCCGTCGGGCGTGACGGTCGTGATCGCGAAGGAAGAGCTGCTGTCGGCCGAAGCGAAGCATATTCCGACCGTGTTCCGCTACAGCACGCATCTGTCGAACAACTCGCTCTACAACACGCCGCCGTCCTTCTCCATCTATATGGTGAACGAGACGCTGCGCTGGATCGAAGAGCAGGGCGGCCTCGAAGGCGTCGAAGCGAAGAACCGCGCCAAAGCGAACCTGCTGTACGACACGATCGACAACAGCGGCGGGTTCTACAGCGGCGTCGCCCAGGCGGGCAGCCGCTCGCTGATGAACGTCACGTTCCGCCTCGGCTCCGAGGAGCTGGAGAAAGCTTTCGCCAAAGAGAGCGAACAGCAGGGCTTCGTCGGGCTCAAAGGGCACCGCAGCGTCGGCGGCCTGCGCGCTTCGATCTACAATGCCGTTCCGCACGAGAGCGTCGCGGCGCTGGTCGATTTCATGGGCGATTTCGCCAAACGCAACGGCTGATTCCGGTTCTTCCCTTAAGCCGGCGATTCGGGTAATATAGAACCAGAAGAGACGGAAGAGCACGAGACGTAAAAGCCGCCCGACTTTCGGGCGGCTTTTACGTGTGCCTCATTCCCGGAGCCCGGCGCTGTCCGTCCATTTTCCAGAAACGGAGTGAATCGATCTTTATGCCACTGCACATCGTGCTGGTGGAGCCGGAAATTCCGGCCAACACCGGCAATATTTCCAGAACCTGCGCCGCAACGGATACCCATCTGCATCTGGTGCGTCCGCTCGGATTTCGGACCGACGACGCTTCGCTGAAGCGCGCCGGGCTCGATTACTGGCCGTCCGTCAAGCTGACCTATCACGATTCGTTCGAAGAGCTTCGGGCCGAGCATCCGGAAGGACGCTTTTTCTACGCGACGACCAAGGCGACGAAGCGTTATAGCGACGTGTCGTTCCGCGACGGCGACTTTCTCGTTTTCGGCAAAGAAACCAAAGGGCTGCCGCCGGAGCTGATCGAGGCGAACCCGGAGACCGCGATCCGGCTGCCGATGCGCACCGAGCATGTCCGTTCGTTGAACCTGTCCAATTCGGTCGCGATCATGCTGTACGAGGCGCTGCGCCAGCTTGATTTCCCGGAAATGGAGTAGGGCAAATGGCCAAGAGATTTCCTCTGGCATTAGGTCATTGCCTGATTAGTCAAAAAACCGATAATTAACCAGCCTTTCTTTTTTTATCCGTAAAGAAGGAATTCTTCTTCGGACCTCGAATATGTATTCTTGGGTTTGCAGATTTATTTCTGCAGGTGGGGCAGAAGCAGCAAACTAAAAACAGAAGAGGTGTTATCAATTATGAAACCTGCTGGAGTAGTCCGGAAAGTCGACCAATTGGGGCGGATCGTCCTCCCAAAATCGCTGAGAAAAAGATACCAAATGAACGAAGGCGATCCGGTCGAAATTTTGGTCCAGGGAGATCATATCATTTTGGAGCGTTACCGCCCGAAATGCGTGTTCTGCGGTTCGATCGAAGAAGTCAGCGAATTCAGGGACCGGTATATCTGCGGAGCGTGCGTCTCCGAGATGATGCAGATTCCGAAGCACGGCTGAACCCGTTCGAACTCGGCAAGACGCAAAAAAAGAGCCCTTGGGCTCTTTTTTTTGTCGTTTTTTGGTCGGATACTGAAGTAGGCGGGCAGTAAGCGGGCAGACTCCGGATCGGTCGATCAGTCGAAAAACAAAAAGCTGGTCGGCACGGGCCGAAGCGTGCCGTCGGACGGATGGTTGACCACGCGCCCGTTCATCACGAGCGAAGACGAACCGCCGCCGTCCAGGTTATAGGCGTTGACGACGCCGATCTTGTACAGTTGGTCCTGCACTTCTTCGAGCGTCGCGCCGGAGCGGCCGCCTTCGTTATACCCGTCGATCACGAAGACGATCAGCTGATCGTCTTTGTAGCTGCCGATGATCGTGCGCGGCGCCCGTTTGGGCGCGGCTTTCCATTTGGACGGAATCGGCATCTTCCTGCCGTCCTTGAGCAGGATCGGCACGAACGAAGCGCCGAACTGCGGCTCCAGCCGGTCAAGCTGTTCCTGCTGGTTGAACTTGCCGCCGATCAGTTTGCCGGATTCGTTCAAACCGACGAAGTACAGGTCCTTGAAGCTGGACTGGAAGCCGGTGAGGTACTTGCCGTCGACCACGGTCGTGCTGAGCGGGTACCGCTTGCCGTCCTGGTCGGCGAAACCGCCCGCGTTGATGCCCGCGACGGCTCCGTGCCGCTGGACGGCTCTGAGCGTCGTCTCCGAGCTGCCCAGCGCTTCGCCCGCCAGACTCATGCGCATCGCCGCCGGGTCTTTGAGCTTGACCTTCATGGCGTACCCGTTGTACGTCACGGCGTTGACGCGGAACAGCTCGATACGGATCTTGCCGCTGTCGACCGTCTCGATCGGGCGGCCGAGCTTGGAACGGATCCGCTTGTCGTAGATGCTTTCCGGGCGCTGCGCCTGGATCGAAGCTTTCTGGACGATGGAAGACATCGTCCGGGTCGTCTCGTTGTAGAGACTCAGCGTCTTCTGCAGCGAATCGGAAGTGGACTTCGCTTTTTGTTCGGCCGCACCCAGATCCCGGATCAGCTTGGCGGAAGAAGGATGCAGACTTTTGTCCGTTTTGTAGGAATCGGTATTCAAACGCAGAACGGGTTCGGGCGGAAACAGCAGCAGGCAGAGCATGAGGCCGATGACCGGCGCGGCCAGCAGCAGGAAGAAGCGGTTCACCCGCTGGACTCTCGTCATTTCAGCAGGTCCATTTTCTTCTGAAGTTCGCTGAGCTTGCTCTTCACTTCGTTCAGCTGCGTGTACAGCTTGTTGCTGTTATCCGTTTTGTCGTTCGCGTTGTCTTGGGTAAAAGTCAGCAGTTCGTTGAACGAGTCCACCTTGCCCTGCAGCGCGGCTACCTGCTTGTCCAGCGCGACGAACTGCTGCTCGTAGTCGGCGCGCAGTTCGGCCATCTGGGCCGTCGTCTGGGCCTCCAGAGCCGCCAGCGTCTGCTCCTGGAGCTTCTGGCTGTACGTATAGGCGGCATAGATGAACAGGGCGATCAGAACGACCCAGAACAGCAGAAACCATCTGGCGGGAAGTCTGTCCTTTTTCATGCTGCGGGACGGGGTAGAGGCAGGTCCCGTTGAAGCTTTCATTCCATCACCTCGTCGCAAATTTAAAACCTGGGCCCAAGGCCCGAATTTCAGCTTTCATTTTATCATGCGGGGTTTTATTTCGCAAAAGCCGTTTTATATGTTTTCAACAAAAGTTTTCAATTTTCACACCTAATTCTTCACCGTTTTCGTTAGCGCTCCGGCCACGCCGCGACGACCGACGCATATTCGTCCAGCGCGGCGATTCCGGCTTCGGTCAGCTTGTAGCGTCCCCGCGACACCCGCTCGAACCAGCCGTAATGATTGTCTCGCAGCAGCGCCGCCGCTTTGCCGACGCCGGCCGCTTCCTTGAGCATGACGGGCGACGCTTCGCCGAACATCCACAGTTGGCGGGCGACTTTGAGCGCGTTTTCCCGGTAGGCCGTCACGATTTTGCGTTTGCTCGAACCGCCGACGTTGTGGTCGCCGCTGCGCGCCTCGAATTCCGCCCGCAGCCGCTTGGAGCGCGTGCCCGGTTTTTTGCTCCCTACGGAACCGGCTTCGCACAGCACTTCGACGAACGGGTCTTTGGTCTTGTACAAGGTGACGGCGATCAGGCCGAGGCCGAGCCGTCCACACAGCAGCGCGATATCGCCAAACCGCTGGTTATGCGCGCCTTTTTTGGTTCGATTGCGTTCGACCGCCAGGTAGACCCGGCCTCCGGTCCGCTGACGGTCCGCGCCCTGAAGCAGCAGCTCCAGCGTAAACGTCTTTTTGATCTCGACGATCAACGGTTCCGGTTCGCCGTCGCGGTAGCCCAGCAGGTCGCAGTGGCGGACTTCGCTTTTGACGGAATAGCCCTGCTGCTCGAAAAAGGCTTTGAGCGGCGGATACAGTTCCGTTTCGTATTTCACGGCCATCTTCTAAGCTCCTTTGACAGGTGGAATTGCGTAAATTCAATATCTCATCATACCGCTAAAACAGTCGGTTGGCAAAAAAGCTTGTCGCGCAACGGACACCTATATATAATAGAAGAAATAAATATGGTTTTCCGGACGGAGTCTTGCCAAAACGCAAAATCCGGCCGGGAAGGAGGTAAAGCGATGGCTTCGATTCATGATGTAGCCAAAGAAGCGGGCGTGTCCGTTGCAACCGTTTCCAAGGTCATTAACAATTATCCGGACGTGAGCGATAAAACGCGCAAAAAAGTAAGCCAAACGATCAAGGATCTCAAATACCATCCGAACGTCGCGGCCAGAGGATTGGTCAAAGGGCGTTCGTGGACGGTCGGCGTGTTCGTCACTTCGCCGTTCACGAATCCGTTCGTGACGGAACTGCTGGAAGGGATCAAGACGGCGCTCCAGAACAGCGGGTACGACCTCGTGCTGCTATCCACGCGTTTCGACGACGACAGTTACTCGTTCGTGGAGCACTGCCTGAGCCGGAACGTGGACGGCGTGGTCGGCTTCGGCGTGGACCGGGACGATCCGCATCTGGAAGAACTGCTCAAATCGGATATTCCGACCATGTTCGTCGACGCGGATATTCGCGGACCGCGGGCAGGCTACATTACGACCGAGAACAAAGCGGGCACGATGCAGGCGGTCGCGCATCTGGCCGAACTCGGCCATTCGCGCATCGCGTTCATCTCGGGCGAGCTGGACAATGCGGTCGGCGCCCTGCGCCACGAAGGTTACCTCGAAGGGATGAAGACGCACAAGCTGAACGTTCCCGAATCGTACGTCAAAGTCAGCGACTATTCGATGGAAGGCGGAACGGTGGCGATGAACGAGCTGATGGAGCTTAAGGAACGCCCGACGGCCGTCGTCTGCACGTCGGACATGATGGCGATCGGCGCTATCAGCGTTATTCACCGCAGCGGCTTGTCGGTGCCCGAAGACATTTCCGTCGTCGGCTTCGACAATACGTATTATTCGGAAATTTTCAGCCCGGCGCTGACGACGATCAACCAGAATATTCGCTCGATCGGCTCGCACGCGATCGAGACGCTGATCACGATGATCGAGAACACGGATTTTCTGCCGCCGGTCGTCACGGAACCTTCGAATCTGGTCGTCCGCTGCACGACGGCCAAGCCGGGCGGCGCCAAGTCCTGATCCGGCAGCGCCGTAAGCGGGAACCGCGGCGCATCCGTCCGTAGTCCCCGCGGTTCGAACCGCCGGATCGGTTCGTATCGGATCAGAGCGAATCGGTTTGGATCAAATCGGTTCGAATCGAATCGAATCGGGTTGAATTGGTCCGGATTGGTTCGGTGGATCGGCGAATACCGTTTACCGGAATCGATTAATATCGCTTGACTTCAAAGACCCTGCCCTTTTGCGGCAGAGTCTTTTTTTATTTTATCCATACTAACAAAAATTATTAATTTATATTTTGTTAGTGATAAAAAATAAAATAAACATAAAAGTTAGATCTTTTATTGAATTTCAGCGCGGGGGATGATACGGTGTGAAGGAGAGTAAAAGCGGTTACACTTTGGCAGGGGAGGCACCTATTTTGAACGAAATCAAATGGGAATTGAACGAATGGACTTTCCGGGAAGCCGGACAGCAGGAATGGCAGCCGGCGGTCGTGCCGGGCTGCGTGCACAGCGATCTGTATCGGAACGGGCAGATTCCCGATCCGTATTACGGCACGAACGAACACGATTTGCAGTGGATCGACAAGCGCGACTGGGAGTACGAGACGACGTTCACCGTGCCCGGCGACTTGCTGCGCCAAGACAACGTCAGCCTCGTGTTCGACGGACTGGACACGTATGCGGACGTCGAGCTGAACGGACGGCGCATCCTGTCCGCCGACAACATGTTCCGCACGTGGAACGTGCAGGTCAAGACGCATCTGACGGAAGGCGAGAACCGGCTGCGCATCGTGCTCCGTTCGCCGATCAACGAAGACCTGCCGAAGCTTGAGCGGCTCGGGTACGGACTGCCTGCCGCCAACGACCAATCGGAACTCGGCGGGCTCGGCGACAAGCGGGTCAGCGTGTTCGCGCGCAAAGCGCCGTATCATTACGGATGGGACTGGGGCCCGCGCTTCGTCACGAGCGGCATCTGGCGCGCGGTGCGTCTGGAAGGCTGGACGGGCGTGCGCATCACCGACCTGTTTATCCGCCAGGACGAAGTAAGCGCGTCGCAGGCCAAGCTGACCGCGCTGCTGACGATCGAATCGGATCGCGATTTCGAAGGGCGCCTGCGCCTGTCCGCGGAAGGATTCGAAGTCCAGCATACGGAAGCGATCCGTCTCGGCGACAACACGGTACGTCTGGAGTTCGCGCTAGACGATCCGAAGCTGTGGTGGTCGAGAGGGCTCGGCGACGCGCATCTGTATACGTTCAAGGCCGAGCTGCTCGAAGGCGAATCGGTCAGCGCGTCCAAGAGTGCGCGGACCGGCCTGCGCAGCGTCAAGCTGAAGCGGGAAAAAGACGGCGCCGGCGCTTCGTTCTACATCGAGCTGAACGGCGTGCCGGTCTTCGCCAAAGGCGCGAACCATATTCCGAACGACAACTTCGAGACGGACGTGACGCGCGAGCGGTACCGGTACGAGATCGTCTCCGCGGCCGAAGCGAACATGAACATGCTGCGGGTGTGGGGCGGCGGCATCTATGAAGAAGACGCTTTCTACGAGCTGTGCGACGAGTACGGCATCATGGTCTGGCAGGACTTCATGTTCGCCTGCAGCATGTATCCGGGCGACGAAGACTTCCTGGAAAGCGTTCGCCACGAAGCGGAAGACAATGTCCGCCGGCTGCGCAACCACCCGAGCATCGTGCTCTGGTGCGGCAACAACGAGATCGATTCGGCGTGGGCGCATTATATTCCGGACGGCGGTTGGGGCTGGAAAAAAGACTATACGCCGGAGCAGCAAAACGTCATCTGGGCCGATTACGAAGCGATTTTCCATCGCCTGCTGCCGAATGCGATCTCCAAGCTCGCGCCGGGCGCGGAATACTGGCCTTCGTCGCCGCTCGTCTCGCTGTCGAACGACGAGAACCAGCACGCGCATCCGGGCACGTCGGAAGGCGATATCCATTATTGGGGCGTGTGGCACAACTCCGAACCGTTCGAGAACTACAACAAATACATCGGCCGCTTCATGAGCGAATACGGCTTCCAATCGTTCCCCGAGCACAAATCGGTGCTGCAATACGCACCGGAAGACGCGCTGCAGCTCGATTCGAAGATCATGCTCGCGCATCAGAAAAACGGCCGCGGCAATTTCCTGATCAAGGAATACATGGACAAATATCTGCCGGAACCGAAAGACTTCGTCTCGTTCCTGTACATGAGCCAGGTGCTGCAGGCCGAAGCGATGAAATCGGCGATCGAAGCGCACCGCCGCAGCATGCCGTACTGCATGGGCACGCTGTACTGGCAGATGAACGACAGCTGGCCGGTCGCTTCCTGGTCGGGCATCGACTATTACGGCCGCTGGAAAGCGCTGCATTACTACGCGCGCCGCAGCTTCCGCGACCTGTCGGTCTCGATCGACGGCACCAACGGGGAAGATTTGAACTTCCATATTCTCAACGACGGCTTGAGCGCCCAATCGGTATCGCTGAGACTCCGGCTCGTAGGCTTCGGAGGCAGCGTTCACAGCGAGCAGGTGCTGAACCTTGAAGCGTCCGCGAACAGCGCCGCGAAGGTCTATTCGGTCACAGCGGCCGAGCTGCTCGGCGAAGAAGTGCCGGAGCGCACCGTGCTGGTGGCCGAACTGGAACAGGGAGGCCGCATTCTCGATCAGCGGACGCACTACTTCGTGTCCGCGCGCGAAATCGAGCTGTCGGCGCCGAATATCGTCGTCAGCCGTACGGACGACGGCGAAGGCCGATCGACGTTCACGCTGGAGACGGACGCGCTGGCCAAGCAGGTATGGCTGTCCGCCGAAGCGGAAGGCGTCTTCACGGACAATTACTTCGACCTTGTGCCGGGCGAACCGGTCACGGTCGAGTTCCAGGCCCGCCGCGAAGACGGCACGCTGTCCCACGGCTCCGCCGGAGCCGTCGAAGTCAAATCGATGGCCGATTTCATCAAGCTGTAACGCGAAGCGTTCATGCGTCCACGCGGGCGCAGATTCCGCCCGCTGCGGCAAGCAGACAAGCAGCCGCCGATCCCCCCCAGGGAATCGGCGGCTGTTTGGCGTTCGCGCCGCGAAGGCGATCTTCCGACTTGTTCCGTCGATCGGTGGAAGCTTATAATGAACGAACGAGCGTTTACCCTGAGAAAAAAGGAAGTGCAGCATGCAGCCCATACCGATTCGAACGACGCGCAGCTACAAAATGGCCCGCGTTTTCCCGACCGACGTCAACAGCTACCAGACGCTGTTCGGCGGCCGGCTGATGGCGTATATCGACGATATCGCGTCGATCGCCGCCGCCAAATTGTCGCGCGCCAATACGATTACCGCTTCGACGGACTCCGTCGATTTTCTGTACCCGATCTACATGACGGATTCCGTCACGCTGGAAGCATTCGTCACCTGGACGGGCCGCAGCTCGATGGAGACGTTCGTCAAAGTCATACGCGAAGATCTCAAAAGCGGCGAGCGCCAGATCGCGGCCACGGCGTTTCTGACATTCGTCGCGATGGACGACCACGGCCGCAAGATCGAAGTCGCGCCCGTCGTGCCGGAGACGGAAGAAGAGCAGAAGCTGCACGACAGCGCGCCCGAGCGGGCGCTGATGCGCAAGCAGCGCCGCGAAGCGAGCCGCGCGTTAGCCGAATTTTTGACTTCGCGCTATCCGTGGGAGCCGGAACACGAAGCCGATTGAAGCGGAAACGTCCGGCTTTATAGAAACCAGCTTTATTTTATTCACCTACTTGTAAAAGTGTGAATGATCGTTTAGAATGTAACCAGAGCTGAAAGCCGCAGGGCTTGCGAAAGTTTGCGAAACGGAATGAAGCGCCCATTCTTTTTACGAAAAAAGAAGAGGCGGCCCTACCGTGACAACTTTCACAGGCAGCGGATAGAAAAAGGTTTAAACTAAGACTATCAAAATACAAATGAATAAAGGATCTTCGGGGTAGGGTGAAATTCCCGACCGGCGGTAATGGTTCGCTTACGCGAACTTGGCCCGCGACTCCCGCGGCGTCTTCGAGAAGAAGCCGCGGGACTGATCTGGTGAGATTCCAGAGCCGACGGTACAGTCCGGATGGGAGAAGATCAAGCGCAGACATGTCGGTGTCCGTATACGGCAGGTTTATTTATGGAACCTGCCGCAGCTGCCCGCCGCATATTTGGCCTGCCGCTCGACCCTTCGATTGACGTAAAAACCGCCCCGAACGCCGGATCTTCCGGCTTCGGGGCTTTTTGCGCACGGGATCCCCCTTATTCGGATGAGGAGACTAGGGAAATGACAACCGACAATCGTAATCACTTGAGTCAAGCAAACACGGGAGGGAACGGATCTTCATTTTTCTCCAGAGCCGGCAGCGGCTTCTGGTTGATCGTATTGGGAGCGGCGCTCTGGGGCGTCGATCCGCTGTTCCGTATCCTGCTGCTGGAATCGATGACTTCGTCGCAGATCGTTCTGCTCGAACACGTCATCATCGCTTTGTTCGTGACTCCGATTCTGTGGAGAAACCGCGCGGAACTGAAAGGTCTCGGCCTGCGGCACGTCGGCGCGCTGCTGTTCATCTCGTGGGGCGGCTCCGCTCTCGCAACGTTGATGTTCACGCTTGCGCTTCAGCATGCGGGCGGCGCCTTCAACACGGTGCTGCTGCTGCAAAAGCTGCAGCCGCTGTTCGCCATCATCCTGGCGCACTTCATGCTCAAGGAATCGCTGCCGCGCCGCTTCGGCCCGCTGCTGCTGGTCGCGCTGTTCGGTACGTATCTGCTGACATTCGGCTTCACGATGCCGGTCGGCCATGCCGGCGAGTTTTTCCAGCTCGGCAGTCTGCTCGCGCTGGGCGCCGCCGCCCTGTGGGGCGGATCGACGGTCATGGGCCGCTTTATGGTCGGCAAGCTCAAATACGAGACGGTCACTTCGCTGCGCTTCATTCTGGCACTGCCGCTGCTGCTGGCCATCACGGCCGGGGAAGGCGCCGCCTGGGCGCTGCCGGCCGGAGGCATCGCGCTGACGCTTGTCGGCGTCAACCTGCTGCTGCAGGCGCTGCTGCCGGGCCTGCTCAGCCTGCTCGCCTATTACAAAGGACTCAAAACGACCAAAGCGTCGGTCGCGACGCTGGCCGAGCTCAGCTTCCCGATGGTCGGAGTGCTGATCAACTGGCTGTACGGCGGAGAAGTCGTGACGTCGGCGCAGATCGTCGGGTTTATCCTGATCTGGTCGGTTCTGTTCATTATCTCCCGTCAACAGACGCAGGAGATCGGGCCGAAAAGCCTGTCCCAACAAGCGGCCTGACCGTAAATGTACAGTCCTACAGACGTTTCGCCGGGAAAGCCCGGGAAACGTCTTTTGTTTTGGGCCGCCGTTCGGGCCGGCGGCGGTCGCTCTGAATTGTTCGATGTGTGCGCCGAACCTATGTTATGATAGACGTATTCGCGCAATTTTTGCCGGGCCGACAACGCTGTCGATGACCTGCTTATCTTATATAGACGAAACGGAGAGACTCCTCATGAATACCCAAAAAACCTGGTCGGCGGTCAGCGCCGACCGTCCGTTTGTCCGGCTCGTTCCGGACGTGCAGTTCGCCCAATTCGCGGGCGGCAAGACGCTCAGCCTGAACCTGCTGCTGCCGGCTTCCGACCGGCCCGTGCCGCTGATCCTGTGGATCGTCGGCGGGGCCTGGGTCAGCTGCAACGCGGCGCGGAACCTGCCGCAGCTCGTGCGCTTCGCGGAGCAGGGCTACGCCGTCGCCGCGATCGAATACCGCCTCGCGCACGAAGCGCGCTTTCCGGCGCAGATCGAAGACGCCAAAAGCGCGCTGCGCTTCCTGCGCGCCAATGCGGCCAAATACGGCATCGACGCCGACCGAATCGGCGTATGGGGCCATTCCGCCGGCGGACAGCTGGCGGCGCTGCTGGGCGTGACCGGCGGATCGCCCGAATACGAGACGGCCGACCATCTCCAGCAGTCGACCCGGGTGCGGGCGGTCGCCGAATTCAGCGGCCCGATCGATATCGAACTGGACTTCCAGAGCGAATACCATATGCCGGTCATGGCGATGATGCTCGGCGGCACGATCCGCATGAAGCCGGAACTTGCGCGCAGCACGAATCCGATCGCCTACCTGGACGGCCGCGAAGTGCCGCCGTTCCTGATCATGCACGGCGATGCCGATACGACCGTCCCGCTGCGGCAGAGCCAGCTGCTGCACGATGCCCTGACGGAAGCCGGCGTCTCTTCCGAATTCTGCGTGCTGGAAGGCACGGGCCATTCCACCGCCGAGCTGCTGACGCGCGGCGACGTGCTGGACAAAGTCGGCGAATTTTTCGACCTGCACCTTAAATCGTAAATTGCAAATCGCGAATTTCAAACACAAAAAGGCCCGGCGGATCGCTTCCGCCGGGCCTTTTTTTTATCGAGTCCAAATCTTCCGCCTCACCAAATCTTCCGCTGCATCCAAACCTCAGAACGTCGTGAAGCCCGCCCGCATCTGAATACGGTACACGATGTCTTTGAGCCACGTCGTCGGTTCCAGATGTTCTTCGAGGTCGAGCGTGTACTCGGCGCCGTCGTTGGTCCAGATCCGCTCGAAATAAGCGCGAATTCCGTCCATCAATTCGGTGTCCGCCGCCGCTTCGACAAACAGGTCGTTCTCCAGGTTGTAATCTTTCAGATTGCGCGGCGTGAAGTTGGTGGAGCCGGCCAGCACGCTGCTGTCGCCGGTTTGACGGTCCACGAAGATCATTTTGGAATGGTACTGTTCTTTGGTCGTGTTGTACCAGCGAATCGCGATTTTGTCCGGCGCTTCCTTGTGCAGGCCGGCCGCGACAGGGCGGTTCGGGATACCGATTTTGTCCCGGCCGAACGCATTCTCGTTCGGATCGAGCACGAGCCGCACTTCCGCGCCCCGATCCGCCGCCGCGCCGAGTCTTTCCAGCACTTTTTTGTCCGCGAGATAGAACATGCCCATCCAGATCGTGTCGCCGGACACGGCGCTGTCGATCTCCTGCAGCACCCGGTCGTACACTTTGCCTTCCGTCAAATACTGCACCGCATATTGGCCGTCCGTGCCGGCCCCCTCGTCGGCCGTATAGACCGGAAGCGTCCCGCCGCCCGACATGTCGAGCACCGCCTGCTCCGCTTGAAGCATGTCGCCGATGATCGGGCCGTCGACTTCAAGCGCGATATTCGAATGGTAGGCGCTGGCATCGTGGATATTGCCGCTGGAGACGATCGCGCTTTTCTCCGTAATGAACGCTTTGCGATGGTTTGCTTTGACGTTCAGCAGCTTCAGATACGAACGCATCGTGATGTCCGGGCCTTCGGTCGCCATCAGGTTCGGCACCCAGCCGCTGCCCGACTGGCCGAACCACTGGATAAACGTGCGCCAGACCGCCGAATAGGCCGGCGTGGAATCGCGCAGCGGATCGACGTCGGTAATGACCACCCGGATGCCGGCCTGCTTGAGGCTTTCGAGCAGGGCATTCGGCGCCGAACCGTAGTTGGTATTGACCTCGTCCGTGATAAACACGATATCGAGCTCGGGCACCGCCTGTTTGCGTTCGATCAGCGCTTTGGCCAGCTTGGCGCTGACTTTGGGATACTGCTGGTCTTCGTGCGTGTAATCGTTGAACAGAAAAACGTCGATGACGATAAACCGTTCCGCTTCGCCGATCAGCTCGATCGTCCGGTCGAAAATTTGCCTCTCCTGCGTAAACTCGCGCGTCTGCGCCGGATACGTGAGGTCGTACAGAAAATCGACCCGGTCCGTGCGATAGACGGGGCTTGCGTACGAAACGCCGTCCGGCAGCGGTTTGTTCATCTGGTAGACGATGACCGCCAGCAGCCATACGACGAGCAGCAGGAGCGCGGTGCGAATGATCCGTCCCCTGGAAAAAGGAGCGCGGGAACCCCGGACGCGCCTGCCCGGTCTGTGCCTGGTTTCTTTGTGCCTTCCCGCCGCCCGCATGATGGTCGAGCTTCGGTGCGTCGTCCATGATTCTTCGTTGCGCATCCCCGTTCATCCTTCCCTTTGCGATTGGCAAGCTTGCACAATCGCGCTAACTGTATATAACAACAAGCAAGCTAAATGAAGCACTACGAGGGACGGGAAGACGCAAAAGAATCCGGCAACTGGATTTCCCCTATTTTTTAGACAAAATTTGAGATAAAATACGGGATATGCAGTTGGGTTGGGCCGTTTTACGGATTATGCAAAAACGAAAGGGAGTCCGCTTTGAAAAATCCATTCGATTTGTTAGGAGAAACGTTTGCGGAGAGTGAAATTTATCGTCCGCTGTTCGTATATCATCCCGACGCCATCTACGTGATGAACATGGCGGGACAACTGATTTACGCGAATCCCGCGACCGAGCGCATTAGCGGCTACACGCTGGAAGAGCTGCAGGCGATGGATTTGCGGGAGCTTTACCGGGACGGCGACTACGAACGGAGCCGGATCGGCCGCGGCGCGATGAACGAACAGAAGCACTTGGAGTTCAAACTGAACATCGTGAGCAAAAGCGGCAGCCTGCTGACCCTCGCGGTCACTTACGTGGCGATCGAACAGGAAGGCCGGCGCGTCGGCATCTACGGTATCGCCAAAGACATTACGGAAGCCGAAGACAAAAACCGGAAGCTCAAAAAGCAGGAGAAGCTGTACCGGTCGTTGTTCGAATACAATCCGGCCGGCATTTTGTCGTTCGATCCGGAAGGCCGCTGTTTATCGGTCAACCCGAATCTGGAAGCGATGACCGGATACGCAAGCGGCGAATTGACCGGCCGGACTTACCTGGACTTTTTCCCGGCCGAAGCGACGGAGCGGCTGCGGGAGCGCTTCAAGCGTACGTTCCGGGGCGAGTCGGGCAACTTCGAGACGCAGGTGCAAGCCAAAGACGGCCAGCGCATCGACGTCAACTTGACGGTGCTGCCGATCATCGTGGACGGCGAGACGCTCGGCGTCTACATGATCGCGCTGGACATCACCGAGTGGAAACGGCAGATGCAGCGCAGCCGCGAACTGACCGAGCAGTATACGTCCATTTTGAACGGGGTATCCGAAGGCATTTTCGAGATCAACCGCGAAGGGCGTTCGATCTTTATCAACCGGGCGGGCGCCCGCATGCTCGGTTACGCAAGCGGCGAATTCGAAAACGTATATAACCACGACCTGATTCACCACAGCCGTTCCGACGGCACTCCGTATCCGATCGAGGAATGCCCGATCCACCGCTCGATCCGGCAGGGCGATTCCTGTTTCGTCGAAGGCGAAGTGTTCTGGCGCAAAGACGGAACGAGCCTGCTGGTCGAATACCGGGTCAATCCGCTGTTCGAGAACGGCGAGCCGGCCGGCGCCGTCGTCGTGTTCAAGGACGTGACGAGCCAGAGCGAGATCGTCCGGCAGAAGAACGAAGCGCAGCGCGGACTCGCCGCCAAGACCGAATTCCTCAGCCTTATGAGCCATGAGATCCGCACGCCGCTGAACGGAGTGCTCGGCATGGCCGATCTCATGTCCGATACGATGCTGACGGGAGAGCAGCGGGATTATATGGAAGTGCTGCGCCTCAGCGGTCTCGGCCTTCAGGTCGTCGTCGACCGGATTCTCGATTTCAACGCGGCCGAGAGCGGCAGCCTGACGTTCGAACGCGAGCCGTTCGACGCCCGGCTGCTGCTTGAACAAGCGGTGGCGTCTTTCTCTGTCCAGGCGGAAGCTTCCGGGGTGGAGCTGGATCTGCGCTTCGGCGAAGCTTTCCCGAAGCGGCTCGTCGGCGATGCCGGCAAGCTGCGGCAGATTCTGGTCGGCCTGGTCGGCAACGCGGTCAAATTCACGCCGAGAGGCCGCATCGTCGTGACAGCCGACTGCGTGATGCGGCCGGGGACGGACGACGGCGAACCGCTCCGGTATGTGCTGAAGGTCGACGTGCGCGACAGCGGAATCGGTATTCCGGCGGACAAAATGGAGCTGCTGTTCCAGCCGTTCTCGCAGATCCATTCGGCGATGGACCGCCGTTACGAAGGGACGGGACTGGGCCTTGCGATCTGCAAACGGTGGATCGAGCGTATGGGCGGCACGATCTGGGCCGAGAGCAGCGAAGGCGAAGGATCGGTCTTTTCGTTTGCGCTGCCGCTGCTGGGCGAAGCCTGAGCGGCGGGCGGCAGAGCGGCACGGCTGCAGACTGGCACGGCGGCAGGCGCGAAGAATGGCATGGCGGCGTGCACGGTACAGACCGGTCATGCAAAAACGCAAAAACGGCGGCGCCATCCTCAAGGGATGGCGCCGCCGTTTGCGGTTCGGCTTTTATTTTAACGCATACATCAAGCCGAGCGTACCCGGTCCGCAGTGGGTGGAGATGACGCAGCCGGCGGTGCACAGCAGCACTTCGCGGGCGCCCGTCTCGCGCAGGATCGTTTCGCGCAGGCGCAGGGCGTCCTGCTCCGCATCCGCGTGCACGACAGCGACGGGACCGTCCAGCCGGTCTTTGTTGGCCAGCAGGTTTTGCAGCATTTTATCGAGCGCTTTCTCGCGTTTGCCCCGGACTTTGTAAGCCGGAGTCATCGCGCCGTCGATCACTTTGATGATCGGACGGATGCTGAGCAGGCTGCCGATCAGGTTCTGCATGCCCGAGCAGCGGCCGCCTTTGTGCAAATATTCGAGCGTGTCGATCGCGAATTCCGTCTCGATGCCGGGCAGCGCAAGCTGCAGCATATGTACGATCTCCGGAACGTCCATGCCGGCTTCGACGGCCCGCGCCGCGCGCAGCACCTGCAGGCCGATTGCCGTGGACAGGTTGCGCGAGTCGAACACCGTTACCTGGCCGGGCTCGAAATCGTCGGCGGCGATCCGGGCGTTCTGGTAGGTGGACGACAATTCGGCCGACAAGCTGATGTATAGGATACGATCTCCCTGTTCGAGCACGGGCGCAAAAGCCCGGCTGAAATCGGCGGGCGAAGGCGCCGCCGACTTCGGCAGTTTGCCGTGCCGGGAGACTTTGTCGAACAGCTGCGAAGGGGTCAGGTCGGTACCGTCCCGGTACGTCTGGTCTTCGAATACCACATACAGCGGAACGATGCCGATCCCGTACTGCTCAAGCAGTTCCGGGGGAAGGTCGCTGGTACTATCGGAAAAAATTCGGATGTTGGACATGTTCATCTCCTTGTAACCGCTCCCGAGCGTTTTGAGAGCAAAGGGGCGAAATAAGCGAATTCGGAACGTTTTCCATACAATGGCGTTCCGTTACCAGTATAGCACGATCGGTGAAGATTAGGCAGGCCAAAGGCCGGCGCTTGCGCACCGGCCTTTTTGGCGAAGCGGGGACGATCTTTCGAACGTAAATTCGGAAGCAGGGGAGCGGCTGCGGCTTACAGCCCGCCCGCGCCCATCAGCGTGCTGATCAGGATAAATCCGCCTCCGCCGAGCAGGCACAGCGCGTTGAGCGCGGTACCGATCACGGCGAACACTTTTTTGCGCGTTTTGGACACCAGGCCGACGATGCCGAGAATGACGCCGATCAGATTCAGGACGGCCGCGCCCAGCAGGCTCGCAATAAGCACGAGCGCACCGACGCCGACGCTCATCATCTGTTCTTCGGTCGCCGTATACGGATCGAACGTCGTGCCCGCGGAGCCGATCGAATAGACGACGCCGACCGCGGAAACGAAAAAGACGACGTACAGCGCGATCGCGACGAGCGACAGGACGAACGAGGCGATGCCGGGTCCCGAATGCTTCAGCTTGCCGAACTCCCGGTCGTCGCGCGGAAATTCGTCGTAGGGACTGAACGGCGGATTCATGCGTTCTTCGTACGTTCGCCCGTCGTTGTCGTTCAGGTACGGGTCATCGGAAGGCTGCGAGCCGAATTCGCCGCGTTCCGGGTTTTTGCGCAGATCCGGACCGTTCTGGCGGCCGTTCGGACCGTCGGGCGGGGGAAAACGATTATCCATGCTTCAACTCTCCTTTGTATAGGCAACTTTTATGTGATTACTCTTCCATATTTGACTGTAAAAAGCAACCTTAAGTTGCGCACATCTTCCTTGATACGGTTCGGATCCCGAACGGTTTCGAAAAGCTGCGCGCGAAGAAGGTGGCTTTTTCTGGTCTTTCGCGCCGCCACGCTCTATAATAAAGGTCGATTTGCGGGAGTTCGAGCGATCCTGCGCCGCCGGGTTTCCGCAACGAGGCGAACACAAGGAAAAGAGGGATAGCATGCAGAGGAAAATTGCGGTCACGGCCTGCCTTCTGGCCATGATCGGCGTCGGACTCGGCGCGTTCGGCAGCCATATGCTCGGCGACGCCATCGGCGAAGACTCCATGAAGACGTTCCAGACCGGTATTCAATATCATTTCATTCACGCGCTGGCGATGCTGATCGTTGCCGTCGCGATGGGCGTATGGGGCGAATCGCGCGGCCTGGCGTGGGCGGCCTGGCTGTTCCTGGCCGGCATCGTCTTGTTCTCCGGCAGCCTGTATCTGCTGAGCACGACCGGCCTGCGCATCTTCGGGCCCATTACGCCGCTCGGCGGCGTGGCCTTCATCGCGGGCTGGGTCGTGCTGGCCTTCTCCGCCGGCCGCCGGTCCGAAGCGCGCTGATTCCGCGCTGCGGAACCGGGCTTGCGCCGCGCCAAGCCAAAAAGACTCCGGAAGCCGCTGAGACGCGGTTCCGGAGTCTTTTTTAATGGAAAGGACAGGCTGCGGGGCAGCCTTTACTGGCCGGTCAGTTCGTCGATCTCGTTGAGCGAGAAGCTGTAGACCTGCTTCTCGTCGACGTGGTAGACGCTCAGCATCTGCGCGGATTCGTCGAAGTTGAGAATCCGGCACGGGATGCTGAGGCGGTTGCCGCCCGGCTTGTTGACGATCAGGCGCACGAGCCGATTTTTGCTTATGCTTTCCCGAATATCGTCGGGAGTCAGGTAGGAAGAAGGTTTGGGCGCCGCTTTGGGAGCCGGCTGCGAAGCGATTTGCGCGGCGGCGGCTTTGGCTTGAAAGCCTTTGGCCGCGGACAGCGTCGCCCGGGATTTCTCTTGGTAATTCGTCTTCATGCTGGCCAGCGCCGATTCGATCACCTGACCGAGCTCGATGCCGGAATTAATCCGAAGATCGACCACCTTTTCGGAATCGTTCAAAAGGGCCAACAGGGCTTGCAGTGCTTGGCCGTTGGTCGAGCCTTCGATCAAAATGTCCACGTTGAAAAGAAATCCGGAACGTTCTTGCGATGTCTTATTGGTCATAGTTCCTCCGGTCTGAACCCGTTCGAATTTGGGCCTCGATCTGGTATGCGATCGTGACCCGGCGTTCTCCAATGATAGCATGACTTTTGGCATAATCCTAGAGGTTGGGAAGCTTGCAGGCATGAAAATATCCAGTTTAATGGGGGGGACCGATCAGGTGTTCTTCGGCTGCCGCGTCCCTGCACATTTATGGACGGGCGCGGCACGTTTTGGAACCTTGATTTGTTTCGCCCCATTTTTGTTCGGGTAATCTGTACTTAGAAGCGGCCAAGAGAAAAGCGAAGCCGTGCCGATCTTACACACACGAACTTCCCACGCGATGAACCGAACACACAACGCGCGGAATACATTTTAAGGAAAGAGGGATTAATCATGGACAAGACGAAAACGGAAGCCCAAACCAAAACAATCGAGGAAATTCTGAACCGCCAGGTCGCGAACCTGAACGTTCTTTACGTGAAGATCCATAACTTCCACTGGTACGTAAAAGGCGAAAACTTCTACACGCTGCATGTGAAGTTCGAAGAACTTTACAACGAAGTGACGGAGAAGATGGACGAAGTGGCGGAGCGCATGCTGACAATCAAAGCAAGCCCGGCCGCAACGATGAAAGAATATCTGGAGCTGTCCAGCATCCAGGAAGCTGCCGGCAACGAAGATTACCGCACGATGGTACAGACGCTGATCGAAGACTTCGCAACGGTAGCCGAAGAGATGCAAGAAGGTCTCGAACTGGCTGAAGAAGCGCACGATCAAGCGACAAGCGACATGCTGATCTCGATGAAGCAGGATCTCGAGAAACATATGTGGATGCTGCGTTCGTTCCTCGGACACTAAGATTCAAGCTTGACGAACGTTTACGATTCCGGCTTCGGCCGGACATAGGCAAAGCCCGGTCTGATGCAGACCGGGCTTTTGTTATTGAACGTCGGTCCCGCCCCTGCGAGAAGAGACAATAGAAGAGACAAATCGCCTCGCGGCGTTCATGGATAAGAAGCTTTAATTTTTAAATATATGGCGATTCGTTGAACTACAAAATAAATTCGGGTAAAATAAATTGAGAATCAACGATAATCAGTTTATAATCATTACAAGGTTATAATTATTTTGGTTAGAGCGTTTGATCAAAAGGATATCACGGATTCACCATTATATTTCTGGAGGGACGCTGAACATGGCAACTAAATTCGTCATCGAAGGACTCAAAGCTCAAATCGAAGGCAAGGAAATTCTGAAAGGCATCAACCTGGAAATGAACGGCGGAGAAATCCACGCGATCATGGGACCGAACGGCACAGGCAAAAGTACGCTGGCTTCCGCGCTCATGGGACATCCCAAATACGAAGTTACCGAAGGCACGGTTACGCTGAACGGCGAAGACGTGCTGGACATGGGCGTCGACGAACGCGCGCTCGCCGGCATGTTCCTCGCCATGCAGTATCCGAGCGAAATCGCCGGCGTGACGAACTCCGACTTCCTGCGCAGCGCGATCAATGCCCGCCGCGGCGAAGGCAACGAGATCTCGCTGATCAAGTTCATCCGTCAAATGGAAGGCAGCATGAAAGGCCTGGAGATGAATCCCGAGTTCGCGCACCGTTACCTGAACGAAGGCTTCTCCGGCGGCGAGAAAAAGCGCAATGAAATCCTGCAAATGATGATGCTTGATCCGAAGCTCGTCATTTTGGACGAAATCGACTCCGGTCTCGACATCGACGCCCTGCGCATCGTAGCGAACGGCGTGAACGAAATGAAGCACGAAGACCGCGGTTTCCTGATCATTACCCACTATCAGCGCCTGCTGAATTACATTACGCCCGACTTCGTGCACGTCATGATGCAGGGCCGCATCGTCAAGTCCGGCGGACCGGAACTCGCGGCGCGCCTGGAGCAGGACGGCTACGACTGGATCAAGGAAGAACTGGGTATTACCGACGAGACGGTCGGACAAGAACAAGAAGCCTAATCCAATAAGGAACGGAAGGAGGAACACCGATTATGACTTTAACAACCATTCTTCCGGTTCAGGCCGCTCAGATCACCGAGTGGGCCGCAGCCCGCGGCGAAGCCGCATGGCTGACCGAACGCCGCTTGCAGGCGCTCGAACTGGCCGCTTCGCTGGAACTGCCGAAGCCGGAAAAAACCAAGCTCGACCGCTGGAACCTGAGCGACTACGGCACGTTCAAAGCGGCCGCGGTCGTATCTTCGCAAAGCGACCTGCCTTCCGCAGCGCAGGATCTGATCGAAGAAGGCACGCAGAACCTGATCGTGCAGCACAACTCCGGCGTCGTATTCACTTCGCTGTCGGAAGAGCTGAGCGCCAAAGGCGTCATCTTCACCGATCTTGAAACGGCTGCCCGCGAGCACGAAGTGCTCGTCAAGAAATACCTCGGCACCGCCGTGAAGCCGAGCGAACACCAGGTGTCCGCGCTGCATCACGCGGCGTGGAACGGCGGCGTATTCCTGTACGTACCCAAGAACGTCGAACTCGAAGTGCCGCTGCAGGCCGTGTTCCTGAGCGACGATGCTTCCGCTTCGTTCGCTCCGCACATCCTGGTCGTGGCCGACACGAACAGCCGCGTCACTTACGTGGACAACTACGTGTCCGCCGGCCTGAACGGCAGCGTGCTGCATAACGGCGCCGTTGAAGTGATCGCGCTGGACGGAGCCAAAGTCCAATACGCGACGGTTCACCAGTTCGGCAAAGAAGTGACGGACGTCTCGTACCGCCGCGCGCTGCTGTCGAACGACGCCGATATCGAATGGATCGTCGGCGAGATGAACGACGGCGACACGGTAGCCGATACGGCGACGACGCTGAACGGCCGCGGCACGCATTCCGATGCGAAGATCATCGCGATCGGTTCCGGCGCGCAGAAGCTCAACTTCACGACCCGCGCCGTCCACTTCGGCAAATCGTCGGAGAGCGACATGTTCACCCGCGCGGTCATGAGAGAAGAAGCGCAGGCGATCATCAACGGCATTACGAAGATCGAGCACGGCGCGACCAAGTCGAACGGGCAGCAGACGGAAAAAGTGCTGATGCTGAGCCCGAACGCACGCGGCGACGCGAACCCGATCCTGCTGATCGACGAAGACGACGTTATGGCCGGACACGCAGCTTCCGTCGGCAAAGTCAATCCGGATCAGGTCTACTACCTGATGTCGCGCGGCATCTCCAAGACGAATGCCGAGCGCCTGATCATCTACGGCTTCCTGGCGCCAATTATCGCGGAGATCCCGCTGGAACTGCTGCGTACGCGCCTGCAGCGTATCGTTGAGAGAAAGCTGGGGCAGTAATGAACGCCTCGGTTCGGGAGCAATTCCCGATTCTCAGCCAGGAAGTGAACGGCCACCCGCTGGTCTATCTCGACAGCGCGGCGACTTCGCAGAAGCCGCGCGTCGTGCTTGACGCGCTGCGCCGTTATTACGAATTCGACAACTCGAACGTGCACCGCGGCGTGCATACGCTGGGCAGCCGGGCGACCGACGCCTACGAAGGCGCACGGGAGAAAGTCGCGAAGTTTATCGGCGCGGCCCATGCCGAAGAAATCATCTTCAACCGCGGCGCGACGGTGGGACTCAATCTGGTGGCTTCCTCTTACGGGGACGCCAACGTGCAGGAAGGCGACGAGATCGTCATCACGCCGATCGAGCACCACAGCAACCTGATCCCCTGGCAGCAGTTGGCCAAGCGGAAAGGCGCGACGCTCAAATATATCGAACCGAATCCCGACGGCACGATCACCGTGGAAGCCGCGGCCAAGGCCATTACGGACAAGACCAAAATCGTGGCGATCGCGTACGTATCGAACGTCATGGGCGTCGTCCACCCGGTCAAGGAAATCGCGGCGCTTGCCCACAAGCACGGCGCGATCCTCGTGGTCGACGGCGCGCAGAGCACGCCGCATATGCAGGTCGACGTGCAGGATCTGGACTGCGACTTTTATGCCCTTTCCGGGCATAAAATGTGCGGACCTACCGGCATCGGCGCCCTGTACGGCAAAAAGGCGCTGCTTGAACGGATGGAGCCGGTCGAATTCGGCGGCGAGATGATCGACGAAGTCGGCCTCTACGAATCGACCTGGAAAGACCTGCCGTACCGCTTCGAAGGCGGCACGCCGATTATCGCCGGCGCCGTCGGACTCGGCGCAGCGGTCGATTTCCTGACCGAGCTCGGCATGGATAACGTCGCCGAGCACGAGCATCGGCTCGCGATGTACGCCATGCGCCGCATCAACGAGATCGAAGGCCTGCAGGTGTTCGGCCCGCAGGAGCGAAAAGTCGGCATCGTGACGTTCAACCTGGACGATGTGCATCCGCACGACGTGGCGACCGTGCTCGATTCGTACGGCGTCGCGATCCGCGCCGGCCACCACTGCTGCCAGCCGCTTATGCGCTGGCTGAACGTAAGCTCGACGGCGCGCGCCAGCTTTTACCTGTATAATAACGAACAAGACATCGACCGACTGATCGACGCCTTGATCCGGACAAAGGAGTACTTTGGAGATGCAACTTGACGATCTGTACCGCCGCGTCATTATGGATCATTACAAAAATCCTCGGAATAAAGGCAAGTTCGAAGACGAAGGTGTCACGATCGACCTCAACAATCCGACCTGCGGCGACAAAATTTCGCTGCAGCTTCAGTTGGAAGACGGAGTCGTGAAGAATGCCCGCTATACCGGCGACGGCTGTTCCATCAGCATGTCTTCCGCATCGATGATGACGGAAGCGGTCAAAGGAAAGACGCTGCCGCAGGCGCTCGAACTGGCCGAACGTTTCTCGTCCCTGATGAAGGGCGAGAACGTGGAATTCGAAGAATATGAAGATATCGAAGCCTTATCGGGCGTAAATAAATTTCCGGCCCGGATCAAATGTGCCACCCTTGCCTGGAACGCCCTGCGCAAAGGAATCGAACGGGAAGACCACTAAGAAAAGGGAGGAATCAACATGGCTAAACAAGCACCGATTAGCGACGATTACCAATATGGTTTTCGCGACGAACACGTGTCTATCTACAAGAGCGGTAAAGGCCTGACCAAGGAGATCGTAATTTCCATTTCCAAAATGAAAAACGAGCCCGAATGGATGCTGGACTTCCGCCTCAAAGCGTTCGAACAGTTCCAGAAAATGCCGATGCCTACATGGGGCGGCGATCTGAGCGAACTGAACTTCGACGAGATTCAATACTACGTCAAAGCTTCCGAAGGCCAGAGCAAGACGTGGGAAGAAGTGCCAAGCGAAATCAAGGAAACGTTCGACAAGCTGGGTATTCCGGAAGCGGAGCAGAAGTTCCTCGCCGGCGTCTCGGCGCAGTACGAATCCGAAGTCGTCTACCACAACATCCAGAAAGAGCTCGAAGACCAGGGCGTTATTTTCATGGATACCGATACGGCGCTCAGAGAGCATCCGGAAATTCTGAGAGAACATTTCGCCAAAGTCATTCCGCCGACCGACAACAAGTTCGCGGCGCTGAACAGCGCGGTATGGTCCGGAGGCAGCTTCATCTACGTGCCGAAGGGCGTCAAGTGCGAAGTTCCGCTGCAGGCTTACTTCCGGATCAACTCGGAAAACATGGGTCAATTCGAACGCACGCTGATCATCGCGGACGAAGGCAGCTTCGTGCATTACGTGGAAGGATGTACCGCTCCGGTCTACGGAACGAACTCCCTGCACAGCGCGGTCGTTGAGATCATCGTCAAAAAGGACGCTCGCGTTCGTTATACGACGATCCAGAACTGGTCTTCCAACATCTACAACCTCGTGACCAAACGCGCGGTTGCGGAAGAGAATGCCAACATGGAATGGGTCGACGGCAACATCGGCTCCAAGCTGACGATGAAATATCCGGCCGTCGTCCTCAAAGGACGCGGTGCCAAAGGTTCCGTCCTGTCGATCGCGGTTGCCGGCAAAAACCAGCATCAGCACGCGGGCGCGAAAATGATCCACCTGGCTCCGGATACGACTTCGACGATCATCTCCAAGTCGATCAGCAAGCACGGCGGCAAAGTGACGTATCAAGGTCTCGCTTCGTTCGGCCGCAAGGCGCAGGGCGCCAAGTCGAACATCAAGTGCGATACGCTCATTCTCGACAACGAGTCGACGTCGGATACGATTCCGTACAACGAGATTCTGACCGACGACGTAATGCTGGAGCATGAAGCGACAGTCTCGAAGGTATCCGAAGATCAACTCTTCTACCTGATGAGCCGCGGCCTCAGCGAGAACGAAGCGACGCAGATGATCGTTATGGGCTTCATCGAGCCGTTCACCAAAGAACTGCCGATGGAATACGCGGTCGAAATGAACCGTCTGATCAAGTTTGAGATGGAAGGTTCGATCGGCTAAACCGATCGCTCCTGCTCATTCGTTATATCCACACACACCTCCGGGCCTGCCCGGAGGTTTTTTTTGCTTTTTGCGTAAAAATGAAATTCCCCAGAACGCTGCTGACATGCCGTTGTCAGGAGGAGACTTATACAATGGACACAGATCCATTCACAAATAAGCTTTCAGACAAAGGAGACTACCCAAATGCCAGTCATTGGACCCGATTTTATCTCTCTACAGGTGAGCGATCTCGATCGTTCCGCCGCTTTCTATCAAGACCGTCTGGGCCTCGTTCGCTCGCCGGCGGGACCGCCTCATGCCGTCGTGTTCGAGACCCGGCCGATCGCTTTTGCCCTGCGCGGCCTGCTGCCGGGCGTCGAGCTCGGATCGCCGGTTCAGCCGGGACTCGGCGTTGCGCTGTGGCTGCATGCGCCGGAGGCGCAGGAGCTCCACGACAAGCTGCTTGCGGCAGGCGTGGAGATTACGTCCGCTCCGATCGACGGACCGTTCGGGCGCACGTTTACGTTTGCCGATCCCGACGGGTACCGCATTACGCTGCACAGCCAAGCCGGATAATTAAACGCAAAAGCAAAAAGCGAACCCTCGGCCTCGGGGGTTCGCTTTTTGCACGGTTCGCCTACAGCGCCGTGCGCAGCCGTTCCATATACGTCTCGATTTCTTTGCAGGTGCGGTACACTTTGGCTTTGGGAAAAAGCTTCAGCAGATTCAGCGCGTTCTCCAGTTCGGCGTAGAGCTGATGCGGCGAGACGGCCGGGAGGACGGAGCGATCGAGGATGCCGCCGGCCTGGCGGATCTCGGAGAACGAATCGATCGGGGATTTGCGGCGAAGCGAATTTTTCCAAAATAAGTTCACTTTTATTCTCCTTTTCTGTCTGGGCATTCATGCGGGGACGGCGAATCGGGTACGCATCATTTGGGCTTGTGGACCTATATTAACGCAGGATTCCGGAATTTACATTAGAAAAGATAGAGATCACGCCATATTTTTCCACAAACATGCAGATTATGCCCGGGCATCGCTCGCCCAAACCGCCGCGAGTCTGCTATACTGAAAAAGCTGACGTTTTCTTTTAAATTTGCGAGGCCGGCAGGAATAAGCTTGCTTGTCCCCGAATTAGTTGGCTTACGGCGTGTACGCAAATTGCGCATGGCGCGGTGTTCGATCCCGCCCGGCGGGAAGGTCCCGCAGCGGCCGCCGCCGCTTTTGCCTGCACCGCTGCATGAGCCATTTGCGTACGCGCTTTTAAAGAAGGAGGAATATAGACAATGAGCTTCATTTCCGTAATCGCAAAAGAGAATTTTATAACCGTAATGAGCGACAACGGCGCCAACGGTTCGGAACATACGCCGCAGCCGGAAGAGCATGTGGTGAAAGTGGGCGAACGCGAATTCGTGGCGACCGCCGGCGGAGACCGCGAAGCGCGCGAGACGATCGCGAAGCACATATCGGGGCTGCTTGAAGAAGGCACGCCGTACGATCGCATTCTCGTGATTCTCCAGATGACGCTTGCCGTATTTTCCGAAAAAGGCAAGTCGGTCATGACCGCGTTCGGCGGCGTCAACCGCGAGGGAGAGATCGAAGTGTGCACGTACGATCCGAACAGCCACGCGGAACGTCATCTGAAGCCCCGCGGCAGCGAGATCGCTTACTTCTTCCTGGCGGAAGGAGCGGGCAAGTACGGCAATCTGTACGAACTGCTCCAGAGCTACTGGAAAGAGACGGGCACCGATACGCCGAGCGTTATGATCCAGTCCCAGAAGCTGCTGCATCGCTATGTCGCTTCGAAGGACGAAGATGTCAGCGCGTCGACGGTCAAGCTCGTGCTGAAGAAGTAACGTACAAAAAACACGTACCGCCTTGGGCGGATACGTGTTTTTTGTGCTGCGAAACGCTGCAAACCTGAGATATCCGACCGCAAGGGGATTGGGCGACCGCCCATAAGAAAAGGGAGGTCCGCGCCGGGATCAACCCGCGTTGTCGGAAAATACTTCTTCGATATCGAGTTCGCGTTCGGTCGACAGGTCGACGAAACGATCGCTGACGCGAACGAGCGGACGGAAGAAATCGGTCGGATGGTTCATGACGATATAGCCGTATTCGCCGTTCGTGAGCCGGACTTTTTTGTTAATAAAATAAGGCAGCATATTGCGGATAAACGTATGCGTCGGTTCGGGCGCCAACTGTCCGAAACTGAGCCTATGAAGTTCTTTGAGTACGTTGATCAGTTCCTGCTTGTCCTGATACACCCGATTGCTCGTCATGGCGCTGTAGACGTCCGCCACCGCGATGATCGCCGACCACGGATGCATCTCGTCCGCTTTGATCCCGTGCGGGTACCCGCTGCCGTCTCCGCGTTCGTGGTGCTGCAGCGCCGCGGTCGCCGCGTCGGTGTCGCCGAGCGAGTTGCGGATAATCTCGTACCCGTTGACGGTATGCATTTTTACGATTTCGTATTCTTCTTTGGTCAAACGGCCGGGCTTGTTGAGAATCTCGCCGGGAATGGTCGATTTGCCGATATCGTGCAGATAACCCGCCTGGCAAATCGCGGAAGCCTGATCATGCGGATAACCGAGCCAGAGGGAGAGGTAGTAAGACAGCATGCCGACCTGCATCGAGTGGACGTACGTGTAGTTGGCGTCCCGGTTGAGCAGCAGGAGCAGGGCGACGGCGTCTTTCTGGGAAGCGAGTACGTTGAACAGAGGCTGCATGATGTCTTCGACGAGCGCGCTGTCGAAGCGGCCGGTCGTCATCGAATCGTGAAACAGCGACTCGAACAGGAGCACCGCGTCGTCGAACGTCGATTTGATTTCGGGGAAGAAAAACGCTGCCGTTCCTGCGTTGGCATAAGGGTCTTCCTCATTGGGGTGAACTTCGACGTAGTCGATGCTGTGCTGCATCAGACGGGCGATTTCGGCATCGTACAGGGCGGTGCCTTTGGCGAGAATGTGTACGCCGTGTCGATTGAACGTATCGGCGATCAGGCGGTCGCCGTTTTTGAGGTCGGTTACATGAACTTTCAAAGCGATTTCTCCTTTCTGTAACGAGCGAATGCGGTGGGGTGGAGAACGGGCGAGGATGCCGGGCGGCATCCCTTTCCGAACGGCTGCGCCGTTCTCCGGATCTGTGTTTCTGCGAATGGGTAAAAGTAGGTTCCTGGATCGCTTCGCCTGAGTAGACTCCCGCGCCGACCGCTCCAAGTAGAAAGACCGGCGCGAGATGGAGAATGTCTTCGGTTCGGGTCCAAAACGTGCAGAGGCTGTGTAACTCGTATATCGGCACAATTCAACTCATTTGTTTGGGACTTTAGACTTGAAGCAAAGATGAGATTGACCCTATCAATATATCATATCTTGTCACCGAATTGGAGTAAAATGTACCAGTCAATTATCTCATACAAGTGCAGAATATCCTTATTTTTCATCCTGCTTGATAAAAAATGTGCAGAAATTTTACGGTTGTCGAATTGCTTATTCTTTTCGGGGAGCCGGAGGCATGTTAAAATACTTGCATAGACCGCAGACCGGTCCGGCACGGACGGTCCGGCATCCGGTTTGGCATTCGAAATTCCACTTGTGCGTTCAGAGGGACGGCTATATGATTGAAGATCGACTCGAACCGCGTTGGCGGCGATAAAGCTCCGGCAAGTTCGGCTGCCGCCGTCTGCGCGATGCAAGGTCCGAAGGAGGACGGCCTCGATGGGCTCAAAGACGGAAAAGCGAGAGACGCTGACGATTTTGCATACCAACGACCTGCACAGCCACTTTGAGCAGATGGGCCGAATCGCCGCTTATATCGCTGCGGAAAAAGCGCAGGGGAAGCCGGTATGCACGCTTGACGTAGGCGACCATATGGATCGAATGGCGATCGAGACGGAAGGCAGTCTCGGAGCGGCCAATGTCGATATTTTGAATCGTTCGGGCTATGATGCCGTGACGATCGGCAATAACGAAGGATTGACCTTTACGCCGGAGCGGCTCGGGGACGTGTACGCTTCGCTGAATTGTCCGGTCGTGTGCGGCAACGTGCGCATGGCGGACGGCTCTTTGCCGGCTTGGCTGCGCGAGAGCGCGGTGATCGAGGCCGGGGGATTCCGGGTCGGCGTGCTGGGCTTGACGGCGCCGTTCTCGGATTTTTACCGGCTGCTCGGCGTCGACGTGTCCGATCCGTTCGCCGGGCTTCAGGGGCGGGTGGACGAGCTGCGCGCCCGCGCGGACGTCGTCGTGCTGCTGTCGCATCTGGGGCTTGCGTCGGATGAACGGATTGCCGGCATGACGGAAGGGCTCGACCTTATTCTGGGCGGGCATACGCATCATCTGCTGGCGGAGCCGATCGATATCGGCGGAACCGTCGTCTGCGCGGCGGGCAAGTTCGGCGGCCATATCGGGCGTATCGTGATCGCGCGCGATGCACAGTCCGGGCGGTGCGTCGTGGAGGAGGCGGGACTCGTCGAACTCGCGGACGTCGAGCCCGACGCCCGTGTCGACGATGCGATCGCCTGGCACCACGAAGAAGCGGCGCGTCGCCTGCGGCAGGTCGCGGCCGTCTCCGAGCGCGAACTGCCGATCGATTACGAGCATGAATCCGAACTCGGCAATTTGCTTGCCCAGTCGGTTCGTCGCTTCGCCGGCGGGGAGTTCTCGCTGGTCAATTCCGGTCAGGTGCTCGGACCGCTGCCGGCGGGAGAGATCACCGAAGGGCTGCTGCACGCGCTGTGCCCATCGCCGATCAATCCGTGCGTCGTCACGCTGCGCGGCAGCGATATTCTGCGCAGCCTCGAACAGTCGCTGCTGCCCGAATACGCAGGCAAGAAGCTGACGGGATTCGGATTCCGCGGCGAACGCCTCGGCGGGCTGTGCGCGGACGGCCTGACTGTCCGGTACGATCCCGAAGCGCCGGCCTATGCCCGGATCGTGGAGGCCCGGACGTCGGAACGGACGATCGAGCCGGACGGCGAATACCGGGTCGGCACGCTGGACATGTTCACGTTCGGCGCCGGGTACGAATCACTCAGCCGCGGAACGGACAAGACGTTTATTTTGCCCGAATTTCTGCGCGATCTGCTGCGGCTGGAACTCGGCCGCCCCGGGGCCGCTCTGGAAGCTTCCGCGGCCCGCTGGGTCCGCGTCTGAAAGTTCGGTTCGGCCCGTTTTTTTCGGTAAGGTTCAAAAATACCAATCGCCCTCGCCGACGCGAACGCAAATCGCACGATCCGGACGACGAGACGGCTTAAATGGAGTGGAAGTTTGTGCGCCTGCTGTCGATCGGACAAATACGGCCCGGCATGAAGCTGGGCAAACGCATTTATAATGAAGAGGGCCTCACGCTGCTGGCCGAAGGGGCGGAACTGACCGTCTCGATCATTCGCCGGCTGGAACGGCTCGGCATCGATATCCTGTATATCCGGGACGAGGTGACCGACGATATCGTGCTGCCGGAGATGGTCGCCGACGAGACGCGCCGCGAAGCCGTCAAGCAGATCCGCACGGTCTATCGCAGCATGATGAACGATAAGATGGGGCGTATGTCCTATCCGCATCTCGGTTACAGTTTTCGCAAAATGACCGAAAGCATTCTGGACGATCTCGGTTCGCGGGAAGACGTGCTGATCATGCTCGGCGATATCCATACGACGGATCATTATTTATACACCCATTCGTTTAACGTCTGTCTCTACACGCTGACGCTCGGCATGGCTGCCGGGCATTCGCGGGAAGACCTGTTTACGCTTGGCATGGGCTCGATCCTGCACGATATCGGCAAAACGCGAATTTCGCCGAAAGTGCTGCTCAAGCCCGGCCGGTTGACCGACGAAGAATTCGCGGAGATGAAGCGGCATACGGAACTGGGCTTCGCCCTGCTCAAAGACGAGCCTTTCGTTCCGCTGCTCGCCGCGCACTGCGCGTTCCAGCACCACGAGCGGCTGGACGGCAGCGGCTATCCCCGCGGCATCCGCGACGGCGAGATCCACGATTTTGCCAAATGGATCGCCATCACGGATTCGTACGACGCCATGACGACCAATCGCGTCTACCGCCGGGGCATGCTGCCGCACGAAGCGGTGGATATCCTGTACAGCGGGTCCTGCACCCAATACGACCAGCGCAAGCTGGAAGTGTTCCGCGACAAGGTCGCGCTGTATCCGGTCGGCCTGACCGTCAGGCTCAGCACCGGGCAGACGGGCGTCGTGACGAGCGTGCCGCCGAAGACGCCGAACCGGCCGATCGTGCGGGTGATCGAAGACGAAGAAGGCGCGAGCGTGCAGCCGTACGAAGTCGACCTGTCGCGCCATCTGTCGATCATGGTCAGCCGAATCGCGGAAAATTAAAAAAACCCGGCAGACGTCATAAAACGCGGCCGGAAGGTTAATAGAAGAAAGAACGCGCTTCATCCCTTTCGGGCCGCTTCGGCATCTGCCGGCGGCCCGAAGGAGGTTCTTAATAATAAAGGTGGTCAACATGACAGTAATCAATAACGGCGGTTCCACACTTCGCGATTTGTCTCCGAGCTACGATCCTTGGGATCCGATCCGCTCGCTGCGCAAACACGGAAGGCACCGCTTGACCAGCGTGGAAATGACGGTCACCAACCTGTGCAACATGCGCTGCGAGCACTGCGCCGTAGGCGATACGCTCGTATTGAACGAACCGGACATGATCCCGCTGGATTTGATGCTCCGCCGTCTGGACGAGGTGGAACATCTGGAGACGATCAGCATCACGGGCGGAGAACCTTCTTTTCGCCGGCAGACCGTCGATAACGTCATCGTGCCGCTGCTGCGCTACGCGCGGGAACGGGGCATCCGTTCGCAGATCAATTCGAACCTGACGCTGGATCTGGAGCGCTACGAGAAGCTGCTGCCTTATCTGGACGTCATGCATATCTCGTTCAACTATACCGGTCCGGAAAATTTCCATCAGACCGGCTTCGCCAACAGCGGGCATCCTGTTCCTTATGCCGCGGCCGAAAAAATGTATACGCGCATGATCGACAACGCCAAAAGCCTCAGCCGGTCGGGCATGCTGATCTCGGCGGAGACGATGATCAACTTCCGGACGCACGAACATCTGCCGCAGATGCACCGGACGATTCTGGAGATGGGCTGCCGCCGTCACGAAGTGCACCCGATGTATCCGTCGGCGTTCGCCGCCAATCTGCCGGTGCTGTCGCTCGACGAGATGCGGGTCGCGATCCACGATCTGCTGGATCATCGCGACGAGAACGTCTGGATGCTGTTCGGCACGCTGCCTTTCTTCGCCTGCGGCAGCACCGACGAAGAGCGCGCGCTGCTTCGCAGGCTGCATGCTTCCAAGAACGTTACGGTGCGCAACGACCCGGACGGACGCAGCCGCGTCAACGTCAATATGTTCACGGGCGACGTGTTCGTAACGGACTTTGCCGCCATTCCTTCGTTCGGCAGCGTGTACCGCGACAATCTCGATTCCATTTTCGAAGAATGGACGACGAACCATCCGCTGAACCGCACGGTCGACTGCCACTGCGACGCGGCCAGCTGCTGCGGGCCGAACCTGCTCGTGGCCGACATGTACTACAAGGGCGTCGACTTCAAGTCGCGCCGCGCGATTATGGATTGAACCGGCTGCAGGTCTGCGCCCGGGGCGCAAGCCCCGATAACGGACAGCCTGCGCCGAAGAAAAGAGGAGATTTCATTTGGAGCACGAGATCGAGTTGGGAAGCTTGGCGATTAATTTATTTTTGGTCCTGCTTCTGGTTCTCCTGAACGGCGTATTCGTCGCCGCGGAATTTTCGCTCGTCAAAGTTCGCCATTCCAGACTGCAGCAGCTGAACAGCGAAGGGAACCGCCTGGCTCCCTATGCGCTCAAAGTGGCCAACCGGCTGGACGCGTATTTGTCCGCGACGCAGCTCGGCATCACGCTGACGTCGCTCGGACTCGGCTGGCTCGGGGAGCCGGCGGTGTCCGAACTGCTCGTCGAACCGCTCATGTACCAAATGGGCTTCACCGACGAGACGCTGATTGCCGGCGTATCCGTCGCGATCGGCTTCGCCATCATTACTTTTTTGCATATCGTGCTCGGCGAACTGGCTCCCAAATCGTTGGCGATCCAGAAGTCCGAAGGAACGTCGCTTGTGCTGGCGGGACCGCTGCTGGTATTCTATTACGTGTTCCTGCCGGTCATCTGGCTGCTCAACCACGCCGCGAACGCTTTTCTGCGACTGTTCGGCCTTGAGCCGGCGGGCGAAGCCGAGGCGGCACATTCGGAAGAAGAGATTCGCATCCTGATGAACCAGAGCGCGAAAAGCGGAGCCATCGACCTGGAAGAAGTCAAGCTGATGGACAACATCTTCGACTTTTCGGACATGCTGGCGCGCGAAGTCATGCTGCCGCGAACAGACATGGACTGCCTGTACGTCAATCTGCCGCTCAAAGAAAACCTGAAGATCATTACGGAGACCCGCCATTCGCGGTATCCGGTGGCGATCGAGGACAAAGACCGGATCATCGGCTTCGTGCATATTACCGATATCCTGCTCTGGCCGCAGGGCACCGAGCCGAATCTGCGCAAGCTGGTCCGCCCGATCCTGAACGTACCGGAATCGATGGAGATCAGCCACGTGCTGCGCCTTATGCAGCAGAAAAGGGCCCAACTGACGCTCGTCGTCGACGAGTACGGCGGCACGGCGGGCCTGCTGACGGCGGAAGAGATTCTGGAAGAAATCGTCGGCGATCTGTACGACGAATTCGAGAACGAACGTCCGGAGATCGAAGTGGTCGGCGACGTTATCTCTGTCGACGGCCGTCTGCTGATCGAAGACGTGAACGACCTGACGGGAGCCGAGATCGACGACGAAGAAGTCGATTCGATCGGCGGCTGGATGTTTAAGGAGCTAGAAGGCAACCCGCTGCCCGGCCAGAAAGTCGAATTCGGAGGCATCACGTTCGAAGTCGCCGAAGCGGAGCGGCTGCGCATCACGCGCGTCCATATCCACAAACCGCATACAGACGCGGAGGTTCACGAACAAAACGGGGAAGAAAACGAACGGGGCGACGACTGATCGCCCCCGCTCGTTTTTGGGGAAGGATGAATATGAATATGCAAAACGAAAACCGTTTACGCAAGCCCGAAGCGATGATCTTCGATATGGACGGCACGCTGTTCCAGACGGAAACGGCGCTGCTGCCGGCTTATCACCGGATGTTCGACGTCCTGCGGGCCGAAGGGCTCTATACGGGCGAGACGCCGCCGGAGCGGCTCATTCTCGGCAGCCTCGGCATGCTGCTCGAAGAAATCTGGCAGATCGTTATTCCGGACGCCGACGAGAACGTGCGCAGCCGGGCCAACGACCTGCTGCTGGAACTGCAGCTGGAAGTGCTCAAAGGCGGCGAAGCGCTGCTCTACCCGGACGTCAAAGAAACGCTGGAAGTGCTGCAGCAGCGCGGCGTGCGCCTGTTCGTCGCGAGCAACGGCCTCGAAGGCTACGTCAAAGGCGTATCCGATGCGCTCGGCATCGCGCCGCTGTTCGAAGCACAGTACAGCGCGGGCGAATATCAGACCGCGACCAAAGTGCTGCTGGTCGAAATGCTGCTCAAAAACCACGGCGTGAACAGCGCCTGGATGGTCGGCGACCGTTCGTCGGACGTGCAGGCGGGACTCGGGAACGGTCTCGGCGTGATCGGCTGCGCCTACGCCGATTTCGGGGCCAACCACGAGCTGGAAAACGCCGACGTGCTGATCACGAAGTTCGGCCAGTTGATCGAACTGTACGAACAAGCCGGCGAATAAGCGGGCAGACCCACAGGCGCGTCATCAAGTGCCTTATCAGCTGCGTTAACAGCCCGCACCGAATAAGCAAAGATTCACCCATCAACGGGGCTTGGACCAAGTCCCGACGCGAAGGAGACTTACCTTATGACTCTTATCTACGATAAAGCCAACGACCTTGCCACATCGCTTCAGGAAAGCGCGGAAGTTCAGGACATTACGGCAGCCTTGAAACTGATCGAAGCCGATCCCGAAAGCAAGCGCATGCTCGATGATTTCCGTACCCGCCAGATGACGATCCAGCAGCGGATCATGAGCGGCGACATGCCGCCGCAGGAAGAAATGGAACAAATGGAGAAGCTGTTCGAAGTGCTGAGCCTGAACTTGAACATTCGCCGTCTGTTCGATGCCGAGCAGCGTCTGAGCGTCATTATCCAGGACGTGAACAAGATTATCTCCGACAGCCTGGCCAACATGTACGACTCGAACTAAGGCCGGGCGGCCGCAGTCAAGCAGCCGCAGCCAAACGACGCCAAACCGTAAAGCCGCCAAGCGACTTTTCGTGAAGCCCCGGTTTCCTATATAGGAAACCGGGGCTTTTTGCGATGTTATTCAAGCAGCGGGCCGATTTTAAATGCCGGTATTTGTGATATAATATAGGTACAGTCTAATACAGATTTCCGGAGAGGAGTGGAACAGTTGGAAGGGCATGAACAAGCCGTGACGAAGCACGAACAACTGCTGCAGCATATCGAGCAGCTCAAAGTCGGCACGAAGATTTCCGTGCGGAAGCTGGCCAAGGAACTGAGCGTTAGCGAAGGAACCGCCTACCGGGCCGTCAAGGAAGCGGAGACGCTCGGGATCGTCATTACGAAGGAACGGATCGGTACCGTCCGGGTAGAGAAGAAGCCCCGTAACATCACGGACCAACTGACGTTCGCGGACGTGGTCGATATCGTGGAAGGGCATGTGCTCGGCGGGAACGAAGGACTATCCATCACGCTGAACAAATACGTGATCGGCGCCATGAAAGTCGACGCCATGGCGCGTTATATCGACATGGGCAGCCTGCTGATCGTCGGCAACCGGGAGAACGCGCACTCGCTCGCGATCGAACATGGAGCCGGCGTGCTGATTACCGGCGGATTCGGTACGAGCCGCGAAGTGAAAAGCCTCGCCGACCGGCTCGGGCTGCCGATCATCTCTTCGCGGCACGACACGTTTACGGTCGCGTCGATGATCAACCGGGCGATCTTCGACCGCCTGATCAAGAAAAAAATTATGCTGGTCGAAGACCTGGTCAGCCTGAAGTCGAAGCCGTATTCGCTCAAAGCGACGAGCACCGCCGAAGATTTCCGGCGCGTCGCGGAGCGGACCGGCGCGAACAGCTTCCCGGTGACGGACGAATGGAACCGGGTGCTTGGCATCGTCAGCCGCAAAGACATCGAGAGCGTCGAACCGGGCCAGAGCATCGAGCGGGCTATGGTGCGCAGCCCCGTCACGGCCGGCATGCTCACTTCGCTGGCGTCGGCCGCGCAGATCATGACGTGGGAAGGGATCGATTTCCTGCCGGTCGTCGATCGCAACCGCAAGCTTGCCGGCGTGCTGACGCGGCGCGAAGTGCTGCAGGCGATGCGCGATGCGCGCGAGCAGAGCAGCCTCGGCGAGACGTTCGATCATTTGATCTGGAACGGTTTCGCGGAAGAACGCGACGCGGAAGGCCGACTCTTTTTCCATGGATTCATTACTCCGCAGATGGCGACCGACCTCGGCACCATCTCCGAAGGCGTCATGACGTCCGTCATGATGCAGGCCGCGCTGCGCATGGCCAAAGATCACAGCGGCAATGATTATGTGGTCGACAATATGAGCACGTATTTTATCCGCCCGGTCCAGATCGAGGATGCCGTCATGGTCATGCCGATCGTGCTGGAGGTCGGCCGCCGGATCTGCCGGCTGGAGATCGCTATTTCGCACGGCGAGCAGACCGTCGCCAAAGCGATGATGACGCTGCATTCGATCGAAAACGGCTGAAACGCCGATCCATTACGAACGGAAAAGGGGGAACGCCCGCATGAACGATTTTGTCCATCTGCATGTGCACAGCGAATACAGCCTGCTCGACGGAGCGGCGAGGATCAAGGAACTGGTGGGCCGCGCGGCCGAACTCGGCATGAAATCGCTCGCGCTGACCGACCACGGCGTCATGTACGGCGCCATTCCGTTTTATAAAGCGTGCCGGGCCGCCGGCATCAAGCCGATTCTCGGCTTCGAAGCCTATTATACGTCGGCCTCCCGGACCGAACGGGCCAGCCGCAAAGAGCAGCCGATCTACCATCTGCTGCTGCTGGCCAAGAACGAGACCGGCTACCGCAATCTGATGAAGATCTGCACGGCCGGCCATCTCGAAGGGTTCCATTACAAGCCGCGTATCGACCGCGAAGTGCTGGAGCGTTACAGCGAAGGCATCGTCTGCACGAGCGCGTGCATCGGCGGAGAGATTCCGCAGCATTTCCTGAACGGACGTCCCGAAGAAGCCAAAGCGGCGGCGCTGCGGTACAAAGAGATTTTCGGGGAAAACTTCTATATCGAACTGCAGGATCACGGCCTGGCCGAACAGAAAAAAGTAAATCCGATGCTGATCGCGCTGGCCGAAGAGATTCAGGTCGAGCTTATAGTGACGAACGATTCGCATTACCTGGCCGAACCGGACGCCGAAATTCAGGACGTGTTGATCTGTATCGGTACCGGCAAAACGATGGAAGACGAAGAACGGTTCCGTATTCCGACGCGGCAGCTGTATCTCAAAACGGGCGAAGAGATGGCCCGGCTGTTCCCGCATCTGCCCAAGGCGCTGGCCAATACGGCGAAGATCGCGCAGCAGTGCGAGCTGGAACTTGAACTGGGCCGCTCGATCCTGCCGGAATACCGGCCGCTGCCGGAAGGCCGATCGCCGCAGCAGTATTTGATCGACCTGTGCCGCGAAGGGCTGGAGCGCCGCTACGCCCATCTGCCGGGCTGGGAAGATCCCGCTCATCGGAGCAAGCTGGACGAACGGCTGGAGTATGAACTCGGCGTGATCGGGACGATGGGCTTCTCCGATTATTTCCTGATCGTCTGGGACTTTATCCGCTATGCGCACGAGCAGGGCATCGTTACGGGACCGGGCCGGGGTTCGTCCGCGGGCAGTCTCGTCGCCTATACGCTGAACATTACGGACGTCGATCCGATCAAATACAATCTGCTGTTCGAACGGTTCCTGAATCCGGCGCGGATCACGATGCCCGATATCGATATCGATTTCAGCGACGAACGCCGCGACGAAGTCATCGCCTACGTGACGGACAAATACGGCGCGGACCGCGTCGCGCAGATCATCACGTTCGGCACGTTGGCGGCCCGCGCCGCGGTGCGCGACGTCGGCCGCGTGCTGGCGCTGCCGTACGGCGAAGTCGACAAGACGGCGAAGCTGATCCCGGTGCAGGTCGGCATGACGATCGACCGCGCGCTGGCGCAGAACGCGGCGCTGCGCGACCGCCTCGAAGCGTCGCCCGACGCTTCGAGGCTGATCGAAACGGCCCGCCGGGTCGAAGGGATGCCGCGGCACGCTTCGACGCACGCCGCCGGCGTCGTTATCGCGCGCGGTCCGCTGACCGATTACGTCCCGCTGCAGGAAGGCGGCGAGAAGACGGCGCTGACCCAGTATCCGATGGAAAGTCTGGAAGCGGTCGGCCTGCTGAAGATGGACTTTCTGGGGCTGCGCACGCTGTCGATCATCGAACGCTGCCAGAAATGGATCGCGGAGCGAACCGGGGCGGCCGTCGATTTCAAAGCCGTGTCCGAGAACGATCCCGGCACGTACGAACTGCTCGGCCGCGGCGATACGACCGGCGTGTTCCAGCTGGAGTCGCCGGGCATCCGCCGCGTCATGAAAGAGATGAAGCCGTCGGTCATCGAAGACATCATCTCGGTCGTGGCGCTGTACCGTCCGGGCCCGATGGAATTTATCTCGAATTATATCCAGGTCAAGCACGGGCTGGTCCGCGCGGATTATCCGCACGAAGACCTCAAGCCGATTCTGGAAGACACGCACGGTATCATCGTGTACCAGGAGCAGATCATGCAGATCGCCTCGACGATGGCGGGCTTCTCGCTCGGCGAAGCGGATCTGCTGCGCCGGGCCGTCTCGAAGAAAAAGCGCGAGACGCTGGACGAGGAACGCGGCCACTTCGTGCGCGGCAGCCTTGGCCAGGCCTACAGCGAAGAAGACGCCAACAAAGTGTACGACATGATCGTGCGCTTCGCCGATTACGGCTTCCCGCGCGCCCACGCCGCCGCCTACGGCGTGCTGGCGTTCCAGACCGCTTACCTCAAAGCGCATTATCCGGTCGAGTTCATGGCGTCGATGCTCGCCGCCGTGACCGGCAACCACCGCAAGGTGGCCGAATACGTCGTCGAGACGCGCCGGATGAATATCCCGGTGCTGCCGCCGGACGTGAACAAGAGCGGCATGCTGTTCACGCCGTCCGAAGAAGACGGCAAAGCGAGCCTGCGCTTCGGGCTTGCGGCGATCAAGAACGTCGGCACGAACGCGATCCGCAGCATTATGGACGAACGCGCGGAGCGGCCGTTCGACAGCCTGCTCGACTTCTGCCGCCGCGTCGATCCGAAGACGTGCAACCGGCGCGTGGTCGAAGCGCTGATCCAGGCCGGGGCGTTCGATTCGCTGCCCGGCCACCGCGCCCAGCTCCTCGCCATGCTGGACGAAGCGCTGGACGCCGCCGCCAAATGGCGCAAAGAACGCGAAGATTTCCAGATCCAGATGTTCGATTTCGTCGAGACGCCGAATTGGGAGATCGAATATCCCGACGTGCGCGATTACACGTCGTCGGAACAGCTTGATCTGGAGCGCGATCTGCTCGGTTTGTATTTGTCCGGCCATCCGCTGGACGATTACGAACCGCTGCTCGGCGAGGCCGGCGTGCAGAAGCTGATGGAACTCGGCGACGCGCCGGACGAGAGCCACGCCGTCACGGTCGGCATGGTCGTCAGTCTCAAGACGATCACGACCAAGCAGGGCAAAGCGATGGCTTTCGCCGAGATCGAAGACCAGATCGAGCGCTGCGAGCTGGTCATGTTCCCCGAAGTGTGGAAGCGAAGCCAGGACGTCATGCAGCCCGGCGCGCTGCTGGCGCTGCGCGCCAAAGTCCAGCAGCAGGACGAAGGCTTCAAGCTGCTCGCCGACACGGTGCTGCCGCTTGGCGAAGACGCCGTTCGCAGCCTGCTGGCCCGCGGCGAATCGCGCGGCGGCTCTTCGAGCCCGAGCCGGAAGGGCCAGGCCCGCCCGGCCCGCCCAAGCGTGGGCAGCGGCGACAGTTCGCCGCGCAGGCCTTCCGGCGGCGCCGGCTCGCCGCCCGCCCGGCCGGGCACCCGCCCCGCCGCGGCCGCGCCTTCTGCGCCGCCCGCGTCGGCGTCTGCGGACGCGAAGACGCCGCGCGTCTTCGTCAAGATCGCGGCCGACCGCCGCAATCCGGAGATGCTGGAGACGCTCAAGCAGATGCTGCAAAGCCATCCGGGCTCGATGCCGACGCTGCTCTTCTATGAAGATACGCAGAAGCTGATCGCGCTGAGCGACGCCTACCGGATCGAGCCGACGGACGAGCTGGTGACGCAGATGGAGAACCTGCTCGGCGGGGGAACCGTGCGCGTCAAATAAGCCGCGCAGGCGGCACGGAAAGCCCCGGACCGGGTTTTCGCATCGGGAGATGCGGAAGCCCGGTTTCTTCGCGCGTCCGATTCTGTTGCTAAAAAAAACAGCCTTATGTTATCATTAAGCCATTATGCAGAGGAAACGGGTTCATCCGGGCATCGACAAGGGGGACAGGGTTGTTCATGTGGACGGTGATTTATATCGCCTCTACCGCCAAGTTGGCGGAGAAGCTTCGGCACAGGCTGACTGAAGAAGGATTTCTCGTCAAAGTCCGTCCCCTCGACATGTCCAAGCAGCAGTTCGAGATTCTGGTTCCTTCCGGCGAGCTCGACGAGATCCAGGAAGTGCTGAATTGTATTTTGTATTCCTGATCCCCGCCGTTTGCGTTCGGGATCGAAGCGCGCGAGCCGCGCGGATGCTCAGATCGACCTTCAAGGCGAGGCCCGCCAAATAACGGCTGAAGAGGTGTAGTGGTGTTCAAGGATTTATTTCAGAAAAAGAGAAAGTACGCAACCCTTCCTTCCGATCGCAGCGCCGGAGGCGGCGAAGCGGAAACGCAGCCGCGTCCGAAGCGGGAGATCCCGGAAGGGCTCATGAATAAATGCAGCAAGTGCGGCGCGATCCAATACAGCAAAGAGCTGGAGAAAAATCTCAAAGTGTGCACGTCCTGCGGCCACCATATGCGCTTGAACGCCATGGAGCGCATCGCGATGACGCTCGACGAAGGCAGCTTCGTCGAACGCGACGGCGAGGTCGTGTCGATCGATCCGCTCGAATTTCCCGGGTATGCCGGCAAATTGGCGGAGCAGAAGCTGAAGTCGGGGCTGAAGGAAGCGGTCGTGACCGGAGAAGGCGCGATCCACGGCCAACCGGTCGCCGTCGCCGTCATGAGTTTCGACTTTTTCAGCGGCAGCATGGGTTCGGCGGTCGGCGAGAAGATTACGCGGATCATCGAGCATGCCGGACAGTACGGCCTGCCGCTGATCATCTTCTCGACTTCGGGCGGAGCCCGGATGCAGGAGAGCATCTTCAGCCTGATGCAGATGGCGAAGACGAGCGCGGCGCTGGGCCAATTCTCGGAAAAGGGCGGGCTTTACCTGTCCGTCATCACCGATCCGACGATGGGCGGCGTGTCGGCGAGCTTCTCCATGCTCGGAGACGTCATCATCGCCGAGCCGAGCACGAACTTCGGCTTTGCCGGACGTCTCGTTATCGAACAAACCATTCGCCAAAAACTGCCGGACGATTTCCAGACGGCGGAGTTCAATATGCAGCACGGACAGCTCGATCTGGTCGTGCACCGCAAAGAAATGAAAACGATGCTGGGCAAACTGATCGGCATGCACAGTAAAAAGGAGGAGCTCTAGACGGATGGCGGGAGAATTGGCGTTTGAGCAGCCTCTTGTAGAGCTGCGCAAGAAGATCGACGAGCTCAAGCATTTCGGACAGGAAAAAGGGATCGATTTCAGCGATGAAATCTCCCGCCTGGAAGAACGCTACACCGAGCTGCAGCAGGATATTTACACCAATGTGACGCCGGCGCAGAAGATGCACCTGGCGCGCCATCATCAGCGTCCGACGACGCTCGACCTGATTCCGTACGTGTTCACCGACTTCGTCGAACTGCACGGCGACCGGATGTTCGGCGACGACATGGCGATCGTGGGCGGCATCGCCCGGTTCGGCGGCCGTCCGGTGACGGTCATCGGCCATCAGCGCGGCAAGGATACCAAAGACAATATCGCGCGCTTCTTCGGCAGTCCCCACCCGGAAGGCTACCGCAAAGCGCAGCGCCTGATGAAGCAGGCGGAGAAGTTCGGCCGTCCGATCGTCACGTTTATCGATACCAAAGGCGCTTATCCCGGCAATACGGCCGAAGAACGCGGCCAGTCGGAAGCGATCGCCCGCAGCATGATGGAGATGGCGATGCTCAAAGTGCCGGTCGTCTGCATCGTGATCGGCGAAGGCGGCAGCGGCGGCGCGATTGCCGTAGGCGTAGGCAACCGCGTGCTGATGCTCGAGAACGCGATCTATTCGGTCATTTCGCCGAACGGCGCGGCTTCGATCTTGTGGAAAGACGCGTCCAAAGCCGATCAGGCGGCGGAAGCGATGAAGATTACCGCGCCCGATCTGCTGGACTTCAAGATCATCGAAGAAGTGATTCCCGAGCCCAAGGGCGGGGCACACCGCGATTACGAAGCGACCGGCCTTGCGATTCGCGACGCGCTGGGACGCCATCTGGACGAAATCGGGCATCTCGACGCCGACGCGCTGATCGCGGGACGGTACGAAAAATTCCGCAAGATCGGACAATACGCTTCCGAACGGCCTTTACCGAACTCTTGATCAGTTTTTACTTTAAAAACCTATACAAAACCGCGTTTTTAGTGTAGATTTAATTGTTGGTGAGGATTTTATAACCATCCGAAAACCGACTTCCAAATGCGTATCACAGAGGTCGGTGCACCGCGTGCCGATCTCTTTTTGTGCGGTAAAGCGGAAGGGTGCGTATGAATATCCGGTTTGGAACCGCTAGTCGACAGAGAGAGTCTCCCCGAGAGGCTCAAGCAGAGATCCCAGAGATCAAAAAACGGAGGAACCCAAATGCGTAAAACAAAAATCGTATGTACAATCGGTCCGGCAAGCGAATCGCTGGAAAACACGAAAAAACTGATCATGGCGGGCATGAACGTCGCTCGAATGAACTTCTCCCACGGTGACTTCGAAGAGCACGGCAACCGCGTTAAAAATATTCGTCAAGCGTGCCAGGAGCTCGGCAAGAGCGTAGCCCTGCTGCTTGACACCAAAGGTCCGGAGATCCGTACCGGCAAAATCGCCGTCGAGCCGCTCGACCTGGTCGAAGACGAGTTCATCACGCTGACGACCGAAGAAATCGCCGGCGACAAAGACCGCCTGTCCGTATCCTACGTCGATCTTCCAAAAGACGTATCGGTCGGCTCCACGATCCTCATCGACGACGGCCTGATCGGCCTGACCGTTACCGAAGTTGCGGGTACGGAAATCAAGTGCCGCATCGTTAACGGCGGACAAATCAAAAGCCGCAAAGGCGTAAACGTACCGGGCGTCAGCATCTCGCTGCCGGGCATCACCGAGAAGGATACGAACGATATCGTTTTCGGTATCCAACAGGGCGTAGATTTCATCGCCGCTTCGTTCGTACGCAAAGCGAGCGACGTGCTGGAAATTCGCGAACTGCTGAAAAAGCATGACGCCGAGCATATCCAGATCATCTCCAAAATCGAAAACCAGGAAGGCGTCGACAACCTCGACGAAATCCTTGAAGTATCCGACGGCCTGATGGTTGCCCGCGGCGACCTCGGCGTCGAAATCCCGGCCGAAGAAGTGCCGCTGGTGCAAAAGCAAATGATCGAGAAGTGCAACCGTGCCGGCAAACCGGTCATCACGGCTACGCAAATGCTCGACTCCATGCAGCGCAACCCGCGCCCGACGCGCGCCGAAGCGAGCGACGTGGCCAACGCCATCCTCGACGGCACCGACGCAATCATGCTGTCCGGCGAGACGGCTGCCGGCAAATATCCGGTAGAATCGGTACAGACGATGTCCCGCATCGCGGAAAAAGCGGAGTCCGCTATGGCCAACCGCGAAATCCTCAAAAAACAAAGCGAAGCGCAGCAAAAATCCGTTACCGAGTCGATCAGCCAATCGGTCGCTCACGCGGCATGGAACCTGGACGTTAAAGCGATCGTGACTTCGACCCAAACGGGTACGACAGCTCGCATGATCTCCAAATACCGTCCGGTCGCTCCGATCATCGCGGTTACGACGCAGGAGCAAACGCTTCGTCGCCTTGCTCTGGCCTGGGGCGTTATCCCGGTCAAAGGCGAAATTGCCGAAACGACCGACGAATTGTTCGAAAGCGCCATTCAGGGCGCGAAAAATTCCGGCATCGTGCATGAAGGCGATCTGGTCGTGATCACGGCCGGCGTACCGCTGGGCCGTTCCGGTTCGACGAACCTGATCAAGGTCGATCAAGTTCACTAAGCCGTTCCTAGGAGAAAAGCTGCCCGCTTGCGGGCGGCTTTTTCTTTTGCTTTCGCTAAGCGTTCGGCGAAGCGTGCGCATTGGCAATGGGGTACCCTTTTCGTATACAATAAACAGACAAGGCTTAAGACGGAAGACCCAGGATTCACCCGGGGCTTTCGTCTGGTTACAAGGAGTGGACAGGCATGACCGACAGCAATGCGGCAGCGCAGCGGGAGAAGCGGCGGAGCCCCTGGTTCCGGACCGGCTTGAACGTGCGCTATCAGGAAACGGACAAAATGGGCGTGGTCTATCACGCCAATTATTTGAACTGGTTCGAGATCGGACGCACCGAGATGATCCGCTCGATCGGGCTGTCCTACAGGGAGATCGAGGAGCACGGCCTGTATTTGCCGGTAATCGATGTGCGCTCGCGCTTCGTCCAGCCGGCCCGCTACGACGATCGCGTCTGGATCTACGTGCGCATCAGCGGATTTTCGCCGCTGCGCCTGGAGTACGAATACGAGATTCGACGCTGCGAGCAGGGAGAGGCGTGGAGCGCCGAACCGGCTGGCTTCGGCGAAGAAGCGCCGCTGCCCGGCACGCTGCTCAATATCGGCACGACCGAGCATGTGTGGTTGAACGCCGACTGGAAGCCGGCCCGCCTGAGCAAAGCGGCGCCGGAAGCCTATGCCCGGCTTGCGGAGTGGATCTCCGGCCCGAAGCCGGCGAATCGACAAGAAGGGGGACATCCGGATGAAAAATAGAATGGCGCTGCTGTTTATTCTCGCCGTCGTCGTGGAGGCAGCCGCTTTCGCGTGGCTGATCGAATATTTCGGCTTTTTCAAAACGCTGGTGCTCGCGCTCGCCACGACCGTGATCGGCATCGCGATGGTCCAGTTCGAAGGCCGCAAAGCGATGAACGATCTCAAACTGCTGGCCGAAAGCGGGCAGCCGCCCGGCCGCAAGCTGGTCGACGGCGTCTGCATCATGGCCGGAGGCGCGCTGCTCGTCGCGCCGGGATTCATTACCGACCTGATCGGCATCACGCTCGTCTTCCCGCTTACCCGTCCGCTCTACCACCGCGCCGCCATGCGCTGGATCGAGAAACGGATGAAAAAAGGCAATATTACTTTTTACCGGCGCTGACCGGCGAGCCTCCGTACAAGACCGTCCGCATGCTGCGGACGGTTTTTGACGTGAAATCGAATGCCGCTTGAACTTGCAAACGCTTGCTCCCTCCTGTAACATATATCACTGTAAGGGGTTACAACATGCGCTTATCGCACCGATAAAACATTTTGATCCCGATTAACAAACGGAAACGTTCAAAAAAATGACAAAATCAGGTATGATGTTCAAGAAGGAATGCATTCTGACTTGTTATTTTCCCGCAGGATGCCAAGACCGGGGGCCCAACCGTTTGCCGAACGTTAAAAACGGTTACAAAAGGTTGGGTTGTGTTTCAAATCCGAAGGCTTTCGACGGTCTGCGGGTTGCAAACACATCGCGTGCCCCCAGTTCGTTGGCCGAGTCTCAATTTTTGTTCGACAGGATGATCCGAGCTTCCACGAAGCGACATAGGCAGTCGATGAACCGAACATTTGACGCGGTCAACGGACAAGAGTTACCGCCTGCATTTATCCGTCCCATTCAAAAAGGAGAGATGTACGATGACAGCGACTAAAGGTCTTGAAGGCATTGTAGCCGCAACTTCCTCGATCAGTTCGATCGTGGACGGTGTGCTTACATACCGGGGGTATAACATCGACGATCTGGCCGAGAACGCTTCTTTTGACGAAGTCGCCTACCTGCTCTGGCACGGTGCGCTTCCGAACGAAGAGCAGCTGGCGCAGCTGAGAAGCAATCTGCAGCAGTATGCCGCGGTTCCGGCTCCCTTGATCGAACAGATGAAGTTGTACCCGAAAGACATGAACATGATGGCGGCTCTGCGTACGGCGGTGTCCGGCCTGGCTCTCTACGACGCCGATGCCGACGAGATGACCCGCGAATCGAATGTGACCAAAGCCGAACGCCTGCAGGCCCAGCTCCCGACTCTCGTAGCCGCGCTGGCCCGCATTGCCAAGGGAGAGGAGCCGATCGCGCCGAAGCCGGATCTCGGGCTGACCGAGAACTTCCTCTATATGATGAGCGGCGAAGTGCCGGAGCAGACGGCGGTCGAAGCGCTGGACAAAGCGCTCGTGCTGCATGCCGACCACGAATTGAACGCTTCGACGTTCGCTTCGCGCGTTACGGTAGCGACGTTGTCGGACATTTATTCGGGTGTGACGTCGGCGATCGGCGCGCTCAAAGGCCCGCTGCACGGCGGCGCCAACGAAGCGGTCATGCGCATGCTCGAAGAGATCGGTTCTCCCGATAACGTGGAGAGCTACATCCAGGGCAAGCTGGACAACAAAGTCAAAATCATGGGCTTCGGCCATCGCGTCTACAAAAACGGCGATCCGCGCGCGAAGCACCTGATGGAGATGTCCCGCCGTCTCGGCGAAGCCAAAGGCGACCTGTCGCTGTACGAAATGTCCGTCAAGGTCGAAGACCTGGTCACTTCGCAAAAAGGGCTGAAGCCGAACGTCGACTTCTACTCCGCTTCCGTCTATACGCTGCTCGGCATTTCGCGCAATCTGTTTACGCCGATCTTCGCGATCAGCCGTGTATCGGGATGGACCGCGCACATTTTGGAGCAGTACGAAGACAACCGTCTGATCCGTCCGCGCGCCGAGTACGTGGGCGAGCTGGATCTGACGTACGTGCCGATCGCGCAGCGTTAAGCGTTCTCCACACCGCCCGGGAGCTTTTGAGGCGACGGGCGGTTTTTTTTCGGCATAAAGTTCGCGTTTTGTTCAAAATTCGTCCGTCATAAGCTACAATGGAAAAGATTGCGGGCGCACGTTCGTCATGCACGGCATGCCCCGAACCGTACCAACACTTCGAAGGAGGAATTCCATTCATGTCTAAATTGGAAAAATTCGCCGCACCGACTGAGGGAGAACAAATTCAGATCCAAGACGGAACGCTCGTCGTTCCGAACAACCCGATCATTCCGTTTATCGAAGGCGACGGCACAGGCCGCGACATCTGGAAAGCTTCCAAGCGCGTATTCGACGCAGCCGTGGAAAAAGCGTACGGCGGCGAGAAAAAGCTGGCTTGGTACGAAGTGTTTGCAGGAGAGAAAGCGTTTAATACATACGGAGAGTGGCTGCCGACCGACACGCTGACTGCTATCCGTCAATATATCGTAGCGATCAAGGGACCTCTGACGACGCCAATCGGCGGCGGTATCCGTTCGCTTAACGTAGCGCTGCGCCAGGAACTCGACCTGTACGTGTGCCTGCGTCCGGTTCGTTACTTCGACGGCGTGCCTTCGCCGGTGAAGCGTCCCGAACTGGTCGACATGGTCATTTTCCGTGAAAATACGGAAGACATCTATGCCGGCATCGAATATCAGGAAGGCAGCGAAGAAGTCAAAAAAGTGCTGGAATTCCTGAAAAACGAAATGGGCGTCAACAAGATCCGTTTCCCGGAAACGTCCGGTATCGGCATCAAGCCGGTCTCCGAAGAAGGCTCCAAGCGTCTCGTTCGCGCAGCGGTTCAATACGCGATCGACAACAACCGCAAAACGGTTACGCTGGTGCATAAAGGCAACATCATGAAGTTCACCGAAGGCGCCTTCAAAAACTGGGGCTACGAAGTGGCGGAAGCGGAATTCGGCGAGCAGGTATTCACTTGGGCGCAGTACGACGAAATCAAGGAAAAAGACGGCACGGATGCAGCGAACGCGGCTCAAAAAGCAGCTGAAGACGCAGGCAAGATCATCGTGAAGGACGCGATCGCGGACATCGCGCTGCAGCAGGTCCTGACCCGTCCGACCGACTTCGACGTCATCGCGACGCTGAACCTGAACGGCGACTACCTGTCCGACGCTCTGGCGGCTCAAGTCGGCGGCATCGGCATCGCTCCGGGCGCGAACATCAACTATGTGACCGGACACGCGATCTTCGAAGCGACGCACGGCACGGCTCCGAAATACGCGGACAAAGACGTCGTGAACCCGGGTTCCGTCATTCTGTCCGGCGTTATGATGCTTGAGCATCTAGGCTGGCAGGAAGCGGCCGACCTGATCTACAAAGGTCTGGAAGCGTCGATCAACAACAAAACGGTCACTTACGATTTCGCGCGTCTGATGGAAGGCGCCAAAGAAGTGAAGTGCTCCGAGTTCGCGGACGAAGTCATTCGCAACATGCAGTAAGCTTTACCGCTCGCGGGCGGAAGGGGAGCCTCGAACGGCTCTTCTTCCGCCCGTTCTTTTTTGACTAGACGCGCATTTCATTCCACACGAGGAGGCACAACCCCCATGACTATCGCACGCAAAAAGATTACGATCGTCGGCGCAGGCTTCACCGGCGCGACGACCGCGCTGATGATCGCGCAGAAAGAACTGGGAGACGTCGTGCTGCTCGATATTCCGCAGCTGGACAATCCGACCAAAGGCAAAGCGCTCGATCTGCTGGAAGCTTCGCCGGTGCAGGGCTTCGACGTCCGGATCGTCGGCACGTCGGACTACGACGACGCGGCGGATTCCGACCTCGTCATCATTACCGCGGGCATCGCGCGCAAGCCCGGCATGAGCCGCGACGATCTGGTCAGCACGAACGCGGGCATCGTCCGCTCGGTCTGCGAACAGATTCGCCGGGTCGCGCCCGACACGACGGTGCTCATTCTGAGCAATCCGGTCGATGCGATGACTTACGCGGCGTACCAAGCGCTCGGTTTTCCGAAGAACCGGGTCATCGGACAGTCGGGCGTGCTCGATACGGCGCGTTACTGCACGTTTATCGCCGAGGAATTGAACGTCTCGGTCGAAGACGTGCGCGGCTTCGTGCTGGGCGGCCACGGCGACGACATGGTGCCTCTCGTTCGGTATTCGAGCGTCGGCGGCATCCCGATCGAATCGCTGATCGCCAAAGAGCGGATCGCGGAAATCGTGCAGCGCACGCGGGTCGGCGGCGGAGAGATCGTCAACCTGCTCGGCAGCGGCAGCGCGTATTACGCGCCGGCCGCTTCGCTCGTGCAGATGGCGGAAGCGATCCTCAAAGACAAGAAGCGGGTTCTGCCGGTTATCGCGCTGCTCGAAGGCGAATACGGCTACCGCGATTTGTTCCTCGGCGTGCCGGCGGTACTCGGCGGCGGCGGGATCGAGAAAGTGTTCGAGCTGGAGCTGACGGCCGAAGAACAGGCGGCGCTCGACAAATCGGCCGATTCGGTGCGCGCCGTCATCTCGATCGTGGCTTCCGGATCGTCGAACTAGAAACAGATTCAAGCGCCCGCTGCGGTCTTGCGACCGGCAGCGCGGCGCTTTTTTTTGCTTTTTGGCTCGCTTTTTGCAGGGAAAGGAAGTCGCCCGGTAGGTCATCCGATTTTGCCGAACAGGGTTTGGCTGCCCGGGGAAGGTGGTAATGGGGTGCATAACCGTTTTGCGAAAGGAGTGTTGGCATGTCCGGGAAGCAGCAGGAAATTTCGACGCCGCCGGCGCAGCAGCAGAAGCAGGATTCGCACGGCAGCGAGCGGGAGATGACGCCGAAGCCGATCGTGATCTCCGATACGTACAAGGCGGCAGGCAAACTGGCCGGGATGACGGCGATCATCACGGGAGGAGACAGCGGCATCGGCCGGTCCGTCGCCGTGCATTATGCGCGGGAAGGCGCCGACGTGGCCATCGTCTACCTCAAGCAGCATGAAGACGCGGAAGAAACGAAAAGAGGGGTGGAAGCGGAAGGCCGCAGCTGCCTGCTGCTGAGCGGAGATCTCGGCGAAGAGACGTTTGCGCAGGAGAGCGTCAAGCGGACGCTGGACAAGTTCGGGCGGATCGATATCGTCGTCAACAACGCGGCCGAGCAGCATCCGCAGCAGTCGTTGACCGATATTACGGCCGAGCAGCTGGAGCGCACGTTCCGCACGAACATTTTCGCCATGTTCTATCTGACCAAAGCGGCGCTGCCGCATCTGACAGAAGGCGCGTCGATCATCAACACGACTTCCGTCAATGCGTATCGGGGCAACGCGGGACTGCTCGATTATTCGTCGACCAAAGGCGCGATCGTGAGCTTCACCCGTTCGCTGTCGATGAACCTGGCGGAGCAGAAGATCCGGGTCAACGGCGTGGCGCCGGGTCCGATCTGGACACCGCTTATTCCGTCGACCTATCCGGCGGACGAGGTAGCCGAGTTCGGCGGGAATCAGCCGCTCGGCCGCGTCGGACAGCCGTCCGATCTCGGACCGGCTTACGTCTATCTCGCTTCGGCGGATTCGTCTTACGTGAGCGGCCAGATCCTCCACGTAAACGGCGGCGAAGTCATCGGGAGTTAAAATATTTACCTATTTTGGGTGAAACTGTTTTGTCTTTTGCCGACGGTGGTAAGTATGAGACGGAAGCTGAAGACAGCCTAAGACCTACGCGAAGGGAGTTTTCGACAATGCCAACCAACGAACAGAAATCCAACGAGACAAAGCCGCAAAGTCCGCCTGCCCAACAGCTTGAGGGACACGGTTCGGAATCGGACATGACGCCAACACCGGAGTATATCTCTCCGACTTATAAAGCCGCGGGCAAGCTCGAAGGCATGACCGCGATCGTGACCGGGGGAGACAGCGGGATCGGACGCGCCGTCGCCGTCCATTACGCCCGCGAAGGCGCCGACGTCGCCGTACTGTATTTCAGCGAACACGGAGACGCGGAAGAAACGAAGCGCCTCGTCGAAGCGGAAGGCCGCGAATGCCTGCTGCTCGTCGGCGATCTCGGCGACGAAGCGTTCTCGCAGGAAGCGGTCAAGCGCGTAATCGAGAAGTTCGGCAAGCTCGATATCGTCGTCAACAACGCGGGCGAGCAGCATCCGCAGGAATCGTTGACCGACATTACGGCGGATCAGCTGGAGCGGACGTTCCGCACGAACATCTTCGGTATGTTCTTCCTGACCAAAGCGGCGCTGCCGCACCTGAAGGAAGGCAGCTCGGTCATCAACACGACGTCGATCACCGCGTACCGCGGCAGCCCGCAGCTGCTGGACTACTCTTCGACCAAAGGCGCGATCGTGAGCTTCACCCGCTCGCTGTCCATGAACCTGGCGGAGCAGAAGATCCGGGTCAACGGCGTGGCGCCGGGTCCGATCTGGACGCCGCTCATCCCGTCGACGTTCCCGGAAGAGAAAGTCGAATCGTTCGGCGAATCGCAGCCGCTTGGCCGGATGGGTCAGCCTTCGGAGCTCGGACCGGCTTATGTGTACCTCGCTTCGTCCGACGCCTCGTACGTCAGCGGCCAGATCATTCACGTAAACGGCGGCGAAGTCGTCAACGGGTAAGGCGATCCCGCTCCGGCGTACGCTCGCGCGAATGAATAAATGAATGAACGCACGAATCCATACACGAATCAATAAATGAACGAAGCTCAAACAGAACGAAAAGAAGCCCGAACCCAATAGGCAACGGCAAAAAAACGTCCCGGTTTTGCGCATGCGCGCGAAGCCGGGACGTTTTGGGTGTGCCGCACACACAGAATCGCGGCGTTTAGCGAATCTCGGGCCGATCGGCCTGTTCGCCCATCTGCGTGGACAGCTCGTCGAGCGTCATCTCGAACGCCGGAGCGAGGTGCTTGAGGAAGTATTCGACTTCCGGCATGGCCGATTCGGCCAGCTTCTCTTCGGTCTGCTGCTTGGCTACCGCGAACTCGCGGTTGCCGGCCGCGACTTCCCACGCGCACTTGAGATACGCGTCGATCCGGTCGGCCGCTTTGACGTAGGCATGCAGCTGCTTGTCTTCCTCGCTCGGTTCGGTCGTGCCGATCAGCGCGGCGTAGACCGGCTGAAGCGGTTCGGGCGCCATATCGGTCAAGCGCTGCGCGCCCATCTGTTCGATCAGGCGGAAATTGTTCAGCAGCGTCTCGTTATGATGTTTGACGGGAGTCGGAATATCGCCGGTGAACACTTCCGGCGCGTCGTGGAACAGGGCAAGCGTCGCGGCGCGGTCGGCGTTGAGCGACTTGCCGTACAGTTCGTTGCCGATCGTGCACAGCAGATGCGACAGCAGGGCCACGTGATACGAATGCTCGGCGACGTTTTCGGTCATCGTGCTGCGCATGAGGCTCCAGCGTTTGATATGCTTCAGACGGTATAAATAAGCGGAGAACGGATAAGTGGTCAATGGAGGCACCCTTTCTTTTGCGCGGTCGGCGACTTTCGGCCGTTGGACTTTGTGGTAAGATGGGAAGACACGTTATCCATTATAGCAAACCGGAAAGGAAGGAAAGCAAGTGGAAACTGCAGGATTCGAGCGCGAGGGCGTTCTTTTATGAGAAAAAGGGCTCTTGCGTTCAGCAGTTGGGTAGACCGGGGCATGTTCTGGATTACGCCGCTGATGCTCGTTATGGGCCTGATTTTTTCCAAACCTTTTCTTCCGTTCGTTCCCGCCATTCCGTATCTGTTCGCGTATATCACGTTCGTGATGGGCGTCGGCTGCGGCCGGGAACATCTCAAGCATGTATTCGCGCGGCCGATGCCGATCATTCTGACGCTTGCGCTGAGCCATCTGGTCGCGCCGCTTGCGGCGTTTGCGCTCGGAAGCGTGCTGTTCGGCGCCCATTCGCCGTATACGGTCGGACTCGTGCTGTTCACGATCATCCCGCTCGGCGTGTCGTCGGTGCTCTGGATCGAGCTGTCCGGCGGCAGTCTGGCGCTTGGACTTGCGATGGTGCTGCTCGATTCGGCGCTCAGCCCGATCGTCGTGCCGGGCTTGATCCAGCTCTTTTTCGGGACGGCGCTCTCTTTCGATACACTCGGCTTGATGCGCGACCTGCTGCTGATGGTCGTCGTGCCGACCGCGCTCGGCGTCGTCATCTACGAACGGTCCGGCGGCACGTTCAAACAAAAGGCCGGCCCGATTCTGCTGCCGATCTCCAAAGTTTTTTTCATGCTCGTCATTTTGCTGAACGCCGCCGGCATTGCGCCTTACGCGTACGAGCTGCGCGGCGATCTGGTGTCGGTCATTCCGGCGGTGCTGCTGCTCGTGGCGTTCGGCTACGTGCTCGGCTATTACGCGCCGCTGCTGCTGCGTCAGCGGACGCCCGAGCTGTCGATCACCGTCTCGTTCGCGGCCGGCATGCGCAATAACTCGCTCGGCCTCGTGCTTGCGCTCGGCTACTTCTCGCCGCAGGCCGCCGTGCCGGTCGTGCTCGCGATTCTCGTGCAGCAGCCGCTCGCGACGCTGCACCAATTCGTTTTACGCAAATTCAAACCGTACCCGCTGAAGGAGAGCCTGCATTCATGAAACCGTTTCGTTCTCGCCTGACCCTGATTTTGCTGCTGCTTGTCGGCGTTTCGGTCTTGGCCGCCGGCTTGACGATGGCCAAAGTGTTCCGCGATTCCCATATCCACTCGCTGGAAGAATATATGGGGCGCGAGATTTCGCTGCTCGAAGACCTGCTCGAGCTGCCGGCCCTGCCGGAAGGAAGCGCCAGCACGCCCGCGATTTTCGAAGACGAAGCCCGGCGGCTGGCCCAGCTGACCGATTCGCGGGTCACTTTCGTGGACCGGGAAGGACGGGTCATCGGCGATTCGCAGAGCGATCCGTCTTCGATGGACAACCATCTGGACCGCGAAGAGATCCGCACATCGCGGCCGGACCGGCCGGGGCACTCGGTCCGCTACAGCGACACGCTCGGCCGCGACATGCTGTACGTGGCCGCTCCGATCGTCTCGGACGGCGGCTTCGACGGGTATATCCGGCTGTCCATGAGCCTTGCGATCGTCGAAGAAGGACTGCAGCGCGGCTGGATCATCATGGGCAGCGCGCTCGTCGTGCTGTTCCTGATCGCGGCGGCGGTCAGCTACCGGCTGGCCAAAGGGCTGACCCGCCCGATCGAACATATTATGGATACGGCGAACCGGATCTCGAAGCTCGATTACGACGCGAGGGTCGGTCCGATGCGCCGCGACGAGATCGGCCAGCTCGGCGCTTCGATCGACAACATGGCCGACAGCCTGCAGGCGCAGATGCTGACGATTCGCGACAACGAGAGTCTGCTGCAGAACGTGCTCGACAACATGACCGGCGGCATCATCATGGTCGACGAGCAGGAGAACATCGGCCTCGTCAACCGGCAGGCGCAGCGGATGCTGGGCATCCGGTCGGACCGCGTCGTCGGACGTCCTTATGTGGAGCTGAAACGGTTCTACGAGCTGACGCGCTTCATTGAAGAAGGATTGCAGCGCAAAGTGCGCATGCACGACGAATTGACACTGTTCGTGCCGGAAGAACGGCTCATTACGCTCGACGGGGTGCCGATGACGGTGCGGGACAAGTCGTACCACGGCATGCTGTTCCTGTTCCAGGACATCTCCGATATTCGCCGGCTCGAACGGATGCGCAGCGAATTCGTCGCCAACGTGTCCCACGAGCTCAAGACGCCGGTCGCCGCCGTTCAGGGCTTTGCGGAGACGCTGCTGGCCGGCGGGGTCAAAGACGAAGAAACGGCGCGTTCGTTCCTCAAGATCATCTACGACGAGGGTGACCGGCTCAACCGGCTGATCGGCGATATTCTCGATTTGTCCAAAATCGAATCCCGCCGCATCCAGCTCGATTACGCGCCGGTGCATGTGCTGACGCTGTTCGAATCGGTGAGCAAAGTGCTTGAGGGGGCGGCCGAACACAAGCGGATCGAGATTCGGCTCAACGTGCCGGAGGAGCTGTTCATCGAAGCGGACGAAGACCGGCTGCGGCAAATTTTTATCAACCTGGTCGGCAACGGGGTGAGCTATACGCCGGAAGGCGGACGGATCGTCATCAAGGTCGAAGAGTTCGCGGACGGGGAATACGAAGACGAGCGGGTACGGTTCAGCATCGTGGACAACGGAATCGGCATTCCCAAAAAAGATCTGCCGCGCATTTTCGAACGGTTCTACCGGGTGGACAAAGCGCGTTCGAGAAGTTCGGGCGGAACGGGGCTCGGCCTGTCGATCGTCAAACATCTGGTCGAACTGCACCGCGGCTCGATCTCGGTCGAGAGCGAACTCGGCGTCGGCAGCACTTTTAGCGTCGAACTGCCGGTGCTTCAGGAAAATCCGTAATTTTTTACACAGCGTTAACAATGCCATGATATGCTGATGTAGGTCAAAAAAAGGCGGGGTACAAATCTGTCGATTCATGCCGCAAGGCGACGCAGGCATTGGACACACACGCCGCAGGCAAATGAAATGGGGGATCGAGCCAATGGCTAGGAAATTGCTCGTCATCGAAGACGAGCCTACGCTGTCCCGGTTGATTTCATACAATCTGTCCCAGGACGGTTACGAGGTCGTGCTCGAAGAACACGGCACGGGCGGATACGAACGGGCACGCAAGGAAGCGTTCGATTTGATCCTGCTCGATTTGATGCTGCCCGGCATGAGCGGAATCGAGATTCTGGAGAAGCTGCGCACGTCCGGCGTCAAGACGCCGATCGTCATCTTGACCGCGAAGAACGCGGAAGAAGATATCGTGCTCGGGCTCAAGCTCGGCGCGGACGATTATATTACGAAACCGTTTGGCGTATCCGAGATGCTGGCTCGCGTAGGCGCGGTGATCCGGCGCACGTCGGGCGAAGAGACGGAATACGCGGCTCCGACCGCGTCCGAATCGAAGATCAGCCTCGGAGCGTTAACCATTTATCCGGATAAATACGAAGTGACGCTCGGTCAGCAGTCGATCAATCTGCGGCCCAAAGAATTCGAAGTGCTGCTGTATCTGGCACGCAAGCCGGGCGTCGTCATGACGCGCGACGATCTGATGAACGCCGTATGGGGCTTCGACTACATCGGCGGTCAGCGCACCGTCGACGTCCACGTCAGCTCCCTGCGCAAGAAATTGGAACTCGATCCGGGTTCGGTGCATATCGACTCGATCCGGGGCGTCGGCTACAAGCTCGTCGTGGCCCAAGCCAAAGCGGACTCCAGATCTTCCCTTTAAGGGAAGGTCGGAGTCTTTTTTTTATGTCTTTTTACCTAGTATTAACAGTGCGTTGACACGCGGGGAACGGCACGGGCATACAATAGAAGAAAAAGCGACAGGGGGACAACCTTTCATGCCGGGAGCGGGGACTTTGGAAAGGGAAGAGTTGGTTCAAAAGACTCAGTCTGAAAAGGAAGTCATGCAGGAAAACAAGGAATCGATCGGTCGGGCAGGGGCGCCCGCCGAACAAAGGTCCGGATTGGGCGACGATTTGGGCGCCGTTCCGGCTGCGCCTGCGGCGGGCGGCGAAGAGCGCAGGCCGGTAGAGGAGGCGGCGGACCATTCGCCGCAGCAGACGACGGCCGCAGCGGATACGCCGGTGGAGCAGACCGCGGTGCAGGAGCAGGCGCAGCCTGTGCCGGCTGCATTTGCGAAGGCTGCAAAGCCTGCAAAGGCACTACCGGCCGCAATCACTGCGCCGGTCGAGCGGCAGGCAAAGGCCGAGCCGGCCGCACGGAGTAAGGTTCAACCGTCGGTGCCGTCGCGGCCTGCCGAACCGCGGGCCGCCGTTTCTTCGCCGCGCGCCGAACCGGCCGCTGCCGCAGCTGCGCCGCGCCGCGAATCGCGGCCCGCGCTTCCCGCCGCCAAGCCCGCCGCCGAACTTCGGCGCCTGCCCGTTCCCGCGTCCCCGAAATCGGTTTCCGCGATTTCGCCCGCCGCAATTCCATCCGCGGCGGCATCTGCGCCGGCCCTGCCTACGCCCGCCGCGTCCACATCCGCCGCGCCCGTGCCGGCCCTGCCCACGCCCGCAGTCGCCGCCGAGCCCGAGCTCAAGCTGGCCGATTACTCCCGGCCCGCGCCGATCATCGGGCCGGAGCTGACCTGCTTCGAAGCGCTGCAGGTGTTCAAGCGCGAACCCGGCGCTCCCTGCGTCGTCGTATGCTCGCCGGACGGACGGCCGACGCTGCTGTTGATGCGCGATGCGTTCTATCGCAAATTGACGGGACGTTTCGCGCCGGAGCTGTTCTACGACCGTCCCGTCGCGCAGGCGGCCGGCATCGAGCCGCTGACGGCGGACTGCGGAACGCCGCCCGCGGAACTGATCGATATCGCCCTGACGCGGGGCGACGAATCGTTCGCCGACTGCGTCGTGCTGACGCGCGAGGAACGCTGCGAAGGCGTGCTGACCGTGCGCGACCTGATTCGCATGTCGCGCGACCTGCAGGAGCGCTCCGCGCGCGAGCGGCAGGAGCAGATTGCCGGCAGCCGCTTCGTGCTGGACGGCGTATCGGGGTCGCTGTCCGAGATCCACGCGGCGGCGGGCGGCGCCCTGAGCGAAGCGGCGCGCATGAACCGCCGCACGGAAGAAGGGCGCCGTGCGCTGTCCGAAGCGGGACAGGCGTTCGCCGAAGCGTCGGAAGCGATCGCCGGTCAGCGGGGAGCGATCGGCGACATGCTGGACTGCGCCCGGGAGATCGCGCAGGCGACCGGCTCGATCCGCGGCATCGCCGGCACGAGCTCGCTGCTGGCGCTGAACGCTTCGATCGAAGCGGCGCGCGCCGGAGAAGCCGGCCGGGGCTTCGCGGTCGTCGCCGGCGAAGTCCGGGCGCTGGCGGAATCGACCCGCCGGCTCTCGGACGAGATCGGCAGCCTGCTCGAGCGGATGAACGCGCTCAGTCTGGGCGCGGCGAGCGGCATGGAAGAAGCCGAGACGCGTATTCGCGGCGCGGCGGGCCGGATGGGAGCCGCGGACGACGAATTCCGCGAAGTGTCGGCATCGGCGCGCGGCTCCGAGGAAGGCGGCCGGTTTACGTTCGGATTGACGGAAAGCGCCCTGCGCGAAGTCGGGGCTGTTCGGCAGACGTTGGAAAGTTCGTTGGAGAGCCGGTAAATCGGGTTTTGAAGCATGTCTCGGTAAATTTTACGCTGCGTTTACATTTCTTCTTAATGCCTTTAACATTCCGGCGATAAACTGGCTTGAGGAGAACCGCGAAGGAGACTCAGAAGATGCAACCCATTATTCGTACCGAAAACCTGGATCTGTATTACGAACAGTTTCATGCGCTCAAGAACGTCAACCTGGATATTCCCGAGAAAGCCGCGACTGCCTTCATCGGTCCGTCGGGCTGCGGCAAGTCTACGCTGCTCCGGACATTGAACCGAATGAACGACCAGATCGCGGGCACGCGAATCGAAGGGCTCGTATCGCTCGCGGGAGACGACATCTACGATAAAAACATGGAAGTGGAATCGCTGCGCAAACGCGTGGGCATGGTGTTCCAGCAGCCGAATCCTTTTCCCAAGTCGATTTACGAGAACGTCGCGTACGGCCCGCGCCTCAAAGGCATCCGCGGCAAGAAGGAACTGGACGAGATCGTCGAAGAAAGCCTCAAGCAGGCGGCGCTGTGGGACGAAGTGAAAGACCTGCAGAAGCATTCGGCTTTCGGGCTGTCCGGCGGTCAGCAGCAGCGCCTGTGCATCGCGCGCGCCCTTGCCGTCAAGCCCGACGTTCTGCTGATGGACGAATCGACGTCCGCGCTCGACCCGATCTCGACGGCGAAGATCGAAGAGCTGATCCGCGAAATCAAGCATCGCTACACGATCGTTATGGTCACGCATAATATGCACCAGGCAGCACGTGTTTCCGACAAAACGGTCTTTTTCCTTAACGGCGAAGTCGTCGAAGCGGCGGAAACGAAAACTTTATTTTCCACGCCGGAAGATTCACGCACGGAAGATTACATTTCCGGCCGGTTTGGTTAATCAACAATAAAGGAGGTCGTTTCGATATGGTCCGCAGAACAGACTTTGACTCAGGATTGAACCAGCTTCGCGAACTGCTTATCCGTATGGGTAATCGCATGGACGAAGCATTGAAGGAAGCGGTCGAATCGCTCAAGAACGACGACCTGGCCCAGGCCGAAGGCGTCATCCGCCGCGACGGCGAGCTGAACGCGCTGGAAGAAGAGATTTTGGAACTCGGCTCGCAGCTCATCATCACGCAGCAGCCCGTCGCCAAAGACCTTCGCCGCATCATCGTCGCATTCAAGATTTCCAGCGACCTGGAGCGCATGGGCGACCTGGCCCGCGACATCGCGAAAGTGACGATTCGCCTGGACGGCCAGCATACGGTCAAGCCGCTGGTCGACATTCCGCGCATGGCCGAGATTTCTTCGAGCATGATCTCGGAATCGCTGCGTTCGTACATGGACGAAAATACGGATCTGGCTTACAAAATGGCCAAAGACGACGACGAAGTGGACGAACTGTACGGCTCCATGCTGCGCGAGCTGTACACGCTGCTGATCGACAATCCGGAATCGGCTCCGCAGATGATGCTGATTCAGATGGTCGGCCGCTACATCGAACGGATCGCCGACCATGCGACGAACATCGGGGAGAACGTCGTGTTTCTCGTGACCGGACACCGTCCGGACCTCAACTCCTGATTGATCGCGCCATGCACGAACCGAACGCTTTTTCCGGCCTTTGCTGCCGGAGGAAGCGTTTTTTGCTGCGAACGAGCCGCGGAAGCCGCCTGATTTTGCCTGCCCGTTTGCTTCCGGGTCCGGGATGGGTAAAAGGGGGAAAGGAACAAATCGCAAGCTGCGAGGAAGGAAGGATTTGCGATGGACAATACCGGTCTTCCGCTTATACATAAGAGATCGTCCGATACCGAAGACAGCCGCGAATGGCGCTGGTACCGTTTCGCCGACCATGCGGAAGCAAGCAGCCACCCGGACTGCATCCGCGACGAAGATACGGCCCGCTGGCTGGCGGACTCGACGGCGCGGACGCACAGCCGGACGCTGGCCATGACCCGGCCTCACCGGGGCGGCGACAATGTGCTCAACGGAACGCTTACGCTCGACATGACGCCGGACAAGCGCGATAACAATCTGCTGCTGCATTATTTCGTCAAAAAAGATCGGCTTATTCTCGTCGGCGGAAAAAATGCGGCGCTGACGCGCACGGACGAAGACGAACTGGTCGAAGCGATGCTGTCGTGCGCTGCGCCGGTCGAAGCGCTGTTGATGCTGCTGAGCGAGATTTTGGAATTCTTTTTTATCCAGTCCGATACGTTCGAACAGCACCTGCACGAGCTCGAAGAGCGGATGCGCTACCGCAACGACCGGCGCATCCTGCAGCAGACCGTCAACCTGCGCAATGATCTGACGTACTGGAATGCCCAGATCATCCCGATCAAGGAGATCCGTTACGCTTCCGAAGAGACGTTCCGCCGGGAGCTGGAACATTCGGACGGCAAGCACGTGCTCGACCTGCGGCTGCGCCGGATCGGCATGCTTCAGCGCGAGTACGACGAAGAACTCGATTCGCTGCTGCGGGTGGACGAGAACGTCACGAATTACCGCTCCAACGACATCATGAAGGCGCTGACCGTCTATACCGTCCTGCTGACGCCGACGACCGCGCTTGGCGCGATCTGGGGGATGAACTTCGAGCATATGCCGGAACTGTCCTGGCCGCTCGGCTACGCGTTTTCGCTTGCGGTCATTCTCTCGGCGACGGGAGCGACCTACTGGTGGCTCAAGAAAAGAGGGCTGACGGAAGACATCCTCAGCATGAACATGAAGCCGGGCAGCGGAAACGAACGGGCACGCGCGGGCAAAAAAAAGAAAAAGGAAGCCGAGTCCTGAGCGGCGGCGCGCGGAAGCTTTGGCCGAGGGGCAGGCGCTTTCTTTTTCCGATAAAAAAAGGGGCTTTTTAGCCGGACTTTCGCGCAGGCGGCGTTCGGCTTTTTGTTCGTTTAATGGTATGATAGACAAACGAAGAAGACACCCAAGCGGAGGTTTTACATGACTAAATTAATGATGATCGACGGCAACAATTTGATCTACCGGGCATTCTACGGCATCACCGCCCCGCTCCAGACGGCCGACGGACGGCCGACCAACGCGGTCTACGGATTCATGCTGATGCTGCTGCGCCTGCTGCAGGACGAGAAGCCGACGCATATCCTCGTCACGTTCGACGCGGGCAAGGTGACGTTCCGCCACGAGACGTTCAGCGAGTACAAAGCGGGCCGCCAGAAGACGCCGCCCGAGCTGAGCACGCAGTTCCCGCTGCTCAAGGAACTGATCGAAGCGCTCGGCATCAAGCAGTACGAACTGGCCAACTACGAAGCCGACGACATCATGGGGACGCTGGCCCGGCTGGCCGACGAACAAGAGTGCGAGACGATTATCGTCAGCGGCGACCAGGACGTGCTGCAGCTGGCATCGGCGCATGTGCGCATCAACCTGCTCAAGGGCAAAGGAGTCGGCGACGTGCTGCCGCACGGACCGGAGCAGATTATGGAACGGTTCGGGCTCACTCCCCTGCAGATCATCGATCTCAAGGGATTGATGGGCGATTCGTCCGACAATATCCCCGGCGTGCCGGGCGTCGGCGAGAAGACGGCGCTCAAGCTGCTGCACGAGTACGGCAGCGTGGAGAACCTGCTGGAGAACACGGACAAGCTGAAAGGCAAACTCAAAGAGCGTATCGAAGACAATAAGGAAAGCGCCCTGCTGAGCAAAAAGTTGGCTACGATCTTCCGCGAAGTGCCGCTGCCGCTGGAATGGGACGAACTGGCTTACGGCGGCGCGGACCGCGAAGCCGCGGTGCCGGTGCTGCGCCAGCTGCAGTTCAACTCGCTGATCGAGAAGATCCCGTATGCGGACGGCGAAGACGGGGCGGAGACGGACGAAGATCCGTTTGCCGAACCCGCTCCCAAGGCGGCCGACCGTCCGCCGCTCGACGTGCGGATCGCGGACGAGGACACACTCGGCGAGCTGGCGGAATTCCTGCCGCGCGTCAGCGTGATCCATGCGGAGACGCACGGGGACAATCCGCACCACGCGGAGCTTGTCGGACTGATGCTGCACGGGGAAGAACGTTACGATTACGTGCCGTTCGAACTGCTCAAATCGCCCCAAGCCGCGCCGATTCTGGAATGGCTGGAAGATCCGGAAGCGCCCAAGAACGGCTATGACCTGCATCGGCTCGACCTCGTGCTGCACTGGCACGGGATCGCTTTCGCGGGAGCGGCGTTCGATTCGCAGCTTGCGGCGTATCTGATCGATCCGACGGAGACGGCGACGAACGTCAGCGGCCTGGCCGTCAAGTACGAACTGCCGGCGCTGACCGAAGACGACGAAGTGTACGGGCGCGGCGCTAAGTTCGCCTGGCCGGAAGCGGAGACGCTGGCCGCGCATTCGGCGCGCAAAGCCGAAGCGATCGAAGCGATCATTCCGAAGCAGCGCGAGCTGCTGGAACGCTTCGAGATGAACCGCCTGTTCTTCGAGCTGGAGATGCCGCTGTCGCGCATTCTGGCCGATATGGAGAAGCAGGGTATCGCGGTCAATCCGGAAGATCTGGAGAAGCTGGGCGGCGAATTCGAGATCGAGATCAAGCGGCTGCAATCGGAGATCTACGCTCATGCCGGCATGGAGTTCAATATCAATTCCACGCGCCAGCTCGGCGAGATCCTGTTCGACAAGCTGGGACTGCCGGCCAAAAAGAAGACCAAAACGGGCTATTCGACCGACGCCAAAGTGCTGGAAGAATTGGCGCCGCAGCATGAAATCGTGCAGATCATTTTGCAGTACCGCCAGCTGGCGAAGCTGCAGTCCACTTATATCGAAGGCCTGCTCAAGGAAATCCGTCCGGAGACGCGCAAGGTGCATACGTATTACCGCCAGGCGCTGACCGCGACCGGCCGGCTGAGCAGCCAGTATCCGAACCTCCAGAACATTCCGATCCGTCTGGAAGAAGGACGCAAGATCCGCAAAGCGTTTGTGCCGTCGGAACCGGGCTGGACGATTCTGGCCGCCGACTATTCGCAGATCGAACTGCGCGTGCTGGCGCATATTTCCGACGACGCGGGCTTGAAGGACGCGTTCCTGCACGACATGGACATCCATACGAAAACGGCGATGGACGTGTTCGGCGTGACCAGGGAAGAAGTCGATTCGAATATGCGCCGTTCGGCCAAAGCGGTCAACTTCGGTATCGTCTACGGGATCAGCGATTACGGATTGTCGCAGAACCTCGGTATTACCCGGGCGGAAGCGGCGAACTTCATCGAGCAGTATTTTGCCGTCTTCCAGGGCGTGCAGCAGTACATGCACGATATCGTCGAAGAAGCCAAAAAAGACGGATTCGTCAAAACGATGCTCGAACGCCGCCGATATTTGCCGGAGATTCACGCGAAGAACTTCGCGCTGCGTTCGTTCGCCGAACGGACCGCGATGAATACGCCGATCCAGGGCACCGCGGCCGATATTATCAAGCTTGCGATGGTGCAGGTCGACGCCGTGCTGAACGAACGCGGCCTGAAAAGCCGCATGCTGCTTCAGGTACACGATGAATTGGTATTCGAAGTGCCGGAAGACGAACTGGAATTGATGAAGACACTCGTGCCGGAGACGATGGAAGGCGCGCTCAAGCTGTCCGTGCCGCTCAAAGCGGACGTAAGTTTCGGGGCGAACTGGTACGAAGCCAAATAAAAAATAAACGGTATATGCCCTTTAAGGAAAGGTGAGACAAGCATGCCCGAATTACCCGAAGTCGAAACCGTCAAGCGGACGCTCAACGCGCTTGTCGCCGGAAAGGAAATTCGCAGCGTAACCGTATCGCTGCCGCGCATCGTGCGGCGTCCGGAAGATCCGCTGCTGTTCGCGGCGCTGCTGGAAGGCCAGACGATCGGAAGTATCGAACGGAGCGGCAAATTTCTGCGCTTCAATCTCGACGGATGGGTGATCGTGTCCCATCTGCGCATGGAAGGCCGTTACGGCCTGTACGACTCGGCCGATCCGGTCGAGAAGCATACGCATGTCATTTTCCATTTTACCGACGGAACGGAACTGCGCTATCGCGACGTCCGGCAGTTCGGCACGATGGATCTGCTGCCGTCGGGCGAAGAATTCGCGGGCGCGCCGCTGCACAAGCTCGGCCTTGAGCCGCTGGCGCCGGAATTTACGGCCGAAGCGCTCGGGAAGAAGCTGGCCGGCAAGAAGACCCGGCTGAAGACGGTGCTGCTCAATCAGGAAGTCGTCGCCGGGATCGGCAACATCTACGTCGACGAGACGCTGTTTCGCGCCAAGCTGCACCCGGAACGCGCCGCGGGCAGCCTGAAGCCGGACGAGCTTGAACGGCTGCACCGCTGCATCGTCGATATTTTGACCGAAGCGGTCGCGGCCGGCGGATCGTCGGTCAAATCGTACGTCAACGGGCAGGGCGAATCCGGCTCGTTCCAGGATCAGCACCGGATCTACGGCCGCAAAGGCCAGCCCTGCCACGACTGCGGCACGCCGATCGAGCGTATCGTCGTCGGCGGCCGCGGCACGCATTACTGCCCGCAGTGCCAGCCGGCGGGCCAAGGAGGGACCGAGGCATGAGAATCGGATTGACCGGAGGCATCGCGACCGGCAAAAGCACCGTGTCGCGGATGCTGCAGGCCCGGGGCGTGCACGTCGTCGACGCCGACGTCATCGCGCGGGACGTGATGAATCCGGGGCAGCCGCTGCTCGGCGCGGTCGCCAGCCGCTTCGGGGCGGAGTTCCTGCTCCCCGAAGGCGGGTTGGACCGCCGCCGCATGGCGGAGCATATCTTCAACCGCCCGGAAGAGCGCGCGGCATTGAACGCGATCGTCCATCCGGCGATCCGCGCCGAGATCCGCCGGCAGGTCGACGAGCGCGAAGCCGCCGATCCGAACGCGATCGTGGCGGCCGATATTCCGCTGCTGTACGAATCGGGCCTTGAAGAGCTGTACGAGCGGATCGTTGTCGTGTACGTGCCGCGCGAACTTCAGCTGACGCGCCTGATCCGGCGCGACGGCTTGTCGCCCGAGCAGGCGCAGAGCCGGCTGAACGCCCAGCTCGATATCGAAGACAAAAAGCGCAGAGCCGATTACGTCATCGACAACAGCGGCACGCCCGAAGAGACGGAGCGGCAGGTCGCGAGCCTGCTGGAGAGTCTGGAGTCGCGATGAGAACGCTCAAGAAAAGATTCGTGCTGCCGCTGTTCCTGCTCGTGCTGGCTGCGCTCTTTTTCAACAGCGGATGGATGGCCTGGGTGTATCCGATCGGCTACAAGGAAGAGATCCGCGAACAGTCGAAGTCGTACGATATCGATCCGTTTCTGATCGCTTCGATCATCCGGGTCGAGACGAACTTCAAGCCGAGCAAGGAATCCCGCGTCGGCGCGCTGGGGATTATGCAGCTTATGCCGGATACGGCGGATTGGGCGATCGAGCAGGGCAAGCTGCCGGAAGCGACGCTTGAGCGGATCAAGCACGAACCGGATACGAACATCCGGATCGGCACGTGGTATTTGCGCAATTTGACGGACCAGTTCGGCGACAATCGCCTGGCCGTTATGGCCGCCTACAACGCCGGGCCGGGCAACGTGAGAAAGTGGATGAAGGAAGGCACGTGGGACGGAACGCTCGAAAATGTGCGGGATATTCCGATCGGGGAGACCCGGCACTATGTACAGCGGGTCATTTACTATTATAATCAGTATACGAAGGTGTACGAGACGTTCTGAATCGGAAGCGGCAGAGAGGGTCCCGGCTGCCTGTAGAAAGGAAGTGAAACTCGTTTGAAATGCCCTTATTGCGACTATAGCGGAACGAGAGTGCTGGATTCGAGACCGGCTAACGAAAACAAATCGATCCGCAGGCGGCGCGAATGCGAGAGCTGCGGCCGGAGATTCACGACGTTCGAGATGGTGGAAGAGACGCCGCTGATCGTGATCAAAAAAGACGGCAGCCGCGAGGAATTCAGCCGCGACAAAATTTTGCGCGGGCTGATCCGTGCCTGCGAGAAGCGTCCGGTGTCGGTCGAACAGTTGGAGACGATCGTGTCCCGCGTCGAGCGCTCGCTGCGCAACACGGCCGTGGCCGAGATCGAGAGCCGCCATATCGGCGAGCAGGTCATGCAGGAATTGTATCCGGTCGACGAAGTCGCCTACGTGCGCTTCGCTTCCGTGTACCGGCAGTTCAAAGACATCAACATGTTCATGAAAGAACTCAAGACGCTGCTGTCGAGAGACGGCGAAATGGAGCGTTGAACGTTCGACGTTGCAAGAGCATGGATTCGTAGGCTTGACCGCAAAGCGTCCGTTTTCCCGATCGGGAACAACGGACGTTTTTTTGCCTTATTTTAAAAAAAGGATATACAACACAACTGTTACAGTGTACTATTTAAGTATAACACTAGTACATGGGAATAAAGAAAAGGCGTGTATCCGTATATCCGTATAGGCGTTATTCGAAGTCCGGCATGAATGAACAGGAGCTGCGCCGTGAAGCGACCGGCCTGCGGAAAGGTGTGAACGTCAAACGTGACGATCGAATTCGATAACCGTCTGCCGATTTATTTGCAGATCATGAATGATATCAAGCGGCAGATCGTAACCGGCAAGCTCGGACCGGGAGAGAAGATGCCTTCGGTGCGCGAGTTGGCGTCCGAGCTGAAGATCAATCCGAACACGATTCAGCGTACGTTCCAGGAGCTTGAGCGCGAAGGCATCGCCGAGAGCCGCCGGGGATTGGGACGATTCGTGACAAGCGAGGATGAGAAAATTATGAGCATCAAAAAAGAAATGGCGTCCGAACTGCTGGAACATTTTATCGGCGGGATGCGGGAGCTTGGGTTCGACCCGGAACATATCGTGCAAATCGTGTCCGAATCGGTAGAAGACGGGCAGAAGGAAACGGGAGGGCGTTAACGTGGAACCATTGCTCAAAGTCGAAGCACTTCACAAAAGATACGGGAACAAGACGGCGCTGCGCGAAGTTTCGCTGCAGATCGAGCCGGGGCGGATTGTCGGTCTGGTCGGCAGCAACGGAAGCGGCAAATCGACGCTGATGCGTATCGTCGCCGGGCTGCTGATGCCCGAGTCCGGCAGCGTGCGTATTCGGGGACATCGGCCCGGGACACGCTCCAAATCGCTCGTGTCGTTCATGCCGGATCATCCGTCGTTCGAATCGTGGATGACCGTGGCCGATGCCTTGAAGTTCCAGCAGGATTTCTTCGCCGATTTCGATACGGACAAATCAGAGCGCATGCTGGAGTTTATGCGGCTGTCGCGTTCGGACAAGATCGCGTCGCTGTCCAAAGGCATGCAGGAGCGGCTTCAGCTTACGCTGGCCTTGTCGCGCCGGGCCGCGCTGTACCTGCTCGACGAGCCGATCGGCGGCGTCGACCCGGTCGCCCGCGACCATATTCTCGATGCGCTGATCGAGTTCTACGAAGAAGACAGCAGCGTCATCGTATCCACGCATCTCATTGCCGATATCGAACGCATCTTTGACGAGGTGCTGATGATCCGAGGCGGCAGCCTGATCCTGCAGGGAGACGCCGAACAGATCCGTCTGACTTCCGGTAAAAGTATCGATCAACTTTTTAAGGAGATGTATGCCGAATGTTAAACTTGTTGAAATACGATTTGAAGCGCGATGCTTTCGTTCTGCTCGGCGTGGCGGCCGCCCTGATTCTGGTGCAGCTCTCTATTGAAGTCGGAGGCCGGTCCCTGGCTGAACCGGTCGGTAATCGATTCGGGCTGGTCCTGCTTACGTACCTGCTGGCAGCGATTGTGCTGCTTATGCTGGCCTGCCGAAGTTTTCGGGAAAATATCCGCTTATCCGGTCGTCGACTGCTGCCGCTCGGCAGCCTGAATTATGTCGGCTCCGCTGCGCTGTACGCCCTGCTGAACGGAGCGGCGCTGCTGCTGCTCGCCGGTCTGCACACCTTGTATTACCGGCAGACCGGACTGCTGAACGAACTTCAACAGCAGGGGTATATCTCGATCGGCAGCGTTGATGTTCATGCTTCTACGGCGTGGACGGTCTTCCTGGCAGGGCTCAGTATAACGTGGTCGGTGATCCTGCTGCTGTCCGTCATTTTTCTGGTCATTTCCGTTACGGAAAGTTTGCAGGCCAAATCGAAGAACCTGATCGGCATCCTGATCTTTTTCGCGATTGGCTTGGTTCTGACCGTGATCGAAAGCGCGTTGTTCGGCAGCAGTGCCAGCCATGCGATTCCGCAGCTGAATACCGAGGGTCCGGCCATGCTGTGGATGCAGGCTCGGGGATTGAACGCAGGCTGGGTCGCTTTCTTGTTCGAGCTTGCGGTCATTGCGGCATTCGTAACGCTGACTGCCCGCTTGATCGACCGCAAAGTCAAAATTGCATAAACGGATTTGAACCGTGCAGGCGAAAAAAGAAAACAAACGGCCTATCAAGCGGACAGGTTCCCGAAAAATCGCATAAAAAAGCCCCCCTTCGAATCTTTCCGGTTCGAAAGGGGGCTTTTGGTGTTAATCGTAAAAGACGCAAATAATAATGAAATAAAAAACATCTTTCGCGGTTGATTTCCAGCGGGAAAGATGTTATACTAATAGCTGTCCGTAATTTAGTTGTTATAAACAAATATATTAAAATCATAGCACGTATTGATTTTATTGTCAAATCATATTTGCGTTAAATATTAGAAAAAAAAGCCTTTAACCATTTCTGATGGATAAAGGATTAAACTTCATTTTCTGTTGGAAGGGGAAATAGATATGGATCGAAACTTGGAAACCGAATCCGCTCAGATTCCGGAAGAAGCCGTTCTAACCGGCGCGGGAAGCGACGACTCCGTACGGATGTACCTCAAAGAAATCGGGCGTACGCCCCTGCTGTCCGCGAACGAAGAAATTTCTCTGGCGGAACGGATCGTGGAAGGGGACGAAGAAGCGAAGCGCCGGCTGGCCGAAGCCAATCTTCGTCTCGTCGTAAGTATTGCCCGTCGTTACGTGGGCCGCGGCATGATGCTGCTTGACCTGATTCAGGAAGGCAACATGGGCCTGATCAAAGCGGTAGAGAAGTTCGACCATACCAAAGGCTTCAAATTCAGCACGTACGCGACATGGTGGATTCGCCAGGCGATCACCCGCGCATTGGCCGACCAGGCCCGGACGATCCGTATTCCGGTACACATGGTCGAAACGATGAACAAGTTTATGCGTGTCTCGCGTCAGATGCTGCAGGAACTCGGCCGCGAACCTTCGGTCGAAGAACTTGCCAAAGCGATGGAGATGACCGAAGAGAAAATTCGCGACATCATGAAGATCGCGCAGGACCCGGTCTCGATCGAGACGCCGATCGGCGACGAACAGGATTCCAAGCTGGGCGACTTTATCGAAGACAAGGAAGCGATCGCGCCTTCGAAGTTCGCCGAAGCGGGCCTGCTGCGCGAACAGCTCGAAGAAGTGCTCGATACGCTGACCGAGCGTGAAGAGAACGTGCTGCGTCTGCGTTTTGGCCTGGAAGACGGCCGGGCGCGCACGCTCGAAGAAGTGGGCAAAGAGTTCGGCGTAACCCGCGAACGGATTCGCCAGATCGAAGCCAAAGCGCTGCGCAAGCTGAGACATCCGAGCCGGAGCAAGATCCTCAAAGGGTATCTGGAATAGTCGCTGCGGCGGCAACCTTAATCGGAATATTCAAGACCGGAACGTTTCGTTCCGGTCTTTTTGCGCGTTCGGACACGGAAAAGAGTACAGAAGGTTGCGAAAGGTGCAGAAATGTTGGAGATGCGACATAGGCCGGAAGACGACAACCCATTTACAATAAAAAAAGGAAGCCATTTCAATATCGGGAGGGAAAGACTTGGGAAATCGAAGACGCGGAATCCAAGCCGGACTGCTGGCGTTATGCGCAGGCTTGATACTGAGCGGCTGCGGGGGCGCCGGCAGTGAGCAGAGTGCGGAGTCGCCTATTGTTGAAAACGCATACAAAGAAAAATACGAGCCGCCTGTAACGATCACGACCGCCTGGGGCATCAACCCGATTGCCAAGTTCAAAAACGGGGAAACGATCGAAAACAACGTGGCGACCCGGTGGGCCCGGGAACAATTCGGCATCGAGATCAAATCGCTGTGGTCCGTGACGGATACGAACAACGCGTTCACGACCAAAATGCGGCTGTCGCTGTCTTCCGGGCAGGAGATGCCGGAGATCGTAACCGTCGGCGACGATCTGCTGGCGCAGGACCTGATCGACTCCGGCATGTATCAGGAAGCCGGCCCGCTGTTCGACAAATACGCGTCCGACACGTGGAAAAAGGCGATGGAGCTCGATCCGAACATCTGGAATCCGTATACGCGCGACGGCAAAAGAATGGGTATTCCGATTCTCGATTACGCGTATAACAACGATTATCTGCTGTGGATTCGCCAGGACTGGCTGGACAAGCTGAAGCTTGGCACGCCCAAGACGCTGGACGAATTGGAAACGGTCATGGAAGCGTTCAAAAACGACAATCCCGACGGCTTGGCGCCCGACCAGGTCGTCCCGCTCAGCATCGGATTCAAGACGACAATGAACACGTGGATGGGCGATCCGTCCTGGGTGTTCGGCGCTTACGGCACGCTGCCGCAGCAGTGGAACGCGGGCGCGGACGGCAGGCTGGAATACGGCTCGGTCAATCCGGCGATGAAGCCGGGTCTGACGAAGCTGGCCGACTGGTTGGCCAAAGGTTACATTCCGCAGGAAGCGGCGCTCTGGGACGAGAACAAAACGGCCGAGCCGGCCGTCGCCGGGACCGCCGGCATCATTCCGGGCCCGTACTGGATGAGCGGCTGGCCGCTGCAGGACACGGTGAAGAACGCGCCGAACGCCGTATGGAAACCGATTGGCATTCCGAGCGGTCCCGAAGGCCAAGCGATGAGACACGGCACCGAGTTTTCCAACGGCGTCATTTTGATCAAAAAAGACATGGCGCATCCGGAAGCTTTTTTCACCTACCAGAATTACCTGTTTGACCACTACGCCGATCCCGAGCCGGGCAGCCCGTACGATTACGGCCTGTTCGAAGGCTACGATTACCAGCTTGACGCCCAGGGCCAGCCGATTCCGGGCGAAGAGATCGACGGCGGATACGTCAACGTAACGCTGTACCTGCTTGTGCATGACGGCGCGCGTATTCCCGATGCCCAGATGAAAGCGCTGCTGAGTCTGGCCGACGGCAAAGAACCGGTAAGCAAAATCGAGAAAGACGTCGCGCTCAACTACGGGGCGGAAACGCCGGCGGCGGCCAAAGTGCTGCTGAGCCAGGAAAACAGCTCGCACAAAAACCGGTTTACCGGCCCGGCGACCGACACGATGAAATCGAAGCTGGACTATCTGAACAAAATGGAAAATCAGGTGTTCAACGAAATGATTTACGGCAAAAGCCCGGTCGACGCGTTCGATGCGTTCGTCCAGTCCTGGAAGTCGGGCGGCGGCGATACGATCACGCAGGAAGTCAACGAATGGTACGACGGCGTCAAATAAAGACAGTCGGACCGATTCTGCAAACGGAAGGAAGAAAGGAAGAGTGGGCATGCGCAAAAAAGAATTTATCATGGGAATGGATCTTTCTTTTATGGACGAAATCGAGCAGGGCGGCGGACGTTATTACGATGCCGAGGGCGAGGAACGCGAGCTGCTCGAACTGCTGGCGGCAAGCGGCGTCAACGCCGCGCGGCTGCGCATCTGGAACGATCCGGCAGGCGGCTTCTGCAATCTCGAACGCACGGTCGCCGTGGCCCGGCGGATCAAGCGGCAGGGACTGGACTTTCTGCTCGATTTCCATTATTCCGACAAATGGGCCGATCCGGCGAACCAGTGGAAACCGGCAGCGTGGGAAACGCTCTCGTATGAAGAATTGGGGCAGGCGGTCCACGATTATACGGCGGACGTGCTGGAGGCGCTCAAGCAGGCCGACGCCCTGCCGGATACGGTGCAGGTCGGCAACGAGATTACGCCGGGCCTGCTGTGGAACGAAGGGCGGGTCGACGGCGAAGGCTTCGATACCGACGAGCAGTGGAGCCGGTTCGCCGGACTGGTCAAGCGCGGCATCGAAGCGGTGCGCGCGGCAAGCCCGGATATCGCGGTCATGATCCATATCGACCGGGGCGGCGATAACGCTTCCAGCCGCAAGTTCTTCGACCGGTTCGCGGAACTCGGCGTCGATTACGATGTGATCGGCCAATCGTTCTATCCGTGGTGGCATGGCACGCTTGAAGACCTGCGGCTCAACCTGCACGACCTCGCCCATCGTTACGGCAAGCCGATCAACGTGGTGGAGACCGCTTACCCGTGGACGCTGGAAGAACCGGCCGGCTCGAAATGGGTCATGAACGGCCGGGAAGGGCTGCTTCCGCTGCCGGAATATCCGGCTTCGGTCGACGGGCAGCGGCGTTATCTGGACAAACTGATACAGATCGTGCGCGAAGTGCCGGGCGGATTGGGCGAAGGGTTCTACTATTGGGAGCCGGCCTGGATTCCGTCGCAGCCGGAGTGGTCGGTCGGCCATCCGAACAACTGGGCCAATCTGACGATGTTCGATTTCGGCGGCAGGATGCTGGATTCGTTCGCGGCGCTGAGTCCGAGCCTCGCCGACCGGGCGAAGCGATAGTTTGAACGGGGAAAAGACCGCAACATCGCCGTCCGTAAGCGCGCATGCCGCGGCTTGCGGGCGAGCTTGCACCGATCGGGAGGTTGTCTGTTTATGGGAAAAAGAACATCGATTCGCGCCGCGGCACTGACGCTGCTGTGCGCCCTGCTTCTGCTGTCGAGCTGGAACGTCGGCGGACCGAATACGGCTTCGGCCGCCGTGCCGGCGTTTGCCAAAGGCGCCGACATCAGCTGGGTAGCGGGACTGGAAGCGAAGGGACAGACTTGGAAAGACAAGACCGGCAAGACCAAAGACATTTTGCAAATTCTGCGCGACGATTACCAGATCAATTCGGTCCGTATCCGCGTATGGGTCAATCCGAACATGAGCGATTACGCCAGCGGCTACCTGAACGCGGACAAAGCGGCGGATCTTGCGGCGCGCGCCAAAAAGCTCGGCATGAGCGTCATGCTGACGCTGCATTACAGCGATTCGTGGGCCGACCCGGGGCAGCAGACCAAGCCTTACGCCTGGCAGAGCTTCAACTTCACGCAGCTGATGGACGCGGTCTGGAGCCATACGGTCTACGTCATGAACACGATGAAAAATAAAGGCGTGACGCCGGACTGGGTACAGATCGGCAACGAGACGAGCGACGGCATGCTGTGGCCCGACGGCCGCGCTTCCCAGGGCGGAATGAAAAATTACGCCTGGCTGGTGAATACCGGCCACAACGCGGTCAAATCGGTCAGCAGCGGCACCAAGACGATCGTCCATCTCGCGAGCGGCCACGATTCGGCGCTGTTCGAATGGAATATCGGCGGCCTGATCGCAAACGGCGCCACATTCGACATGGTCGCGATGTCGCTCTACCCGACGACGTCCGACTGGCAGGCAAAAGTCAATCAGGCGGTGCAGAACGCGAATAACATCGTCGCCAAATCTAACAAAGACGTGATCGTGACGGAGATCGGACTGGACTACAATCAGGCCGCCGTCACCAAAAGCTTCATCGCAGACATCAAGCAGAAGATGCGCAGCCTGCCAAACGGCCGGGGCAAAGGCGTCTTCTACTGGGAACCGGAAGCGCCTCCGGGCTACAACGGCGGCTACAACAAAGGCGCCTGGGGCAGCGACGGCAAACCGACGCAGGCGCTGGAAGGCTTCTTGAATTAAAAAGAAACGCGCCGACCGGCCCCTGCCGAACAAGGGGCCGGTTTTGCGCGCGGGAAGCGACGGTGCCCGGCCGAAGCGCCATCTAATGGATAAGGTCCGCGAATACGGCCTGTGCCGCCGAAGCCAGGTGCTGCGGCGCAAGTTTGACCTGCAGCCCGATTTTTCCGGCGCTGACGGCGACATGCTGCAGTTCTTCGCCGGCGGCTGCGATAAACGTCGGGAAATGCTTTTTCATCCCGATCGGCGAGCAGCCGCCGCGCACGTAGCCGGTCCACGGCTGAAGGTCTTTCAGCGGCAGCATTTCGATTTTTTTGACGCCGGCGGCGCGGGCCGCTTTTTTGAGGTCAAGTTCTTCGCCGACCGGAATAACGAACACGTACCCGCTGCTGCCCGCATGGGCGACGAGCGTTTTGAACACCGATTCCGGCGCCAGCCCTATTTTGTCCGCGACGGCCGTACCGTGAACCTGTCCGTCTTCGTTGTCGTAACGCAAAATTTCGTAGGGGATGCCCAGTTCGTCCAGCCTGCGCATCGCGTTCGTTTTGTGGATTTTCGGAGCGGCCATTTCCGTATGCCTCCTTGCATTTTTCAGATGTATTCTATTGTAGCGAACCGATCGGGAAGGCGCAAAATTTATGATCGGAGTGTCGTTTCTTGACATGAAATTTCAACAGTGCTATAAATGGAATTGGATTAGCACTCCGGCAAAACGAGTGCTAACAACGAAACGGGCGCACCTGCGAAGGAGCGTGCCCGACCATTTAAAAATCGGACTTTATCGGAGGGAAAATCACGCATGGAAAAGAAGCAGTTCCAGGCCGAATCGAAACGCCTGCTCGAAATGATGATCAACTCCATCTACACGCAAAAGGAAATCTTTCTGCGCGAACTGATTTCGAACTCAAGCGACGCCATCGACAAAATCTATTACCGCGCGCTGACCGACGAGAACCTGTCGTTCGACCCGGATCAGTACTACATTAAATTGTCCGTCGACAAAGAGAACCGCACGCTGACGCTGACCGATACCGGCATCGGCATGACGCGCGAAGACCTGGAGAACAATCTCGGCGTCATCGCCAAAAGCGGATCGCTTGCTTTTAAAAAGGAAAACGAAGCCAAAGACGGCCACGATATTATCGGCCAATTCGGCGTCGGCTTCTACTCGGCGTTTATGGTCGCGGACCATGTGGCCGTCACGAGCCGCGCGCTGGGCGAAGACCAGGCTTACAAATGGGAATCCGACGGCGCGGACGGCTACACGATCGCACCGGCGGACAAAGCCGAAGTCGGCACGCAGATCGTTCTGACGATCAAGACCGATACGGAAGAAGAGAGCTACGAAGAATATCTCGACGCTTACCGCCTGCGCTCGATCGTCAAGAAATATTCCGACTTTATCCGCTATCCGATCAAGATGGACAACACCGTCCGTGTTCCCAAAGAAGAGGCCGAAGGAGAATTCGACGAGCGGATCGAAGAAGAACAGGTCAACAGCATGGTGCCGATCTGGCGCAAAAACAAAAGCGAGCTGACCGAAGCGGACTACGAAAACTTCTATGCCGAGAAGCATTACGGATTCGACAAGCCGCTCTCGCATGTGCATATCAACGCCGACGGCGCCGTCGTGTACCGCTCGATCCTGTTTATCCCGGAGACGCCTCCGTTCGATTTCTATTCCCGCGAATACGAAAAAGGGCTGGAACTGTATGCCAACGGCGTGCTGATCATGAACAAATGCGCCGACCTGCTGCCGGACTATTTCGGGTTCGTCAAAGGGATGGTCGATTCCGAGAGCCTGTCGCTGAACATTTCCCGGGAAATGCTCCAGCATGACCGCCAGCTCAAACTGATCGCCAAAAATATCGAAAGCAAAATCAAAAGCCAGCTCAAATCGCTGCAAAAAGACGACCGCGAGAAGTACGACAAGTTCTTCGAAGCGTTCGGCCGCCAACTGAAATACGGCGTGTACAGCGATTACGGCACGCACAAGGACGCCCTGCAGGATCTGCTCATGTTCTACTCTTCGACCGAGAAGAAGCTGGTCACGCTGGACGAATACGTCTCCCGCATGCCGGAAGAGCAAAAGTATATCTACTACGCGGCCGGCGCATCCCATTCGCGGATCGAGAAGCTGCCGCAGACCGAAATGGTCGCGGACAAAGGCTACGAAATTTTGTACTTCACCGACGATATCGACGAGTTCGCGGTCAAAGTGCTGCTGTCTTACAAGGAAAAAGAATTCCGCTCCGTCTCTTCGGGCGATCTCGGCATCGAAGAGACCGAAGAAGAGAAGCAGGATGAAGCGGAAGCGGCGGGCGACCAGGAGCTGTTCGAATACATGAAGACCCGCCTGGCGGGCAAAGTCTCGAACGTGCGCGCTTCCAAGCGTCTGCGCTCGCACCCGGTCTGCCTGAGCTCCGACGGCGAAGTGTCGATCGAGATGGAGAAAATTCTCAGCATGATGCCGGACAACCCGAACGTCAAAGCGGACAAAGTGCTGGAAGTGAACGTCAACCACGACGTGTTCGCTTCGCTCAAGTCTTCGCTGGAAGGCGACAAGTCCAAGCTGGACCTGTACACGGACCTGCTGTACAACCAGGCGCTGTTGATCGAAGGACTGCCGATCGAAGATCCGGTCGAGTTTACGAATCAGATGTGTAAAATTATGGTGTGAGGGGGAAAAGATCGGTCGGCTCCGGGAAAGATCGGTTTCGGTCGCTGTTTCGATCGGGAAGCTGAATTGGATTTCAAGGAGGCTTCCCGATCTCAAAGGCGAACACTGTCGTTCCTGCACCGATCTTTCCCTCCGCCGCCCGATCTTTTCTTGGATTGGAAAGGGAAGAGACCAAACATAAGAGCGGGAAAGATGAAAACGGGCCAGTTTCCTTCGGGAAACGGTCCGTTTTGTTGTGGGCAGGGCACAGGGAGAAGGGCCGAGAGAGAGAAAAAGAGAGAAAAAGAGAGGGAAAGGGAAAGGGAAAGGGAAAGGGAAAGGGAAAGAGCAAGGGCGACAGGATGGGAAAGGAGCGAGGGAGGGGGACCGATGAAGAGGGACCGAGAGGGAAAGGGCGAGCGGGAAAAGGGGAGCGGGAGGGAGATCTGGAGGGAGATCGGGGGGGTAACCGGGATTTTTCGGCTCATTCAGCGAAAACCCGGACGTAAGCCCCCGGGGTTTTTTAGGGAAACGGCAGGCTGTGGGACCAAAGCCTATCGGTCGGGAGAGGCTTTTTTTGGCGGATGATTTCTCCTATACTGGAAGCAATTAAGAGACGACAGCAACAGAAGGGAGACCATCCGCATGAGTTTGATGAGACAGGCCGTGCTCGGACCGAACGAATCCCGGAGGACGGGTTCGCATTTGTCGGCGGCGCAGAGGTTGATCGATTACTACCTGCTGCCGGTCGAAAAAGAACATTGGAGCTTCAGCAAGCAGATGATCCATCTGGAGCGTTATGCGGGCGGAGGTGGAGGCGGATTCGAGCGGGCGTCTTCGAGGCTCCGGCTCGCGGATTGCGCGCTGCACGGATTGTCGCTGACGATTCTGCTGCTGCTTCTGGGCACGGCGGGACTTGATCTGGTCTGGCCCGGGCTTGAACTGCGCGAAGCGGTCCTGTCCGCCGTCGGAGCCAATCTCGAAGCGGTCCTGCTTGCGGTGGCGGCGCTGCTCATGCTTGTGATCGCTTTGATGGGCGTGCGGCGTTCGCTCGGCCGGGAGCAGGAAGACCATCTGGTGCTGCTGTGGCAGCGCGTGCTGGAAGTCGTGAATCCCGCGCTCGATATGCCGGCGGGCTCGCCGTACGAACTGTCCGAAGCGCTAAACGAATGGATGAACCGCCAGACGGCCAGAGACGACGAGGCCAATCCGGACGCGACTTCTTGAAGCCGGACAAAGACATACATAGATGAATGTACGGCGGACGAGCAGAATCCGCGCTGCGAACGTCACGCTTTTTTGGGGTAAAATCGGAGTGTTAGGCGGATGTCGGAATCGAAAGCTTTCATTGTTTTTTTTCGCCAGCGGAACGGTGCCAACGCGAGCAGGATTCGCGGCGGCGCCGTTTTTGCTGTGCGCGGGGCGAAAAGCGAACGGCATGCAAACGGTACGGGCTTCTGGTACACTGGGACTCAGACTATACGCAATGGGGGAAGGGCATTGAGAGAACGATCGGCGGAGGAGAGATGGAACGAACGGATGATCAAATCGCTGTGCGGCGCCGGTCCGTATCGCAAAGGGGAAGCACTGTTTCACGCGGGCAAAGCGGAAGTAATCCGGCTGCCGGAAGAAGGCCCGGGCGTGTACGAAGCTTATGTGCGCGACGGCGATTCGCTGCATCTGACGCTGCGCTTCGGAGCGGACGACGGGATTTTCGCGGAGTGCGATTGTTCGGCCGGATTCGCGTTCGAACGCTGCTGCAAGCATACGGCCGCGGCGCTGCTGCAGCTGCTGCATCTGCGGCGGGAAGGCCGACCGGCGAACGCCGGAAGACCGGAAGCCGAAGCGCCCGGGCCGGAGACGGCTGCGGGTTCTCGATCGGAACGGGCGTCAGAGCGGCCGACTGCGGAGGCGGCGGGAACGGTGGAATCGGTGGGACCAGTCGATTCGGTCGATTCGGTCGATCCGTCCGATTCGGGCGATCCTGTCGATCCTGTCGATCCGGCCGGAACTGCCGGCGCGGTTCGGAACAACGCGGGGGCGGCATCCGCAGGGCCTAAGCGAAGCGGTCCTCCGCGCGGCGTCTCTGACGCGGCGGAACGCCCCGAAGACCGGCTCGTCGGGCGGGTAATGGACTTGTTCCGCCAGCAGCCGAGAGCGCTGGCCGGATCGCGGGCGATCTTCGAATCGCGCCGGGAGCTGACAGCGGAATTCGGGGTCGCGCCGTATCCGCACGGCCCGCGCCGGGGACTGCTCGGCATCGAGCTTCGGGTCGGCTTCGATCGGACGTACGCCGTGCCGGACATCCGTGAATTTCTGGCGCGCTTCGAACGGGGCGAGAGCTATTCGTTCTCGCGCCATTTCGCGTACGATCCGTCGCGCGACTGCTTCGGCCTGCGCGACGATGCCGTGCTGCTGCGTCTGGCCGAGATTCGGCGCAGCGAGAAGATGCAGCGCGCTTCGGCCGGCGCGCTCTACACGGGCGAGATCGGCGATCCGCCGTCGCTGCCCCTGCCGCCGCACGCCTGGGACGGACTGCTGCCGCTGCTGCGGGAAGCGCCGTTCTCGGCCGTTCGCGGCGGAAGCCGGACGCATCCCGGCGTCGAATTGTCGACAGAGCCGCTGCCGCTGCGCTTCGAATTCCGGCGCGCCGGGGAAGCGGATCGATCGCTGATCATGATTGCGCGCGGCATGGCCGATACGCTCGTGCTGGAAGCATACGGCCTGACGCTGCATGCGGGCAAGTTCTACCGCCTCGGAGCGGCGGAAGCCCGGCGGTTGGCCGATTTGCAGCGGATTCTGCGCGCGGAAGAAGAGGCGGGCGGCAGTGCGGAGAGTATGCGCATTCCCGAGGAACAGGTCGAAGCGTTCATGGAAGAAGTCGTACCGGGCCTCATGAAGCTCGGCGACGTGTTCATGGATCACAGCGTATCCGATGAGGTCGTGCGGATTCCGCTTGAAGCCCGCGTCTATCTGGACCGGGTCGGCGACCGCCTGCTCGCCGGGCTGGAATTCCAGTACGGCGATATCCAGATCAATCCGCTGGAGCGCGCGGAGCGGCGGCGCGGCGAGAGCCGTATTCTCGTACGCGAAGGCGGCAAAGAACTTCAAATCCTGGAGCTGATGGAAAACGCGGGCTTTACCCGAACGGAGAGCGGGTATTACATGCAGGCGGAAGAACGGGAATTTACGTTTCTCCATACGATCGTGCCGCATCTGGAGCAGCTCGCGAAAGTGTACGCGACTACGTCGGTCAAGGAACGGGTCATCGCGGTCCACGCGCCGCCCCGAATCTCGGCGCAGTTCGACGAACGCTCCAACTGGCTGGAATTCCGCTTCGAGATCGACGGCATTCCCGAAGCGGAGATCCGCGAAGCGATTGCGGCGCTGCAGGACAAGCGCCGCTATTACCGGCTGCGCAGCGGCGCGCTGCTGCCGCTGGAGACGCAGGCGTTCCGCACGCTGCTGGAATTCCTCAACGGCAGCCGCCCTTTTCTGCCGGACGAAGATTCCGCTTCCTTCCGCGTGCCGGTCGCCGAAGGGCTGCACCTGCTCGCCGAAGCGGCGAGCGGCGCGGACGGCGGCCCGATCCGGCCGGACCGCAAGCTGCGGCGGCTGCTGGACAGCCTGCGCAGCCCGGACCTGCTCGATTTCCCGCTGCCGGAATCGATGGAGACCGTGCTGCGCGATTACCAGCAGACCGGCTACCGCTGGCTGAAGACGCTGGCCCATTACCGGCTCGGCGGGGTACTTGCCGACGACATGGGCCTCGGCAAGACGGTGCAGAGCATCGCGTACCTGCTGTCGGTGCTGCCGGAGATCCGGCAGAGCGGCCGTCCCGCGCTGATCGTCGCGCCGGCTTCGCTGCTGTACAACTGGCGCAGCGAGCTGGAACGCTTCGCGCCGCAGATCCGCGCCGCGGTCGCCGACGGCACGAGAGCCGAACGCGAAGCGCTATTCGCGCCGGGCGGAGCCGGGCAGACGGACGTATGGATCGTCTCGTATCCGCTGCTGCGCCGCGATCTGCCGCATTACGAAGCGATGGAGCTGCATACGCTCGTGCTCGACGAGGCGCAGGCGATCAAGAATCCGGACACGCAGACGGCCCGTGCGGTCAAAGCGCTGCGCGCCGGCTTCCGCTTCGCGCTGACCGGCACGCCGATCGAGAACTCGCTCGAAGAGCTGCGCTCCGTGTTCGACGCGGTCCTGCCGGGGCTGTACCCGGACCGGCGAAAGTTCGCGGAGCTGACGCGCGAACGCATCGCGCAGCGGGCGCGGCCGTTCCTGCTGCGCCGGCTCAAGTCCGACGTGCTCCGCGAGCTGCCGGAGAAGATCGAGTCGATCCGGGTGACGGAGCTGCTGCCCGAACAGAAAAGGCTGTACGCGGCCCATCTCGCGAAGCTGCGCTACGAGACGCTGGAGCATCTGGACAACAGCGCAGAACTTGGCCGCAGCCGGCTGCAGTTTCTGGCCGGCTTGACCCGGCTGCGCCAGATCTGCTGCCATCCGGCGCTGTTCGTCGACGGATACGCCGGCCGTTCGGCCAAGTTCGAGCAGCTGCTCGAAACGTTGGAAGAATGCCGCCGCGCCGGGCGCCGGGTGCTCGTCTTTTCGCAGTTTACCGAGATGCTGGGACTGATCCGGCGCGAGCTCGGCTTCCGGGACATGCCGTTCTTCTACCTTGACGGCAGCACGCCTCCGAGCGAGCGTCTGGAGCTGTGCGACCGGTTCAACGCGGGAGACAAAGACGTGTTCCTCATCTCGCTCAAAGCCGGAGGGACCGGGCTCAATCTGACCGGCGCCGACACGGTCATCCTGTACGATCTGTGGTGGAATCCCGCCGTGGAACGGCAGGCCGAAGACCGGGCGCACCGGATGGGGCAGACGAAGGTCGTGCAGGTAATCCGTCTGGTGGCGAAAGGCACGGTCGAAGACAAGATGCACGAGCTTCAGCGGAAAAAAGCGGCTTTGATCGACGACGTGATCCGTCCCGGCGAAGACAGTCTCACGTCGCTGACCGATGCCGATCTGCTGGACCTGCTGCGCGAAGAATAACGAACAAGGCGGCGCGTATACGCGCCGTCCTGTTTTTGTATGCGCCGGGGAATGCTGCCGGGGAAGCTGCGCTTTGAGCCGATCCACAGGCTCCGTTTGCGAGCGATGCATCTGCGCCGGGAGACGCCAATCAGATTTTGAAGCGTTCGATCGAAGTCTGCAAATCCTGGGCCAGCTTGCTGAGGTAAGCGGCCGAACCCGTCACTTCCTGCACCGAAGCAAGCTGCTCGTCGGCTGCCGCGGCGACGCTTTGCGACATGTCTTTGGCGCTTCCGGCGATGACCGCCGTCGATTCGACCGTCGCGAGCACCTGCTCGGAGCTGGCCGACATTTCTTCCGTGACGGCCGACACTTCGTGCAGCTGCACGGACAAGTGGCGGGTGCTGCTCATAATGCCGTCGAACACGCGGGACACGTCGCTCATGACGACGCGGCCGTTCTCGGCCTGATTGCGGCTGAGTTCCATGCCCTGGAACGCGATCTTCGTCTCCGACTGGATGTCCTGGATCAGGCCCGAGACGCTGGCCGACGATTCCTGCGTTTGCTCGGCCAATTTTTTCACTTCGGCCGCGACAACGGCGAAGCCGCGTCCTTCTTCGCCGGCCCGCGCCGCTTCGATCGCCGCGTTCAGCGACAGCAGGCTCGTCTGTTCGGCGATCGCTTTGATCGTGTCCGTGATGTCGCCGATGCTGGCCGATTTTTCGTTCAGCGACGTGACAACTTCCGACAGGCTGCCGATCGAGCGGTGGATTTGTTCCATTTCGCGGATCGCTTCTTCCAGCTTGTCGTGGCCGCTGGCGACGTTCCGCTCGGAATCTTGCGAATCCGCGGCCAGTTCGCTCGCCGATTCGGCGATCCGCTGAATACCGATATTCATCTCTTCCATCGTGCGGCTGATTTCGGCCGTGCCGCGAGCCTGGGATTCCGTGCCCGAGCTGATGTCCTGGATCTGTCCGGCAATATGCTGCGTAGTCTGCGCGCTCTGCTCGGAACTTGCGAGCAGCTGCTCGGAACTTGCGGCCAGCGTCACGGCATTTTCGGCAATGCGTTTGACCAGGCCGCTCAGCGATTGCACCATCGTATTATAGGAGCGGGTCAGCGCGCCGGCTTCGTCCCGGTACAGATGCGTGCCGACCGAAGTGAAGTCGCCGTCCGCAGCCTGCTCCATCAAATGCTGCAAATCGCGGATCGGTCGCGTGATGGAGCGGATAATGAACAGCGAGAGCAGGATCAGTACGACTACCGCCGTGGTCACGCTGATGATGCTGACCGTTTTGGACACGGCGCCGGCCTGGATATTTTCTTCGTTGCTTTGTTTGGCAGCCGCTTCGGCCAGATCGGCCAGTTGAACGTACAGCGCTTCGGTTTCGATTTTTTTCGGTTCCAGCTTGGTGAGATACAGCTGATACGCTTCAGACGTGCGGTTGTCCAGCGCCGCATTCGCGACTTCGTCTTCGAATGACCGGAGTTCTTTGCGGGAACCCATCACCGTATCGTAAATGGCTTGTTCTTCCGCGTTCAAATCGAAATCTTTGTATGAGGTAAGCAGTTTGGAATTCGTTTCGAACGTCGCCTGGAAATGTTCGTTGAGAGCCCGGTTTTCTTCGGGGCCTTCGTTGATGATCATCTGCAGCATATCGGCCATGATACGATTGAAGTTGGTAATGACTTGATTGATCGATTTGACCTTCATCAGGCTTTCTTCATACATGACGCGGGAATTGGCCGTCATCTGATTCACATACACAAAGCTTACGGTGCCGACCAGCAGCAGAAAAATGATCGCCGCCGCGTTCAAAACGAAAAGTTTGGAACGCAATTTGAGGTTATGAAAAATTCGCATAAGATTTGTCCTCCGTTTGTTGGAATAGGTTGTCTGCCGAGCTTGAAAGCGCGTTCTAAAGCTGATACCTCATTTATCGGCATATTTCGACAGGTTATAAGGAAGCCGGATAGGAATGATGTCTTAATTTCCCTTTTTAAACCGGACTATTTTGGCATAGGAAAAAGGGCATCCGGAGATGCCCTCAAGTCTTCCAAGGTATCTACTGTCGCAAGTTCCGGAGCGATACGTCAAGCATCCGGCCAAGCGGCATCCGCGGCGAATACGAGACCCGCATCCACTCTGGCCTGCTCAGCGACTTCCATCACGAGGACGGAATGGCGCAGCGCCTGCAGGCAGTTGTCCCATTCCCCGGCTGCGTACATCGCGGCAAACGCCCGAAACTCGCCGACCATATGATTGCCTGGCACGTCGAACGTAAAAGTCTGTTCCCCGTCCGGCGTCTTGAGCGTGACCGGGCTGCACAGATTCGGCGGACCGTCCACCCGGATGCTACCGCGCTCGCCCTGAATAAGCGTGAAGCTGTCCCCGTCGGAGTCTTTGGCAGCGCAGCAGGCGGCGGCGAAGCCGTCGTAAGACAGCGTCAGCACGCCGGACGTGTCGATGCCGTTGGGCCCGAACCGGCCGATATAGCGCACTTCGTCCGGGCGGCCGAACAAACCGATCGCCAGATGCAGATTGTAAATGTTGAGATCGTACAGCGCGCCTCCGGCCAACGCGGGATCGAAAGCGGGCAGGATTCGGCCTTCCAGATAATCGCCGTAACGGCTGGAGCGTTTGGAGAAGCTGCTCTGCACGAGCCGGATCGGCCCGATCTGCGGCAGCAGCTCGCGCACGCGCGCATAATCCGGCGAATACGGCGTCACGACCGCTTCGAACAGATACCGCCCCGCCTGCTCCGCCAGCCGCAGCAGGTCGCGCGCTTCCGCGGCGGTGGAGGTGAACGGTTTTTCGACAAAAACATGCTTACCGGCTTGCAGCGCACGCTTCGCGTAGTCGTAGTGCAGACTGTTGACAATGCCGATGTAGACGAACTTCACCGCCGGGTCTTCCAGCATCCGGTCGTAGTCGGTATGGACGGTGTCGATCCCGAAGCGCTCGGCCAGTTCTTGTCCGGCCGCGAGGCTGCGCTCCCGTACACTGATGGCGGTGACGTTCGCGCCTTCGACTTCCCGCAGCGCTTCCAGAGCCACCCGCACGATCATGCCGCTGCCCGCTATTCCGATATTCATCCTAAATTCCTCTTTTCCGTAAATGGATATTCGAGCTGTTTCGATTCGATCGGTTCCAATCCGTTCCAATTTGAACCGAAGCCGTACGCCCAGTATAGACGGTTCGCGGCGATTGTAGGGCGGTACGCACAACCTTATAATGGAGGTACAAGTTAACGGCTCCGCAGATCGTCTGCGCGTACTTGAAGTACGGAACAGGCCGGAATCGGTATGGGAAAAGAGGGAGATCATGCTGCTTGAACAACTGCGCCGCGCCGACAAATGGTCCGGAAGCGAGCGGGCGATCGCGGACTACGTGCTTGAACATCGGGAAAAGGTGCTCGGCATGACGATCCGCCAACTGTCGGAAGCGACGTATTCATCGAATCCGACTATCGTGCGGTTATGCCGGAAGCTCGGGGTCAGCGGGTTTCGCGAATTCAAAATCGTGCTGTCTTCGGAATTCGAGCGTACGGCGGGGCGGGAAGAGGTCGACGCGAACCTGCCTTTTCGGAATCGGCACAGCTCGGCCGTCATCGCGGGCAATATCGCCGAATTGACGCAGTCGACGATTCGGGAAGCGGCGGAACTGCTCGGCGGAGAGCGGCTGGATAAGGCTGCGGCTATGCTCGGTGCGGCGCGAGGCGTCTACCTGTTCGCGGCGGGGGACTCGATGGTGCGGGCACTCGGCCTGCAGGGCAAGCTGCTGAAGATCAACCGTCCGGTGCAGATCAGCAGCCTGATGCAGGAACAGGGCTACCACGCATACAACGCGTCGGCCGGCGATTGCGCCGTGTTCGTCACGTATGGAGGCCTTCAAGCGGGCTACGCGGACTATGCGGCCGAGATGAAGAGCAAAGGGGTGGGGCTGATCGCCGTTACCGCGAACAGCGAAGGCCGCCTGGCCGCGTTATGCGACGTCGTGCTGCCGCTGCCGATCGCCGAAGAGCCGATGGCGAAGATCGGGACGTTCTCGTCCCAGATCGCGATCGATTATGTGCTGAACGTACTGTATTCATGCGTGTTCAATCTGCGTTACGAGGAAAATTTCGCAATCAAGCAGTCGGCGCAGGCTTACGTGGAGGGGATCGATCCTTTTTGATCGCCGCAGCGTGACCCATGCAGCAAAATACGTGTACAGCCATATACCCGTAAGGCAAAAAAAGCTGTTCCCGAACCGGTTGCCGGTCGGGAACAGCTTTTTTATCAACTTGGATATCGAGTCGTTCGGGTCTACTTACTGGGTGTGCCTACTTGGCCGGATTACTGTTCTTTGCGCAGTACGGCGGACATGGCGGCCGGCGCTTCGTCGGCGCGGGTCACTTGAATCCGGTCTTCGTCGAGCGTCACGCGGATCGCCGTTACGTCTTCTTCGTCAAGCAGCAGGTCGGTGATGCCGTCTTCCACATGCTGTTGAATCATGCGGCGAAGCGGACGGGCACCGAAAGCCGGATCGTAGCCGAGTTCCGCCAGTTTGCGTTTGGCTTCGTCGGTCACTTCGACTTGAATGCCGCGCGCCGACAGGTTGGCCGAGATTTCGCCCAGCATGTTGTCGACGATAACGATCAGGTCTTCTTCCTTGAGCGAAGCGAACGGCACGATGCCGTCGAATCGGTTCAGGAACTCGGGCCGGAAGTACTGGCCGAGCGAGCCGAGAATCGAACGCGTCTCTTCGGTCTTGGCCGTGAAGCCCATCGTGATCTTCTTCTCGGCGGCCGAGCCGGCATTCGAGGTCATGATGATGACCGTGTCTTTGAAGCTGACCGTCCGGCCCTGGCTGTCGGTCAAGCGGCCGTCTTCCATCACCTGAAGGAACATGTGCTGCACGTCCGGGTGGGCTTTCTCGATCTCGTCGAGCAGGATGATGCTGTACGGATTGCGGCGCACTTTCTCTGTCAGCTGTCCGGCTTCTTCATGGCCGACGTAGCCCGGAGGCGAGCCGATCAGCTTGGACACGGAGTGGCGTTCCATATACTCGCTCATGTCGAGGCGGATCATCGATTCGCTGCTGCCGAACAGTTCGTCCGCGAGCGCTTTGGACAGTTCGGTCTTGCCGACGCCGGTCGGTCCGACGAACAGGAAGGACGCGATCGGCTTGCCGCTGCTGCGCAGTCCGGCCCGTCCGCGGCGAACCGCTTTGGACACTTTGTCGACCGCTTCGGTCTGGCCGATGACGCGGCTTTCCAGACGGGCGGACAAGTTCTTCATCTTGCCGCGTTCGTCGGCCTGCAGCTTGCCGACCGGAATGCCGGTCTTGCGTTCGATAATGGCCTGAATATCTTCGACAGACACTTCAAGCACGTCTTCGCCGGAAGGTTCGCCGTTCAGCCGCGCGTTCAGGCCGGCTTCTTCGTCGCGCAGCTTGGCGGCGCGTTCGTAGTCTTCTTCGCGGGCCGCCGCGTCTTTCTCGAGCTTGATCTGCTCCAGGCGCGTTTTGATCTCGTCGCTGCCGCCGGTCGAAGCGCGCAGGTTCAGCTTCGCGCCGGATTCGTCCAGCAGGTCGATCGCTTTGTCGGGCAGGAAACGATCCTGCACGTAGCGGCTCGACAAGCGTACGCACGCTTCAAGCGTCTCGTCGGAGTAGCGGACGCCGTGGAACTGCTCGTATTTCGGACGCAGTCCTTTGAGAATAAGAATCGTCTCTTCGGCGGTCGGTTCGTTCACGATAACCGGCTGGAAGCGGCGTTCGAGCGCGGCGTCTTTTTCGATATGGCGGTATTCCTTGAGCGTGGTCGCGCCGATGACCTGCAGCTCGCCGCGCGACAGGGCCGGCTTGAGGATATTGCCCGCGTCCATCGAACCTTCCGCAGAACCCGCACCGACGAGCAGATGAATCTCGTCGATGAACAGCAGGACGTTGTCGCGCTGTTCCAGCTCGGCGATCAGCTGTTTGATCTTCTCTTCGAACTGTCCGCGGATGCCGGTTCCGGCTACGAGCGAAGCGACGTCCAGCGAATACACTTCCTTGTTCAGCAGCTTGGACGGCACCTGGCCTTCCGTAATGCGCAGCGCGAGCCCTTCGGCGATCGCCGTCTTGCCGACGCCCGGTTCGCCGATCAGGACCGGATTGTTTTTGTTCCGGCGATTGAGGATTTCGATCACGCGGTCGATTTCTTCGTCACGGCCGATGACCGTATCGATCTTGCCGCCGCGAGCCGCGTCGTTCAGATTGCGTCCGAGCTGGTCGAGCAGGCCGCCGCCGCGTTTGCCGCCCTGGGCGGAAGGCTGCGCGGAGCGCTGCGAAGCGCCGTTCGACGCTTGATTCGACTGCATGAAGCCGCGGAACATTTCTTCGAACGGGGAAGGACCGGAAGAGCCGAAGCCCGCCGTGAATGGCACGCCGCCGTTGACTTTGGCATAGCAGTCTTCGCACAGGAACATTTTCTCGGATTTATTGTTAATCGTGAGGCTGAGACCGACGGTTGCTTGATTCTGGTTACAGTGTTGACAGCGCATGAAGGCATGCCCCTTTCAAATGTGAGTTTATAGGTTTGGATAGATGATAATGAAGTCGGCAAAGTCAAAAGTTTGATCTTTTGCTCTGACTTTGACTTTCTTTGACCTTATTATACCGCATCTACATCCAGAGTCAATAGTTTTTCGGTTATTTTTAGTAAGTTTGTTGTGAAAGGTGGAATAAGGGGCATTAGACTCACGAAAAGACTTAACGCTGCGCGCCAAAAAGCCGCTTCGCCCGGAAGAACCGGGGAAGCGGCTGTTCGCGCGGAACCGCGCAGGAGAAACGTCGAGCGGACGTGTCGAGGCGCCGAGCGGAGACAAGCAAAGTATCGGGGAACTGCCGGTCGGATCGGATCGGATCGAGACGGGCGGCACACCGATCCGGCCGCCGACCACGCGGCCGATCCCTCCGCGTCGTACCCGGTCTTACTTCTGCGCGGCGGCTTCCGGATCGGTCGCAAGCGTCTCGCCGTTGCTTGCGATGACCTGTTTGTACCAATGGAAGCTGGCTTTGCGGGAACGGTTCAACGTGCCTTGGCCTTCATTGTCCTTGTCGACATGGATAAAGCCGTAGCGTTTCTTCATCTCGCCGGTGCCGGCGCTGACGAGGTCGATACAGCCCCACGGCGTGTAGCCGATCAGGTCGACGCCGTCGATGATCGCTTCTTTCATTTCCTTGATATGCTCGCGCAGGTATTCGATCCGGTAATCGTCGCGGATCGAACCGTCCGCTTCGACTTCGTCCACGGCGCCGAGGCCGTTCTCGACGACCATCATCGGCAGCCGGTAGCGGTTGTAGACGTTGTTGAGCACCCAGCGCAGCCCCTGCGGATCGATCTGCCATTCCCAGGCGCTCGCTTTGAGATACGGATTTTTGAGACCCATCGACATGTTGCCGCCGATTTTCTCCTGCTCCGGATCGGCGCTGACGCATACGGACGAGTAATAGCTGAACGTGTAGAAGTCGACCGTGCCTTCGAGCAGGATCTGTTCGTCTTCGGCTTCGAAGAGGAGCTCCACCCCTTTTTCCGCAAAATAACGTTTGGCAAAGCCCGGATATTGTCCGCGCACGTGCACGTCGCCGCACAGGAAGTTGCCGATATTGTCTTTTTGCTGCGCGAGCAGCACGTCGGCCGGATCGCTTGTCAGCGGGTAGGCGCACATATAGGCGATCATGCAGCCGATCTTGAAGTCGGGATCGATGGAATGGCCGAGCTTGACCGCTTTGGCGCTGGCGACGAACTGGTGGTGCAGCGCCTGGAAGCGGGCTTGGTCCGTACTGGAATCCGGGTTCGTCAGCTCCATGCCGTTTTCCGGAATCATGGCGCCGGCCAGGAACGTGCCGAGAGGCATCGTCAGGATATTGATTTCGTTGAAGGTCAGCCAGTATTTGACGATTCCTTTATACCGCTTGAACAGCGTCTCGCAGTAGTTCACGTAGAAGTCGATGACGCGGCGATCGGACCAGCCGTTATAGATTTTGGTCAGACTGAACGGCGCTTCGTAATGGGAGATCGTGACGAGCGGCTCGATGCCGCGCTGTTGCAGTTCGGCGAATACGCGGTCATAAAAAGCAAGGCCTTCTTCGTTCGGCTCTGCTTCGTCGCCGTTCGGGAAGATGCGGCTCCAGGCGATCGACAGACGGAACACTTTGAAGCCCATCTCGCCGAATAGGGCAATATCTTCCGCATACCGATGATAGAAGTCGACGGCTTCGTGGCTCGGATAATTTTCGCCGGGCAGCAGCTCCGTCGTGATGCGGCGGGGCACGGTATGCGTGCCGGCCGTCATCATATCCGCCGTACTCAGTCCTTTGCCGCCTTGGTCGTAACCGCCTTCAAGCTGGTTCGCGGCCGTCGCGCCGCCCCACAGAAAGCCTTCGGGAAACCCTTTTGGAATCGTATTCATTTATTTTTCCTCCTCGGTAAGTTGGGAATCGTAAGGTCGGGATCGTAAGGTCAGGTCGGAATCGGACAGTCGCGACAGGTCAGACGACGATCGTCAGCAGGTTGTCGGCGTAGCCGATCTGTTTCTGCTGCGTCTCGATCACGTCCAGATAGCTGCCGGTATTGGAGACGATGATCGGCGTCGTCAGCACGTAGCCGGCTTTGCGGATCTCGTCCATATCGAACTCCATAAGCAGGTCGCCTTTTTTGACGGCGTCGCCCTGCTTGATACGCGGCGTGAAATATTTGCCTTTGAGCTTGACGGTATCCTGGCCGACATGGATCAGGATCTCGACGCCGGTGTCGCTCGTGATGCCGATCGCGTGGCCGGAAGAGAAGAGGGAAGTCAGCACGCCGTCGACCGGCGAATACACTTTGCCTTCGATCGGTTCGATCGCCACGCCTTTGCCCATCGCGCCGGTCGAGAACGCTTCGTCCTTGATCGTGGACAACGCGATGACGCTGCCTTTCATCGGGCTGCCGACCGTCTCCTGCGTGAGGAAGGAACCGGCTTTTTTGGACGGCGTGCCGTCTTCCGCGATTGGATCGTCCTTGAACGTGAACAACGTAATGACGACGCCGAGCACGAAGCTGACGATGATGCCGATGATTGCGCCGTAGAAGCCGGCGTCCAGGCCGTTCGGGCCGATATAGGACGGAATACCGAAGATGCCGAGGCCGCCGATACGGTAGCCCTGCGTGCCCATGGCGCCGATGATGCCGCCGCCGACCGCCGCCGCGATACAGCTGACGATAAACGGTTTTTTACGCGGCAGCGTGATGCCGTAGATAGCCGGTTCGGTGACGCCGAAGATGCCGGAGATGACCGCCGGGATCGACAGCGATTTGAGCTTTTTGTTTTTCGTTTTGAGCAGGATCGCCAGCACGACGCCGGTCTGGGCGAACGAAGCGCCGAACATGCCCGCGAGCACCGGGTCTTTGCCGAGCAGGGTCAGGTTATTGATCGCGATCGGAACGAAGCCCCAATGCAGACCGAAGATGACGAACACCTGCCAGAAGGCACCCATGATGATGCCGGCCGCGATCGGGCTGAAGTTGTAGACGGCAAGCGTGCCGTTGCCGATCAGCGTGCCCGCCCAAGTGGCGATCGGTCCGATCAGGATGAACGTGAGCGGAACGATGACGAGCAGCGTGCAGAATGGAACGAGGAACGTGCGGACAACGCTCGGAATCGTGTTTTTGAAAAACTTCTCGATCTTCGCGCCTACGAACGCCGCGATGATGATCGGGATGACGCTCGACGAGTAGGTCATCAGAATGACGGGAATGCCGAGGAACGTAATGTAGACGGGCGATTCGAACAGCGTGCCGCCGAATAACGTATACAGCGGTTCGGCTCCCGATGACGTGATGCCGGCGATGTTCGGGTACACGAGCGCCGCGCCGATCGCCATGCCGATAAAGTGGTTGCCGCCGAATTTTTTGGAAGCGGTGAAGCCGAGGAAGATCGGGAAGAAGAAGAACAGACAGTCGCCGATCGCATTCAGGATCTGGTAGGTGCCGGAAGCTTCGGTCAGCCAGCCGAGCGTCAGGAACAGCGCGTTGAAGCCTTTGATCATGCCGGTTGCGGCCAGTACGCCGAGCGTCGGCGCGAACACGCCGGAGATCATGTCGACGAAACGGCTGAACAGGCTGATCTTCTCGCCGGAACCCGTATCGCCGCTATCGCCGGATTCGGCGGAGAAGCCGCCGGCGGCGTTCACTTCCGCGTATACGTCGGACACGTGGTTACCGATGACGACCTGGTACTGCCCGCCGCTTTTGACAACCGTGACGACGCCGTCCATGTTTTTGAGCACATCGGTATTGGCTTTGCTTTCGTCTTTGAGCCTGAAGCGCAGTCTCGTGACGCAGTGTTCAAGGCTGTTCACGTTTTGTTTGCCGCCTACGTTTTGAATGATGTCCTGCGCCAGTTTTTCGTATTTTCCCATAGTTCTCGCTCCTTATTCGGCAGATGGTCACCCGTGAAAAAGATAAACGAAAAAGCATATAAAAAAGGCAAGACCGAGGAAGCGCGCGTCCCGGGAGGACCTGCTTCCTGTCGGTCTCGCCTGCATTACCAGTCACGATCCGTCATTTTATGAAGTTGGACGTTAGCTTGAGCACGCTGGCTTGACCGACATAGGGGAAACGCCGCTTCAGGGCGCCGATTCCCGGGTCACGCGGTGGATATGCAGCGTCAGGTACAGCTTTTCTTCGTCAGGCAGTTCAAGCTGCAAGTATTTCTCCACTTTGAGCATGCAGCCGTACGCCCGCTTGTATTTCGATTTAACCTGCTGCAGCAGAAAATCGTCTTCCAGTTCGCCGCGGCCCGAACTTCCGATCCGCTCGAAAAAAAAACGCAGATGGGTGACGAACCGTTCGTAGCTGATCGATTGTTCGTCCGGCGACGTACCGTACGTGTATTTGATGATGTTCAGGATGTCGCTGATCTTCCCGGCCTGGTCGGCCGCGCTTTGCGTCCGGCGGGCGACAGGGTCGATCTGCGCGTTGATCAGATGCATCGCGACGTTCGCCGCTTCGTCTTCCGGCAGTTTTTTGCCCAGCGACTCTTCAATGAACGCCAGCGCTTTGCGGCCGATCGCGAATTCTTTCGGATAGATGCGCCGGATTTCCCAGATTAGCGGATTGGTCGTCGTAATCCCTTCGTCCAGCAGTTTCAGCGCGTTGTTCATGTGGTCGGTGAGCGTGACGTACACGTAATCGCTCAGCGGGACGTCCAGCATGTTTTTGCCGTATTCGATAATGTCGTAGCATAAGGAGATGTATTCGGGCGGCACGTCTTCCAGCAAAAGCTTGAACTTTTCCGAAGCGTCCTGCTGTTGAAGCACGAAAATCTTCTCGACAAGGTCGCGGTCTACCGGTTCGCCGATTTTCCTCTTGAACGCGATGCCCCGTCCGACGACGACGAATTCGCTTTTGCCATTGTCGCTTGCGATGATGGCGTTGTTGTTGAAAATTTTCTGGATAATCAACGGCTGCCCTCCTTATCCGGCGAAATCATCAAACGGGTAAGATAAGCGCTTACATCTGTGAAACGAAAAAAGGGACGGTTACGGCGAGAAGGCAAAACCCAGCACATGTACTTGACGCACATGCAGCGGGTTTTGCCTTCTTCAGTAACAATCCCAAGGCCATCATAGCAAGAAGCGGAACGTTTGACAAGAGAAAAGTATGCGCTTTCTTTTAGGGCTTTTCCGAGAACGTTTTTGATCGGATATCAGGAAAAAGAAGCGGGATCGGCGTCGCCCGGCGCGCTGCCGGGTTCGTGCATCAGGCGCCGCAGCTTGGATTCCGTCGTCGTGCCGGCTGCCGGCGTGTAGATGCTCAGGCGCAGGTCTTCCTGCCCCGACATGCCGAGCGACGTCAGCTCGTAGACCATCTTGCCCGCTTTCGCATGGCGGAATTCCAGATGGACTTCGGGCGCGTAGCTGACCTGGCCGTGCTCCCACATGTCGCGGAATTCCGGGTAGCCGGCCGTCATCTCGGCGAGGAACAGGTTGTACCAGCCGTCGCCTACGTGGCGGCCGTAGTAGGAACGGAACAGCGACAGGAAGCCGCTGGCGAACTGTTCCCAGTTCACGGCCAGCCGGCGGAATTCCCGGCGGGCGAACAGCAGCCGGATCATGTTGCGCTCTTCGGCGGGAATCCGCTCGAAATCGAGAAACACGAACGAAGCCGCTTCGTTCCACGCCACGATGTTGCACATCCGGTCGGAGACGATGACGGGGCAGTACGTCAGCTCGTCGATGATCGTGCGCAGCGCGGGCGGGATCGGCGCCGCCGCCGATTCCGACAGACGCGCGGCAGCTCCGCCGTCCGCGGCCAGCGAATACAAATACCGGCGTTCGTCGGCGTTCAGGCGAAGCGCGGCCGCGACGCAGTCGAGCACCGACGGGGACGCCTGGATGTCCCGGCCCTGTTCGAGCCAGGTGTACCAGGTTGTGCTGACGCCGGCGAGCTGCGCGACTTCTTCGCGGCGCAGGCCCGGCGTCCGGCGCCGCGTACCCGCGGGCAGGCCGGCCGATTCGGGCGAAATTTTGGCGCGCTGGCTTTTGAGAAAAGCGGACAGCGCTTGAAGACGGGCAGCGGAATGCATCGGTCATCCTCCTTCGGAATCCGGTAAACAGGCAGTTCTTATACCCGTATAAACGGTAACTTGTACTAGGATAGTTTCCGTGACAGTATAGCGGTACGGGAAGCTTCCGACAAGGGCGGCTTTCGATTTTAATCAGAAACCGAGAGGGGAAAGCCGCAAATGGAAAGAGTCGTTATTACGGGTATGGGCGTCGTCACGCCGCTTGGCAGCGGAGTCGAGACCTTTTGGTCGAAGCTGGTCGCCGGGCAGTCGGGGGTGCGGTCGATCGAAGCGTTCGACGCAAGCCGGCACAAAGCGAAGATCGCCGGGGAAGTGCGGGATTTCGACGGAGCGGCGCTGCTTGGCGCCAAAGAAGCGCGCAAGCTGGACCGCTTCTGCCAGTTCGCTCTGGCCGCGGCCGACGAGGCGGTGCAGCAATCGGAACTCGATCTGGCACGCACCGACCGGGAGCGGATGGGTGTCTACGTCGGATCGGGCACCGGAGGGATCGGGACGCTGATGGAGCAGGCCGGCGTGCTGGACGCCCGCGGGCCGGGCCGGGTCAGCCCGATGCTCGTGCCGGCGATGATCGTCAACATGGCCGCCGCGCTGATCAGTATCCGCTACGGGGCGCTCGGCCCGTCGATGTCTCCGGTCACCGCGTGTTCGATCGGCAACACGGCGATCGGCGAAGCGTTTTACCAGATTCAGGCGGGCCGTTCGGACGTCATGCTCGCGGGCGGCAGCGAAGCGGCGGTGACGGAGATCGCGCTGGCCAGCTTCTCGAACGCAACCGCGCTGTCGACCCGCAGCGACGCTCCGCAGCAGGCGAGCCGGCCGTTCGAAGCGGACCGCGACGGGTTCGTCATGGCGGAAGGCGCCGGCATTCTGGTGCTGGAATCGCTGAGCCATGCGCAGGAGCGGGGAGCCGCCATCCTCGGCGAGGTGATCGGCTACGGAGCGAGCTCGGACGCGTACCATATGGTGGCGACGCCGGAAGACGGCAACGGAGCGGCCCGCGCGATGCGAACGGCACTGAGAGAAGCGAACATCGCGCCCGCGGAGATCGACGTGATCAGCGCCCATGCGACGAGCACCGTGCTGGGTGACCGTTCGGAGACCGCCGCGATCAAATCGGTATTCGGCCAAGACGCGTACCGCATTCCGGTGACGGCCAACAAGTCGATGACCGGCCATATGCTCGGCGCGTCGGGCGCGGTGGAAGCGGTCGCGCTCGTCAAGTCGCTGCAGACGGGCCTTATCCCGCCGACGATCAATCTGGAGCAGGCCGATCCGCTGTGCGATCTCGATTACACCGCGGGCACAGCAAGACAGGCAGAGCTTTCGATCGGCATTTCGAACTCATTCGGGTTCGGCGGGCATAATTCGGCGATTGTGTTGAGAAAATACGAGAACTAAGAGGGCCCGAACGCTTCTCATTCCGGCGATTTCCAATAACACTTCAACTTGAGCAGCTCCGAAATCGGTCCGTTTCCGGCCTGCGACAAAAAGGTTGCGACCTCCGATTTGAAAGTGACTTCCGCAAACTCCACTTCAATCTCGCTGAGGTCGTAATGCCTTGCTCGTTAAGGGATTTGGCAATTCTGCCGCTGCCGTATCCGTCGTGTTTGACCCAATCGAATATTTGTCTAACGCAAGCGGCTTGAACGTCATCAAGGGCAAGGGCCATAAGGGCTTTGCCTTTTTTATTTGTGAGTCCCGAATTTACGAGGGCATAACCGAAAGGAGCGCTGCCGCCGCGATAGGGTACACGAGCCCAAATCATGAACCTTTTGGATACGGTCGTTTAGGGTGTTGACTCGGCAACTCGTCTGTGGTATATTATTTCTTGTGAGAAAAATAAACGCGGGGCCTTAGCTCAGCTGGGAGAGCGCGTCGCTGGCAGCGACGAGGTCAGGGGTTCGAGCCCCCTAGGCTCCATAATAGCTACACAGCAAGACAAGCCGGTAAAGGGCCTTAATCCTTTATCGGCTTTTTTATTTGCCATCACGACTGGATAAACCGGTTTCGGTCTGTCAAAATAGAAAGTGCAGATCACGCTTTCAGCATTTGCGAGACAGGCGAAAGGGAGGCGGGAAGCCCGACCTAAGCCTACTTTCAGCTAACGAAGGAGAGAAACTCATCATGGCACAATTCGATCACTTAAAGGCGCTGCTCCGCTCTTTTCCGGAGACCGGCCCTGCCGGCGGCGCCTGCATGATCGCCCAGGGCGGCGAGGTCGTATATGAACATTATTTCGGGCAGGCCAACGTGGAAAAAGGGATCGATACCGGACCTGATACGGTCTTCCGGCTCTATTCGATGACGAAGGTGATCGTCTGCGCCGCGGCTCTGATCTTGTTCGAGCGGGGCAAGTTCCTGCTCAATGAGCCGCTGCACCGGTATTTGCCGGAATTCGAACACGTCCGCAAGACGGTGACGAGTCCGACCGGACAGGTTCATACCGAACCGGTGCAAAATCCGATTCTGATCCGGCACGCGTTCGGCATGATGACCGGGCATCCGTACCCGTACGGCGAATCGCTGTCGGTGCGCGAGCTGACGCGGCTGCGCGGGGAACTGCGCGAGCGGACCGGCGGACTTTACACGCTGCGCGACGAGATTCGGGCGACGGCTCAGGCGCCGCTCATGTTCGAGCCGGGTACGCATTGGCTGTACGGATACGGGCATGACCTGGTCGCGGGGCTGATCGAAGTCATTTCGGGCAAAAGGATCGGACAGTTTTTGCAGGACGAGATTTTCGGGCCGCTCGGCATGACCGATACGGGCTACCGCTACCGGGGCGATATCGAAGAGCGGATGGCGGTGATGTACGAACGGGCGGAAGACGGCACGCTGACGCCGGCATCCGGCGAGATGGATATGCTGCATCGTCCCGACGCGACGTTGGAATTGGGCGGGCAGGGGCTGTACGCGACGACGCGCGACTATCTCAAGTTCGCAAGCATGATGGCCGCCGGAGGAACGCTGAACGGCGTACGCATTCTCGGCCGCCATACGATCGACCTGATGCGGACCAATCATCTGGACGAGAGGCAGATGCAAGACTTCGGCGGCTCGTATTCGGCCGGCTACGGCTACGGTCTCGGCGTGCGCACGCTCGTCGACCGGGCAGCGGGCGGCAGCAATAGTCCGCTCGGCGAGTTCGGCTGGACCGGCATGGCCGGCACGTGGACTTCGATCTCGCCGGAGCACAATACGGCGATCGTCTACATGCACCAGATGCTGCCGAACATGGAAGAACATTATCATCTGCGCGTGCGGGCCGCAGCTTACGGGGCGCTGTAGCGGAACGTTGCAGGGCAAGGCGAAACGAAGCGGAGCCAACTCGAAGTCGATTCGAAGCCAAATGAAGCCGATCTCAAGCCGAAGTGGGAAAAAAGCTGGCGCCCTTTTATCCAACGTTCAGCGCGATTTCAGATTGTTTTCAGGTTGGGCGATTAAGATGTAATCAATCCCCTCTACACATAGAGTTTGACCCCGGCGACGCCACGCTGCCGGGGTCCTTTTTTCGTCCGGACGCGGAGGGGTCAGACCTACTCCTGAGCAATCAGAATTCATCGTCATCGCGAATCGCCGCAAAAGTCACGAATTTTAAGCCAATCTTTAACTTGGCATCAGGTTGCTTTCAGCTTGAACGGTTATTCTAGGTTCAACCCCTCTTAACCAGATCTAAGACACACCCGGCGGAGCCACCCCGCCGGGCCTTTTTTTGCCTGCCGCCGGCTATCCGCCTCTGACGCTCACTCGGCTTGGCTTCCGCTAACGAACCCTAACCACGCTATTTCAGCCTTTTCGGCTTTTTCGGGCAACCTAACGAATCGTCAGCACGCTATTTGAGCGTAGACGCCGCTTTTCGCCCATAAACAAGCCAATAGCGCTCTGACGATTCGTTACAGAAGCAAAAAGCGCAAAAACCCGACATTAGCGATACGAGGATTCGTTAGAGTTCGCCTACCCGCCTACCCGCCATCCCGCCACCCTATAAGCCAATCCCCCCCGAATACGCCAAAAAACCGAACCGCGAAGATCCGGTTCGGTCTCTTTTCCATACAAAAAGCTGTCGTATTAAGCAGCAGCGGAGGCAGAAATTCAGTGAAAAACGCTTTTGAACCCGGAAAGCTCCTCGTTCAATCCCATCCACTTTCCGGGTGAGACCGCGTTTTGAACGAATTTCTGCCGCAGCGTCACCCGAGGCACTCTGCCCGCAGTCGCGACCCGCGGCACTCTCCCGCAGTTGTGACCCGCGCCTCGGCACTACGCCACTCTCCGCGCAGCCCCGGCAGTCGTCAACCCTTCACTGCACCGTAGGCGGCATAGCCGGCGGTTCGTTCTTTTTGGCCGGCGTGCCCGGAGGGGCTTTGGCGCCCGGTTCCAGCGGGACTTCCAGGATGTCGAGCAGGAAGATGAAGATCGGCACGCCGACGATCAGGCCCCAGGCGCCGAGGAAATGCTCGCCCAGCAGCAGGATGAGGAACGTGAAGAAGATCGGCAGATGCGTTTTGTTCGACATGAATTTCGGATTCAGGATGTACGCTTCGAACGCATGCAGCACGACGATCATGATCAGGATGTACAGGATCATCTTGAAGCCGCCGATGTTGAACGCGATCGCGCACAGCGGAACGAGCGAGATGATGACGCCCATGACCGGCACGAGGCCGAGCAGGAAGATCATGAGCCACAGCGCGAACAGGTTCGGGAAGCCGAGAATCCACAGGAACACGAGCGACAGCAGCGAGTTCGTCAACGAGATCATGAACTGCACTTCAAGCACTTTGCCGAACGACGACACGAACTTGCGGCCGAAGTATTCCAGCTCCGTGAAGAAGTAGGCGGCTTTGCTGTAGCGGAATTTGGACATGAGCGACGACACTTTGTCTTTTTCCAGATTGAAGAATAAACTCAGGATAAAGGCGATAAACAGGTTCAGGCTCCATTTGCCGATATCGCTCAGCGTGTGCAGAATGAAATCGAAACCGCCTTCGACGTAGCTCGCAATATCGAACTCCTTGACGGAATTCATGATGTAGCGCGTAAACGCATTGTCCGGCAGCGCCAGGTTCGACAGATTGTTATAGAACGAGATGACCTGGGTGATCAGCTGCTGGATCTCGTAAATGAAGACGGGCAAATACCGGTATACCCCGAATCCGAGCGCGAAGACCAGCAGGGCATAAGTGAAGAGCAGGACGATTTTGTTGTTGATCTTGATGCGGTCCGTGCCTTTTCGAATAAAACGGTGCAGACGGTTCATGAGATAGGTGAGGATAAAAGTAATCAGCAGCATACTGAGCATGCTCCGAAGCATCAGGAGCAGCACGACGGCCAGAATGAGCGCCAGCGCCCTGCGAATGCCCGGAATGTAGAAAAAATCTCTAAGGGCCTTCATGAAATCACGGTTCTCTCCTTCGGAATCAGACTTGGCTTTGCTTCGGAAACGGATTCGCGAAACAAATCTATATCTCCCAGTTTAGAGGTTGGTCGCCTGTAAATGCAAGAACGGATATAATGATCGTGGATGCCCGAATCATTCACGAATAAGCGAAGCAAGTCGGAAGGAGAAAAGACCGTGCGCGACAACAATCGAACATGCCGAAGCTGCGGGGACGAATTCGCGGTCAACGATCGCCAGATGGAGCGTCTGCTGGCCTCGCCGGCTTTTGCACCGGAGCTGAGAGTGCCGCAGGACCAGTACGAAGCGCGGCTCGCCGCCTGCGAAGCGTGTCCCAAATTCCAGGGAGGTACGACCTGCATGCTGTGCGGCTGCCTCGTTCCCGTAATTGCCTATTTAAAAAGCAAAAACTGCCCTTATCCCGGTCTTGACCGGTGGGCAGCCGCTGCACCTACTTAACGAACCGATTCGTGGTAACGGGTCATGCTGCCGGCGAGATCCTGCATCGATTCGCCGGTCTGCTGCAGCCGTTCGATTACGTCCGTGAACGTCGTCACGAGATCGGCCTGCTCCTGCGACGAAGCGACGATCTGCGAGATCTCGTTTTCCATGACGCGGATCGAATCCTGAACGTCTTTGAGCGCGATCTCGATATCGGCGGTCGCGCTTTTGGAATGGACGGCAAGCTTGCGCACTTCGGTGGCGACGACGCCGAAGCCGGCGCCCAGCTCGCCGACGCGCGCGGCTTCAATGGCGGCGTTGAGACCGAGCATGTTCGTCTGATCCGAAATTTCCTTGATCAGCGTCGCGACACTGTTGATCTTGACCGATTTTTGCACGGCGGTCTTCGTGTTCGTCAGGATCTGTTCGCTCGTCGCCTGCATTTCCTGCGCGTGGGCCGCTACATGCTGCACCATCTCCACCAGGTTGTCGGCGATCGAACGGTTATCGGCGGCGATACTTTTGAGCTTCTCCTGGTTGGTCTGGTCGTAGGTCACGGTCAGGATCGCCGCGACTTCGTCTTGTTCGAGCAGCGGGATGATAACCGCGTGCAGCGGATAGCCGTAGCCGAAAGCTTCGGCCGGGTATTCGGCGAGAATAGGCTGCTTGCTGCCTTTGAGTACGCTGAAGTTCTCGAAGCCGGGATAGAGCGCGTCTCCGGTCTTCAGACCGAGATCGAAATTGCCCGACTGCACATAATAGAGAATATGCGTATGGTCGTAAATGGTGATGGCCGTGTTTTCGCGCATCATTTGACTCAAATAAGGGACAACCTGAATCATGGAATCAACGATAGTCATGCTTGCGTTCACGTTCCTTTCTGTATGGGCAAAACGGCGGATAAGTGTCTTCCGGGTAACGTCACAATCAAGTACAGGCGAATATTCCTGAGTCCTTCGTATCAATCGAATATAGAGATAGTTGCTCGAAAATTCAATGGAAAAGTGGTTAAATGTCGAAAGTTAGTGACAAAGCACTAGTTGGGTTACAATTCGAAACCGTTTTTCACCACGTGTAAGCGATTTAATGAAGATTGGGGCATGTCTGTAAAAGAAAACGTCAAAACACAGCGCCAAAAGAACATGAACAAACCCTCCGCAGCCATGCGGAGGGTCAAAAGCGTCCTTGTTCGATTCCGTTCGATTCGATTCCATTTCGTTCAGGTCAGATTCATTCCGCTTCCATCACGTTCAGGAAGCGGAACGGGTATCCGCCTGCGCCGAATCCTGCGCTTCCGGCCGCGCTTTGCGTACCGGGGACACGGTCCAGTAGGCGCCGGCCACGAACACGGCTCCGCCGACGATATTGCCGAGCGTGACGGGAATCATGTTGTGCAGCCAGCCGGCCAAAGTAATCGTCGCCGGGTGGCCCGGCAGCATGAGCGCCGTGCTGAGCAGCGTCATGTTGGCGACGCTGTGCTCGTAGCCGCTTGCGATGAAAGCGAACAGGCACCACCAGATCAGCATAATTTTCGCGGCTTCGTTCGTCGTCCGGCTGGCCATCCAGATCGCCAGACAGACGAGCCAGTTGCAGAGGATGCCGCGGAAAAACAGTTCCATGACGGGCAGGCTCATTTTTTTGGCGGCGGCGGCGAAGATCAGATGTTCCGGCGCGATATTTTTGAACAGCCCGGTTCCGAGCACGAGCAGGCCGACGATGACGGCGCCCGCCAGATTACCGAGAAATACGAGCGTCCAGTTTTTGCCGAGGTCTTTGACCGAAGTGCGACGGGCCAGCGTGGAAGCGGTGAAGAACATGTTGTTGCCGGTAAACAGCTCCGAGCCGGCGAAGATGACGAGCGTGAGCGCGATCCCGAACGAGGCGCCCATGATCAGCGACTGGAACGGCGATTGGATCGCGGCGAGCGGAGCGCCCAGCGAGAAGATCAGAATGATACCGAGACCGACATAGGCACCGGCAAGAACGGCGCTGATCAGATAGCGGAGCGGGTGTTCATTCATGAAATCCCTTTTTTTGACTGCGGCTTCGACGAGGGAACGTACACTTTCGGTAAACATGAGATCGGCCTCCTGGCATGCAAATGGGCAAAACGGGCGAACGCAGCAGACGTTTTGTACCTTGTCGACACTAAGAGTTGAAAGGGTACTGGTTCGGGAAGAGAACGACCCGGCCGTCTGCGACCTCGACGCGGAACGTCCGGACCTGACCGGTATCGGGCTGCTGCACGAGTCCGGTCTTCAGATCGATTTTCCAATCGTACAGCGGATCGTAAATATAATGGCCGGAGACGATCGCTTCGGCAAGCGGCCCGCCTTTGGGATGGGGATTGCGGTTCTCGACGGCGTAGAATTGGTCGTCCGACGTGCGGAAGACGGCAAGCTCGGTGTTGTCGACGAGGAAAACGCGGCCGATGCGGCTCGGGAAACGGTCGACGGAGTCAAGAACGATCGGCGTCGTACCGGCAAAAACGTTCGATGGATAGGTCATGGTCAAGCTCCTCTCGGGATCGGTTGATCGGTTGGCCGTTACGCGGACAGTTACGCCTGCGGCAGAGCCGGCGCGGCGGTCTCGAACAATTCGCTGCGCAGTTTTTTGTCGTTGAGCACTTGTTTCCACGGATCTTCCACGAACGTCAGCGCATATTCGATATCGTCGATCAATTTGCGGCGGTTATCGGCATCCGCAACCGTTTTGGCGTAGATGTCTTCCAGGCCGATCCGTTCGACCCATTCCGACGTCCGTTCCAGATAGTTGCCGGTCTCGCGGTAATACTGCATGACGGCGGCGACCGTATCGGTCAGTTCCTGGTCCGTTTTCACTTTGCAGAGCGAGTCGGCCAGCCGGGCCTTGATCCCGCCGTTGCCGCCGATAAACACTTCCCAGCCGCCGTCGTTGCCGACGATGCCGATGTCTTTGGTGCACGATTCGGCGCAGTTGCGGGGGCAGCCGTTAACGGCGATCTTGAATTTGGCCGGAAAATCGAGCCGTTCGAACTTGCGTTCGAGCATGGCGCCGACGGCCAGCGAATCCTGCGTGCCGAAGCGGCAGAACTGCGAACCGACGCACGTCTTGACCGTCCGCAGCGATTTGGCGTACGCATAGCCCGAAGGCATGTCCAGCTCTTCCCATACTTTCGGCAAATCTTCCTTCTGCACGCCGATCAGGTCGAGCCGCTGTCCGCCGGTCACTTTGACCGCTTTGACGTTGTATTTGACCGACACATCGGCGATTTTCTTGAGGTCTTCCGGTGTCGTCACGCCGCCGTACATTCTCGGAACGACCGTGTACGTGCCGTCTTTCTGAATGTTGGCGTTCATGCGTTCGTTGACGAAGCGCGATTCTTTCTCGTCTTTGTGTTCGCCCGGGTAGATGACGCCCAGATAGTAGTTGACGGCCGGCCGGCACTTGGAGCAGCCTTCCGCGTTATGCCAGTCGAGTACATGCATGACTTCTTTGGTCGTCCGCAGCCCTTTTTCCTTGATGCCGGCCACGATCTCCTGACGGCTCAGCGGGGTGCAGCCGCAGATGCCGGTCTTGACCGTCTGCTTGAAGCCGTCGCCGAGAACGAAGCTCAGAATCTGTTCGACGACCGGCTTGCAGCCGCCGCACGAACCGGTCGCGCCGGTGCACGCTTTGATTTCGTCGACCGTCGTCAGTCCTTGTTCGGTGATCGCGTCGACGATGACTTTTTTGGTGACGCCTTTGCAGCCGCAGACGATTTCGTCGTCGGCCATTTTCTCTACCGCGGCCGTTTTCGATTTGCCGCTGCCGCAGTGGCCGGTGCCCATCAGGTCGCCGTAGATTTCGTCGTTCATTTCGGTGCGTTCGCGGACGTATTTTTGCAGCGAAGCGGATTCCGTCACGTCGCCGAACAGCACGGCGCCGACGATTTTGCCTTGATCGAGCAGTATTTTTTTGTAGGTGCGTTTCCATTCGTCTTTGGCCGAGATGACGGTGTGCTGCGGCGTCTCGATAAATTCGCCGGCCGAGAACACGTCCACGCCCGAAATTTTGAGCTTGGTCGACGTGATCGAACCGCCGTAGCCTGCCGTGTCGATACCGCAAATATGTTTGGCGAGGACGCTGCCCTGCTCGAACAGCGGAGCGACGAGGCCGTAGCAGACGCCGCGGTGTTCCGCGCATTCGCCGACCGAGTAGACGTCCGGCGCGGACGTGCGCATGAAGTCGTCGACGAGGATGCCGCGATTCGTGTCGATGCCGCTGACTTCGCCGATCTGCTTGTTCGGCCGAATGCCGACCGCCATGACGACGAATTCGGCTTCCAGTTCTTCGCCGTCCGTGAACACGAGCTTGCGCACGCGGTGGTCGCCGGTCATCTCGGCTGTCGATTTGCCCATCGCGAACTTGATGCCTTGGCGTTCCAGCTCGGTCTTGAGCATGGCGGAAGCCTGGCTGTCGAGCTGGCGTTCCATCAGGTCGTTCATCAGATGGACGACGGTCACGTCCATGCCGAGGCCGACGAGCCCTTTGGCCGCTTCGAGCCCGAGCAGTCCGCCGCCGATGACGGCCGCTTTCTTGTACTGCTTCGCCGCGTCCAGCATCCGGTCGCAGTCGGCGATATCGCGGAAGCCGACGACGCCTTCGCGGTCGCTGCCGGGAATCGGAAGCATAAGCGAATTGGAGCCGGTCGCGATCAGCAGCTTGTCGTACGCCTGCGTCAGGCCGGTATCGGTGAGCACTGTTTTGCCGACCGTATCGATCTGCGTCACCGTCGTGTTCGTATGCAGCGCGATGCCGTTTTCCTCGTACCAGCTCCAGTCGTTCAGCACGATGTCTTCGAGCTTTTTGCTGCCTTCGAGCACGTACGAGAGCATGATCCGGTTATAGTTGGGATGCGGTTCGCTGCCGAAAACGGTAATGTCGAACCGGTCGGTCAGCTTGAGAATCTGTTCCAGCGTATTGATGCCGGCCATGCCGTTGCCGATGACGATCAGCTTTTGTTTGACGGTGTTCATGAGGAAAAGCCTCCTTGGCGTTTGAATTCGGATGAAGGGAAGATCGCGGCCCGCGTGCGTGCGTCGTATCGGCCGTCAGGCGGCGGGGCAGGGGTGCTGCGGATCGGCGATCTTCCAGTAATGTGAACTTATTCACAACGTAATTTGCAGGAAAGGGCGGGGCCGGAATATCCGGTAAGCCGCCGCTATTTCAAATTTGATCTACCTTGCATCCTCATTATAGGAGAACGCGATTGAAGAGGTTGGTGATCGTAATCACATTTAATGTGAAATATTTCACTTGAAAAAGTCACAATTCGGTACAGGGAGATTGTGCGCGGAAAACGATCATGCGGAAGAAGTGTGATAAGGTTGGAATATGGAAAAAAGAGGGGGAAACGGTATGGCGTGGACGTACACGGAATCCGGTCCGATCGACGCTCCGCTGCTGCTGTTCGTGCACGGCGGCGGGGTCGGCGGTTGGATGTGGGATCGGCAGGTCGAGCATTTTCGGCATGCGCACTGCCTGGTACCGGAATGGTCGGAGCAGGACGGAACGGGGGAAGACGAACTTTTTACTATCGAAAAAAGCGCGGAAGCCTTGATCCGGCTTGCCGAACGAAAAAGCGCCGGTCGGCCGATCGTGGCCGTCGGCTTCTCGCTCGGCGCCCAGATCGTCATGCAGATGATGAGCGATCGTCCGGACCTGCTGAGCGGCGCCATGCTGGGCAGCGGTTCGATCTATCCGGCGTCGCTTGCGCGTCCGCTGGTCGGGCCGCTGATCTCGCTGTTCTACTCGCTGATGCGCAGCCGCAAATTCGCGGCGCTGCAAGCCCGAAGCTTGTACGTGCCGGGCGAACAATTCGATACGTATTATGCGCACAGCCTCGGGATCAGCCGTGCCGGGCTGATCCGAACGGTGCGGGAAAGTCTCGGCTACCGGCTGCCGGCCGGCTTTGCCTATTCGACGGCGCGCCTTCTCGTGACCGTCGGCGAAGAGGAAAGCGGCTCGATGCGCCGCTCGGCGCGGGATCTCGCACAGATGCGCGCCGGGTCGGAACTTGTCGTGCGGCCCGGTATCGGACACGGATTTTCGCTCGCGCAGCCGGAAGCGTTCAACGCACTGCTCGCGCGGTGGCTGGAGGAAGGCGGGCTGCTGCCGCGGCGCGGGAGCGGGCGCTGAACCCGGCCGGGCCGGCGGAAGTTCGGCTTGCATTTTCCCAAACCGGCACTTAAACTAAACTTGTACGTACAATTAAGCTTGAGAGCGCTATCTTAGGATCGCTTTCCGGGTGCGCCCGGCAGATGCCGGAGACTGCCGGCCCGCACCGGATACGAACGCAAATACAGACCGAGGTGAATCAGGATGAACAAACGGCTTCCCAAATACATGATCTTGAAAAACGAACTGTTAAGTTGGATCGAAAGCGGCCGATTGGTGCCCGGCGGACAAGTGCCGTCGGAGAACGAGATCGCCGAGCAGTTCTCGCTCAGCCGCCAGACGGTGCGCCAGGCGTTCTCCGAACTCGAACGCCAGGGGCTGCTGGAACGGGTGCAGGGCAAAGGCACGTTCGTGCGCAGCGCCGGCATCCGCGAAGAAGCGGCGCAGCCGCGGACGATCGGCATCGTCACGACGTACATCTCCGATTATATTTTCCCGCATATCGTGCGGGGCGCCGAAGCCGAGCTGCGCAGCCGCGGCTATCGGCTGCTGCTTGCAAGCACCGACAACGACAAGGAGAAAGAGATGGAATGCCTGCGCCTTATGCTGAGCGAACCGCTCAGCGGGCTGATCATCGAGCCGACCAAAAGCGCCGAAGGCAATCCCAACCTGCCGTTCTACCTGTCGATGCAGTCGAGAAACCTGCCGTTCCTCATGATCAACGAACGCTACCGCGAACTGGAAGTGCCGTGTCTCAAAGTGGACGACGAACTCGGCGGCTCGACCGCGGCCCGGTATTTGATCGGGCAGGGGCATACGCGGATCGCCGGCTTTTTCAAAACGGACGATCTGCAGGGCGTCAACCGGCTGCGCGGCTTCATGCACGCCCACCGCGAAGCGGGCATTCCGCTGCTGCCCGAGCATGTCGTGACGTACGCGACGGGGCAAAAAGGCGAACTGCCGCTTCGGCGCGTGCGCGAACTGCTCGCTTCGCCGAACCGGCCGACGGCGCTCGTCGCCTATAACGACGAACTGGCCGTACCGCTCATGAATGCGGCGCGCGAGCTCGGACTGTCCGTGCCGGGCGACGTGTCGGTCGTCGGCTTCGACGATTCGGCGCTCGCGCTCGCTTCCGGCGTGCCGCTGACGACGCTGACGCATCCGAAGGAAGAAATGGGCCGGGAAGCGGCCCGGCGGCTGATCGCCATGATCGAGAGCGGCGCTTCGGGTTCGGCCGTCGAATACGAAGACGTCGTCTACGCGCCGGAATTGGTCGAACGGAGTTCGGCGGCCAAGCCTCGGCGGGGGTGACGGGGCGGCGGGCGGTCATGTTGACTTTTTGTGCACATTTTCCGCTCAAAAACCGTATTCTGCGCAAAATGTTGACTTGATGCACACATTTTTCGCGAAAAAGCCCGATTTCCGGCCTAACAGGCAGAAAATGCTGACCCCATGCACACATTTCCTGTTCACGGCCCTCATTCCACCTGAAATGTTGACTTTTTGTGCACATTTTCCGCTCAAAAACCGTATTCTGCGCAAAATGTTGACTTAATGCGCACATTTTTCGCGAAAAAGCCCGATTTCCGGCCCAACAGGCAGAAAATGCTGACCAAATGCACACATTTTCTGTTCACGTCCCTGATTTCGCTTGAAATGTTGACTTTCGGTACGCATTTGCCGGATAAGACTTCCCGATACGGCTGCCGGCTCCCTTTTCCGGCAAAGCGGCAGGGCAACAAGACGAAGGCCAAAAGAGCATGCCGCGTTCCCTTTGGCACGGTATGCGAACTTTCTTGCCAAAAGGCTTGCAATCTGCCTGCCGGCTATGCTATATTATTTGGGCAGGGCAAAAAGCCCAGCCAACTATTATGCGGTCGTGGCGGAATTGGCAGACGCGCACGGTTCAGGTCCGTGTGGGCTAACCCCCGTGGAGGTTCGAGTCCTCTCGACCGCATCTCGTTTCATCGAAGAACCGTCGGTTTCCTTTAGGGAAATCGGCGGTTTTTTTGCGTATTCGAACGTGGGTTTTGCGTATTCGAACGTTTTTTTCCGGCGTTCCCGATCTCGCACTTCCGCCCGGAACCGCCCGTTTCCGACTCTTGCCCGACTCACTCTCCATAACTGCCTGCTGATTTCTTTTGCAGCGAATGAGGTAAAGATACCGAGACGACGGATCGGCTGCCGATCCCGTCCGGAAGACGAACCGAATTCGCAGGGCAATCCGTACGAAACGCCAAGGAGGAACGCCAGCATGAGTATATCGCATCAGTCCCATTCATCCGAACCCGATCTCGATCCGCGGAATATGATTCGCGTCCGCGGAGCCAGCGAGAATAATTTACGAAACGTCGACCTCGACATCCCGCGCGACGCGCTTGTCGTGTTTACCGGCGTGTCCGGTTCGGGCAAATCGTCGCTCGCATTCGGCACACTGTACGCCGAAGCGCAGCGGCGCTACCTGGAGTCCGTCGCGCCGTATGCCAGACGGCTGATCCAGCAGGCCGGCACGCCGCAGGTCGAGAGCATCGAAGGGCTGCCGCCCGCGGTCGGGCTTCAACAGCAGCGCAGCGTGCCGCAGGAGCGCTCCACCGTGGGCAGCCTGACGGCCATCTCCAACGTGCTGCGCATGATGTATGCGCGCGCCGGCGATTATCCGGTCGGACAGCCGGTGCTGTACGCCGAAGATTTTTCGCCCAATACGCCGCAGGGAGCCTGCCCCGAATGCCAGGGGCTCGGCCGGATCTACGACGCGACCGAAGCGTCGATGGTGCCCGATCCGAGCTTGAGCATCCGCCAGCGGGCGATCGCTTCGTGGCCGGGCGCCTGGCACGGGCAGAACCTGCGCGACATCCTGATCTCGCTCGGTTACGACGTGGATAAGCCGTGGCGGGAACTGCCGCAGTCCGATCGCGACTGGATTTTGTTTACCGAAGAGAAGCCGTCCGCTCCGGTGTACCCGGATCTCGATTACGAGCAGATTCAGGAAGCGATCCGTTCCGGGCGCAAGCACGATTATATGGGCAATTATACCGGCGCACGCCGCCAACTGCTTCATATGTACGCTTCCGCCGACAATCCGGGCCGCCGCCAGCGGCTCGAACCTTATCTGGTCGTCGGTCCCTGCCCGCTCTGCCACGGCAAAAGATTGAAGCCGGAAGCGCTCTCCGTCACGTTCGGGGGAATGGACATCGCGGACCTGTTCCGGCTGCCCGTAACCGAGCTGCAGCGCAGGCTTGAAGAAGCCGTGCAGGCGCACGAGTCGCCGAAGGCCGATTCCGCGCATCGGAGAGCGACGGAAAAAGCGCTGATCGCCCGGCGGCTGGTCGAAGACGCGGCGGGGCGGCTGGATCGGCTGATCGCGATCGGCGTCGGCCATCTGTCGCTCGACCGCCCGGCGCCGACGCTGTCTTCGGGCGAGCTGCAGCGGCTGCGCCTGGCGACGCAGCTGATCTCGAAGCTGTTCGGGGTCGTGTACGTGCTGGACGAACCGTCGGCCGGTCTGCACCCCGCCGACGGCGAAGCGCTGCTGGAGTCGCTTGCGGCGCTGCGCGACGCGGGCAACTCCGTGTTCGTCGTCGAACACAATCTCGACATCATGAAGCAGGCGCAGTGGCTGGTCGATATCGGCCCCGAAGCGGGCGAACGCGGAGGGCAAGTGCTGTACAGCGGCCCGCCGGCCGGCCTGGCGGACGTGGAACGTTCGATCACGCGGCGGTATCTGTTCGCGGATTCCGCTTCCGTGCTCCGCGAACGCCGGACGCCGGAAGGCTGGCTGAAGCTGAACCGGGTCTCCTACAATAATCTCAACGAATTGGACGTCGAGATTCCGCTCGGCTGCCTGACCGCCGTGACTGGCGTGTCCGGTTCCGGCAAGTCCAGCCTGATCTCCGGCGCGCTGCCGGCGCTGCTGGCGCCGCATCTGGGCAATCTGCCGGCCGAACCGGCGGAAGAAGGCGAGGAAGAACAGCCGGGCGAGATTTCGGGCGAAGCCGGAGGCGATCTCGATTCCCTGCGCCGCCTCGTACGGATCGACCAGAAGCCGATCGGTCGCACGCCGCGCTCGAATCTGGCGACGTACACCGGATTGTTCGATCACGTCCGCAAACTGTACGCCGACGCGCCGCTTTCCCGGGAGCGGGGCTACAAAGCGGGCCGCTTTTCTTTTAATGTGGCGGCCGGACGCTGCCCGTCCTGCGAAGGGCAGGGCTTCGTCCAGATCGAGCTGATGTTCCTGTCGAGCCTGTACGTGCCGTGCCCGGAATGCGGCGGAGCGCGCTACAATGCCGAGACGCTCGAAGTGACGTGGAACGATCTGACGATCGCGGACGTGCTGGCGCTGACCGTGGAAGAAGCGGTAGACGTCTTCGCGCAGCAGCCGGCTATCTCGCGGCCGCTGTCGGTGCTGCTCGATCTCGGACTCGGCTACCTGAAGCTCGGCCAGCCCGCGACGGAGCTGTCCGGCGGCGAATCGCAGCGGATCAAGCTTGCGGCCGAACTGCAGCGCACGCAGCGCGGCCGGACGCTGTATCTGCTGGACGAGCCGACCAATGGCCTGCATCCGGTTGATGCCGACCGCCTGCTGCGCCATCTGGACGCGCTCGTGCGCGCCGGCCATACGGTGATCATGGTCGAGCACAATATGCGGATCGCGGCCCAGGCCGACTGGATGATCGATATCGGTCCCGGAGCGGCCGCGGAAGGCGGCACCGTCGTGGCGGCCGGCACGCCGACGGAGGTGTCGGCTTCCGGGCGCAGCCGGACGGCGCCGTACCTGCTCGAACATCTTGCTTCGGATTCGTCCGCCAGCTGATGCCGAGGCAAGCCGCCGACTATTTTACACAGATTGGGCGGCAGGTGATACAAGTTAGCTTCTTCGGGGTAATAGAGTAAGGTGAAGACGAAGGAGAACACGGCCTGGCCGGTGCATCACACCTTTCCCAAGTCGATTTGTCCAATTCCAAGGAGGTCGAATGTTATGAGTAAAGCACTTGAAGCTGAGAAAAGAACCGGTTTTAAACGTTCCGATATGAGAGAATTGCGCGAGAGCGGACGCGTTCCGGCTGTCGTGTACGGCAAGAAAGCGGACGGCATCCCCGTTCACGTTGATGCGAAGGATCTGCAGCGTCACGTGCAGCGCGGCGGCGCTGACATCTTCTCGCTGAATGTCAAAGGCGGTTCGGCATCGCAGGTCATGATCAAAGACGTGCAGCGCCTTAACGGACGTATCATTCACGCCGACTTCATTCAGATCGACAAGAACACGCCGATTCGCGCAACGATCGCGGTCGATTATCAAGGCGAAGCCAAAGGATCGAAAGAAGGCGGCATTTTCCAAATCCAGGCGAACGAACTGGAAGTCGAAGCGCTGCCGAACGACCTGCCGCAATCGCTCGAAATCGATGTCACGCATCTGGAAATCGGCGACAAGCTGACAGCAGCCGACATCAAGCTCGACGATAACGTGAAGCTGATCTCTTCGGAAGAAGAAATCCTGGCATCCGTCGTTCTGCCGCAGCTTGAAGAAGAGCCGGAAGCGACAGACGAAGAAGCCGAAGTGGCTCCTGAGCGCGTAGGCGACGAAGAGAAAACAGAAGAATAAGAAAGATTCGGGCATTAACCCGCCTTGTCTGTTCTTGACCTTCGGAGAACCGCTTTCCTTTACGGGAAAGCGGTTTTCTTTTTTTTTGCGCAAAATCGTGGTTCCCGTCCAATTCATGCTTTTTCACAGGTGGGATCTTTTTACTTTATTTACCTTTTATTGTTTCGGAAGGAAAAAAGCGCGGTTAAAAAAGGATAGATGCCATTTAGATAGCTGTCGTAAACAGCTTATCGGATCCAACAGCAGTCGAATTCGCAGCGAAAGGAGGTGAATCGATGAGAAAATGGATAATGACGATCTGCTTGTCGATGGCCGGCTTTTTTATTTTTCAAACGCCGGACGTACAAGCGAGATCAACCCCCGTACTTCTGGACCATGTGCTTAAAGGAGCGGTTGATGCGGTCGACCAAACGGTCGGCGGCGTATCCGATTCGGTCAATCAGACAGTAAACGGCGTGACAGGCACGCTGGAGCAAACGGTAAACGGAACCTTAACTCAGACGCAGCAGGCCGTTCGGGAGACGTTGGACACGACGGGAGAAGCAGCCGGGGGGCTGCTTATGCCGGTCACCCAACCGACAGCCGACACGGTCGAACAAGTAGTCAATACAGTCGAACAGGTCGTGCAGGACACGAATGGGCTTGTACGAGAAAGCGTAGACATTCCTATGAATACGCTTCCACAAGTGACAGAAGCATTAAACGGCAAGGCTGCCGATCCTGTAGGCACATTGCTGGAAGAAACGGGGCAGGTAGTCAAAACGGTCGATCGCACGGTTCAAAACGCGGTCGAACAAGCCGGTCAAGTCGTCGGCAGCGTCGGCGAGGTGACGGAAGGCGTCGGCGGCACGGTAGGAGGGATCGTGCAGAAGACGACCGAAGCCGTGCAGGAAGCGGTCAAGCCGGTTACCGATCCGGGCGGCGGCAAGCCGGTCGTTCCGGTATCGCCTACGCCTACAGCGCCTACCACGCCCAAGCCGCCGGTCCCGGTACAGCCGCCGCAGGTCGACGATCAAGATCAAGATCCGGGCGATACGCCTGCCGGCCAGACGCCCGCGGTACCTGCGCCGCCTTCGCGGACAGCGGACCCGGTCGCGCCGAACGGCAGTTCCGTGTTCACGCAGCCGGATTCGAATTCGCAGCCGGTCACGGAAGTGATCGCGCCGTCGCAGCAGCCTGCGACATCGGCCGTGGTCGTTGACGTTGACCGACCGGCGAACGCCGAATCCGGTACGCCGAACGTCCCGGTTATGCCGGACGCGGCGCAGGCGGATAACAGCCTTGCAGTCGCTCCGGGGCAGGAAGTGACGGCTTCGGCCGCCCGCTTGACGGACGTGCCCGATCCCGCGCCGAAGCCGAGCAGCGCTGCGGCCGCAGCAGGGATGACGGGAGAAGAGCCGACTTTTTCAGACCCGGAAACGGAATTGGAAACTGTCGGAGAGGACCCGGCCAATTCTTCCGCGGCGAACGCCGCAGCAGAAGACGCGGCAGATCCGTCGGACGCGGATCTTGAGAGCGCCCCGCAGACAGGTACGGAAGCGGCGCAGCCGCTGGCAAAACGAGCCGGACGTGCGGATCTTCCGCCTGCGCTGCCGGGACTCTTGACGGATAGCGCTGCTGCGCGCGGCGTCTCCGGCTCTCCGCAGGGAGGGTCCGGTTCCGCCGGGCCGCAGCCTCCGATCGCGCAGCTGCATACCGGATTCGATCCGGTCGCGGCGACGACGCTGTACCGGCTCAAAGCCGTTTCCGACACGGAAGGCAGCCAATGGATTAACGCTCCGCCTTTTTCGCCGCCGAAACAAGCTCCCTTTTTGACGTAAAAATCAAAAAATTAAAAGGGAGCGATACACATGAAAAAGACGGTAAAAGCACTTTGGACGACAGGATTTGCGGCAGCCCTTCTCGCAGCAACGCAAGGCCAGGTCTCGGCGGAAGAAACGGCGACCCCGGTTCACGCCGAGTCGCGCACCGAAAGCCAGTCCCTGCTCAATCTGAACGCGGACGGCCTGATCGGCGAAACGCTGCACGTCGGCGTGCTGGAGAGCGCGCAGACCGCGGCTTCCGCGGCACCGCCGACATCCGGCGAGACGATCAGCCAGGACTACGACGCATTGGTAAACGTGGATCTGGACGAAGTGCTGGGCGAGAGCGTCCACGTCGGCGTCTTGGAGAACGAAGAAGCGACGATGACTTCCGGGGCGACGGGCACGAACGGTTCGACCGGAACGACGGGCGGAACCGCGCCTGGAACCACGACGACCAGCGAAAAGAACGCCGACGCGCTGGTGAATGTGGATCTCGACGAAGTGCTGGGAGAAAGCGTGCACGTCGGCGTCTTGGAAAACGAAGAAGCGACGACGACTTCCGAGGCGACGGGCGCGAACGGTTCGACCGGAACGACGGGCGGAATCGCGACTGGAACCACAACGACCAGCGAAAAGAACGCCGACGCGCTGGTGAACGTGGATCTGGACGAAGTGCTGGGAGAAAGCGTGCACGTCGGCGTTCTGGAAAACGAAGAAGCGACGACGAATTCCGGGACAACGGGCACGAACGGTTCGACCGGAACGACGGGCGGAATCGCGACTGGAACCACGACGACCAGCGAAAAGAACGCCGACGCGCTGGTGAACGTGGATCTGGACGAAGTGCTGGGAGAAAGCGTGCATGTCGGCGTTCTGGAAAACGAAGAAGCGACGACTACTTCCGAGGCGACGGGTACGAACGGTTCGACCGGCGGATCGACGACCGGTACCACAGTCACGAATAACGGTGCCCTGATCGATCTTGATCTCGACGAAGTGCTGGGCGAGAGCGTGCATGTCGGTGTGCTGGAGAACAGCAGCAGTACGACGACTTCCGGTACGGCTCCGAATCAACCGGCGGCTTCCGGGAATTCGGGTTCGCTCATTAACCTGAATCTGGACGAGGTGCTCGGCAGCGAGGTGGGACTGACGGTTCTGGAAAATGGCAGTTCGGCCAACCCGAACGGAACGTCCCAGAATTCCTCCCTGCTCGACTTGAATCTGGACGGCCTTCTGCCGGGCGTTCAAGTCTCCGTCCTGCCAAGTGCTTCTTCCACGACGAATGAGCCGGGTACCGGCAGCGGCGGTAACACCGGCGGAACAACGCCGGGCACCGATAACGGCGGCAACACCGGCGGAACAACGCCGGGCACCGATAACGGCGGCAGCACCGGCGGAACAACGCCGGGCACCGACAACGGCGGTAACACCGGCGGAACAACGCCGGGCACAGGCAGCGGCGGTAATACCGGCGGAACAACGCCGGGCACCGATAACGGCGGTAACACCGGCGGAACAACGCCGGGCACCGATAACGGCGGCAGCACCGGCGGAACAACGCCGGGTATCGGCACTGACGTCACGACGCCGGTATCCGGTGAAGTCGTCATCGACGGCAGCCTGACCGTACCGGGAACGGTTATCGCCGCTTCCGGCACGACGCCCGCTGCCGATCCGGTCCAAACCGAGCCCGAATCTTCGACCGGCAGCGTCGTAACGCCGGTCACGGCGTCCGAAGGCGACGAGTTCGACGTGTTGGTGCCGGACGCGGACGTGGCTCAAGCCAAGCCTGCGGACTTTATCACGGAAGGCACGCTCGTCACAGCGGACGCTTCGAACGCGGATCGGGCCGGCATGCCGGAACGGACTTCGCTCGTGACGGCAGCGGCTTTGACAAATCCGGCTTCGATCTCCGGCTCGATGGATGCCGCAGCAGCCGATGCAGGCGCCGCTTCGTCGGCACTCGCCGAAAGCACGATGGCAGGCGGCAGCGGAATGTCGGAACTGCCGCAGACGGGCGAGAGCGGCAGCGATATGGCTTACGCGTACGCGGGGCTGCTGCTGATCGCCTGCGGTGCCCTGATGGGACGGCGCCGTTCGCGCTAAAGCGTCCGTGAAGGCTTGCCAAGCGGCTGCCGGACACGGCGTCTGAACCTCAATCGCAACCTGACGAAGACCGGCTGACGGCCTCAACCGACAGCCGGTCTTTGCTGTGCCCTGCGTAGGGCGTAGAACGTTTTCGGGAAATCGACTTGTCGATTTTGGCTGTAACCGCTCTCCTTATGATATAGTTTCTTTGTGAGCTTTTTTCTGAGGCATGGACAGCCCATATTCTGCATCGGGAGATGAGACAATATGATCAAACACATCGTCTTTTTCAAATTGAAGAACCGTTCGGCCGAAAGCGTGGCGGAAGCCGCGGACGTGCTGCGCAGCATGGACGGCCAGATCGAGCAGCTGAGATCGTTCGAAGTCGGCACCGACATTTTGCGCTCGGAGCGTTCGTACGATATCGCGCTGACGGCAACCGTCGAGACGCTGGACGATCTGGAGGCGTATCAGACGCATCCGGTCCACCGGAAGATCATCGAATACATTAACGGCGTCAAAGAAATCTCGCTGGCGGTCGACTACGAAGTGTAGTTCGCCGGCCCAGTCCGAAGGACACGGGGGGAACCGACATTGTATTACGTAAATCGGGAACAGATCGAGAAACGCCTGCTGTCGCTGCCGCAGACGATCGAAGCGATGCGTCTGGTCGCGGCGCAGTGGGACGGCACGCTGCTGCAAGGATTGGCGCAGGAACGCGCGCTGCATCTGGCGCTTGAAGCGGTGACCGACATCGGCAGCTACCTGATCGACGGCTTTATTATGCGCGATGCGGGCAGCTATGAAGACATTATCGAGATTATCCACGGCGAGAAGGTCATCGACGACGAGCTGCGCATGCTCATGCTGCGGCTCGTCCGGCTGAGACGTCCGCTGGTACAGGATTATTACGAGTGGGACCGGACAGCGCTGCATCCGTTGACGATGGAGCTGCCCGCCGCGCTCGAACGGTTCGCCGACCGGGTGAACCGGTATTTGCTCAGCGAGCTTGGCGAGGAGAGCCGGCCGCATTGAGCGCAGGCTCGACAGGACACGGAGGAGGAAGCGGACATATGGTCGATTCTGCAGGGCAGCAGCCCCAGGAAGGCAAGAGAATGAAGCCGGGATTTCTTCCCGTCTATGCGGTTGAACTGCTGTTCCGGGACGAGCCGAAGCTTGACGCTTCGGCTATCCTGCACAGCATTCACAAACGCATCCCGAAAACGGCGATCAATACCGGGCCTTTCCGCGAGACGGAAAAGGTGGAGAACGACGCGCTGCGGCGCAAAGAGACGACGGGCGACGACGGGTTCGAACTGGCGGCGGTGTTTTACCATGGCGATTACTCGGTCGCTTTTACCGATTCGGAAGTACCGGCGCAGACCCGGTTGTTCCAGCCCCGCCCGATTCGCGAAGAATTGGATTGGGACGGCGTGCTTCAGCAGAGCTGGAAATGGCAGGGCGGCACGGAGCGGCTGGAACAATACGGCTATGCCGTAACGCTGTGCGACTGGTATGCGGCGATGCTGCCGTTCGTGCGGCGCATGGAGCTGTTCCATGCGGTGCTGGCCAGCATCATCGAGACGACCGGCTGCGATGCCGTCTATTGGCAGCCGAGCGGCCAGCTGCTCGACGCCGGCGCTTTTTTGCACGCCTATCCGAACGAACCGCTGTACGGGGCGCTTAACGTGCGCGTCTACCAGATGCAGCGGAAGGACGAAGTGCTGGTCGATACGCTCGGCCTGACCTCGCTCGGCATTCCGGACATCCAGTGCCGGGTCGTCGACATGACGCCGGACCGCGTCATTCCGATGATCTACGGCGCGGCGTATTATCTGTACGGAAGCGGCGGCGAAGTGACGGACGGGCAGCTGCTCGGAGGAGCGGGACTGCGCTGGCTGTGCGAGCAGCAGCCTTCCGTGCTCGCGCCGGCGCGGGTCGTCGTCGACCTGAACCCCGGCCATCCGTATTATGCGGGCACGCAGACGACCGATCCGGTCGGCTACGATCCGAACGCGGAAGTCGAGTCGGCCGACGATTGGGAAGAAGAGCAGGATGAGTCCGCGTCCGGCTACCGGCTGCGCGACGAAGACGGCACGGAATTCCGCTCCGAGCGCGAATACCGGCTGCGCGAAAGCCAGCGGGCTTCCGAAGATCGGGAGCCGGGGCAGTAGACGCCGTACAGGGCTGAAGCCGCGGCATGCCTGACGCCGCTTTTGTGCGGGAGAACGGCCGGGGCTGATTTCTCTCAAAATCGGCTTGCGGCCGCGATGCCGCTTCGTTATGATAGACGTTAGGTTTGATTTTAACCCCGGTCCGCGCCTTGCGGCGCAAAGTCCGCAGGGCGCGGATATTCGGGAAAACGATATGAAGGAAGCGTGTACCCGTGCAGCAAGCTATTGCGATAATGGATTCGGGAGTCGGCGGTCTGACCGTGGCCAGAGAGGTCATGCGCCAGCTGCCGAGAGAGCAGATCGTCTATTTCGGGGATACGGCGCGTACGCCTTACGGGCCGCGCGATCTCCAGGAAGTCCGCGCGTTCACGGAGCAGATCGTCGATTATTTGATGACGTTCAATCCGAAGATGATCGTGCTGGCCTGCAACACGGCGACCGCGGCGGCGCTCGACACGATTGCCGCGAAGGTGGACGTGCCGGTCGTCGGCGTTATTCATCCGGGCGCCCGCGCAGCGATCAGCAAAGCGAGCAGCAGCGGCATCATCGGCGTGATCGGCACGAAGGGCACGATAGACAGCGGGGCATACGCCCACGCGCTGAAGCAGATTTCCCCGTTCGTGAACGTCGTGAGCCGGGCCTGCCCGCCGTTCGTGCCGCTCGTCGAGCAGGGACATTTCAGCGGCCGGGCGACTTACGAGATCGTCAAGAACGAGCTGCTGCCTCTTCGTTCGATGCCGCTCGACAGCCTTATTCTGGGCTGTACGCATTATCCGTTTCTCGCGGATACGATCCAGCGCGTCATGGGACCGTCGGTGACGCTGATCAGTTCGGCGGAAGAGACGGCGCGGGAAGTCAGTACCCTTTTATACGAAAAAGGACAGCTGGAGACCGGCGACGCCGTTCCCGAGCACCGGTTCCTGCACAGCGGGCAATCGGACATGTTCGAGAAAATCGCGCAGAAGTGGCTGGCCGAGTACATCGCACGAACCAAAGCGGTCTGGCAGGTCGCCTCGTTCTGAGCGCGGCGCTGCCGATTCGCGTTTTGCCGCCTCCATTTACCTTGTCATCCAATCTACTGCGAGCCGCGGCTTTAGGCCGACGGCGGAAGGAGCCTGTCATGAAAGTCAAAATTACGCGCAACGCCGCCAAGAAACTGCTGGAAGAACTGAACAAGGAAGAGAACAAGGACATGAACATCCGCGTTTTCGTCACGCATTCGCACGGCGACCACGCCCACTACGGCATGGACCTCGACAAGCAAAAAGACGGTGACGAACTCGTCGCGACGGACAAAGACATCTCTGTGCTGGTGGACGCGAGCGAACCGATGCTCGACGGCATCAAGATCGACTATCTGTACAGCGCCCAGGAAGAAGGATTCGTCATCACGAACCCGGCTATGGGCAACCACGGCGACCACTAGGCTCCGCCATAGAAGAAGGGAACGATCATGGCTAACGATATTCGCGTTTGCGATAAATGCCAGCATGTGCGCATGAAGACTCTCGTGCCCAAGCTGCAAAAAATGGCGCCCGACGCCGAGATCAAAGTCGGCTGCAAGTCGTACTGCGGTCCGTGCGGCAAGCGGGCGTTCGTGTTCATCAACGGACGTTACGTCAGCGCTCCGACGGAAGCCGAAGTGCTGGAGAAGATCGCGCCGTTCATCAAGAAGGCGTGATCGGCTAACGGCTCTAACGGAGCGCGGCGGAGATCTTCAAGTCCGTCCGCGTCCGGTTCCGCCCAAGCCAACAGCTTTTAACCGCAAAAACCCCGAAGTCCGGATAACCGGATTTCGGGGTTTTTCATCTCGTAACGGATCAGGCAGAGGCTCACGGAGACGTCTTCAACGCCGGAATCAGATCGTGCGCGATCACGTCGTCCGAGATGCCGAGCCGCTTCGACGCTTCTTCGTAGCCGGTCCGCGCTTGTTCGACGTCTGTCGGCTGCCCGGTCTTCAGGTCGTAGGCGGTGCCGTTCTCGAACGTACCGTCCGCGGAAGGCGAGTAGTAGAGGCGTCCGTCTGTAAAAGCGCCGCTGCGCAGTACCACGAGGCGATGGTCGTCGGTGCTGCGATCGAGCAGGTCGTTGCCCATCAGCGCATAGTCGCCGGCGTCGATGCCGAGCAGCGGCAGCAGCGTCGGCATCAGATCGAGCTGTCCGCCCGGCTGGTCGTAGGTGCCCGCGAGGCCGCCATCCGGCAGATGGATCAGCAGCGGTACCTGGCCCATGATCTGTTCGTAGTCGAACTCCGACAGTTCCCGTCCCATCAGCTTGCCCGCCGCTTCGCGTTCGTCCAGCGAATAATCGTGGTCGCCGTAGAAGACCAAGACCGTATTGTCCCACAGCCCTTCCCGTTTCAGGCGTTCGACCATGCCGCCGAGCGCCGAATCGACGTAATGGACCGACTGGAGATAATCGCCGAACGTCGTACCCGCGTAGTCGCCTACATCGAGCTTGTCCGTATCCTGAAGCGCCAGGTTGTACGGATGATGGCTCGACAAGCCGATCAGGAACGAATAGAACGGCTGCGGCGTGTCCGCCATGAATCCTACCGACTGGTCGAAGAACGAACGATCGCCGAGCGACCAGCCGAGCGGTTCGTCGATCTCGTACTCTTTTTCCGTATAAAAGCGGTCGTAGCCCATCTCCCGGTACATGCGGCTGCGGTTCCAGAAACTGCCGTCGTAGGCGTGGTAGACGTTGGCCGCGTACCCATGCTCTTTGAGCACGGACGGCATCGTGTCGAACGCGTTGTCCGCGTAGCGGATAAAGACGGAACCCGAAGGCAGCGGGTGCAGCGAGAAGTTGGCGGCCAGATCGGCGTCCGACGTGCGTCCCTGCCCCGTCTGATGGTAGAAGTTGTCGAAATACAGACTGTCGCCGCGAAGCGCGTCGAGGTTCGGGGTGATCGGCTGCCCGTTTATTTGTTTGCCGACGAAAAAGTTCATGAACGCTTCGCCCTGCACGGTGACGACGTTGCTGCCTGTGTAGCGGCCGAATAATTCGCCGGAATCCGAGCGTGCATGCTGACTGGCGGCGAACCAGTCGCGGATCTCGTCCATGCGCGGCTGCGGCAGGTCGAGCCCCCGGCCGATCGCAGTCTGCGCGTACCGATAAGCGTCCAGCGTGTGAAAAGCGAGCAGGCCCGTCACGTTGTACAGCGACATATTCCACCAGTTGTTTTCCAGCAGGTTTTTGGCCCAGGTCTGGGAAGCATGGCGGATCGGGAAAAATGCGGCGGAAAACCCGATGACCAGCACGAGCAGGCCGGCGGCGAAGCGCCGCAGCAGGCGGACACTTCGGCGCGAACGGTTCGGCGTGCCGGCACTCCCCGTTTCCGATAAAGCGGAAGAGAGGTAGGCGCCCTGCCGGCTGCGGCGCCGCCTCGACCACGCCCACAGCGAAGCGCCAATCAGCAGCGGCCAATCGGCGAACAGCCACAGGTCGTTCCACCGCAGCAGCTCGGCGATGCTGCCGCCCAGCGATTCGACCTGCCCGGCCTGCAGCAGCACCGGGACGGTCAGGAAATCGCCGAAGTAGCGGAAGTAGACGAGGTCGGCGAAGATCAGCGCCGTCAGCAGCAGGTCGAGCGCGGCGAGCGCGAACAATCGGCCGCGCGGAGGCAGCCAGAACACCCAGAACGACAGCGCGAGCAGGCTGCCGGCCGCGATCAGCGTATCTGTCCGGTTCATGTCGATATAGGGCAGGCGCAGATTATCGTGCAGCAGCCTAAGCTTGAGCAGCATGAGCAAGGTGAACAGCAGATAGGCGCACATATAGAGAAAGCCCGGCTTAAAGCCGGGCTGGTTGTGAATGTGTCGGATCGGGAACAGGCGCAATGAAAGACCTCCTTGACCTTAGCGGCGCGGCGGCAGCGGTCCCAGGAACTGCAGGAACTGGCACTCGATCCGGCCGTTGAACAATTTGCGGCGCTTGTCGGCGCGCTTGCCGAAGTTCTGCTCGAAGTCCGTCGTCGGCGTGATCGCGAAGAACGACCAGTCCGGCAGGTCGAGCGCGGCGCGTCCGAGCTGGCGAATCATCTTGACGACTTCTTCTTCCTCGCTCAGCCGTTCGCCGTAAGGCGGGTTCGTGATGACGCAGCCGTATTTGCCTTCGGCCTTGAATCGGGCGACCGGCTGCGCGGTGAACGTGATCTCGCTGCCGAGTCCGGCGCGCTTGGCGGAAGCGCGGGCGATCTCGATCGCTTCCGGGTCGATATCGCTGCCGCCGATGTTCAGCGGAATGTCGTCGCGCACGGCGTCGAACGCTTCTTCGCGCGCCTGCGCCCACATCTCTTCGGGCACGAAGTCCCAGCGTTCGGACGGGAAGCTGCGGCGCAGCCCCGGCGCGATATTCCAGCCGATCAGCGCGGCTTCGATCGGCAGCGTGCCGGAACCGCAGAACGGATCGTAGAACGGACGGTGCGGGCCCCAGCGGCTGAGCAGGATCAGCGCGGCGGCCATCGTCTCCTTCAGCGGCGCTTCGACGGTCGTTTTGCGGTAGCCCCGCTTGTGCAGCGAAGGGCCGGTCGTATCGAGCGTAATCGTCGCCACGTCGCTCAGCAGCGACACTTCGAGCGTGTACAGCGGGCCGTCTTCGTCGAACCATTCGGTGCCGTACGATTCTTTCATTTTTTCGACGACGGCTTTTTTGGTGACCGATTGGCAGGCCGGCACGCTGGACAGCTGCGACTTGTACGAACGTCCGTTGACCGGGAATTCGCCGTATTCGGGGATAAAGCCGGCCCAATCGACCGCTTTGACGCCCTGGAACAGGTCTTCGAACGTGAGGGCCGGGAATTCGGCCATTTTGATCAGGACGCGGTCCGCCGTGCGCAGCCACAAGTTGGTGCGGCAGATGTCGGCAGGCGTGCCGGTAAAGGTGACGCGGCCGTTCTCCGTGCGGGCGTCGGCGTAACCGAGATCTTTCAGTTCGCGCGCGACGACCGCTTCGATGCCCATCGGGCAGGTCGCGATCAAAGTTAGGGTTTCTGGAATTTTCATGAGTTCAGCTCCGTTTGATAAGAAAAATGAGAGGTCTTCCGAAGTCGGCGGCCGGCGAAAATCATTGGCCGGGCCGCTTGTGAAGCCTGCTGGAAAATCGTACAATCGTTAGATGGGAAGTCGGAGGACGCAAGCATGCGGCCGGACGCGGACACGCGCATCCGGGGCATTCGCGCGCCCAATGCTCAATCTAGTATAGGGGAACAAGGTTCCCGTTACAATAACGGATAAGCACAAAGCTTAATGGAAAATGGAGAGTGGAAAAAATGAACGACCCGCACATGAACGCCGCGGCGGCCGAAGCTTACATGGAAAGCCTGGCCAACGAAGACGAACTGCTGCTCAAAATCAAACGCGTGATTCACGAGGCGCGCATGCCCGACGTATCGGTCGCGGCCGGTTACGGCAAAATGCTGACGCTGCTCGCGACGCTGTCCGGCGCAAGGCGCATTTTGGAGATCGGGGCGCTCGGCGGCTACAGCGGGATCTGCATGGCGCGCGGCATGGCCGAAGACGGAACGCTCACCTCGCTCGAACTAAAGCCGGAATACGCCGAGATGGCCGCCGGCCATCTGGCCGAAGCCGGCTTCGGCGAGCGCACGCGCTATTTGGTCGGCCCGGCGCTCGACAGCCTGGAGCGATTGCATGCCGACGGTGAGCGCTTCGATTTCTTTTTCATCGACGCGGACAAGCTCAACTACGTCAACTACCTCGATATGGCGCTCAAAATGGCGGAGCCGGGCGCGGTCATCGTGGCGGATAATTTGCTGCTGCGCGGACGCACGCTCAATCTGGAGCGCAACGGCCCGGCCATTTTGACCGTGCGCGAATTCAACCGCCGCATGGCGGAAGATCCGCGGTTGATCGGCACGCTGCTGCCCGCCTACGACGGCTTCTCCGTCGCCATGGTGAAGAAAGCGTGAACGTTGTATGATAAAACGCCGCGGGCGGTTTTCAAACGGCCGTTATGGGTGGATAATTAATAGGTAAGGAAATCGTTCCCGGAATCGTCATCGAATCGACGCAAACGCCGCTTGAGGGAAATGTTTTAAAGGCGCATAATTAAAATTGAATGTTTTAACAAGAGCGATTATCCGGTATTGGAGGACCCCATCGACATGACTTATAACGATCGCTTTATCCGGGCCTGTTACGGCCTTGAGGTAGACCGCCTGCCTGCATGGTATATGAGACAGGCGGGCAGGTACGATCCGGAATATCGCAAGATCAAGGAAAACTATTCGCTGCTCGAAATTTGCCGGCAGCCGGAGCTTGCGGCCGAAGTCACGCTGATGCCGGTACGCAAGCTCGGCGTGGACGCCGCGATCCTCTATTCGGACATCATGAACCCGGTCGCTTCGATCGGAATCGACTTCGATATCGTCAAGGACGTCGGGCCGGTGATCGACAATCCGATCCGCAGCGGAGCGGACGTGGAGCGTCTGCGCCCGATCGACGTGGAAGGCGATCTCGGCCACGTGCTGGAGACGATCCGTATTCTCGACCGCGAGCTGGACGTGCCGCTGATTACGTTCGCCGGGGCTCCGTTCACGATCGCCAGCTACCTGATCGAAGGACGCCCGTCCAAAAACTACATCCGTACCAAAACGATGATGTACAGCGAGCCGCAAATCTGGTTCTCGCTGATGGACAAATTGGGCGACATGGTGATCGCTTATCTGCGCGCACACGTATTAAACGGAGGGAAAGCGTTCCAGCTGTTCGACAGTTGGGTCGGCGCTTTATCGCCGCAGGACTTCTCGCATTACGTGCTGCCGACGATCACGCGGATCTTCGACGAATTGTCGGCGATGCCGGAACTTGCGAACGTGCCGAAGATTTATTTCCCGGGCGTCAGCTCCGGCGAGCTGCTGCCGACGCTGCGCGGGCTCAAGGCGGACGTGATCGGCCTCGACTGGCGCGTCTCGATCGCCGAAGGCCGCAGACGGCTCGGAGCGGGCTACGCGGTGCAGGGCAACCTCGATCCGTTCATCCTGACCGGACCGCAGGACCTGATCCACGACCGGGCAGCGAAGATTATCGACGAAGGCATTCAGCAGCCCGGCTTTATTTTCAACCTGGGGCACGGGCTGTTCCCGGAAGCTTCGCTCGACAAGCTGCGCGAGCTGACCGGTTACGTGCATGACTATTCCGCGCAGGCTTTGGCCGGCCGGGGCGCCCGGAGCTGACCGCTCCGCGCCCGTTTTTTGGTTGACGCGTTGACAACGCACAAGGATACGGGATTCATCGCGAGATTCAGACCGAGGAGGGAAACACCAACATGAAGAAGAAAATCGGAGTACTCGTCCTGTCTTACGGCACGCCGAAAAGTCTGGACGACGTCGAAGCTTACTATACGCATATCCGCCGGGGCAACCCGCCCGGGGCGGAACAGCTCAAAGAACTCAAAGACCGCTATGAAGCGATCGTAGGCGGCGTATTCCCGCTGCGCGAAAACACGGACCGCCAGGTGGAACGCATGCAGGAAGAATTGAACAAGTTCAATCTGCCGGACGCGGAATTCGTCTGCTACCAGGGCTTGAAGCATACCGATCCGTTTATCGAAGACGGCGTGCGCAACATGGCGGCGGACGGTATCACGGAAGCGGTCGGCATCGTGTTGGCGCCGCATTATTCGACGATGAGCGTCGGTACCTATATCAAGCGCGCCAAAGCGACGGCGGAAGAAGTCGGCGTGCAGATGAGCTTTATCGAAAGCTACCATCTGCATCCGAAGCTGATCGAAGCGTTCTCGCAGCGCGTGTCCGCGAAGCTTGACCTGTTCGAAGAGACCGGCGCGAAGCGCGACGAAGTCAAAGTGCTGTTCAGCGCGCACAGCCTGCCGGAACGCATCCTGACGATGGGTGATCCGTACCGCGACCAGCTGCTGGAGACGTCGGAAGCGGTCGCGGCCGCAGCCGGCGTGACGAACTGGCAGTTCACCTGGCAGAGCGCCGGACGGACAGCGGAGCCGTGGCTCGGCCCGGACGTGCTGGAGACGATGAAAGACTTGTCCGAACGCGACGTGCGTTACATGCTCGTGTCGCCGCTCGGCTTCGTGTCGGACCACCTGGAAGTGCTGTACGACCTGGACATCGAAGCCCAGGAAGTTGCCGAAGAACTGGACGTGCGCGTGATGCGGATCGATTCGCTTAACACGGACCCGCTGTATATGGAGACTCTGGCCGAATGCGTATTGGCCGAATGCCGCAAAGGGGCGCTGGTTCATGGCTGAACAGCGTAAAGTCGTCATTATCGGCGGAGGCCTGACCGGTCTCAGCGCCGCTTTCTACACCCGGAATCTGCTGCGGGACGCGGGCTTCGAGCCTGTCGTGACCGTGCTTGAAAAAGGGAACGCGTGGGGCGGCAAGATCGAGACGCTGCACAAGGACGGCTTCGTTATCGAAAAAGGCCCGGATTCCTTCCTGGCCCGCAAGACGGCGATGGTCGACCTGGCCAAAGAACTCGAGATCGACCATGATCTGGTGACGACCAACCCGGAAGCCAAAAAGACGTATCTGCTTCACAAAGGCAAGCTGCACGCGATGCCTCCGGGCCTTGTGCTCGGCATCCCGACCCAGATCAGGCCTTTTCTGGCCAGCAAGCTCGTCTCGCCGGCCGGCAAGCTGCGCGCCCTGATGGATTACGTCATGCCGCCGCGCCGGAGCGAAGAAGACGAGTCGCTGGGTGACTTCATCGAGCGCCGGCTCGGGCACGAAGTGCTGGAGAACGTCACCGAACCGCTGCTCGCGGGCATCTATGCGGGGGATACCCGGCATCTCAGCCTCAAATCGACGTTTCCGCAGTTCGGCACGGTCGAGCGCGAACACGGCAGCCTGATCCGGGGCATGACGACCGGACGCAAGCCTGTCGAGACGCATACCGGCACGAAGAAAAGCATGTTCCTGACGTTCCGTCAAGGATTGCAAAGCCTTGTGCATGCGCTCGTCAACGAACTGGCGGGCACGGTCGACCTGCGCGCCAACACGGGCGCGGCGTCGATCGCCAAGCTGCCGGAAGGCGGCTATACGCTGACGCTCGAAGACGGCAGCACGCTCGCGGCCGATTCGATCATCGTCACGACGCCGACGTTCGCCGCATCCAGGCTGCTCTCGCCGCATGTGGATACGGCCGCGCTCGACGCGATCCATTACGTATCGGTTGCGAACGTCGTGTTGGCTTTTGATAAAAAAGAGATCAAAACGACGTTCGACGGTTCGGGCTTCCTCGTGCCGCGCAAAGAAGGACGCAATATTACGGCCTGCACCTGGACGTCGACCAAGTGGCTGCATACGAGCGCGGACGACAAAGTGCTCATGCGCTGTTACGTCGGCCGCGCCGGCGAGCAGGAAGCGCTCAAGCAAGACGACGCCGGACTCGTGGAGCTCGTACGCAAAGACATCCTCGATCTGATGGGCATCGACGCGCAGCCGCTGTTCACGGAAGTGACGCGGCTGAACCAGTCGATGCCGCAGTACCCGGTCGGCCATCTGCGCCAGATCGAAGAACTGCGCCGGCAGTTGGCGGAGCAGCTGCCGGGCGTGTATATCGCCGGCGCCGGTTACGACGGCGTAGGTCTGCCCGACTGTATCCGCCAGGCCAAAGCGATCTCCGCGGAACTTGCGTCCGCCAAAGTGCCGGCGCTGTCCGTCGTCTGACAGAGGCAGCCGCAGGCGCGAACCCGATCATCGGATTCGAAAATCGTATAAGGCACAGCCGTTTTCGGAGTCGGAAGATGACGAAGCGGCTTTTTGCCGTTCGCGGCCATTCGCTATCGTTCGCGGTCATTCGTTGTCGTTCGTTGTCGTTCGTTGTCGTTGGCTGCGGCGCAACTTTACGCCGCTTCGCTGCGTAGAGACAAGGGGCGTATCGGCGAACAGGCAGGCGCCGGCGATTTTGCGGCTGCGCCTTCTATTTATGCCGGATAACCTGCTATAATGAAAAATAGTTTTCCCAGACCGGACGCTTTTTTTTGGCGAGCCGAATGCAGGCAAGGAGATTTGCGATCTTGAATGTTCCTTCCCGTTCGAGAAGCACTCGAACCGAAATCGCCCGCAAGCGCAAGCGGCGGGCACTGCTGCTGCTCAATCTGACGCTGCTGCTGCTGATCCTGTCCGGCGGCGCGCTGCTCTACGCGCGCGAGCACGCCGCGAGCGAAGCCCGCACCGCCGCCGCGCTTGCGGCGGCCGCGGCCCGGACAGAGGCGGCGCTGTTCGCCGCCGCCGGCGAAGAGCTTTCCGGCGCGGCATCGCAGCCGGAACCGGGCTCTTCGGCCGACGAACCGGCCGAAGCCGCGCCTGCCGACCGCGAAGCGGCGGACAGCGACGAAGTCCGTCCGCCGCTGACCGCCGGGTCGGCCGTAGGCTCGGCCGCTCCCGCCGCCGGCCTGCTGGCGGCTCCGCGCGCGGCTTCCGAACCCGAAGCCGAAGAGGCCCCGCCTCAAGAGTCCCTCAGTCCGGGCGACACCGGCTTATCGGCTTCCGCCGACCCGGTTCCGGCCGCCGCCAAGGGCAAGACCGTCAACCTGACGTTCGCCGGCGACGTTATTTTTTCCGGCAAAGTCCAATCGCTGCTGGAGCAGGAAGGCTACGATTATCCGTACGCTTACGTGCGGAATCGGTTTAGGAACGACGATTTGACGGTTATTAATCTTGAAACGCCCGTTACTTCCGGCAGCACGACGGGCGCGGACAAGACCTACGTATTCAAGTCTTCGCCGAAGGCGCTCGGACCGCTTCGGAAGGCGGGCGTCGACGTCGTCAATCTGGCGAATAACCATACGCTCGACCAGGGCATACCGGGCCTGCTCGACACGATCAGGAACCTGGACAAGGCCGACATCGCGCATGTCGGCGCCGGAGCGGACGCCGCGGCGGCTTACGCGCCCGTGATCGTCGAACGCCAAGGCGTCAAGATCGCCATCGTCGGCGTCAGCCGCGTGCTGCCGGAAGCGGACTGGGCCGCCGGGAAGAAGCATCCCGGCGCCGCCAGCGCCTACGATCCCGAAGCGGCCGCGCGCGCCGTTCAAGCCGCGAAGCGGCAGGCCGACGTCGTCGTCGCGATCGTCCATTGGGGCAAAGAACGCGTCGATACGCCGGACGCCAACCAGACCGTGCTGGCGCACCGGATGATCGACGCCGGCGCCGATCTGATCATCGGCGGCCATGCGCACGTGCTGCAGGGCTTCGAATCGTACAAAGGCAAATGGGTCGCGTATGGCACCGGCAATTTTATTTTCACCCGCTCGGCGACGGCCAAGACGTGGGAGACCGGCGTTTTCCAGGCCGAATGCACGAAGAACGGCGACTGCGACCTGACGCTCGTCCCTTATTGGGCGGAGCTCGGCCGTCCGGTGCCGATGAACAAGAAGGACGGGCAGAAGCTGCTGCGGCGGATCGAAAATCTGTCTCCGGGCGTCGAGATCTCGGCGAACGGCCGGGTGCAGGCGAAGCGGTAAGGCTGCGGTCTTAACAGAATTACGCTTGCGGCTTCGGCCTTTCATTTTCGACTTTGACTTTAGCTTTGCGATTTCGAACTTGAGTTTACCGTTTCAAAGGCTTTGCGTTCGCGGCCTGAACCCACCGAACCCACTCCAATCCGCGGCCCGGAGCGGGCCGCATCGGGAGATGAACCCATGTTGAACAATCCTTGCGCGGCTCACCGGGGCTTCTCGGGCGTCGCGCCCGAAAATACGCTGGCCGCGATCCGGCTGGCGATGAATCTGCCCGACGTGGACTGGATCGAGATCGACGTGCAGCTGTCGCGAGACGGCGTGCCGGTGCTGATCCACGATTTTACGCTCGGGCGCACGACCGACGGCCGCGGCGCGGTACGCGAACGCACGCTGGCCGAGCTGAAGCGGCTTGATGCCGGCCGCTGGAAATCGATGCGCTTCGCCGGCGAACGCATTCCGACGCTTGCCGAAGTGCTCGATGAAGTGCGCGGCCGCCTGAAGGTCAATATCGAGTTGAAAACGACGGCGCAGACGTATCACGGACTTGCGGCAGCCGCGGCGGAAGCCGTGCAGGCTCGCGGCATGGAAGACGAAGTCCGCTTCACGTCGTTCGAGCCGGCCGCGCTGCTCGAAGCCCGCGATGCCGCGCCGGACATCCGGCGCGGACTGATTATCGATTCCCGTCCGGCCGATCTGGAGCGCCGCTTGGAACTCGGCGGCTGTACGCTGCTGTCGATCGCTCACGGCAAAGTCGACCGGGAATTCGTCCGCCGGCAGATCGAACGCGGCGTCGACGTCATGGTCTGGACGGTCGATCCGATCCGCCGCATGCGCGAACTCGGTTCGATGCACCCGCAGCTCATGCTGTGCACGAACCGGCCCGACCGCTGGATGCTCGCCAAGCGGCTGCCGGCCGTGCGCGAACGATCGGCATGGCGCCGCTGGATGCGCTTTTGAATCTACGCCGGGCGCAGCAACTTCCGGCTTCATCCACCACTAGACGAAAGAGGGGATTTTCCATGATAGCCGTAACGAATGTATACTGTGTAGGTCGCAACTACAAGAAACATGCCGAGGAGCTGGGCAACGACGTTCCGACGGAGCCGATGATTTTCCTCAAGCCGTCCCATGCCGTCTGCGCGCTGGACGACGGCATCGTCGAACTGCCGCAGGATCGCGGCGAGATCCATTATGAGACGGAGCTTGTGCTGCGGATCGGCCGTTCGTACGCGCCGGGCATCAAGGTCGAAGAGATTGCGGCTTCCGTCGCGCTCGGCATCGACTTCACGCTGCGCGACGTGCAATCGAAGATCAAAGCCAAAGGCCATCCGTGGACGGCCGCCAAAGGCTTCCGCAATTCCGCGCCGCTCACGAGCGAGATCCGGTTCCCGGGGCTGGACGCGCTGGAAGCAGCCACGTTCTCGCTGCGCAAGAACGGCGAGACGGTGCAAAGCGGCAATATTCGCAATATGATCTTCGATCTGCAGACGCTCGTCGATTATATCGGGGAACATTACGGTCTCGGCGAAGGAGACCTGATCTATACCGGCACGCCGGAAGGCGTCGGACCGACGACGGCCGGCGACGTGCTGGAACTGTACTGGAACGAAGAAAAATGGGGCGGCTGCACCGTCGGGTAACAAGACGGATGCCGTCTGCGTCGGGGAGGCGTATCATCAAGTGGATTGGATCATCGGAGCGGTCGGCGCCTGCCTGGTAGCGGGTGCCGCTTATGCCAAAAGGTCGCTGTCGGCTTCCGGAGCGATCGCGGCCGTCGTGATGGGCACGATTTATTACGGAGCCGGAGATCTGTTCTGGTTCGGGCTGCTGCTCCTCTTCTTCATTACGTCAAGCGTCCTGTCCAAAGTGAAGCAGGCGGAGAAGCGTCAGGCGGAGCAAATGTACGAGAAAACAGGCCGGCGCGACGCCGTGCAGGTGCTCGCGAACGGCGGGATCGGCATGCTGCTGTGTCTGGGCAACTATTTCTGGCCTTCGTCCGTCTGGTTCGGCCTGTTCGTCGGCGTGATGGCGACGGTAACGGCCGATACGTGGGCGACGGAATGGGGCAGCCTTAGCCGGAAGCCGCCGCGTTCGATCGTGACCGGCAAAGTACTCGCAGCCGGCACGTCGGGCGGCGTGTCGCTGCGCGGAAGTCTGGCGGCCGTCGTCGGCGCGGGCATGATCGGCACGGCCGCGGCCGTGCTGCTGCTGTGGATGGATAACGGGCCGGACTGGCCGCTGTGGGCATGGGTGGTCGCGGGCGGACTCGGAGGCACGTTCGGCGCGTTCGTCGATTCATATCTGGGCGCGACGGTGCAGGTCATGTACCGCTGTCCGTCCTGCGGCAAAAGCGTCGAAAGCCGCGTCCACTGCGGCACGAACACCGTACGCTACCGCGGATGGACGTTTATGAACAACGACGCGGTCAATCTGCTGTCTTCGGCCGCGGGCGGGGCGCTTGCGCTTGCCGTCATGGTACTGGCAGGGAGGTGGTTCGGATGAGCGAGGCGCAGCGAGAGAAACATGAAGCGATTCTGGATTCGGCGTTCGAGATTTTCGGCAAAAAAGGCTTCTACGAAACGAAAATCTCGGATATTACCGAACACGCCGGAATCGCCAAAGGAACCATGTACCTGTATTTCAAAAGCAAGGAAGAACTGTTTCTCGCGGTTACGCGGCGGGATTGGGAAAAGTTTTTGCGCGACCTGAATTTTCGGATCAAGCACGCGGACGGGCTGATGTCCAAGCTGCAACGCGTCGCCGAACATCATCTGGAGTATTATTACGAACGCAAAGAGCACGGCAAGATTTTTTTCCATGCGCCCAACAACGATTCGGAACTGATGCGGATGATGCACGGATTTTTGACCCGGTACATGGCGGCGGTGAAGGAAGTGCTGGAAGAAGCGGGCATGCCCGATCCGGACTTTTACGCCAAAGCGTTTATCGGCATGCTCGACCGGCTCAAAATGGACATTTTGTTCGAAGGCGAATTTACGCGCGACGAAATGGCACTGCGGGTCGAGCAGACCGTTCGGCTGTTCCTACGGGGCAGCGAGCAGGAGTTGAATTGAAAGAACGTCCGGACTTCCGCGGGCTGCGGAGGTTCGGTTTTTTTGATAGAGGACAGGGTTGATCGACGAAAGGGGAGTGCACGGCAATGAATATTATGACCGTTGAACAATTATCGAAAAGTTACGGGGAAAAGGTGCTGTTCGACGGCGCCTCCTTCGGCATGGAAGATCAGGACAAAATCGGATTGGTCGGCGTGAACGGCACCGGCAAATCGACGTTTCTCAAAATCATCGCGGGCCTCGAACAGGCCGATTCCGGTCAGGTTGTCAAAAGTGGGGGCGTCCGCGTCCGCTATATGGATCAGAATCCGGACTTCGATCCGGAACTGACCGTCCTCCAGCAGCTGCTGCACGGCGAAGGCGAAGAACTGGCGGCTGCGCGCGCGTACAGCGAAGCGACCCTGCTGTTCGACACCGATCCGAGTTCGGAGAAATTCCAGCAGCTGCTGATGGATACGGGGCAGGAGCTGGACCGCCTGAACGCCTGGAGCCTCGAAAGCGAAGCCAAAAGCGTGCTGTCGAAGCTGGGACTCGATATTTTCGACGCCAAAATGGGTTCGCTCTCCGGCGGCCAGCGTAAGCGCGTGGCGCTTGCGGCCGCACTTGTGCAGCCGTCCGAACTGCTCATTCTGGACGAGCCGACCAACCATATCGACTCCGAATCGGTCGCCTGGCTTGAGACGTATCTCAAGAAACGCCGCGGCGCGCTGCTCATGGTTACCCACGATCGCTACTTCCTGGATCGGGTCGCCGACGTCATGCTGGAACTGGACTACGGGAAAATGCACCGCTATACCGCGAACTATTCCCGGTTCCTTGAACTCAAAGCGGAACGCGAAGAACGCGAATCCGCGACCGAAGACAAACGCCGCAACCTGCTGCGCAAAGAGCTGGCCTGGATTCGGCGCGGCGCCAAAGCCCGTTCGACCAAGCAGAAAGCGCGGATTGACCGCTTCGAACAGCTGCAAGACGACAAGCCGCAGCAGAAAAGCGACAATCTCGAAATGGCGAGCATGTCCACGCGTCTAGGCCGCAAAGTGCTGGAGATTGACCATATCAGCAAATCGCTGGCCGGCCGCCTGCTGATCGACGATCTGCATTACATGACCGTGCCCGGCGACCGGATCGGCATCGTCGGCCCGAACGGACGCGGCAAGTCGACGCTGCTGAACCTGATCGCAGGCGATCTTGAAGCCGACAGCGGCCGGATCGACCAAGGTTCGACCGTACGCATCGGCTACTTCCGTCAGGAACCGGCCGAGATGGACCCGGCGATGCGGGCGATCGATTATATCAAGGAAGCCGCCGAGACCGTCAAGACCGACGAAGGTACCGTAACCGCGTCGCAGATGCTGGAACGCTTCCTGTTCACGCCAACCGCCCAGTGGACGCCGATCGGCAAGCTGTCCGGCGGCGAACGCCGCCGCCTGTACCTGCTGCGCATCCTGATCACCGCGCCGAACGTCCTGCTGCTGGACGAGCCGACCAATGACCTGGACATCCAGACGCTGACCGTGCTCGAAGATTATCTCGACGATTTCCCCGGCGTCATGATTACCGTATCCCACGATCGCTACTTCCTGGATCGGGTGTGCGACAAACTGTTCGCCTTCGAAGGCGGCGGCAAAGTCGCAATTCACGCCGGCAATTACAGCGATTATATGGAACGCACCGGCGGCGATTCGCTGCAGGGCGGCATGTCTTCGAGCGGCAAAGGCGGCCTCGCCACCTCCGCCGACATGAGCGCCGTCAAGACCCCGGCCCCTGCCGCAGCGGCTCCGGCAGCCCCTGCGGAACCGACGGCCGCTTCCGGCAAAAAGGTCAAGTTCACCTACGGCGAACAGCGCGAATACGACAACATCGACGCTTCGATCGAAGCCGCCGAGCAGAAGATCGCCGACCTGGCCGTCCAAATGGACCGCTCCGCCAGCGACTCGGCGAAACTGCAAGAACTGATCGCCGAACACGCAGCCGCGGAAACGGAGCTTGAAGGACTGATGGAACGCTGGGCTTATCTGAATGAGCTGGCTGAGCAGATTGCGAAGCAGGGGAAGTAAGGGTTCGGTGTGAAGGATAGATAGGTCGTTTGGGCAAGATGGGTAGGAGCGGAAGGATTAAGGCCTTTGGATGGGTATCCATCTAAAGGCTTTTTTTTAGTATGGGAAAGCATGTACCTTCTTCCAGATCGATGATAAAATGGGGGAGCGAGCGACTGAGCTTAGGGGAATGGAATGGTTCGGGAATATCGTAGGGGATGTTGGGTGTAAGAAGTACGGGAATATCTGTATAGATAAGCGTTGGCGAAGTTCGGGAATAAGTCGTTATGTGAAATTACAAGAGATATTAAGCATTTGATGTGATCAAATACGTTTTAAAATATGAAAGAGTCAGATTCTATATAAGTATAGCTCTTAAAATTTAGTGAGGAGGAAAAAAATGAATTATCAAAAGTTTTCTCTAATACCTGGTCAAATAGAAATCGTCACTTCTAAAGGAGAATCTAATTATCAAGAGGTGCTGGATGATTTTGATTCAGCAGATTATATTTTTGTAACGACTTATAATATATCTCAGAATAGAACAGCGTTATTAAATTCTTTAAAAGAAGCAGCGAAACATGCAGAGGTCAGAATTGTAACCAATATACCAAATCGTTACGAAACTTATTATGGAGATAATGTACGCAATAAAGCTAGAGAAAGTATAAATAATTATACGAAGAAACTTAATAGCGAAAACGAAGAATCAATAAGTGCTTTTTTTAACTTTGAAAATCATTCTAAAGTCATCCTTACAAACAATATCGCTTATATTGGTTCTGCTAATTTCTCAGAAGAAAGTAGTAATAATAGAGAAATTGGAATTATAATAAAAGACAAAAATCTTGTTCAAGTTGTGATAGATAATCTCGTTCCAATAATTTTGGATGAAAGTATCAGATATTACGGAAATTCTTTCGAAGAAAAAAAGCTTGTATTATCATTACTTGCTTCTCGGCTTGAGTCTGCTTCTATAAAAATTGAAGAAGAATCCTATACGTATGTTGGAAGATTTGAAGAAGTGAAAAACTACAATTACTGGGACCCACAACTTCAGCAAGTATCGTTAGAACATGTACTAGAGCTTTTGGAAGAAATTGAAGAAGAGATATATAGAGTTAATGAGTTGTACGAAACGGATGAATTTGCAGATTTAATAGATTCAGAATCTATCGAACAAATTAAAATTCTTTTTTCAGAAGACGACAATATCTCAGAATTAGCAAATTTCAGTGAGAGAAACTATGCTTCAGATTTGATTGCTGAATGGAATGTTCATAATGAAGAAGATATGGACGAAGCGACGCAACGAGCCACAGATCAGACTGCTGATAGAAAACAGGAGCTAGCAGAAGCTGCGCAAGAAGATATACAGAGTTTTTTCTTATGTATCCAAAGAATTCAACATAGTTTTGAATCAGTCATTGAAAAGCTTGAAGAACTGGAGGAAGAACAAAAAATGAATATTGATAACACATAATTTTAAAAAGGAGTGAGTCAAAATTAAAGACTCACTCCTTTTTAAAAGTAAAACGAATAACAAAACGGTAACTTCACTTAACATAATATTCACGCTGCGGACATTCGTCCTTGGCCCGGCATTCGCCGGCCACCCGACATGCGTCGGGTCGTAAATATAGGAACGTTAGACGAAATGGTCAAAACCTATTCTAAGAAAATTTAATACCTATTTAGACTTGGAACGGATTCAATGAAGCATGTTATGACCTTGTTCCCTGAGTATTTTAATTCAACCTGTTCAGGTCGAAAACAAGTTGAAGTTCGTTTAAATGATGAAAAAAGAAGAGTGATGAACGTAGGAGATACTATTCAGTTTGAGTGTTTACCTGATCGAAAAAGAACTGTAAAAGCAATAGTAGAAGAATTATATAAATACGAGACTTTTGAAGGCTTATATCAATCGATCCCTTTTAAGGATATGGATTGTGAAGGATGGACAATGAAAGAAATGATAGATGGAACTTATGAAATTTATACACCTGAACAAGAAAGGAAGTGGGGAGTACTTGGAATAAGAATTAGATTGAAAGCTGAGTTCGAAGGAGCCGACCACATTGTCTAACATAATATTCACGCTGCGGGCATACGCCTTTGATCCGGCATTCGCCGGACACTCGACATGCGTCGAGTCGTGAATACAGGAACGTTATCGGAAACCCTAGAAAACCAGATAAATTCATTTGCAAAGCACAAGGGGCAATAAAATGACAATCAGTAAAAGAAATTCAAGAGCTATAAATATTAACGACGAGAATTTCAGATGGACGATCTCTCCAGGAAGTGGCTATTTAGTATTCGTTGCAGAGCATGCAACCGTAAAGGGATAAAAGATAGAGGTTTATATTGAGTCTGAAATCAATAAGTTGTGGATGAATTTTCCGTATGTTGAAGACATGAACCTAAGACTGGTACAACCTAATGGAGTGAGAAAAATAATTATACAAGCTATAACCTTGGGGTGGAACTACAAAGAACCTGGAAAACCAATAGTATTTGACTTGAAGAATGAAAATTTAATTCAAAGACAGAGTTAGATTTATAAATTATATAAAGATCCCAGGGCATCCGATAACATAATATTCACGCTGCGGGCATACGCCCTTGGCCCGGCATACGCCGGACACTCAGCATGCGCTGAGTTGTGAATACAGGAACGTTATATGCAACCTTAAAATCAAAAAGCACTTAAGGGAGACAAGATGGTATATAACAAAAAAATGAAATTTTTTAGTATAACGACAATCATTGCTCTCCTGTTTTTCTTGGCTTTAGCTATATGGAATTCTGTAAGCTGGAATCAAGAAAAATTATACGGCAGCATACAGATATATGAAGATTGGCGCGGGAATATTCAATTGGCACAGCACTCTTTAAATCAAAAAGGAGCACCCTCATTTCAAATTTATGCAGATATAGCTAGAGCACGAGGTTTTTCTAATTCAGGTATTTACTATTCTTCTAATCAAGATGTATTTAGTCGTTTAACATCTCTTTCTACCGAGTTAGAACTTGAAATTTCAGGTTTGATGACAAAGAACCCTGCTTTGTTGGATGAAGATCAAGATTTTTTGGCTAATCAACTTGAATGGGTTCTTAAAAATCTAAGTATAAATTTAGAAGAAGTATCATCTTCTCAGGTAGAAGAGATGCGACAAACTCTAAATTTTAATTATATTAAGTATGCGAAAATACCTAGCGAAAAAGTAGAGGTAGAATAAGATGATAAGGCGCCGAGTTCCCTATCGGCGTTTTTTCTTAGGGTTAAAACATTTAAAAAATCAAAGCGATTTAGAAAGATAAAGATAAGAGCGATTAAGGGATGAAGGTAAGACCTGAAATCGGAAGCACGGTGTCGCTTCTGCTCAGACGAATGAATAAAGGAAGTTTGGAAAGCGTTTTAAATCAAAGGAGATTTGAAAAAGATTGAGGGAGAGCTAAAAAAGCATTGGAGAAAGAGAGAAAGAAAGCATAGAATTGAACAAGGAAAAGATCCAATAAGATTAAGAGAATCTGTAAGAGCCGAGGTAGCATATAATATAACATTTACGCTGCGGACATTCGTCCTTGGTCCGGCATTCGCCGGGTCGTGAATACAGGAACGTTAGATGCAATTCCATAATACACATAAGACAAATGAAAGGAGAGAACTGAAATCGCTGATATAGGCCAGAAGATCGTAAAAATTTTTTTAGAATCTTTGGGATTTGAAGTTAGAAAAATACCGGAAGGTAGCTCAAAAACACCAGATTATGAAGTGTATTTAAATAATGAATTAGTGTTTTATTGCGAAGAAAAGACAATCGAATACGATGATTTTGAAGGCTCTAAAAGTGATCCAACATATAATTCTATTTCAAGTCAGGTCCATAAAGCAGTAAAACAATTTAAAAGCGTGAATGAAAATCGAGAGTTGCCAAACGTATTAGCATTTGTAAACTTCGATAATATGAAAGATGCTTACGATTTATTTATTACCTTAACAGGATACGCTCGGTTAGAGAGCGGCGAATACCTTGGGGTTCATAGCGTTGGAAGAGTAAGGCATGACTTGGACCAAGTTGATCTTTATCTTTGGTTCAATAAGAAGAATTTCACAAATATGATCTGGGGAAAAGTACATCAAGAAAACCATAAAAGATTAACTAGAATCATTAATATCGAAAAGCGAAGTTAAAGTATCACAAAGAAGATGGAACATCATTTAATATAATATTCACGCGGCGGACATTCATCCTTGATTCAGCATGCGCCGAACACCCGACATACGTCGCGTCGTGAATACAGGAACGTTAAGTGAAATTCCAGTGAGAGTTGTAGATCTATGAAATGGTATGATGTAACCATCAAAACAAAGGAGGGATAAAGATGAAATGGCAAGAAGTTCAGCAAATTTTTCCGAATCAGTTCGTAAAATTTGAAGTTCTTCATTCAGAAGAAACGGACAATCAAGAGGTCATTGATGATGTAGCCGTAATTGGTCCGATCAGTGATGAAGAAGCGACTCGTGAATTATTAAATAGCAGAGATAAAACGCTGGTTTATCATACTTCCAAAGATCAAGTCGTAGTAAAGGTACGGAAAAATATAGGGTTAAGGAGAAGTCTTTAAATGAATATTGAATATCGAGACGGACTGTTATTTACAGAAATAACAGTCCATTTTAATAAGAAAAAGAAAGTAATATCGAACGTCGTGATCGATACAGGGGCTAGTCACAGCTTAATTTCACAAGATGAAGTAGACGAAATTGGGATACAAGTGAGTATGGACGACGAAATCATAACCAGCTACGGGATTGGAGGTAAAGAGCATGCCTTTAGTAAGAAAATTGAGGGTATACAAATAGGAGATTGTACTTTAGAAGATGTATACATAGACTTTACTTCATTTAAATATCACAACATTAACGGACTTTTGGGACTTGATGTACTGACTAAAGGGGAATTTAATATTGATCTAAGGGCATTTCAATTACTTCGTTCATAAGAGATAAAGAAGATAAGAAGTTGAGTGATTCGATGAAAACTGGAACATTACTTAACATAATATTCATGCTGCGGGCATACGCCATTGGTCCAGCATCTGCCAGACACTCGACAGTCGTCAAGTTGTGAATAAAAGAACATTAAACGAAAGATCACCAAAAGAGCAAAAATAAAAATCATAGGAGATCTAGGGCCTGTACGCAAACCTATTTAAGCCAGATCCGAATCGAAATTAAAGCTAAAAAAGCCTTGAACATGCTCGCTGTCTTATCATAACGAGTCGCTAGGCGTCGGTAGTTTTTCATTTTATTGAAAAAGCATTCGACCAAGTGTCGTTCTTTATAAACACTACGGTCGTAAGGCTTCTTTACACGGCGATTTCTCTTGCTAGGAATCACAGCGATTGCGTTTTGTTCCCTTAAAAGAGTCCGAATCGCATCCGTATCGTAAGCACGATCGGCTAAAACCTCACGGTTTGACAGGTCGAACTGAGATAGCATTTCGTATCCTTTGACCGAGTCGTGAGCTTGCCTCGTCGTCAGCTCGAACTTGAGCGGATTGCCCAGCGCATCGACAATCGCATGGATTTTGGTAGTTAATCCGCCTCTCGATCTTCTGATCGCTTGCTTGTGCTGCCCCCTTTTGCGCCCGTTCCATGCTGGTGAACGCGCACAATCGTCGTATCGAGCATCATTTGTTCAAAGTCCGGTTCAATCGTGACATGTTCCAAGATTTTGTCCCAGGTTCCCGATTTCTGCAATCGCCAAAAGAAGCTGTAAGCTGAAGACCAAGGCCCGTAATAATCCGGTAAATCTCGCCAAGCCGCTCCGGCACGAGCGACCCAAAGAACGGCATTCAGTCGGTGTCTTCGGTCTTGAGGTGGACGTCCTCCCTGAGTTTTTCGAGTCGGTGGCAAGAAAGATTCGATAGCGTTCTATTCCTCGTCGGTTAAATCATATCGTCGTCTCATCTCTTTAATTTAACAGATTTGAGCGCTCTCTTGAAGTTTGCGTACACGCCCTAGATAAGACCTATCCGTATTCTATTTGCGTTGCTCTAGGACGTGTACGAAAATCTATTTAAGCCAGATTCGAATCGAAATCAAAGCTAAAAAAGCTTTGAACATGCTCGCTGTCTTGTTGTAACGAGTGGCCAGGCGTCGATAGTTTTTGACTTTGTTGAAAAAGCATTCGACCAAGTGCCTTTCTTTATAAACGTTACGGTCATACGCGGACTTAACGCGGCGATTTTTCTTGCTTGGAATGACAGCGATTGCGTTCTGGTTACGCAAAAGCTCTCGAATCGCATCCGTGTCATACGCTCGATCAGCTGGAACTTCATGATCTTCCAGCTCTAACGTGGAAATCCTTTCATAGCCTTTGACCGAGTCGTATGCTTGTCCAGGTATCAGCTCAAATTGAAGCGGATTGTCCAGCGCATCGAAGATCGCCTGGATTTTGGTCGTCAATCCGCCTCTTAATCTTCCGATCGCTTGCTTGCAATCGATTCCTTGCATGTTTAGGATTTCTCGTATTTAGCGTACTCTTCATCGAGAAGATTTAAAATTAAAGGTATGGTTGTTGTCTAATGATTTAAGATCAGCATTGGATGTTATTGAATTGGCCATATTTCAATGGACAACAAGATTAGTTTTCTATGCTATGCAGGCGATGCAATACTTTATGTTTTCAATTCTTATTCTATTAATGCATGTACTTAAAATCTCTACCTACTTAGCGTTAATGATGCAATCACTACGCTCCCCGATTTAGTTCGGCATACTAACTCAATTTGGTCATACTGCTCCCATTCTGGCAAAGTATTTCTAATTATCAAACTAACTTCATGCAGTAGGCGGCTCGCTGGATAATCCAATTCATGTTTATATGTTTCAAATTGACCAGTTGACTTTGCTACTAAATCTTCTATTGCAGTAGCACGCACAACTTTTGTGTACTGAGGCCAACGAACGAACTTTTCTATCTTGTTCTTGAACATAAGTTGAAAAAGTTGATGCCGTTTTCTGTCTTTGCTAGATCGAAGTAATATATCTTCCATAACCTCTACCGGCAACCATGCTCGTTTCCAAGCTCGATGATTACCTTTATTAGCACTTAAGGCGCGCTTATAAAGCTCTGACTCATCAGGTGCATGGACAGTATTGTTTGTTAAACTATTGGAATACATTGGAATAGAAGTGAAAGGCCATTCTTCAGATTGTCTTATAAGGACTATAATGAGAATTATGATTGTTAGTAACCCTATGGCAGTAAAAATTCCAGATAAAGGAACTTGGGATAAAGGGCTCTCATGCTTAGTTACACTAGGAACAATCACAAGAATATAGCACCAAACTTGAACCCAGTATTTAGGCCTCATAACAAATTGGATGCCAAGATGCAACAAAATCCAGCATGCAATCAATGGAATTCGCCAAGAACCTAAAAGCATTGCTATTGGCGCTATCAACTCAATTAGCACAGTTGCAATTGCTAAAATCATACACAATTTTGAACTAACCACCAATAACTTGGAAAGGAATGGCCAACGAGATGGAGAATGTTGAATATAATATTTTAATGCATGACCGTTCAACCAACCAATACCACCATACAATAGTTTAGACACTCCTCCAGCGAACATTGTATAAGAAAGGAACAACAAAAGTAACATTGGAGCAAATCCAGAGCTAAAGGCAGATCGGATTGGTACGAGTAACGGCCAGTTCAAGTATTGAGCAAGTAAACTATCTAATGAGAAGTCATAGGATACTGAAAAGCACATGACAAATAATGCATATAAAGCTGAGTGCTTTGAATGGTGAGCCCCTAGCGCACCGGCATTAACCATATGTAAAAATGCAAAACCTAAGAATGTTAGTATTCCAGTAATCGGTTGAAATAGTCCTGCTATAGCCGCAATCCACGTTATTATAGTTAATTTGGACACCACTTGTAACAATTGTGGATTAACCCAACGAAGACCCATTAACCTTAATACCAAGACAGGTGTATAAAACGCTCGTTCGGTATTATTGATAATTTTTGCTGCTTGTAATGGCGTTGGAAAGTCGAAGATACATAGTATCAGTAAGCCAGTGTAGAAGACTGCACGTAACACTCCAGACACTGGAGCCATCTCAAATAACCACCAATTAATCATTGTTTCCATAAAATCAGCCTCCTAAGAATAACTTTCTTTGCTTTTATAGATCAGTTAATGATTCGAAATGAATTTTCAAAATATACCTTTAATGAATAAGAATCAACTAATTGTTGATTCTTATTTTTATTATGCTAATGCAGTTGTAAGCATCTATTAATAAATAATTTATTTTTTATTAAAAATATGTAATTTGATATGTTTTAATCCTATACATTTAGATTTAAAAATTATATGTTAAGTTTTAAATAATTAAAAGTACTTGTATGTAAAAAATAAAATAAAATTAATTATGATTAATCAAATTTGGGTTTATATTGTTATTTGATTTTCCAATCCAATTGCTGAATATAAATCTAAAGTGGTTTTACGCCTGAAACCGCCTGTTCAACTTGTGGGAAAAGAGTTGGCTAAAACGTCGATTCACCCGTGTACTCAAGCATGGGTGGACGTCGACGTTGGGCCTTTTTTACGTCGAAGCGCCCAGCGAACGGCATTTTTGTGCTTTTTGCGACACCACCTTTACCTGCTATCCTGTCGCAATTCCCGAGCACCGAATCCGTTTAGAAACAGGCTTTTGGCTCCGTCAAGGACAACTTGTGGTGAATAATAGGAAATCAAAGGAAAAAAATCTTTTATTGACTTTAAGATATCATCAATTTAATATGAATACAATAATATATAAGGAGGTGAGTTAATAACAGGCAAAAATAATAATAGATAGGCCTGAAAAGAACGAAGTAGATATCCTGATGCACCCAGCTGACTAATCACGGAGATCTTTTTACAGAAACGGAGGTGGCGAGCGTGGAAAACAATCGTAGCAGCGAAACTCTTAAGCATGTGGAAGATACTCGTAAGGAAGAAACTTTCGTTTTTGCTGAAAAGAACGAAGTAGATATCCTGATGCACCCAGCTGACTAATCACGGAGATCTTCTTACAGAAACGGAGGTGGCGAGCGTGGAAAACAATCGTAGCAGCGAAACTCTTAAGCATGTGGAAGATACTCGTAAGGAAGAAACTTTCGTTTTTGCTGAAAAGAACGAAGTAGATATCCTGATGCACCCAGCTGACTAATCACGGAGATCTTCTTACAGAAACGGAGGTGGCGAGCGTGGGAAACAATCGTAGCAGCGAAACTCTTAAGCATGTGGAAGATACTCGTAAGGAAGAAACTTTCGTTTTTGCTGAAAAGAACGAAGTAGATATCCTGATGCACCCAGCTGACTAATCACGGAGATCTTCTTACAGAAACGGAGGTGGCGAGCGTGGAAAACAATCGTAGCAGCGAAACTCTTAAGCATGTGGAAGATACTCGTAAGGAAGAAACTTTCGTTTTTGCTGAAAAGAACGAAGTAGATATCCTGATGCACCCAGCTGACTAATCATGGAGATCTTCTTACAGAAACGGAGGTGGCGAGCGTGGAAAACAATCGTAGCAGCGAAATTCTTAAGCATGTGGAAGATACTCGTAAGGAAGAAACTTTCGTTTTTGCTGAAAAGAACGAAGTAGATATCCTGATGCACCCGGCTGACTAATTACACATATGTAACTAAAATAAGCGGAACCACCTGATTATAGATTAGGTGGTTCTCACTACTATTCTTAATGCAAAGGGGTATGAGTAAATGTCACAATTAAATCGTTACTCTCTAGCACCTGACTTAATCATTACATACGTAGATGGAAAGCCTAAATTGCATTTACCGTCTGTAAAACGTACTTTTGAAGTTGATTGGAAAGTATGTGAACTTATTTCTATGATAACCAGTGATAGTAAATCGTTGAAATCTTTATTCATAGAAGAGACAGAATTGAAAATTATAGATCAATTATTTAAGAATGGTATTTTGATTGATAAACAAGCAAGCCAAAATTCGAAAATTAAGCAGATGGTAATGGAATGGCAAGATTGGGATGAATCTTCTTGGTTTTTACATCTGCAAACTAAAAATACAAAGTTTGAAACTACTGAAGAAGGTCGAATACAAAATGTTGAAAAATTTAGGGAGACAGCATCTTCCCCACCACAATACTTTAAGTGTAACTGTAGTTCTTCTAGTATCAGTTTACCACTTTCTACCAAACTTTCAGATCAGACTTTAATTAATTCTTTTATGCAACGTAGAACATGTCGTCGTTTTTCTGGAAATCCAATTTCTTTACAAGACTTGGCTGATGTCCTTTTTTATACAGGAGGAATCCTTTTTACAAATGATACACATTCTTATGGAACGGTAGCTAAAAATTCTTCTCCTTCTCCAGGCGGGAGGCATGCCACAGAATTGTATACTATGGTAAATGCATGTGAAGGTTTAAAAAATGGTTCATATCACTATTGTCAAAAACATCATGCTTTGCATCTTATTGAAGAGGAAGAAAATATAAGACCATTTCTAAATGAGGTGCTATATGGACAGGATTATTTCTTAGATGCAGCAGTTACAGTTTTCTATACAAGCGTTTTAAATCGTTTGAAATGGAAATATAAGACTAGCAAAGTTTATAGACTTATGCATTTAGAAACTGGGCATTATGCTCAAAATTTTCTGCTCACTGGTTCTGCACTAAATTTAGGCGTGTTTGTAACTGCAGCTTTCAAAGATAGCCTCATAGAGAAGAAATTAGGGATTTGCGGAATAAATGAAGTTGCAATGTACGTTTCAGGAATAGGTCATAGTGTGCCTGATAAAGCTACCAGGTCAGATATTGAATATGCAAAGATAGTACCTGAAGATGTTGAGATTCGCTTACCTATAGGCGAACATAGTTAATTGAAGGATAAGGTGAGAAACCAATGGAAAATATTTATATGTATAAACTTACTTCAGACTTAATTGTCACTTATTTTGAAAATAAACCTCAATTAAGAGTTCCTTCTCAACATCGTCGTTTTGAAGTGGATTCAAAAGTAATGTGTGTAATTTCTGCATTGACAGGAAATACAGAAGAAACATTGCCTCGACTACAGGAGTCTATTTCCAAAAATACTATTCAGACTATCATTAATAAATTGATAGATGTTGGTATTCTTGTTCATAAAAATGAGAACGAGAAGTCAAAAGTGTCTAAGATGATTAAGGAATGGGCTGAGTTGGGAGAATCTACTTGGTTTGTTCATTTAGAAAGTTGCGATGCTAATTATAAGTCTGCAGATGAAATAGGTGAGGAATTTAAGTTTGCTTCTGAACCCAATCCTCCTACGTTTAAATGTAACTGTGAAAAATCAAAAATTGATCTCCCAAAACCTAGCAGCTTATCAGGTACGACTCTTTCTGATGCCTTAACACTTCGAAGATCTTATCGGAACTTTTTACCAGAATCGATCAAGTTACAAGAACTTTCTGATCTTTTATATTATACAGGAGGTATACTTTTTACAAATGGCACACGTTTTTTTGGAGAAGTTTCCAAGAAGATTGCTCCTTCACCTGGAGGGCGACATGCAACAGAATTATATCCAGTAATAAATAATTGTGAAGACCTAGAAAAAGGGATTTATCATTATTGCCAAAAGCATCATGCAATTCATCTCATTTCTAAAGAGAACGATGTAAGAGGTTTTTTAAATGAAGCTTTGTATGGTCAAGATTACTTTTTAGATGCAGCAGTAACTCTTTTTTATACAAGCGTTATAGAAAGACTTAAGTGGAAATATAAAGGAAGTCGTGTATATAGACTTATGCATTATGAAACTACTCATTATGCCCAGAATTTTTTGTTAACAGGCACAGCGCATAAGCTAGGTGTGTTCATGACAGGTGCTTTTAACGAAAGTTTAATTGAATCAAAACTAGGTATTGATGGAATAAATGAAGTGGCGATGTATGTTACAGGCGCAGGAAAAAAAGATAACATAGGTCCTTATACTCGAGCAGGTATTCAAGTAAGCGAGAACATTCCAAAAGATTCAAAACTAATCTTACCAAAAGCTCTTTCTTCTATATCTGAGCAAAAGATATTAGGGTAAGGGAGACGATAATGACGATAATAATGAGTGTTAAATTTAATTATTCAACTATAAAAAAAGTGATCCTTTTACAGCCTTGGAGCATGCCCCTTTTAGGGGCATTGTTTCTAGACTCATTCGGTTCAGGCCTAACAGTACCATTTTTAGTTCTTTTTTTTCTGAAAACAACTGGTATTTCGGTAGAACAAGTTGCTCAAATTCTATCTATAAGTGCTTTAGCCGGTATAGTTGCTATCCCTGCTTGCGGTTTTATTGTTGATCGGCTAGGTACAAAACCTGCTGCTCTTACGAGTTTTTTATTACGAGGTGTCGGAACTTTTGGATATTTAATATTTCTTAATTTATGGGGGCTGACTATTGCAGCTATTGTTGTTGCTTTAGGGCAGCGTTCTTGGCCAGTAGCAAACCAGGCGCTCATTTCACAATTAGTTTCAAAAGAAAATCGAACAATATGGTTTGGAAGTTCAAGAAGTTTGAGAAATTTAGGGAATGCTTTAGGTATGATAACGGCGACTGGAGTTATTGCGATTTTCAATACATCATTTGCTTATAAAACATTAGTATTTGTAGGTGCAATTAGCTTTTTTATTGCAGCAATTTTGATTCGTAAATTACCATTACCTAAACAATCTATTGTGAAAAAAGAGAGAAGCCCTAAAGAAAAATGGTCAATTCATGATTTTTATGATTTGAATTTAATCCGCTTTTTAGTTGCAGTTGCTCCAATAAGTTTTATGTACGTTGCTTTAGTTTTCACAATTCCTGCATTCACAGAAAAAATCAGTCCAGATCTTGTTTGGATTTCAGGTATGTTGTTTACAGTGAATAGTTTGGCTGTTCTAGTTTTTCAAATGCCATTATTATTTTTGACACGTCGTTTAAGTGATTTACAAAAAATGATTCTTGGCTCGTCTATTTTGGGCTTTGCTTATATTGTTTTTTTAGGAAGTACATTTTTAAGTTCTGAAAATATTAATATTTTTATTCCACTTCTTTTTGTGGGCATTCTATTATTCAGTTGTGGGGAGCAGCTTTTTTACCCAGCATCTTCAACTGTTGCAGGCGACATTGTTCCAGCTGAGAGTAGAGGAAGAAGCATTTCAAGCTATCAACTTCTCTATGGGGTAAGTAACGCGATTGGTCCATTTATAGTGGCGCGTTTACTAACAGTTGATGCGTCTTTTCCTTGGGTTTTTTTCGCTCTAATGTCTTTATTGGGTATATTACTCCAGTATTTTTTGCTAGTTAGTAAAAATGAAAATTAAAGTGCTTCAAGGAAGAATATTTCTTAATGATAAATAGTTCAAGTGCTAAGTAATATAGCTAGCTGTTACATAAATAAGAATAAGTTGATTGAGCATCTCCATATAAAATTTTGAATTAAAAGAGGGGAATGCAGATGGAACCGAAGTCCGAAATTCGAGCGGAAAACTCTTTTGTGGTGCTGATCGACGGAGTGTGCCATTTCTGCCAAGGAGCTGTTCAATTTATCGTCAAGCGTGATCCGAAAGGCACCTTGAACTTTGCATCTCTTCAGTCCGAACTTGGAAAGCGTCTGTCAGACGGCGAAGGATTCGAAGCATCCGGGGAACCGAATACGCTGGTGTTAGTTGAAAAGGGGCAGCGATACCTTCGCTCGAACGCCGCTTTGCGCATTGCGCGCAAGCTACGTTTTCCATGGCCGCTGCTGTATGCTTTGATTATCGTGCCCCGTCCGCTGCGTGATGCCGTATATCGCTATATCGCGCGCAATCGATATCGTTGGTTCGGAAAAGACGACGTTTGTCCGCTTCCTCCGCCGGGTGTGCGAGAGCGCTTTTTGGATACGGAACAGGCCTGAATGAAATCTCGGAACAAGATAAAAGGAGTTCAAGTATGCAGATCGTTGCAGGAGATCATACGGAATTCGATATTCGTTGTATGGTGATTTTGGGAGCTTATATGAAGCATTGGGGCATGCCTGAATGGAGAAAGAAGTTATGGGCAGTAGACAAATCCGATAAATCGAGCTTTACTATTTTCCTGCTGCCTCGGCTGATCTTCCGGCTCGCTTTGCCACGGTAGTCTTGTCCGCTTGTGCTTATGACCAATCCGGTACATGCATTGCATTGATGCCGAGTGGGCGCTGGAACCGGAATTGGGCGGGGAGTCGTTCGAGCGGGTATACGATTATCTGGCAGATCTGCTCGTTTGAATGCGGTCCTTTGGGTCGCGCGTACCGGAGTAGCTTAGCGTGATTTGCCCGACTATTATGAACCTTGGTCCTCCGCTTACAGCTTTTTCTGGCGACCGCAAAAGTCAGGAACCTGGGAGAAAATCTTGCAGCATTTCGCCATCGACCCGGACTTCGAACAGATGATGTTGGATATGACAATCGTACGCGTGCACCAACACGGCACAGGCGCAAAAGGGGGCAGCACAAGCAAGCGATCCGAAGATTAAGAGGCGGATTGACGACCAAAATCCAGGCGATCTTCGATGCGCTGGACAATCCGCTTCAATTTGAGCTGATACCTGGACAAGCACACGACTCGGTCAAAGGCTATGAAAGGATTTCCACGTTAGAGCTGGAAGATCATGAAGTTCCAGCTGATCGAGCGTATGACACGGATGCGATTCGAGAGCTTTTGCGTAACCAGAACGCAATCGCTGTCATTCCAAGTAAGAAAAATCGCCGCGTTAAGTCCGCGTATGACCGTAACGTTTATAAAGAAAGGCACTTGGTCGAATGCTTTTTCAACAAAGTCAAAAACTATCGACGCCTGGCCACTCGTTACAACAAGACAGCGAGCATGTTCAAGGCTTTTTTAGCTTTGATTTCGATTCGAATTCGGCTTAAATAAGTTTGCGTATACGCCCTAGAGCAACGCAAGTATTTAATTTCGTAGGGGAAATTTTATCAATACTTTAAATGGCTTGTGAAAAACATAGAATTGTCAACAACCTCTATTTTAAGTGATAACATAAGATTAATAATGAAATTCCGATTTCTTCACGGAAACCCTCGCTGGGGAACTGTAAAAAGGTTCAGTCATATTACCAAAAATACTGTTGATCGATACATTTCTTAGGGTATTAATTACGTTAATGAAACATTAAAATTAAAGGGTGAGATTTGCTGTCGTTCTGTGGTCAACATAGTATCAACGGTATAAGATTAAAATAGAGACATAGGGAGCAGCGCTCCCTATGTCTCTGCCCGCTGTCCCTTATTCCGGCAGTATCTTTGTTTATTCACAACCCATACTATTGCCGTCGCGATCAAGATGCTTGGCGCAGCCTGGTTCGCCCTAAGGATTGGATCGACCCCGCAGCACGAACAATTGTAATAGGGTGTCTTGGCGGTTAATTATATTCCGAATTTGATTCCCCATATCCTATCAGCCCAAAATCTATTTCGTTGGCTACTTTTAGATTGCTGGCTGCGACCTGGGCATGAGAGGATAGAAGAGACTCGTCATTCAAGTACAAGCTTGACACTGCAGCCTTTTCTTCGGTATATTTTATGTGTCTTTTTATAGCATGCTATACAATAACAATCCAAGGAACGGATGAGTAGAGGGTAGAAGCTAGCCTCAGAGAACCGGGTATGGCGCTGCAAACCGGTCTGGCAGAACCTATCGAAGATGGTCCGGGAGGAACTTTGCGCAAGCCATGGAGCTTTTGTCGCGGGATGGACGGTACAGGCCCAAAGCCGGTACGCGGGATCTGTGCGGCGGAACAAGCGAAGGGTAAACGTAGAGCGTGTTCCAGCGTTAATGGACGGTCTGTTCAGACCGGCAGAGCCTTCGATTCGCGAGAACGAAGGGAATGTGGGTGGTACCGCGTGAGCTTCCGGCTCTCGTCCCATTTCGGGACGGGAGCCTTTTTGCGTCTTCCGCTTTCATCTGTGTAGCAGTCTGCACAGCATAGATTCAAAAGGTCAGTTGACGAGGAGAGAAGAAAATGACGGAGAAAAAAAGCTTTTATATTACGACGCCGATCTATTATCCGAACGACAAACTGCACATCGGGCACACCTATACGACGGTAGCCGCCGATGCCATGTCCCGCTACAAACGGCTGCGCGGTTACGACGTTCACTTCCTGACGGGGACGGACGAGCACGGCCAGAAGATCGAACAGAAAGCGGAGAAAGCGGGCCAGACGCCGCTTCAGTTTATCGACGGATTCGTTGAAGGCATCCGCAGCCTATGGGACAAGCTCGATATTTCATATGACGACTTTATCCGTACGACGGAGGAGCGCCACATCAAGGTTGTCCAGGATATTTTTGAACGGCTGCTGAAGCAGGGGGATATCTACAAAGGCGAATACGAAGGCTGGTACAGTATTCCCGACGAAACCTATTATACCGAGACACAGCTGGCCGACGTCGTACGCGACGAGAACGGCAAAGTAATCGGGGGCAAGAGCCCTGAGAGCGGACACCTGGTTGAGCTCGTCAAGGAAGAATGCTACTTCTTCAAAATGAGCAAATATGCGGATCGCCTGCTGAAATACTATGAAAATAACCCGGAGTTTATACAGCCGGAGTCGCGCAAAAACGAAATGGTCAACAACTTTATCAAGCCGGGTCTCGAAGACCTCGCGGTCTCGCGCACAACCTTCAAGTGGGGCGTTCCCGTGAAAAGCGATCCGAAACATGTCATATACGTCTGGATTGACGCGCTGTCGAACTATATCACGGCGCTCGGATACGGTTCGGAAGATCCGTCGCTGTTCGAGAAATACTGGCCGGCGGACGTTCACCTCCTAGGCAAGGACATTCTGCGCTTCCATACGATCTATTGGCCGATCATGCTGATGGCGCTGGATTTGCCGCTGCCGAAGAAGGTGTTCGGACACGGTTGGTTCCTGACCCGCGAAGGCAAGATGTCCAAATCCAAAGGCAATGTCGTTGATCCGGTGAAGCTGATCGACCGTTACGGCTTGGACGCGCTGCGCTACTATGTGCTTCGTGAAGTACCGTTAGGCTCGGACGGCCAGTTCACGCCGGAGAGCTTCGTCGAGCGGATTAACTCCGATCTCGCGAACGACCTCGGGAATCTGCTGAACCGCACCGTCGCAATGGTCGACAAGTACGTCGGCGGCAAAGCTCCGGCTTACCGCGGACAAGTTACCGAATTCGACGGAACGCTCGAAGAGGCGGCGGCTCTGGCCGTAGAGAAGGTCGAGAAAGCGATGGACAACATGGAGTTCTCCGTCGCGCTGACCGCGATCAGCCAGTTCGTCAGCCGGACGAACAAATACATCGATGAGACCCAGCCGTGGGTCATCGACAAGGACGAGAACCGCAGGAACGAGCTCGAATCGGTCATGCTGCACCTGATCGAAAGCCTACGCATCGCTTCGATTCTGCTGCAGCCGTTCCTGACCCGCGCACCGAAAATGATCTGGACCCAGCTTGGCATCGAAGGCGAACAAGCCGCCGGATGGAGAACGTGGGATTCCATCAAAATCTTCGGGGCTATCGCCGAAGGCACTCCGCTACAGAAGGGCGATCCGATTTTCCCGCGTCTGGACGTCGAGATCGAAGTGGCTCACATCGTCGAATCGATGAGCGGCGGCGTATCGGCACAGTCGGCTGCGCAAGCTGAGCAACCCGAGGCTCAATCTCCGGTGGAAGCACCGGAAGCGAAGGAAGAGATCGGCATCGATGACTTCGCAAAGATCGAACTGCGCGTAGCGCAGATTATTGCCTGCGAGCCGGTCAAGAAAGCCGACAAGCTGCTGAAGCTGCAGATCGATCTCGGGTTCGAGCAGCGTCAGGTCGTCTCCGGTATCGCAAAGTTCTACACACCGGGGGAACTGATTGGACGCAAGGTCATCTGCGTCACGAACCTGAAGCCAGTCAAACTTCGCGGCGAAGAATCGCGCGGCATGATTCTCGCCGCTTCGCACGGCGACCAATTGACGCTCGCCACCGTGCCGGATTCCATGCCCAATGGTGCTATTGTTAAGTAGTCGCAATGATAAATTTGAAATGCCTTATACGGTCCTTATATAAAAATTAGAGGTACGAAGTCGGCTTCTCCACTAACTGGAGAAGCCGGATTTTTACTATATCAATCTGATCGTAATAAGAAGTCAAATCAGCTACTCTTAAAAGGGACGATCGATAAAGTTTTTTGTCTGATGGCATTGATCGAGTATATTGATAGTAAAGGATTTGATCAAAAGAAAAGACTTGTTGACTTGAACTTTACTTATTTTATTAAAGAAATAATTCTAAGCTAATTGAAACAAAAGCAGCCAATCAAGGTGTTTATCTTTGATTGGCTGCTTTTTCGTTAGACAAGAACTTTCCGATATTCTTACTGGGCTTTTTATCGTTCTGAGTCTTTGGATTGAAAAGGGTGCTGCTCGCAAAAGATCATATAATTACATTTAACAAACTGACATTGTTTTTCCACAACCGACTACTCTTGTCATTGCTGCTCCGACAGTACTATTTATATACCGAACCTATGTTACTAGAATTTGATACAATGTTCTTATAACGTTCTGTACCAGAAAGTAGCAAGACATTTTGCATCGAAGCGGAAAAGGGAAGAAAGTGCGGAAAAGCCTTATAAGTCAAGCGTTTAAAGCTCTTTTCGTAGAAGTTACGGTTACACGATTGGCGGTTCAATGCAAAGTGAGTCATTAGCGGAAAGTGAGAATGGCTTAATGGTGCGGAATTTAGCTATTTTTGATGCAGGGGTCTTATCTGAACGTAGTGGGATATGAAGGAATAACAGCGTTCACTTTTCGGGTGATTTCAATGGTCTTATCTGAACGTAGTGGGATATGAAGTAACAAAGTGTGTCTCATCTTCTGACCAAGCGGTGGTTTTATCTGAAAGTAGTAGGATATCAGCTCTTTTCCATAATGTAAGTTTTTGTTTTCGGCTATTGTAATATGTCGTCGGTAGAAACATCACTATCATAATACACATGTTTTAGAAAATGATATAGTATAGGGATACATCGCCACCCTCGCAGTAGTCGGACCGGCTCGATTCAGACGCGAACAAAAGGGCGCCGTGTCGATCTAGAATACGCATCATCCATTGCAAATCCGAACGACGCTCGGAACGTGGCCAGGGCTAGCGAAAGGTGTGCGCCTGCGGGCCATAGGGGAATCCAATCTGAGACCGGAGCCGACCTATACTGGACACCTGCGTACATCCAGCGCTTCCATCAGATCCCGACGCCTGATAGCCCATCGCCGTGGCGGAAGTGCAGCAGCATGTCCGGATCAATCAGTTCTGACCGTGTGTCAGAAAAGGCGGCGATCCCCGGCAGCTGCAGACTTGGCCGACGTCCAAGACGAGCAGAGAAGCTAAAACTACGGAAAATGGCGCTGCTGGAGATTGATCGAAAAGCAAAAAAGTCATCGAGATAAGAGTACACCCTTGTCCCAATGACTTTTTCTATACCAACTTTACATTTTTATCAATAAAGAACCCATCTGCATTTTGCGAGACGTTGCAACCTAATTCCTCTAACTTATATGCAACTTCTTTAGCATACTTACCCGAAATGAAAGCAATATTTTTTGTATTAGATTCTCTCCGCGATTCTAGTGCAGAAAAGGATGTAAAAATTTGTTTGATTGTATATGTCTTATGTTTAGAATCCATCGCGCTTATTTCCATTTCATTTCCGTCGGCATCGATCCACAATCCCTCATCTGCAAACACGCCCGCGTACGATCTTTTAAAATCTCTATCATTCATATGTTTATATCTCCTTTTAGGTGAATATGCTACTTCAATTTTTGGATGTGGCCAAGCCGGGCGAAAGGAGCATAGACATGGCGCTGCGAAACAGAATAGAAAAGAGTTTTGAAAATCTCTACTATTATATGCTATGGTACAAACTAAATTAATCTGCTCTTACTTTATTCCCTTTTGGGGAGGGGGATAAGGGGGAGGGGCCTTTGTTCAAGTATCGAGATGATCAAAATGAAGGGTAAATGCAGGTAGTAACGCCTAAAAAGGGGGTTTTGATTAATGCGCAGTATAAAAATACTACGCATTATATTTAAACTGAAAAAGATCAGAAAAAGGAGAAAGTATGCCTTATTTCTACACAACATACAACTCTTTTTCGCTGCCGAGCAAGCATTTTAAGAACTTTACTAGGGCCTGTACGCAAACCTATTTAAGCCAGATCCGAATCGAAATTAAAGCTAAAAAAGCCTTGAACATGCTCGCTGTCTTATCATAACGAGTCGCTAGGCGTCGGTAGTTTTTCATTTTATTGAAAAAGCACTCGACCAAGTGCCGTTCTTTATAGACGCTACGGTCGTAAGGCTGCTTCACACGGCGATTTCTCTTGCTGGGAATCACAGCGATTGCGTTTTGTTCCCTTAAAAGAGTCCGAATCGCATCCGTATCGTAAGCACGATCGGCTAAAACCTCACGGTTTGACAGGTCGAACTGAGATAGCATTTCGTATCCTTTGACCGAGTCGTGAGCTTGCCTCGGCGTCAGCTCGAACTTGAGCGGATTGCCCAGCGCATCGAAGATCGCCTGGATTTTGGTTGTCAATCCGCCTCTTGATCTTCCGATCGCTTGCTTGTGCTGCCCCCTTTTGCGCCCGTTCCATGCTGACGAACGCGCACAATCGTCGTATCGAGCATCATTTGTTCGAAGTCTGGTTCAATGGCGACATGTTCCAAGATTTTGTCCCAGGTTCCCGATTTCTGCAATCGCCAAAAGAAGCTGTAAGCTGAAGACCAAGACCCGTAATAATCCGGTAAATCTCGCCAAGCCGCTCCGGCACGAGCGACCCAAAGAACGGCATTCAGTCGGTGTCTTCGGTCTTGAGGTGGACGTCCTCCCTGAGTTTTTCGAGTCGGTGGCAAGAAAGATTCGATAGCGTTCTATTCCTCGTCGGTTAAATCATATCGTCGTCTCATCTCTTTAATTTAACAGATTTGAGCGCTCTCTTGAAGTTTGCGTACAGCCCCTAATGAAAAAAGAGATAATAAAATATTTGAACAGTAATTTCCCGAACTTGAGGGGTAAAGTACATCTTAGATTTGAACTTGGAGAACCTTTTCCAAACGGATCAAACCGAAGAATCAAACAAGTGAATAAAAGAGTGGTCACGATATTCGAAGAGATTTTTGACCAAGATGATTTTATTTTTTTATACATTAAAGACTGGGAAGATCGAGAAGATCCTATGTTTGGAAATACCACACCCGAATATCTCTACGAGCTGCTTGATGGAAAAGTCATCGAAGAGGAGGTCGGCTTTGAACTAGATGAAGATGAGGACGAACTAGGAAACACGATTGAAATAAAAAATGAATGTCAAATTAAAATCTTAAATGGAGTGGTCTCTTCATTTCCTTATCGCAAAATCCTTGAAGGGATTAGTCATTACGAACAGGGAAGAGAGCCATCACTAGGTCAAAGTGTATTTTTCATCAGCAAGAATAAGGGCATTCTATTTCACATGTATGATGATAGAGGTTGTATCATTCATTCAAACTCGAAGAAACATTTAAGACCGCTGTATATGAAATATAATGATTGGATTGTGGACTATTGGAGAGGTTACTTTGACGGAGTGTTCAAGGAAGAGTGATACAGCGTCTAACATCATATTCACGCTGCGGACATCTATCCTTGGCCCGGCATTCGCCGGACACCCAGCATACGCTGGGTCGTGAATACAGGAACGTTATGGGGAATTGACCAAAGAACTATTGTGAGGGATAAATCGTGAAGGATCTAAAAAGAAAGCGAAGACTTGAGGTATTACTTGAAAGAAACAAATCAAGAAATAAAGAGAAAGATACAAGTGTAGCACTTGAAGAGTGTCTGATCGCGCTAGGCAGCGACGTGATTGTTTGGAGTGATAAGAAAACAAAAGAAATCTATCAATCATTTGAAGATGAATTGAAAATCACTTCGTATGGACGCATAGAATGGGATCTCTATGCAGAGTATGAAGAGATCGATAAAAACACGTTTGAAAATCGATATGCGAATGAAGAAGACAGTCAGTATTTATTATGGAACTATGGATCCGATCCTGTAATCGAAGCAAAGATGAGTCAGATTGTCAAAAGCTTGGATGAGGTAACTTCCGTGTGTCCAGATGTATGGATCTATCAAAAAAATAAACGGATTATTGAAATCTTTCATGATGGAATAATAAGAGTTCTAAATAAGATTTAAGGACAAAAAAGGATTCGAAGGTAACTCAAAGAAGAGGCCAACATCCCCTAACATCATATTCACGCTGCGGGCATACGCCCTTGGCCCGGCACTCGCCTGTCACTCGACATACGTCGAGTCGTGAATACAGAAACATTGTGCGCAATACCCTAAATTCAAAAAAACATTAAAGGGGAAATTTATTATGAACAATCTTAGATTAACAAAACCTCAAATAGAATTAAAAAAGGAATATTTATCTTTTTATTTGGAATGGAAAGAATCCGGTGAGGATATGGTTCCTTGGGTTATTAATAAAGATCCAAGTGATTTCCAAGCTATGTTGAAATCGTTATGGGATAGTGAGAATGGGATTGATTTGCCGGATGGATGGGTCTCAGATTCAACATTTTGGCTTGTGAATAGCGTAGATAAAGTGTTAGGTGCAGTTAATATAAGGCATAGACTTACCGAAGATTTAATGAATGCCGGTGGTCATATTGGTTATGGGATTCGTCCATCTGAACGTCGTAAGGGTCTCGCAACAAAGTTATTAGAACTATCTCTTACTGAAGCAAAAAAACTAGGTATAGAAAATGTCTTGGTTGTCTGTGATGCAGGAAATATAGGGTCTGCCAAAACCATTATTAAAAACAGTGGAGAACCGGATTTAGATTTTATTGAAGAGGATGGAAACGTAATAAAAAGATATTGGATAAAAAACTAGTGTATGAAAGATAATTCGGGGAAGAGGGTACTGCACATAACAGAATATGCACGCTGCGTACACTCCTATTCGAACCCAAACCAGCCGCAGACCTCCACACGCCTAACCTTAAATCGAATAAAGTAATACCACTTAAAAAACCACCCCTACAACAGGAGAACTCCCTATTGAACCTAAACCACCAGCAGCTGCTATTCAGCCTATTCCACGACGGGACTCTATTCAATATCAGCAAAAGCGGCAGTGACTACTTGTTCTCCATAGACATTCCATACCTGGCAGAACGCCTGAATCCTGATTACAGTTTCTTCACCCTCAAGCTTTCCCAGACTCAGGAGTTCTTTTTCCAGCAGGATACGTCGAATCAAGTCGTGGAAGATCTCGATGAACTCAATCGAATGCAATTGGAAATTTTAAAAACAGACTCGACAGGGAGCAAGATCAAAGTATTTTGTACCGATGGTCCAAATGAGCATTTTGGTTTTTTACATATTAAGACGGAAGACATTCAAATCTATGATCCGAAAAACCGGCGCTTAGAACTTGTAGAAGTCGAACAGGAAGCACGAAATTACTGACAGGAGTTTGGTGAACGAAGCAGAAACGGAGGTACAAAGTGAACCTATTTCACGAAGCCGAACGGGTAATCTTGCAACCGAATCAGAGGCAGCCTGCCCTGAATACGCCTCTTGGGAGTCTCGCGTTCTCGCTGACGGTCTCCGGTCAAACGTATCTACCGAGTCACTATGGGGCGCTTCAACAGGGGGGTTCTTTTTACCACTATGAGTCTGATACTTTTGATTGCGAACTGGTTCTTTGCAGGCCTGCGCTTGATGCTCGTCTGTCGCTTGCCCTGCAGGAGTGTTGGGGAGCGGTGTTCCGAATCAAGTCGCATGCTCCTACGACAATCCGCGGATGCGGTTTTTCGGCGTTCTGGCAGGAAGGCTTCAGCTGGAGCGAATCTGGATCGGACACCGGGGAACATCTCGAAGCTGTCGTGTACGAGAACCCGGAATATCGGCTGCATTTGGGCACCCAAGACGGCCACATGTTGATGATAAGAAAACATCGTGGAGACCGGATTCCGCAATCGCTGAATTTGGAATCCGATTTCGAACAACATGGGTTGATTACAAGTTCCGAGCAGGGGATTGAAGTGCCGATGACAGAGATCGAGCCGCATGAGACGTGTCAGATCCATTTCGTTGCGGCCTGGACCCGGAATATGGAAGAGGACAATTCGACGTGGCTTGCCGTAGATCAGCTTGCGGCGAACATTTTGCACACAGAAGGACTTTTGTAGTTCTTTTCCAAGCCTGCATCAAAGATCTGGTTCTCGTCTCCATCGCGGAAAATTACATCGATCAGAAGAAATTGAGCGTAACGAACAGAAGCGAGGTTGCGTCTACCTTTTAAGCAAAAAAGCCTTTCCTGAAGCTTACCTATGCACTACCGAACGTAAAAAGGAGGTTCCATCCATGTCCAACCATATGACGGCAATCGGCTTCGACGTACACTCGGAGGAAGATTTTGAAGAGGTGGCCGAGTATGCTTACGAGACAGGCGAGAGTATCGAGACGGCGCGGGGGACTTACTTGCGGGTGCGAGCGGGTTCGGGGATCGAGATCTGGCTGCAAATGAATACGGAGCAGCAGGTGATCGGGCTCAACCCGCATTACGAAGGTTCTTCCCGCTTCAAGGTCAGGCTGACCGACGAGATTATCCGCAGCGAAGGCAGCGAGCTGGATGGGACTTTTCATGTGTGGGCGGAATTCGACGGGGAAACGGAGGAGTCGGGCTCGTATCCGTTTGTATTCGAGATGCCAAACCGGGCCGTGTACGGAGACGTACAGCTGCCTCGGAGCGTGAGCATTCAACTGACCGCTTTTGCGCATGAACTTAGCGTATTTGACAACGAGGAGCATTTTCACGTTTCCCAGCAGCAGGCAGAAGTGAAGTTTGCGGCGGAATCGTTTATTCCTACCGGGTTGTTCGGCGAAGCAGACGAACCGGGCTCGATGGCGATGTTCACGGGTCAAGTGGTGGAGAGCGCCTGGATCACGAACGAACAGACGGGTAAAGACTTCCATTGGGCGTTGGTGCGAACGTTGGGCGGCGAGATCGACGTGGTAGCGGATCGGGAGACGTTGGAGGCTGACATCCCGGTCGGCGGTATTGTCTCCGGTACGTTCTGGTTAAGTGCCAAAATCATGGAAGAGTCAGCCTAATCCGAAAAGGAGTGGGGATGCAAGATGAAAACATTATACAGGCCGGTCGGGCTTACCGAAATGCAGTTGATTCTGGACAAGGGTCTCCAGGGCTTTCCGCCGCGTCTGCCGGATCAACCGATCTTCTATCCGGTGTTGAACAAGCCGTATGCGGACCGGATCGCCGGGGAGTGGAACACGCAGGACCGCTTTTCGGGATTTGTCGGGTTCGTGACGGAATTCGCGGTGAAGAGCCCGTTTATCGATCGGTACGAAGAGCAGATCGTAGGCGCTAGGCAGCACGCGGAGCTGTGGATTCCGTCAGACGAATTGGAAGAGATGAACGCGAATATCGAAGGCGGAATCCGGATCGTCGACGTTTTCTGCGGATCGCCTCATACAGAACTGACGCCGGCAGAGATGCCTCTGGACGCTCAAGCGCTCGCAGAACTCCTTGCCCGATTACACACGAACTTGGAGGGAAATCCATGAAGCGGATTGAAGCAGCTTTCCATCCTTTTCCTATCCTGGAGACCGATCGCACCCGGCTCCGGCCGATCTCCCACGACGATGTCGAAGACATGTATGCCTACTGTTCCAACCCGGACGTCGCGAGACATACGACCTGGGAAGCGCATCGGAGTCCGGAAGATACGCGGCAGTTTATCGATTTTATCGCCAGCCGCTACGAACCGGGGCAGGTCGGCGTGTGGGGCATCGAAGACCGGGCTTCCGGGCGGCTGATCGGCACCTGCGATTTCGTGTCGTGGAGCAGCGCGCATGCCCGGGCGGAAGTCGGCTACGCGTTGTCGGCGGAGTTCTGGAACCGGGGCATCATGACGGAAGTCGTGGGCCGGGTGCTGGAGTTCGGTTTCCACGAGCTGGACTTGGAGCGGATCGAAGCCAAATGTCTGACGGAGAACCCGGGCTCGGCCAAAGTAATGGAGAAGGCGGGCATGCAGTTTGAAGGGATTTTGAGAAAATACGCGAATATCAAGGGCGAGTTCAAGGATTTGAAGTTGTATTCGATTCTTAGGGAAGAGTTCGAGGCATGAAGCGCAGTCCAAGTCCATTTCGGGAAAAGAGGGCGGACATGAAAAAGAATAAAATGATCCTTAATTTGATTTTATCTTTTCTGACGGGACTGCTCGCTTTTTACTTGGTCACGCGCACGATCACTCCCGTCGCCGTGTTCGCTTGTTTGGCTGCGGTGCCAAATAGATCAAAGGCTCCGGGCGTGGAACTGTCCCGGAGCCTTTTTTCCAAACCGATCTCAAAGCGTCTCCCTATGCTGAACCGGAAGTCTCACTGCTTCCCTTACAGCTCGACCCGCAGCGTCCCCAGCATCTTGGCGGCTTCCGGATCGAGATGCGACAGAAACAGGCTTGCGTTCGTATCCAGCGCCGCAATCTGCTTCAGGTCTTCCGCGCTTAATTCGAAATCGAAAATGTCGAAATTCTCGACGATCCGCTCTCGGCGTACCGACTTCGGGATGACGACGATATTTTGCTGAATCAGCGAACGCAGTACGACTTGGGCGACGGACTTGCCGTATTTGTGCCCGATCGCGGTCAGCGTCTCGTTGGCGAACAGATTGTTGCGTCCTTCGGCGAGCGGACCCCACGATTGATGCTGGACGCCCACGCTTTGCATGAACGCCGCATTTTCTGCCTGTCGATGGAACGGATGCGTTTCGATCTGGTTGACGGCCGGGACGACCTCGTTGTGCACGATCAGGTCCATCAGGCGATCGGGATGGAAGTTGCTGACTCCGATCGCTTTGATGCGGCCTGCGCGGTACAGCTCTTCCATCGCGCGCCAGGCCCCGTAGTAATCGCCGAACGGCTGGTGAATGAGGTACAGATCCACGTATTCGAGCTGAAGCTTGTCCAACGACTTGGCAAAAGCTTGTTTGGCGCTCTCATAGCCGGCATCTTGAATCCAGAGCTTGGTCGTGATAAAAAGTTGTTCGCGCGGAATGCCGCTGCGTCTGATCGCGCGTCCCACAGCCTGCTCGTTCAGGTAACCGGCAGCGGTGTCGATCAGGCGATAGCCGGCCATCAGCGCTTCGTATACGGCGTTCTCGCACTCTTCGGCATCCGGAATCTGGTATACGCCGAAGCCGAGAATCGGCATCCGGACTCCGTTGTTTAACGTGACGGTTTGCATAATGAATTCCTCCAGAAATCGGGATATTAAAGGTTCAACGGCCGCGGCCTGTACAGGGGCGGGAGTAGGGACGAAAGCATTTCTTCCGCGGCCGTTTTGCTTTACAATAAGTCTAGACCCTTCGTGTAACACGAAGGCAAGCGTTTTTTTTGGATTTTTTTAGGCCGGGGAGGAACTTCATATGTACACAGTCAAAGAAGCGGCCATGCTGACGGGACTGACCGAGCACGCCGTACGCTTTTATACGGATAAAGGTTTGGTCCCGAGCGTGCGTCGCAATGAACATAACGCGCGGCTGTTCGACGAAGAATCGGTCAACTGGCTGTATGGGGCAAGATGCCTCAAGCGTTCGGGGCTGCCGATCGAGACGATCAAGCACTACGTCGAACTGTGCCAGGAAGGCGATTCGACGGTCCCCGAGCGATACATCATGATGCAGCAGTACCGGGAAGAAGCACTCGTGCAGGTAGAAGAAGCCAAGCTGCGCCTCATGCACATGGAACAGAAGATTGCCCATTACGAGGAAATTATGGAGAATCAGGTTGCGGATATCACCAATCCGTCCACCTGGGAGAAAGGGAGGAAGTTCAATGAACCAGCGTCTTCGAATCACAAGATCGATGCAGGAAAATAACGCGGAACCGGCGATCTCGTTGGAGGAATGCCGAACGTACTTCGCATCCAAGCCCGAGTTTGTCTATTCCCATACACTGACGGTCCAGGGAGCGGACAGCACCCTGTCGATCGAAGGAGATTTTTTCATGTGGAAGCGGGGAGAGACGGAGACTCCTTTTCGGCTGTATCAGGGCGATTTGTACGCAGCCGTGTCGGACGAAGCGGTCGTGCCCAAGATGATCGAGATTGCGACGGATCTGCGGGCGGACATCGTGGAAGGGTAACCGGTATAGCCGCGATCGGGCATAAGAAGGAGGAAGGACCATGACTCGTAACCGCCTGATCCGGGCGCTGGCCGTCGTGACGGCAATCGTGCGGAAAATCGTGAAGTTCGCGATCTTTGCCGTGGTGTTTCTTTTTCTTGCTTTTTGCTCGCTGTATATTATTTTTCCGGTGTGGAACGAGGCCCATATGTACACATTCGGCCAACAGTTGAGAAAAGCGCCGCTGCCGGAAGACACCGTCTTTGTCGAGATGCAGTCCGCGGTCGGCAAACTGAACGGTAACGGCAACGGCATCGATTTTTTCGCGGGGATGCTCGTTCGAAGCGATCTCAGCCTCAGCGAATTGATCGATTATTATGATTCGGTTTCTTTTGCGGGCGCCAAAGACGACGAACATACGGCCGAGATCCAGGTGATCAAAGCGAACAGCGACGAGCTGCACTCGAAGTACCTGGAACGCCGCGACCTCAAGTTCCGCAAACTGCGCTCGACCGAAGATTTCTCCGGGTATTACTTCGTGAACCTGTACGACGGCGGGTATGAAGCGGTGTTTGATTTGAGGGGGAATTGAGTATGCCAGATTTTTTGGAAAAGGGAAATAAAAAAGACGTATATCGCTACTGGGCACTGCTGGACAGCACTGAAGAAGGAGTTTCGGTAAGTTTTCCGGATCTGCCCGGATGCGTGACGTTCGGAGAGACCGACGAGGAAGCTCATGCCGAAGCCCGCGAAGCGCTCGAAGGTTTTATGTACGAACTGGAAACGGATGGAGATCCTATTCCGAATCCTTCACTCCTTGAGACCATTCTCAAGCAGGCCGATCCGGGAGAGGCTGCCATCGAAGTTCAAGTCGATATGCCGGTTGTACGCGAAGCTATGGGATCTTAATTCCTCTTGGTGTATCCCGCGAAAATCGATTCACGACAAAAAACCTTCAATCCGCTCTCGGCGGTAATAAAGGTTTTTTTGGATAGCAGCTCTCCCGGATGCCGCCAGAATTACTCCTCCGAAGAGACCGCGATCATCTGCACGACCATCCGTCCGTCGCCCGGCAGCAGGACTTCTTCGGCGTTCATCTGCGAAGAACCGTCGCCGTCGAGGAAGATGCCTTCGCGTCCTTCGCCGGGAACACCCGCCAGCAGCGCCGCGCGGAACTCCGCAGCGGTGCACGGTTCCGGCGTGACGATCAGCCACAGCTGCCCGGCGTCGTTGTAGACGAGAGCGGAGCGCAGGCGTTCATCTTCCGCAAAAGGCAGATGCTCCCGCGTACTCTGGTCTTCCCAGACGTCTTCGTCCGCCAGATTGAGGCTGACCCCGCCCTGGGCGAAATAGTCGCTGCGGTCGCTGACCGCAAGCTCGTCCGCCGACGAGACCACCTGCACCGAGAACGCCCGCTTCGCGCCGTCCCAGACGAGCGTGCCCCGGGCGTATTTGGCGTTGAACCAGCCCGAACCGTAAGCGCCGCGGCCGCCGTGTACCGGTTGGTCGTCCGTGACGGCGACCGAGAGCAGCGACTCTTCGTAAAAGAAACCGCCGTTGATCCCGTAAGCCGGAATCTGCTTGAGCGGAAGTTGGTCCGCGCGCAGCACGATGTCATCCGGCGACACGGCCAGCATATGCAGCTTGGGCAGTCCGGGCGCGCCGGCTTCCGCGTACGTATAACGCTTAGGCAGGCCGTCGAAGACGTGCGGCGGCTTCGCGGCGGGAGCGAGCCGCAGCCAGACGGCAGCCGCAGCCGACAAAGCAAGCAGCGCAAGCAGCGTGAAGATCACGCGACGGCGCAGTCTGCGGCGGTCTCCGGTACCCGGAGCGTGCAGATCCGTATTGGCGCGTGCCTCGTTCCCGCGTTCTCTGCGAGGCCCTTCGGCGTCGTTACGCCCGGACATACGCGCACAGCAGGCGCGCCGTGCCGATGACGGCGCGCGTATGCGTGCGCTCCATCGAGTGCGAAGCGTGCACGCCCGGGCCGATCAGGGCGGCGCGGATATTGCTGCCGCCGCGCAGGGCGGCCGAAGCGTCGGAGCCGTAGAACGGATAAATGTCGACGGCGTGTTCGATCTGCTGCGCTTCGCACAGCTCGATCAGCTTGCCGGTCATGTGGTAATCGTACGGACCGGACGAGTCTTTGGCGCAGATCGAGACGTCGGTCTCTTTGCACGTCAGGTCGTCGCCCATGCAGCCCATGTCGACGGCGATCAGCTCGGCGATGTCCGCCGGGATATAGGCGGTGCCGTGGCCGACTTCCTCATAGTTGGAGATGAGGATCTTGACATTGCGCTTGGGCTTCCAGCCTTCGCGCTTGGCGGATTCCAGCAGGCCGAACAGAGCCGCGACGCTCGCTTTGTCGTCGAGGTGGCGGGACTTGATATAGCCGCTCTCCGTCACGACGGCGCGCGCTTCGAACGAGATGTAATCGCCGGTGCGAATGCCGAGCGCTTCGACGTCTGCGCGCGAAGAGACGAGTTCGTCGATCCGCACTTCCATATGTTCTTCCGAACGCTTGAAGTCGCGGGCGTCGGCGTAGACGTGCACCGAAGGATGCTGGGTGAGGATCGTACCGGTATAGGTACGGCCGCCGCGCGTATGGATCACGCAGTATTCGTTCTCGATACTGGACATGGCGAAGCCGCCGAGCGACGTGAGCTTCAGCGTGCCGTGCGGCGTGATCGAGCGGACCATGGCGCCGAGCGTGTCCACGTGGCCGCTCAGGCCGACGGTGTAGTCGTCGGCTTCGCCTTCCATGCTGATGATCGCGCCGCCTTTTTCGTTAAAGGTGACCGGGAAGCCGAGACTTTCCGCTTCTTCGCGGATCAGGTCGATGATGTGATGGGTGTAGCCGGTCGGGCTCGGGGTGTCGAGCAGCTTTTGGAGCAGGGTGACTACGTATTGTTCGTCGATATGTACCGTCATGATAGACAGACCTCCAATAAGGATAAGATAGGTTGAGGATAAGATAGGTTCGGGATAAAAAAAGCGCGGCGGCCCGGCGAATGACCGCGCGCGGCCGCCGCTGCATAAGCAAGAAGAAAACCGCTCCCTATAAAGGGCGGCGGTTTTCGGTTTGATGCGCTTCAACTCCGGATCGGATTACGGATCGGAGGTCTTGCCCGGCGACATGCCCGGCAGCCCGGGAATCGTCCGCGGCTTACAGCTTGTTCAGCTTGTCCGAACGGAAACCGCGGGATTCGGGCTCGCGGTCCAGATCGCCCGAGATCGGCTCAAGCGGAGTCGGGTCCGCCGATACGGTCGGTTCGTTGTAAGCCGGCGGCGACATCGAAGAAGCGACGGAAGGAGCCGCCGGCTGCGTGCGCAGCTGTTCGTTCTCCAGACGGAGCTTCTTCACTTCGCGCTGCGTCTTGAACAGGCGGTATACGCCGAACATTCCGACGGCAAGTCCGCCGAACAGGGCGCTGCCGAGAATGAGCAGGACCAGCGGTACGTCCGCATAACCGAACAGGAAGTTGACTTCCGCCGGGTTGACGTTAATGACCGCGAAGACGGCCACGATGACCGCGAAGATCAGCATCAAAATCAAAGACCATTGAGCTTTCATGATTGAGTCATTCCCCTTTCGCTACGTTGCTTATTAGCATCATTAGCCGAAAGGGGGGGCTTTGACGCAGGAAGCTTTGCCCTTATTCGGACAGCTGTTCCATTTGCTCGATCAGCGCTTCGAATACGCTCATCGCTTCGCGTACCGGCTCGCGGGACGACATGTCCACGCCGGCTTTTTGCAGGATGTTGATCGAATAATCGCCGCCGCCGCTTTTGAGGAAGCTCAGGTAGCGTTCGACCGCCGGCGCGCCTTCGTCGAGAATCTGCTTGGAGAAGCTCGTCGCGGCGGAGAAGCCGGTCGCGTATTTGTATACGTAGAAGCTGTTGTAGAAATGGGGGATACGCGCCCATTCCATCTCGATATCGCGGTCGACGACCATGTCCGGGCCGTGGTACTGCACGTTCAGGTCGTAATAGATGCTCGAGAGATCCTGCGGTGTCAGCGATTCTCCGGCTTCCGTGCGCGCGTGGATGATCTTCTCGAACTCGGCGAACATCGTCTGGCGGAACACGGTCGTGCGGAACTGATCGGCGTAATACGTCAGCAGGTACATTTTTTCTTTGGGATCGGTCGCTTTTTTGAGCAGGTAATCCATCAGCAGCGCTTCGTTGGTCGTCGAGGCCACTTCGGCCAGGAAGATCGTGTACTGCGCGTCGCGGTACGTCTGCGTGTTGTCCGAATAATACGAGTGCAGCGCGTGTCCCATCTCGTGGGCCAGCGTGAACATGCTGTTCAGGTTGTCCTTGTGGTTGAGCAGCACGTAAGGATGCACGCCGTAAGCACCGGACGAATACGCGCCTGTCCGCTTGCCTTCGTTTTCGTAGATGTCGATCCAGCCTTCCTTGAAGCTGTTCTCCAGCACTTGAAGGTAATCGGCGCCGAGCGGCTGCAGGCCGTCGATGACGGTCTGTTTGGCTTCGTCGTACGTGATGTCCATTTTGAACTCGTCCACGAGCGGAGCGAACAGATCGTACATATGCAGCTCGTCCACACCCATGAGCTTTTTGCGCAGCCGCATGTAGCGGTGCAGAATCGGCAGGCTTTCGTGGATCGAATCGACCAGATTGTCGTAGACGGACACCGGAACGTTGTCGCCGTACAGCTTCATTTCAAGCACGGACGGATATTTGCGCGCGCGGGCGTAGAACATATTCTTGTTCACGTTGGCCGTCAGCGAAGCGCCGATCGTGTTCTTGAGCTTGGCGTACGTGCCGTATACGGCCTGGAAAGCCCGGCGGCGCACATCGGCGTTCGCGCTCTCCAGAAATTGAATGTAGCTGCCGTGCGTCAGTTCGACTTCGCTGCCGTGCTCGTCTTCGATGTTCGGGAACTTGAGATCGGCGTTGTTGAGCATGCCGAAAATGTTCTGCGGCGCCTGCGACAGATTGCCGACCTGCGCGAGCAGCGCTTCTTCGGCGCCCGACAGCACATGCGCTTTTTCCCGCTTCATCTCCTGCAGCGTGAACCGGTAAGCCTTGAGCGATTCGTCGTCGATCAGACGGTCGAGTTCCGCGTCGTCGAGCGACAAAATCTCCGGCGTGATGAACGACATCGCTTCGCCGGCGTCGACCAGCAGCTTGCGGCCTTTTTGCGTCAGCGCCTGATACGTCGGGTTGGCGGTATCCTGGTCATGGTACAGATGCGTGTACACGTACAGCTGTTCCAGCTTCAGCGAGACTTCGTCTTCGAACTTGAAGCAGGCGCCGATATTCGAGGCATCGCTCAATTTGCCGCGGAATTCCTCGAACTTTTTCAACTGCGCCTTGGTCTCTTCGTAAGTATCGTCCCAGGCTTCCTGATCGGCGAACAGATCGGTCAGCTTCCATTGATGGTCGGGAGACACTTCGCTTCGTTTCGGCAGTGTTTTGGGCGTTGTACTCATTGTGTGGACCTCCTCGGGATCGGCAATCGGATATACGGAACGGGAAATCGGAAAAAGGCTTGGGACAAATCGCAGCAAAAAGGCCCGGTTAGGAGCCCATGCTGAACAGCGTATAAGCCGTCAGGACGAAAGAAATCAACAGCATGACGGCTGCCGCGGTCGCAAGGCCGCGCTTCAGCTTCGGGGGGATCGTGTCTTTATAAAAAACGACGACGCCGCCCAGCAGCAGGGTCAGGATCAGCAGAGCGGCGATGTTGGTCGTGTTCATGCAAGCTTACACGGCCTTGAGGGCGTCGATGATGCTCTGACGCTCTTCGTCGCTGCCTTCGAACTTTTCCGGGTCGAACCGGCGCTCCGCCCAGTCCATCATGGCCGGACGGCTCAGGAACTTGTGCGTTTCTTCGCCCCATTGGTCGGAGATTTCGCGCAGGACGAGCTGGCGGCCGTGCACTTCGACCGTCATCATGTTCCAGTTGTCGGTTTTGTAGATGGTATGCTTTTTGATCATGTTAACCATTCCTCGTTTCGAATCGTTTCTGAGCGAAATTCTGTCCAAATCTAACGTTTTCTATCTAAAATCATACCCTACCCGTCAAGGCAAAAGCAACGCCTTATGGAGGGGTGAGTTTTCAATTGCCAAAGTTTTTGGCTTGCAGTATAATAACGATACTCACCACAGATGGTGATATTTTTAGGAGGTTGTTCACTTGAAAGGTACAGTTAAATGGTTTAACGCAGAAAAAGGTTATGGTTTCCTTTCCGTAGAAGGCGGCGAAGACGTATTCGTACACTTCTCGGCAATCCAGGGCGACGGATTCAAGACGCTTGACGAAGGTCAAGAAGTCGAATTCGAAATCACCGACGGCAACCGCGGACCGCAAGCAGCTAACGTAATCAAACTGTAAGAATTTTTCTTACCCGATTTGATAACATAGCACACCCAGGCACAGCTCCTACACGGGGTTGTGCCTTTTTGCGTGGGTAGCCAGGACTGCGCAAGCTTGGCTTGTGGGGGCGGCTTCACGTCTTCGGTCCGTCGAGTCTCGGCTCGCGTCCGATCCGGCGCAGGACGAGGAAGACGATGACGGCTTCGGCCAGCAGTCCGAGCGACTGGGCGAGCGCGCCGATCATGCCGTTCCAATGCGGAACGAGCGCGACGAGCAGCAGCAGCAGGGCGATCGTGCAGATCGCGTTGGCCAGCTGCGAGCGCAGCATGACTTTGGTCTGCCCGCCGAGCAGGATCAGGCCGTTGCCGTAGTCGAGCCACGGCATGACGAGCGGATACAGGATGAACGCCCGCAGCGTGCGCAGGCTCTCTTCGAGCAGGATGCCGTCGACGTTCATGACGTGCCCGAACACCCAGTAGCCGAGCGGCGTGTAGGCAATCATGGCTACCAGCGCGAACGGAATGAAGCCGATCGCCAGCGAGAACTTGCGCACCATGACCGGATCGATCCGGTAATAATTGAGGACGATCTGGTGGATGTACATGAAGAAGCTGAGCATCAGCTGCATCAGGCTGCCGGCGACCGCGAACGAAGAAATGGCGAGCGCGACCCCGTCCGTTTTGCCGAGCATGATGTTGAGCGCGGGACCGATAAACATGGCGACAAACGACGAGTACAGCAGCGGCTTGTAGAACCGGAACACGTCGCCGCGCGTCTCGACCGGATGCCCTTCTTTTTTGACCGGCATGCGCCTTGCGATATTGCGTCCTTCGAGGAAGCTGACGGTCGCCTCGATGATCATGCCGAACAGGAAGATGACCGCGCCGACGACCCCGCTGCCGACGCCCGCGACGTGGACGAAGTACAGCGACATGAGGTACATGCCCGCCAGGCGGATAATCATGCCGATCGTCAGCCATTTGGTGCGGTTGTTCGTGATGATGATGCCCTGGTAGATGTTGCGGATGACCGAGAAGACGCTCACGAACATCAGCACGCCGTACACGGCAAGCACGCTCGGCAGCAGCTCGCGGTCGACGCCGAACAGAATGCCGAAGATGCCGTGGCCGACCGGCGTGTAGGCGATGACGAGGCCGATCAGCATAACGCAGACGAGGAACACGTAAGTGACGAACGTCAGCGCCTTGAACGAGACTTTGTCGCGCACGAGCGCCGAACAGGTCTGTCTCAGCAGGGTGGACGGACGTTCCGTGATCGCAAGCAGGCTGCCGGCCAGCGCGTAGCTGGCGATGACCGTCTCCGGCGAATCGGACGAAGCCAGCGTGCGGTTGATGATGACGTGCGACAGCGTAACGAGCGAAGCCGATAGGCCCAGCGGCACGAAAAACAGCAGCAGCCGCTTCCAGGAGAGCGGAACTTCGGACATAATAAGACTCCTTTCCCGAAAAATGTTCAATTTTCAGTATAGCATGACCCAAATCGTTTGCACGCGGCGACCGAAAAGTTTCCGAAAATTGAACGTTTTGGGCGGCAGTCGGCGGCAAATAAGGAAACAAGACGTGAGAGCATGCACTTTTTACAGAAAAAACGCTGAAAAAAGACCGGAATATGACGAAGGTTATTTGTACAAAGCCGACCCCTCATATTATAATGGTAGTGAATTTGGGTGCGGCGTAGGCACAAATGACCAATCGGCGGACGCTTTCCCCGAACGCGGCTTGTCCGCGTTGGACGGAAAGACGCATAACCGGAAAAAAGCAACACAAGAAGCCGATAAGTTTGCGAATGCGCCATAGACTTAAGACTGGCATTTGGAGGTACGCTTTGAATCGACTCAGAACCGCTCGCAACGTTCCGGAAAATCCCGTCAGCCTGATGCGCCTCGTGTATCGAACCGTCCTTCCGGACGTTCGGACTTCGCTCGGCGGCTGGAGAGACCGGGCGCAGACCATTCCCGACCCCGAATTGCGCACGCAGGCGCTGGCGAGCATCGCCGACAAGGAATTCCATTGTCAGGGCGGCTCGGTGTACGCGGCCATCAACGTGGACCGAAAAGACGTGCTTATTCCGCTGATCGTGGCGCTTCAGACCATCAGCGATTATCTCGACAATCTGTGCGATCGGAGTACGTCGCTCGACCCGGAAGATTTTCGTCTTTTACATAAGTCCATGCTGGATGCGGTCGATCCGTCCGCGCAGCCGGAAAATTATTACCGGTTCCGCGACGAGCAGGAAGACGGAGGATACCTGAACGCGCTGGTCACTACCTGCCAGGACAACATCCGGCAGCTGCCCGGTTACGTTCATGCCCAGCCTTATGTGCGCCGCCTCGTCGGTTTGTACGGAGACCTGCAGGTCTACAAGCATATCTCGCACGAGCTGCGCGAACCGTCGCTGACCGCCTGGAGAGCGGAACACGCCGAGCTTGCGCCCGATCTGTACTGGAACGAATTCGCCGCCGCGACCGGGTCGACGCTCGGCATGTTTATGCTGTTCGCCGGAGCGAGCCGCGACGATTTCGATGCGGAAGACGCAAGAACCGTGTACGAAGCCTATTTTCCTTACGTGTGCGGTCTTCATATCATGCTCGATTATTTGATCGACCAGGAAGAAGACCGCGTCGGAGGCGACCTGAATTTTTGCAATTATTACGAGAGCGGGGAAGCGATGCTGCTGCGCGTCGAAGAGATCGTGAACAACGCGCGCCGCGACGTGCAGAAGCTTCCGCATGCCGCTTTCCACCGCATGGTCATCGAAGGACTGCTCGCGCTGTACTTGTCCGATCCCAAAGTCAGCCAGCAGAAGGATGTGCGAACCGTGTCTAAACGGTTGATGAAAAGAAGTCCGCTCATGCGCACGTTCTTTTTCGCCAACAGTGTATGGATCCGCAAACATAAGCAGGACTAACAAGGAGGATGCAACATGTCAGCAGTAAAAAAGATTGCCGTTTTGACCAGCGGAGGGGACTCCCAGGGGATGAACGCCGCGCTTCGCGCCGTCGTGCGCAGCGCCCTGTACCACGGAATCGAAATTTTCGGCATTCAGCGCGGCTATCAGGGCCTGCTCAATAACGATATTTTCTCGATGGATCTCCGCAGCGTCGGCGATATTATCCAACGCGGCGGCACTGTCCTGCAATCGGCCCGCTCCAAAGAATTCTATACCGAAGAAGGCCAGCGCAAAGGCGCCGAAATTTTGCGCAGCTACGGCATTGACGGCCTGGTCGTCATCGGCGGCGACGGCTCGTACCACGGCGCGAACAAGCTGAGCAAGCTCGGCATCAATACGATGGGCCTGCCGGGCACGATCGACAACGATATTTCCTTCACCGACTACACGATCGGTTTCGATACGGCGGTCGGCGTCGTCGTAGACGCGATCAACAAACTGCGCGACACGATGTCTTCGCACGAACGGGCTTCCGTCGTGGAAGTCATGGGTCGCCACTGCGGCGATATCGCGCTGCACGCGGGTCTCGCGTCGGGCGCGGAGACGATCCTCGTGCCGGAAGTGCCGTACGACCTGGGCGAAGTGGCCCAGCGCATGACACACAACTTCGCCATGGGCAAACGCCACAGTATTATCGTGGTAGCCGAAGGCGCGGGCAAAGGCGACGATATCGCCAAGGAACTGTCGCAGCATTCCAAGCAGATCGACGCGCGCGTGACTGTGCTCGGCCATATCCAGCGCGGGGGCACGCCGACTCCGTTCGACCGCAACCTGGCCAGCCGCCTCGGCGATTTCGCCGTACGCTCGCTGATTCGCGGCGAAAGCGACAAAGCCTGCGGCATTATCAAGGGCGAGCTGACGCTGACCGACATCGACAAGGTCGTCAACACGAAAAACGATTTCGATCACGAAATGTACGAACTGGCGCTGCGTTTGTCGCAGTAACCGAACCGTATGGGGCGGAGCGGTACGCTCCCGCAGATCGGCATAAGCCTTCGCATGGAATCGGCAGCGTCGTCTGCCCGCTTCCGCCGCGGAGGTTTATTTGTATCTGGGAAGCGGGTAAGGAGGAAGCAAAAGGAGGTGCGGCGGATGATTACGATCGGGCTGACCGGTTGGGGCGACCACGATTCGATCTATACGACCCGTGAAGCGGGCAAGCAGAAGCTCGTGACGTACGGCAAACTGTTCCGGACGGTCGAGGTGGACAGTATGTTCTACGCCATTCAATCCAAGCGCAATATGGAAAAGTGGACGGCGGAGACGCCGGCCGATTTCCGCTTCGTCGTCAAAGCGTTCCAGGGGATGACCGGTCATTCGCGCGGCAAAATTCCGTTCGACAGCGAAGACGAGATGTACGAAGCTTTCCGGCTGTCGATCGGCACGTTCGAACAGGCGGGCAAGCTGACGGCGGTGCTGTTCCAGTTCCCGCCCTGGTTCGACTGCTCGAAAGAGAACGTGGCCAAGCTGCGGGAGATCCGGGCGAGAATGGACGACGTACCGTGCGCGCTGGAATTCCGGCACCAGAGCTGGTTCCAGCCGGTTATGCGGGAGCGCACGCTGAAGTTCATGCGCGAGGAGCGCTGGATTCACAGCGTGTGCGACGAGCCGCAGGCCGGCACCGGTTCGGTGCCGATCGTCGAACAGGCGACGGACGACAGTCTGACGCTCGTGCGCATGCACGGGCGCAACGCATCCGGCTGGCAGTCGGCCAACCAGCCGAACTGGCGGGAAGTGCGGTATTTGTACCGCTACGACGCGGAGGAACTCCGGGAATGGGCGGAGCGGCTGCGGCGGCTGGAACAGCAGTCGAAGGAAGTGATCGTCGTGTTCAACAACAACTCCGGCGGAGACGCCGCGGGCAACGCCCGGGAGCTGATGGGTCTGCTCGGCCAGGACGTGCCGAAGCTGCCCGGCGAAGACGAGCCGCAGCAGTTGGACCTGTTCGAGTTCTGAACAGGAGGCGCGGAGCGGAAGCCGCGCTTCGAATCGCCGATCGAGTCACCGCTCGAATATAACGAAAAGCCGTTTCCCGGCGCCGCAGGCAGCGGCGGGGAAACGGCTTTTCGGTGTGCGCGGAAGCAGGGAGCGGCGCAGCCCGCAGCCGTGCAGCGGGCTTGGCTTTACGGCAGCGGCGCAGGCGATGCCGGCGGGGCGGGCAGGGCGGCATGCAGCCGCTGCACTTTGAACAGGCGGGCCAGCAGCAGCGCCGCGCCGACGGCAAGCCCGGCGATCAGGCCGAGCCAGTAGCCGAACGGGCCAAACGGCGTATAGACGGCGAGTCCGTAGCCGACCGGCAGGCCGATGCCCCAGTAGGCGATCAGCGTGATGAAGAACGCGGGCGTCACGTCTTTGTAGCCGCGCAGCGCGCCCTGGATCGGCGTGGCCAGCGCGTCGGACAGCTGGAAGAAGATCGCGTAGCCGAGGAACTGGACGATCAGCGCCGTTACGGCCGGATCGGTCGAATAGATCAGCGCGACTTTGTCTGCGAACAGCAGCAGTACGATTGCGGTGACGACCGCGAGCAGCACGGCCGAAGTGATGCCGATCCAGGCGTACTGCCGGGCGTCCCGGGTTCGGCCCGCGCCCGCTTCGTAGCCGACGAGAATCGTCAGCGCCATGCAGATCGCGAGCGGAATCATGTACAGCGTCGAAGCGAAGTTGATCGCGGCGGAATGCGCGGCGACGGCGTTCGTGCCGAAGCGGTTCATGAGCAGCGTGACCGCGGCAAAGATCGACGTCTCGAAAAAGGTCGCGAACCCGATCGGAATGCCCAGCTTGAGCAGTTCGCCCTGCTTGGACCAGGAAACCGGATGCCATTTGCGGAAAAAGCCGAAGTTCGCGAACGGCTGGGCGCGGTGCAGCACGACGAGCGCGATCAGGAAAATGACCCAGTAGGTGATGGCCGTAGCTACGCCCGCGCCGACGCCGCCAAGCTTCGGGAAGCCGAACTTGCCGAAGATCAACAAATAGTTGAGTACGAGCTGGACGGGAAGCGAGCAGAGCGTGATCGCCATCGACACGCGCGTCTGGCCCATCGCGTCGATGCAGCCGCGCAGCACGGTATAGCCGAACAGCGGCACGACGCCGAACGCGAGGCAGATCAGGAACTTGCGGGCCGTGTCCGCGACTTCGGCTTCGGCGTTCATGAAGCCGAGCGCGGGATCGAGCAGCAGCCCGCCGACGAGCAGCACCGCGGCCGAGAACAGCAGCGACAGCAGCAGGCCCTGGAACAGGTTGAAGCGCACATCGCGTTCGCGTCCGCCGCCCATCAACTGGGAGACGATCGGCATAATGCCGTTCAAGACGCCGTTCAGCCCGGTCTGGATCGGAATCCACAAGCTGACGCCGATCGAGACGCCCGCCTGCGCGGCCGGACTGACGTGCCCGGTCATGCTCGTATCGAAAAAGGCCATGGCCGACAGCGCGATCTGGGTCACGAAGATCGGCAGGAATACGACGAAAAACTGCGAAAATTTTTGCTTAAATGAAGAAGTGGCATGCATGCGGTAAGCAGTTCCTTTCGGCGGGGCTGCGCGGCGGTCGGCAGGCAGGCAAAAACCCGGCCATGGAAGGCCGGGCTGTCGCCGTGCATGCGTCCGCGCTCAAGCGCCGCGGTCAAAGTGAAGCGGCCGTTTCGGGTCCGGTCAGTCTTTCGGGCCGTAGTTGCCGTCTTTGGTATAACGGTTGGATGCGTTCCAGAGCAGGTATTCTTCCACGCCCATATCGGCCATGGCTTTGATCTGCGCGTCCATTTCGGTCTTGCCGTACTTGGTGTAATGCCCGCTGCCGAGCCAGCTTGCGGTAAAGTCCTGAATCCACGGGCGCACGATCGGGCGCTGGGATTCGTCCTTGATCTCGTCCAGCTTCTTGAACGTGTCGACCATGGAGCCTTTGATCGTGACATAAGGTTCTTTGTCCGGGTTCGTGGCGCCGAACCAGCCGGTCGAGTAATGGCTTGGGTAGACCATCGGCGCGATGACGTCGACGTTCTCGGAAATCTTGGTGAAATCCTGCCCGATGCCGTCTGCTGCCGGAACGGAAGCCGCATAGCCGAAAATGTCGACCGAGACGCGGACGCCGAGCGGCGCGAGTTCTTTGCGCGCGTACTGCACGAATTCCGAGACCGCTTCGGTGCGCGTCGCGTCGGTTTTCTCGTAGACGAGTTCGTCGGCGCGTTTCTCGAAGCCTTCCGCGAAGCGCACGTAGTCGAACTGGATTTCCTTGAAGCCCATCGCGGCCGCTTCTTTGGCGATATCGACGTTGTAATCCCACACTTCTTTGCTGTACGGATTGACGAAAGCGTCGCCGCCGCCGTTTTTCCATACGCCGCCGCCCGAGTTCGTGAACGAAAGTTCCGGATGTTTCTCGGCCAGGACCGTATCCTTGAACACGACAATACGGGCGATCGGGTAGACGTTATGCTTTTTGAGCTTGGCCATCAGCTCTTTGATGTCCGGGATAAACTTCTGGGCCGTGCCCATTTTCAGCAGTTCTTTGTTCTGCGTCTCGTACGTTATGTACCCCAGGTCGTCTTTGATGTCGATAACCATCGAGTTCAGGCCGGTATTGTCGAGCAGGTCGAGCAGTTCGGCCATTCGGGCTCCGCCCGCGCTGTACGCGGTGACGTAGACGCCTTTGACTTTGGGTGCGTCCGGCTGCGGATCGATTTTGACCGGCGGGTTGTTCACGTCGATGACGACGCTGTCTTTCTGCGCGGTCAAAGCGCTTTGGTTCCACGCCGATTGCACGGCGACCGTGATCGGGTTGGCGTTGATTTGTGCCGGAGGCACGGCTTCCGGGTTGTGGCTGCCTACGGTAAGAGCCAACAGGCTCCATAAGATATCCATTTTATTCTCTCCCTCGTCTGTGCGTGATTCTTGGCTGCAAGGCCGTTACCAGTATAGCCTGTTTAACAGTGGTCGAAGCAACAAATTTGTCACGAATATCAAAAAAATACACCCTGATCCTTTAACCGCACTGTCGTGCGCCGAATCCGTCCGAGCACGCAAGAGCCTTCGGAAAAGAAGCATCGGGCATATGTAGAGCCGCTCTTTCCCGAAGGATCAGAGCGGCTCATGGCAATCTTTTTGAAAGACCAAATGCCGTTACTGCAGCACTTCCGGCGACTGATGCTCCAGAATGCTGTGGTGAATAATGTCGAGCGCGTCTTCGGCTTCGAGAATGCCCATGCCGTCGCGAAGGACGATCACGGAATCGAGTTCCTGCTGCTTCAAAAACGCAAGCATGTCGGGGTACCATTTCATCACGATTTGTTCGAGCTTTACGGCTTCCATTTCCATAGTCGTCACCCTTTCTTTTCCGGAATCGTACGTCATTGTCTGACTCGAATACCTTAGAAAAGCAGCCATGCGCTATCTATGAAGCTGAAGCGAGAGCCTTGCAAAACCGAGATTCCGGGGAATTCCGGATACGGTACGCGTTCATTATATCACATCGAATTCCGATTCGCGAAACGGTCCTTCCCGCACTTTCCCCTACCCCAAAAAAGAAAGCGCCCGCGAGGGACGCTTTTGGGTGCACATGCGGATTCTGACGAAAAAACGAAGCGGCGCAGGTGAAGTCCAGTGTAGGAGCGAAAGCGTTCGCCTTTGAAATCGGGAAGCTTCCTCGCCTATTCAGATCCGGCTTCCCGATTTCAACGAGCGACCGGAACGGACTTCACCGCAGCCGCAGCGTTCGGTTTTGCGGATAGGACCGCCGTGAGAACCGAACCAGTGTCACACGGAGCGCTTTCGGAACGAGCCCATGACGCCTACCGTCTCCACGATATTGACGAACGCCCGCGGGTCCGCTTCCTTAATGACGCGCTTGAGCTCCGCCAGTTCGTACATCGTCGTCACCGTCATCAGCATATCCTTTTTCGTATGGGAAAAAGCGCCTTCGGCCTGAATCCGGGTTACGCCGCGTTCGATCTGAAGCAGCCGCTCAAGCAGCGCTTCCGTATCGTCCGTAATGATGAACAGCGTCACTTTGATATGGCTGATATGGATCATGTCGACCACTTTGCCGGTGATATAGATAGAGACCATCGACAGCAGCGCCAGATTCCAGTCGTTTTGCAGATAGCCCATCAGCAGGATGACGAGGCCGTTCAGCGCGACGAGGATGTTGCCGACCGGAAAGTCCCGGTAGCGGGTAACGATCGAGCCGAGAATGTCGAAGCCGCCGCTTGAGCCGCCCACGCGGAACGAGATGCCCGCTCCGATGCCGACCAGCACGCCGCCGAATACCGAAGAGAGGATCGGATCGTTGGCGACCATTTTCTCGGGAATGAGCGCGACCATGATCGTGACCGCCGCAACGGACACGATGCTGAGCAGGATAAAGCGCCGCCCGAGCAGGAACCAGCCGGCGACCAGCATCGGGATGTTGTAGACGAAGTAGAGCACGCCGATGCTGATCGGCGTAAAGTAGCCCGTCAGCATCGACAATCCCGATACGCCGCCGCTGAGCAGCTGATGCGGAATGAGGAACAGGTTGAAGCCGGCCGAGATCAGCAGGGCGCCGATCACGATCGTGAAAATATGACCCATGCGAATAAACAAAACCACCACTCCTGAAAAACAGTATGAAAAAACCTATTATAAATGAAAACCGTGAAAAAATGTGACAATCCTTTGAAAGGTTTACTGGCTTTTTGATAGTCGCTTATGTTATAATGATTTAGATGTTCTTGAGTAGAACTTTCTCGTTTCCGTAATAACCGTTACAGGCAGAGCGGAAGAAGCGCGAGTAAAAGGTTAAACGGTATATAATAAAGCTTCGGCTTTTCGGCTTCGGCTTTGAAGAAGCTCCTCCCTTGGCCAAGTGTTGTGGTACAGAGAACTTGGCGTTAACAGCATATGAGGAACCCTTCGGTTATCGATCGGTTGCGGCTACTTAAGAATACAGAATCCAGAAGCGGCTTGTCCACAGATAAAGTGGCAGTTCGCCCCTAATAAAAGGAGCATGAATCTATTGGCAAATTTTGCAGACTTCGATTTGGAACCAAAGGTATTACAGGCAATTACGGAAATGGGCTTTGAAGAAGCGACACCGATCCAGTCGCAGGCGATTCCAATCGCCCTGAGCGGAAGCGACATGATCGGACAGGCGCAGACCGGTACAGGCAAGACGGCGGCATTCGGCATTCCGATGATCAGCAAGATCGCTCGCGAAGAAGAGAAGATCTCGGCTCTGATCATGGCACCTACCCGCGAACTCGCGATTCAGGTTGCCGACGAAATCGAGAAGCTCGCACGCTTCAAGGGACTTCGTTCCCTCGCCATCTACGGCGGACAAGACATCGTGCGCCAGATCCGCGCTCTCAAAAGAAAGCCGCAGATCATCATCGGTACGCCGGGACGTCTGCTTGACCATATCAACCGCAAAACGATCAAGCTCGACGACGTTCACACGGTTATATTGGACGAAGCGGACGAAATGCTGGACATGGGCTTCATGGAAGACATTCAGTCCATCCTGAAGCTCGTTCCGGAAGAGCGTCAAACGCTGCTGTTCTCGGCAACGATGCCGGCCAACATCAAGCGCCTGGCCGAGCAGTTCCTGAGAAACCCGCAGCACGTATCGGTCATTCCGAAGCAGCTTAGTATCCCGCTGATCGAGCAGGCTTACATCGAAGTGCCGGAACGTCAAAAGTTCGAAGCACTGACTCGCCTGATCGACATGGAATCGCCGGAACTTGCGATCCTGTTCGGACGCACGAAGCGCCGGGTCGACGAGCTGGCAGAAGCGCTGCAAAAGCGCGGCTATTCGGCTGACGGTCTCCACGGCGACTTGTCGCAGAACCAGCGCGACGCGGTTATGCGCAAATTCCGCGACGGCAGCATCGAAGTGCTCGTAGCGACCGACGTTGCGGCACGCGGCCTCGACGTATCGGGCGTCACGCACGTCATCAACTTCGACCTTCCGCAGGATCCGGAAAGCTACGTTCACCGGATCGGCCGTACGGGCCGTGCAGGCAAAGAAGGCAAAGCGTGGTCGTTCGTAACGCCTCGCGAGCTGGATCACCTGAACTTCATCGAGCGCGTTACGCGCCACAAAATCGCTCGCAAACCGCTCCCGACCATGAGCGAAGCGATCGAAGGCAAACAACGCATCCTGGCCGAGCGCCTGCTCGAAGTGGTACAGGACGGCGAACTGAACGAATACAAAGCGATCGCGATCCAAATGCTGGAGCAGTACGACTCCGTTAACCTGCTGTCGGCAGCAATGAAGCTGATGACCGGGGAGAAAAAAGATTCGAAGATCGAATTGACTCCGGAAGATCCGGTTCGCGCAAAACGTCGCAAGCCTTCGGGCAGCTACGGCGGCGCGCGCAGCGGCGGCGGTTACAAAGGCAGCGGCGGCGGTGGCTATAAAGGCGGCAGCAGCAGCGGCGGCCGTACAGGCGGTTACCAAGGACGCAGCAGCAGCGGCGGCGGCGGTTACAAAGGTTCGAAAGAAGGCGGCTACCAGGGACGCAACAGCAGCAGCAGCAAACCTTCGTACCAGGGCCAAAGCGACCGTCCAAGCCCAAAACGAGATTTCGATAACTAAGAACGAATGATTCGACCGCAATCGGCCCGGTATCCGGGTCGGCCAGCGGATCGGCTTTACTCTCGTTCGTCAGGGAACGGCGCATCCATGCGCCGTTCTTTTTTTTGCGCGCGGAAGGGGAGAAGGCAGGCAAACGTTTCGATCGCGTTTTCGTAAAGGGTGGTTTTTGCACAAGGGAATCGGTATAATTGAACTATCAATCGACATGAGGGATGCTTCCTTGCATTCAATGGACGATGACGCGATTTTTCGAGGAGGAATACCTGTTGGAATTTAGGGGGCTTACCGGGGGGATCTACCGCCTGACCGAGTGGATTATGCGCATCTCGGGAACGAATCTGCTTTGGGTGCTGTGTTCGGCGCCGTTCTTGTTTATTTTGTATATGCGTCTTGCGATCGATCCGCAGTTCGTCAACGAAGCGTTGACGCTCAACTGGGTGCTCGGGATTCTGGCACCGGTTACATTTTTCCCGGCGACGGCGGCCATGTTCACGGTGGCGCGCAAATGGGTCATGGGCGAGCCGGACGTCAAGATCATTCGCACTTTTTTCCGGGGATACAAAGAGAATTATAAGCAGAGTCTGGTAGGCGGCATTTTCTACACGATCCTGTTCGTCGTCATGTACGTGGACATTACCGTCTACATGGTCCAGTTCCGCAACATGCAGCTGTTCGGCATTTTGATGCTGATCCTGATGATTCTGCTGTTCGTCTCGCTGTTCAACTTCTTCTCGATGGTGACCCACTACCATATGAAGATCGGCGGCATTCTCAAGAACGCGATTCTGCTGACGCTGCTGCGTCCGTTCCGCGTCTTCTCCACATTGATCGGCGCGATCGCGATCATCTACATCTGCTGGCAGATGCCGGTGCTGTATGTCATCGCGGCGGGAAGCGTGCTGTCGTGGTTCGCTTTCTTCAACTTCTACGCCACGTTTATCAAAATGCAGGAGCAGGCCAAGAAGCGCGAAGAAGCGCAAAACGCCGACGGGGAAACGGAACTGATCGAGCTCGGCAAAGAGAAAAAAGAAAAGGGATCTTTTCTGAACAAAAAGAACCGGTAGAGTTTACAAGATCGGCCGCAAGCGCTATAATAACTCTACATCCTGCGATGCCCGTTTCGGTTTTTCGTTGTTTTGAACCAATGAATAAGTCTCGGGAGACCTATATTGAACGCCGCGATGAAACGCCCTGTCTATATGACATGGGGACTTCAAAGCCCGTTTTGCGGTCACCCACCTGCGATAGCAGGTTCGAGGCAATGTGATCGGACGGCAGAGCGGGATCCCTTTATGTCCATGAACGGCGTCGGTCGCTTGCAGCGGCTGACAGGCCCGTATGCCCGAGAGGGATATAACGTCCTTGCACCGGAAGTTTTCCGGAAGCAGGGACGTTTTTGCCTTGTTTTTCTTTTGTTCTGAATCGAACAATGCTACACTAGGAGTAGAAAGATGGGCAACGTTAAAGGAGGAAAGATCTTGTCGTTCAAACGTACATTGGTCGGCATCATTCGCAGTCAGGAAGGTACGAGCGACCGCGCGACCGACCCTAATATGAAAACGAGATATTACAGCCTTTCCAGAGATAAAGCGTGGGAAGAAGTCAGTTCGACGCTGAAAAAGATTCCTGGCTATAAGGTGCTGCACGAAGTGGCCGGCGTAGGCGAGATTACGTTGGAGAAACGCACGAAGTTCGGACGCACGATGGACATTACCGTTTCGGTGCTGGCTGTCAGTCCCGTGAAGAGCGCCGTCGATATTTATTCGGCATCGCGCGGATCTTTCGGCGACCTGGGCGCCAATTACCGCAACATTTTGAGCCTGTTCGCCATTCTTGACAAAAAATTGGCCGCTTACAAAACGACGAGCTGAAGCGGTTTTCGGCTTTATGTAAGCGCACCCGCTGCGCGGATCTCCGCGAGCGGGTGCGTTTTTTTATGTTCCGTGCTCCAAAAAGGGCTTAGCGCAGCGCTTTGACGGCGGCGATCGCCTGCTCGTAGTTCGGGTGTTCGCTCATTTCGCCGAGGTATTCGACGTAAGCGATCCGGTCGTTTTCGTCGAGGACGAAAATGGCGCGCATATCGAGCTGCAGTTCGTCGATCAGGACGCCGTACGCTTCGCCGAACGAACGCGCTTTGTAGTCGGACAGCGTGACGACCTGATCGACGCCGGCCGCGCCGCACCAGCGGGCTTGGGCGAACGGCAGATCGACGCTGACCGTCAAGATGACGACGTGTTCGCCGAGGTCGGCCGCTTCCGTGTTAAAGCGCCGCGTCTGCGCGTCGCACGTGCCCGTATCGAGCGAAGGGACGACGCTGATCAGTTTCACTTTGCCGGCAAAATCCTGCAGCGTCGCTTCTTCCAGCAGGTTGCGGTTCAGCTTGAAGTCCGGAGCGGCGTCGCCGACTTTGAGTTCGGGGCCGATCAGCGTAATCGGGTTTCCTTTGAACGTGGCTACGCCGGTTCTTTGTTGGGTCATAATCGTAGTACCTCCTCGTATTCTCGTACAGCAGCGGGAATTTGGATTTTCCCGTCCCGTTTCATTATAATATTCGGTAGAGATCGTTTGCAAAAAAGAGAATAGCGGAAAAGGGGAAAATCATGATTTTTGTGCGGTACGAAAAATGGAACCAGTATCTGAAATTTTATCCGATCACGGCGCTGCTGGTGTTGGTCAACGTCGTGATGTTTATCGTTCTTGCGGTGAACGGGGCTTACAGCCGGGACGCTTCCGGCGTCGTGCTGCTCCAATACGGCGCTTTGTCGAACGTGGCGGGCGTGCCCGGAGTGGCCGACGTCGACTCGCCGTGGCGTTATCTGTCTTCGGTGTTCCTGCACGGCGGATTCGAACATTTGCTGTTCAACTGTTTTGCGATTCTCGTGTTCCTGCCGCCGCTTGAGCGACTGCTCGGCCATGTCCGTTACGCGTTGCTGTATCTCGCCAGCGGCATCATCGCCAACCTGATCAGCATGGGCGCGTACAACCGGGCCGGCGAATACTTCATCTCCGTCGGCGCGTCCGGCGCGATCTACGGCGGATACGGAGCGTTTCTGTACATGGCGCTGTTCCAGCGTCAGAAGATGGACAAAGCGTCGCGCCAGACCGTGTACATCCTGCTCGTCATGGGCCTGCTGCTCAGCTTCGCTACGCCGAACGTGAACATTTGGGCGCATTTCGGCGGCGCGATCGCCGGGTTCTTCCTGTACGGGCTGCTGATGCGGCTTCCATTCGGGAAAAAAATCGGCGAATAAGGGTGTGAGTGCGGAGGCGGGTGCGGAGGCGGGTGCGGAGGCGGGTGCGGGGAGGCGCTGCGCGCCGTAAGGTGGCTTCGATCGCCGTTGCAAATGATTTTCTTCGATTATAAATTTAAAGGTGGAAAAGAATTTGCAAATGCGAGCGCTCCGCTTCTCCGCCATCCTTACGGCGCTCCGCTGCTGCGACGCACGCGCGCAGGGGTGGGGAGTAAGAGATTTAAAAGAGTTAAGGGATTTAAGAGATTCAAGAGACAGGATCTATGAAGGTTGATGGAATAGATCAAAAGCCGCTTTCCCTTGGGAAGCGGCTTTTTGCGTAAACGAGCTTAATAGTAGAACTGCCACACGGTCAGCAGCGCGATCAGGATCAGCCAGAGTACGGCGGAGACAATCAGGAAGATACGCTCGGTCCGGGTCAGATGCGGACGACGGCGCAGGGTGAACAAGGTGAGAAGCAGCGCGATCAGGCCGACGGCGGCGAAGACCGGGTTCAGGATCAACTGCGGGAGGACGTCGCGGTAAGGGCGTTCGTTCTCGCTCAGCATGCGCAAAGCGAGCAGCACGTTGTTGGCTGCGAGCAGCGTGCCGCTGAATGAGAAGGCGAGCATCGACCTGCGCAGCAGCGGCGGCAGAGGGTGCGCGCGGCGCGTTCGGCCGAACTTGGCCAAGGCAAGCTGAAGCGGCGGGACGATCAGAAAGAACAGCAGGGCGATGACGGCAGCGGCTGCTTCGGCGATCAGCAGCGGCATCGAGCGGCCCGCAGGCAGCGGCAGGTAATCGGTCGTATAGAGCGAAATCTGCTGCACCTTGCCCTGCTCCGTCGTAAACTGCAGCAGCGGCCACGCTCCGAGCGCGGCATCGCCGCTTACGCGTTGATACAGATCCGGGCGGATCTGCCGATATTCGCTCTCGAAGCCGACCAGCTTCACGGTCAGCGTATTCGGAGCTGACGAAGAGACGCGCATCAGCGACAAATACGGATAGACGCCCATGAATCCTTTTTCGGCGCGGCGTGCCGCGACGAAGCTGCCGGCGAGCCGAGAAGAATCGGGCAGCACCTCGTTTGACGGCGGGATCGCCGGGTCGCCGAGCAGCGCCTGCGTGAGCCCGTGCACCAGATGGGCTTCGCTTGCCTGATTTGTCAGGACGATCACCGCGAAGCGTTTTTCCGGCACGATCTGCAGGCTGCTGGAGAACGCGATCGTATTGCCGCCGTGCCCGAGCGTGCGGTAAGCGCCGGGATATTCCCAGAAGCCGTGAGCGATACCGGGCATATACGGATCTTCGCCGTGCGAGCGGCTCAGCATGTCCGGCAGTGTCGAAGACTGGCGGAACAGGGGCGACGCCTGGCCCGATTCCGGCATGAACGCCATAGCGAAGCGCGCGAGTTCTTCGGCCGTGCCGTTGGCGCCTCCGTTCGGATACATGGACATGTAATTCCAGGCGCCGCGGACGACGTTCCCATTCTCCGCGCTGAGGTAACCGGACGCTTTGCGCTGCAGCAGATCCGGGCGATTTTGCAAAACGGAAGAGATTGCGGTCTGCTTCATATGAAGCGGCGCCAAAATATGTTCGTCCACATATTGGTCGTAAGGTTCGCCGGCGGTCCGTTCCACGATATACGCGGCCAGCGAGTTGCCGTAATTCGAATAGGCGACATGTTCGCCGGGCCGGTAAATTTGCGCCGGTTCGGCCAGCCGCAGACCCTCTTCGAGCGTGCGTACCGGCTCGGGCGAATCGTAGGCCATATCGAACATGTACTGCTCGAAGCCGGCCGTATGGTTCATAAGATGCAGCAGCGTAATCGGTTGTTCGTACGCCAGTCTTTTCAAAAATCCCGGCGGCAGATATGTACGGATATCCGCCTGCAAATCGAGCCGGCCCGCTTCGACCAGCTGCATGACCGACGTCCAGACGAACAGTTTGCTGATCGAGCCGAGTTCGAACACCGTTTGCGGATCGGCGGCGGTCCGATGTTCGATATCGGCGTACCCGTAAGCTTTGGACAGGACGATCTGTCCGTCCTGCACGACGGCGATCGAAGCGGCAGCCGTCGATTGGCCGATATAAGGTTCGACGAAACGGTCGACGTAAGCTTCAAGGTCCGAGAAAGCGATGCCCGAAGGCGTCGCGGCGCCGCCGGCGTTGACCTGCGCCTGCGCCGCGGATGACGAAGGCGCGAATGCCGTCAGCAGCAGGCAGAGGATCAGGCCGGTCAGCATGCTGCGAAGGACGGGAACGGAAAGCCTGGATAAGGGAAAAGCGAACATGGATAATCTCCTTTGGGTCCGAACCGCCGGCGGCCGGGATGGGATAGGTTAATTACTTATGTAACAAACCATATAACCCAGAAGTGAGACTGTCAAGTCCCATGTTGAACAGGAGCAAAGCAAAAAGCGGCAGCCGGGGTCGAAAGTGTCGACCGCGGCTGCCGCGTCTGGGTGTTCGGAGAGAGCATGAATATGGAGTTATCCGGAAATTCGGCGCGTGTCGGACAGTTCGATCCGGTTGCGGCCGTTTTTTTTCGCCTGATACAAAGGTTTGTCGACTTCCGCGAACAAATGCGTCAAATATTCTTCCAGATTGTCCGGCACCTGTTCGTGTTCGAAGTCTTCGATCGACAATACGCCCAGACTGACCGTGACGCTGACACGCTCTTGGGTCGGCTCCAGGGTCACCTCGTTTTTCTCCACGGCGTCCCGCACTTGTTCGGCGATTTTTTGCGCCATTTTGCGATCGGTGCACGGCAGGTACAGAATAAATTCTTCGCCGCCGTAGCGGGCCAGCACGTCGGTGCTGCGAATAGACTGCTGCACGATGCGGGCGGTCCGGTACAGCACTTCGTCGCCGGCGACGTGGCCGTACCGGTCGTTGATCGTTTTGAAAAAGTCGATATCGAACAGGATGAACGAGAACGGAATGCGCTGCTCCACGTTGGCGGTCATCTCCCGGGTCAGCCGCTGCGTCAAATAATGCCGGTTGTAGCAGCGGGTGAGACTGTCGGTGAGCGCCATTTCCTCAAGCCGGAGATTCGCTTTGGACAGCTCCTGGCGCGTGCGGTCGAGCGACAGATTGCGTTCGTGCAGCACGTCGTTTTTGCGATTCAACTCCTGCACAAGCTGGCGCTCTTTGGACACGTCCTGGAACGTCAGGATATGGCCGATCGGCAGCTGGGCGGCGTCGAAGATCGGGGAAGCTTGAAGCAGGAAGCGCACTCCGCTGCCGGAAGACAATTCGATCTGGAACAAATCCCGCTCTTTGCGCTTGTACGGTTCGAGAAAATGGCGCCTGTCTCCGACGACATCAACCGAAGACAAGAAAGCGTCGATATCGAACCGTTCGCCGACCTCGATACCGAGAAACAGGCTCAGCGCCCGATTGGCTTCGACGACTTCTTCCTGATCGTCCAGTACGAGAATCCCATGCGGAATCGTGTTAAGGATGTCTTCGTGCGCGATCGTGACCAGGTCGAACACTTTGTACCGGGTAATGACGAAGACGAAAAATAAGTCCGCGATGAAAATACCGAGCGAAGTAAGGCCCGGAATGATCGGCAGAAAAGATCGCAATCCCACGTTAAGCAAAATGTCGAGCGCCGCAAAAGAGGCCAGAACGAATCCTCCCCACAGCACGATGCGGATCTGTTTTTTGAGGCTGACGGAAGAGGAAGGCGATCGCAGGGAACGCAGCAGAACGAACAGGGAGGTTAACAAATAGCCAATGATGACGGCCATGACGAGCCAGAACAGCGGCCCGTAGGAACGGTCCACGTAATTGTCGGTCTTCGGGCTGGTAAACAGATGCAGCGGATTGAAGATCGCGAGTAGGGCGGAGAAGACCGCGGGTACGAACATCAAGACGACGGATTTGGAACTCAGCCGCTTTTCGCTGCCGGTCAGGAAAAGGGTGAACAGCAGCCAACCGCTTGCCAGCAGCGAACAGGCGGCGAAGGAAAGCGTCACGTAGAGCAGTTGGACCCGGGGTTCCTGCACGATATGGGTAGCGAATTGGCAGAGCGGCCACAGCATCATGAAGAAGTGGAACACGAAATACACTTTGTGCAGGTTCGTGATCCGAACCGCAAAAAAGATGTAGACGAGCAAGACGGACAACAGGGCGAACAGGAAGAGATCAGACCACACTGATAGGCTCACAAAGCTTCTCCTTTTGTATGCGAAAGCTGCGATTTTCTGCAATATCAAAGTAGGTGTATAGTACCATAAAAACAAGATAATTAGCCAGCCATTCTCTTCCACCGGCGGCGAATACCGGTCTTTTGGACATGGGGCTTGAGGCGGTTTCGGCGAATCCGATTTCGGTATACGGTCAAAGAAACGCAAAGAAACGCAAAGAAACGCAAAGTCACGCAAAAAAAACCGGCGCGGGTAGGCACCGGCGCCGGTTTTTGGTCTTGCCTCGATAAAACGGGACCCCTTCAATCCATGAATCAGTTGCGGTTGTTGAAAATGCCGACGAGACGGATCAGTTCGAGCAGCGAGATCAGGGCGGCGGCCACGTAGGTCAGCGCGGCGGCGTTCAACACTTTGCCGACTCCGCGTTCTTCCTCGTTCGTGATGTAGCCTTCCGATACCATCACTTCGCGCGCCCGGTTGCTGGCGTTGAATTCGACCGGCAGCGTAATCAGCTGGAACACGACCGTAACGGCGAAGAACAAAATGCCGAATCCGATCAGGTTCGTGTAATCGAACAGGAAGCCGCCCAGAATAAGGAACGGCGCGACGCCCGACGCGAAGTTGACGACCGGGAAGATCCGGTGGCGCAGCGACAGCATCGGATACGACTCCTTATGCTGGATAGCGTGGCCGATCTCGTGGCAGGCGACCGATACGGACGAGATGCTGTTGCCGTAGTAGACGTCTTCGGACAGCGCGACCGTTCGGTTGACCGGATTGTAATGGTCGGACAGCATGCCCGGCACGGGCACGATCTGAACTTCCTGCAGGCCGTTCGTATCGAGCATGTGGCGAGCGGCTTCGTAACCGGTGATACCGCTGTGTACCGGAACCTCGCGCCATTTTTTGTACGTGCTTTTGACCCGGAACTGGGCCCAGATCGTCAAGATGAAAGCGGGAATGATCAACATGTACATAAAACTGTTAAAACCCATAAGCGTTTCCCTCCATTTGTAGTGAAAACCTTACATCATTGGATTTTGTCCGAGGAGAAGCTTGATGGCTTCCATACAAGCGATGCCCTGGGGAACAAGTTGAGAAAACGTTTTGCGGGCCTGAGCCGGATCGAGATCCTGCAGCATCGGCTGCAATTCCTTCAATTCCTTTTCGACTTGAGCCAGATGGCTTTCGAGCAGGGTCAACTTTTCGGATACCCGATCGTCCTCGGTCGCTTGGCTCCACTTGTCGAGCTTCTCCCGAATTTCTTCTAATGTAAACTTCTCGTTCTTCAACTCATGAATACGCGTCAGCCGAAGCAAAGTTTCAGGTCCGTACAATCGGTAATTGGTCATCGACCGGTCCTGGGGACAGATCAAGCCCAATTTGGTGTAATAGTCGATGGTACGCTCGCTGGTGCCCGCGGCTTTGGCCAGTTCGCCGATCCGGAATAACTTCATATCCCCATCGCTGACTCACCCTTTCCTAAACCGTAATAAAGTAAGCAGATATAAAAAGAAAGTCTTGACAAATTCAATTATATCCAATCCAAAGCATACAGTCAAACGTTATGGTTTGCATGAAAACGCCTACTTTGCCGCATTAACGCAGGTAGATCTTTTACGTTGAAAAAAAGGCTGAAATAAATCCGTTTTTTTTCTAAAAATACACTTGTCAGCTTTCTTGCCGCGGTTTATAATGACAACAAGAGTTTCACATAATGTTAGATAAAATTACATGAAGAGGGTGTGGGGAATTTGAAAAAGAAGTGGTGGTTGGCTCTTGGAGCCCTGGCGGCAGTGTCGGCTTTTCCGGTAAGCGCGTCTGCGGCGGAAGCGGTAGACGGCGAAGCGTTGACGAACGGCGTGAACATGGTATTCGTGTTTATCGCGGCGGTGCTCGTCATCTTCATGCAGGCGGGATTCGCGCTGCTTGAAGCCGGTTCGGTCCGCATGAAGAACGCCGGCCACGTGGCGGGCAAGACCATCCTGTCCTTCGGCGTCGCAAGCGTGGCGTTCTGGGCATTCGGATTCGCTTTCGGCTTCGGCAACGGCAACGGATTCTTCGGCTTCGAAGGCTTCTTCTTCGGAGGCGACGAACAATCCGCATCCTTCGACTCGGTCAACGGCTTCGGTCTTCCGGTGTCGCTGATGTTCCTGTTCCACCTCGCTTTTGCGGGCGTCTCGCTTGCGATCGCCGGCGGCGGTCTGGCGGAACGCGCCAAGCTGAGCGTCTACATCGTATTCGGCGCACTCTTCACGATTATTATCTATCCGGTTATCGCGCACTGGGTATGGGGCGGCGGCTGGCTCGGTTCGATGGGCATGCAGGATTTCGCCGGCTCGACGGTCGTCCATCTGACAGGCGCTACGGCGGCACTGGTCGCGACGATCATGCTCAAGCCGCGTCTGGGCAAATACGGCAAAGACGGCAAACCGAACAGCATTCTCGGACATAACCAGGTTCTGTCGGTACTCGGCGTCATCATCTTGTGGGTCGGCTGGTTCGGCTTCAACCCGGGCAGCGCCCTGTCGGTCATGGACGGATTCTTCGCTTACGTCGCCCTGACGACGAATATCGCGGCGGCGGCAGGCGGCGTAGCGGCTCTGCTGATCTCGTGGGTCGTCTTCGGCAAAGCGGACATTCCGAGCATGATCAACGGCGTACTGGCCGCACTCGTGGCCATCACCGGTTCCTGTGCGTTTGTCGCTCCGTGGGCGGCGGTCGTTATCGGCCTGGTCGCAGGCGTGCTGACGTTCTTCACGGCGCAGTGGTTTGAAAAAGCGGGCGTCGACGATCCCGTCTTCGCTTTCTCGGTACACGGCGTAGCCGGTATCTGGGGCGCGCTCTGCACAGGATTCTTCGCCATGCCTTCCCTGTCCACCGACAAAGGTCTGGGACAAGCGGGTCTGTTCTACGGCGGCGGCCTGCATCAGCTGGGCGTTCAGGCGCTGGGCGTTGTCGGCACACTGGCCTTCGTGGCAGGCGTTACGTTCATCATCTTCTACATCATGAAAGTGACGATGGGAATCCGCGTAACGGAAGAAGAAGAAATGATGGGTCTGGATATTAGCGAACATGGCAACTACGGATATCCGGAACAGATGAAAATGGCGGGCGACACGACTTTCAACGGTCCGACCAACCCGGAATCGGGCGTCAAGCGCAATCCGGCCAAAGCCTGATCGGCATGCAAGCGCAGAAAGGGGGGATCCGGTGAAACGTACCGATTCGTACACGGAATACGCACAACGGGCAGTCGAAGATTTATCGCAGATCGGTTCCCCCGAAGCGCTTCGTGCAGCCCGGATCGCCATGCAGCGCAGCTTGATGCAGGCACGGGAAGAGATCGGCGGGGATATCCTCGCCTGGAACGAGGCGATCAACGAGATGCACGACCGGCTCATGCGGCATGCGGTCGAATTATGCGAGCGGGAGATGGGGGAGGCGGGCTTCGGTCCGCCTCCCGTCTCTTATGCGTTCGTCGTTTTCGGCAGCGCGGGCAGACGGGAACAGACGCTGTGGAGCGACCAGGACAACGGCTTGATTTTGTCGGACGCCGAGCACGAAGGCAAAGAAACGTATTTCGAGCAGTTCGGCCGCCGCCTCACCGATATTTTGGAGACGGCCGGATACGAGAAATGCGAAGGCAAAGTGATGTGTTCGGAGCGCAGGTGGCGCCGCACGTCGTCCGAATGGTCGGCCCAACTGCACGCCTGGCGCAGCGATCTGAGCTGGGAACCGGTGCGGTATTTGATCATCGCGTCCGATTTTCGGCTGATCGCGGGCGACGCGGCGCTGGCCGAACATTGGCTGCGAAGCTTCCATGACGGGCTGCGCGGCAACACGGAACTGCATGCCGCCATTTTACGCAACACGGTGCGGCACAAAAAGACGCTCAATGTGCTCGGTCAGGTCATGACCGAACGCTTCGGCGACCACGCCGGCGATTTTGACGTCAAATACGGCATGTACATTCCGCTTGTCAATGCCGCGCGCTTTCTCGCTATTCAGCACGACGTCGAAGAATCGTCGACGCTGCGCAGGCTGCAGCGGCTGATCCAGTTCGAAGCGGCTTCGCTGCCGCTGCTCGAACCGGCCTACGAAGCGTTCCTGACGGCGCTGCGCCTGCGCAGCCTGACGGACGCGTCGGACGACGGAGGGCTGCTGCACAGCAGCGGATACCTGTCGAACGAAGAATTGAAGAAAAAGGAACGGTTCTACGAACTGCGGGACGGGCTGATTCTGGTACGCAAGCTGCACCGCGTGCTTCAGCGTCAGCTCAGATTCGCGGAAAGGAGACGCGCATGAAGGAACCGGCTGGGTCGAGAAGCGGCTTCTGGAACATGCTGCGCAGCGGAGGGGTTCCTTCCGCGGTAGCCTCGGTATTCGGGGGACAAAGCGCCCATCAGATGGCGTTTATCCGTTCGCTCAGCCGGGAACAGCGCAGACCCGAAGCGTTGATTACCCCGCTGGCGGAACTTGAGACCGTCGTGTTCGATCTGGAGACGACGGGCTTCAACTGCCAGAAGGGCGACGAGATTTTGTCGTTCGGAGCCGTCAAGATGAAAGGCGACCGGGTGCTGGAGAACGAGACGTTCTACACGCTCGTCAATCCGAGGATGGACATTCCTCCGCATATTACCGATTTGACGGGCATTACGGGCGAGATGGTGGAAAAAGCGCCTTCGCTGATCGAAGCGCTGCACGATTTTATGACGTTTATCGGGCATTCCGTACTCGTTGCCCATGCCAGCGCGCACGACAAAGCGTTTCTCAATACGGCGCTGTGGAAAACGTCGAAAGCGCATCTGAACCATCGCGTCATCGATACGATGATGATCGCGAGACTGTTGAATCCGTCCCGTCCCGGGTACGGACTCGACGAGCTGCTGGAAGAAGAAGGCATCGAGATTAAGGAACGCCATCATGCACTGGGTGATTCGCTGATGACGGCGAAATTATGGGGCGGTTATATGAACCGGGTGCGGGACAATCAAATCTCGACGCTCGGCGACCTCTATGCGCGTCTCAGCCATACATGATTTTGGGCAAAGCAAAGCGCGCCGCATCCGTCGAAGGAGGCAGCGCGCTTGCGTATCGGGCAATGGTATTATAAAGCTTCGCCCGGGCCGGCGGCGCGATGGGTCGAACCTTGAACGCGGCCGCCGGCACGGTGCGGCGGGCCTGGCGCTACGATGGATACCGGAGTCCCATGCCGGCTTCCATGCCGCCCGCCGCGCTTTACCCCGCAGACTTTGCACCGGGAGCGGATCTCCGCTCCCCTCGAAGGCTGCTACCCATGTTTACCCCTCTCATACTGGGCTTTCCGCTGCGGCGGGAAGTCATTTTTTTGTTTACGGGTCGTTTACCGGTTAATGATTGAGCAGACCCGGGCGCGGTTCGGCAGCCGCTGCGGCTGCGGCCGGTTCCTGGCCGAGCAGCGCATACCGCATACTGTCGACGAGCGCTTCCCAGCTCGCTTCGATCACGTTGCCGGAGACGCCGACCGTGCTCCAGGCGTTGGCGGCGTCGCGCGATTCGATCAGCACGCGGACTTTGGAAGCGGTCGCTTCTTGGTCGTCGAGCACGCGGACTTTGTAATCGCTCAGATGCATGTCCGTCAGCTGCGGATAATACTGCAGCAGCGCCTTGCGCAGCGCGTTGTCGAGCGCGTTGACCGGGCCGTTGCCTTCGCCTGCCGTATAGAGGCTTTCGCCGCCGACGCGCAGTTTGACGAACGCTTCGGAGACGACCGGTTTGCCCGCGGATTTTTCGACGAGCATTTTGAACGATTCGAACACGAACAGTTCCCGCACTTCGCCGCCCGCTTCGCGCAGCAGCAGTTCGAGCGAAGCGTCGGCGCCTTCGAATTGGTAGCCGCGGTGTTCGAGGTCCTTGATGCGGCCGATCGTGTCCGCGGCCTGCGGACTTTTGGGATCGAGTTCGATGCCGAGTTCCTGCGCTTTGGACACCAGGTTGCTCTGGCCGGCAAGTTCGGAGACGAGCACCCGCTGTTTGTTGCCGACGAGTTCCGGCGCGATATGCTCGTACGTACGCGAATCGCGCAGAATCGCCGAGACGTGGATGCCGCCTTTGTGCGCGAAGGCGGCGCTGCCGACGTAGGGCTGGCCGGCCGGCATATGGACGTTGGCGATCTCGCTGACATACCGGGCGGTCGAAGAGAGGTGCGCCAGCTTGTCGTCCGGCAGACAGTGGAACCCGAACTTGAGCTGCAGGTTCGGGATGACCGAACACAGATTGGCGTTGCCGCAGCGTTCGCCGTAGCCGTTGATCGTGCCCTGCACCTGAAGCGCGCCCGCGGCGACGGCGCTGAGCGAATTGGCCACGGCCAGCTCGCAGTCGTTATGCGTATGGATACCGAACCTGGCCTGCGGCATCTCGGCGACGAGGGCGGCGACGAGGCTGCCGATCTCCTGCGGCAGCGTGCCGCCGTTCGTGTCGCACAGCACGAGCCAGTCCGCGCCCGCTTCATCAGCGGTCTTCAGCACGGAACGGGCGTAATCGGGATTGTGCTTGCAGCCGTCGAAGAAATGTTCCGCGTCGAAAATAACTTCGAGTCCCCGGCGCTTCAAGTAGCGGATCGAATCGTCGATCATCGCCAGATTTTCTTCGAGCGTGGTCTGCAGCGCGGTATGCACGTGGAAGTCCCACGACTTGCCGACAAGCGTCGCCGCCTGGGCGCCGGATTCCGCGATCCGCTGCAAGTTCTCGTCCGTGTCGGCGGACCCGCCTTTGCGCCGGGTGCTGCCGAACGCGGTAATCTTCGCTGTGAGGCCGAGTTCGCGGACGCGGCGGAAAAATTCGATATCTTTGCCGTTGCTTCCGGGATTGCCTCCCTCGATATAATGTACGCCGAGCTCGTCCAGCTTGACGGCGATCTTCAACTTGTCGTCCGCCGACAGACTGATGCCTTCCCCCTGCGTGCCGTCTCTGAGCGTCGTATCGAAAATGGTGATGGACCGTGTCATGGAACTGCTCCCTTCCGTCCGTATTAATTGTCGATTATAGCATGAACGCGTTAAACCGGTATAGTGGGCAGGTTAACAATTTTGCGTTAAAATAAGGAAACAAACGTTTGCCTGCGGGTCGGCAGGGAGAGGAGGAACGAAAGTGAACGAAAACGTCGAGCGGTATTACCCGGCCAAAGGGCGGGTCATTTTGCATGTGGACATGAATGCCTTCTACTGTTCGGTGCACGAAGCGGAACATCCCGAGCTGTACGGCGGCAAGATGACGGCGGTCGCCGGAGACAGCGAGAAGCGGCGCGGCATCGTCGTCACGAGTTCCTATCCCGCCCGCCGCCGCGGCGTGCGCACCGGCATGACGGTGCACCAGGCGCTCAAGCTGTGCCCGTCGCTCATTCTGATCAAGCCGGATTTCCGGTTGTACCGCGCCTACTCCCGGGCTTTTCGCGAAATACTGTACAGCTATACGCCCCTGATCGAAGCGACTTCCATCGACGAATGTTATATGGACATCACCGGCTCGAAGCAGTTTGGCACGCCGCTGGAGATCGCGGAGAGAATCATGGAGCGCATCGGGCGGGAGCTGTCGCTGCCGTGTTCGATCGGGGTAGCGCCCAACAAGCTGCTGGCGAAGATGGCTTCGGATATGAAAAAGCCGAACGGCATCTCCGTGCTGCGTATCCGCGACCTTGCCCATACGCTATGGGGACGGCCGTGCGGCGAACTGTTCGGCGTCGGCGCCAAAACGGCGGAGAAGCTGAACCGGCTCGGCATCCGCACGATCGGGGAGCTGGCCGCCACGGACGAGAAACGGCTGCAGGCGTCGTTCGGCGTATTCGGCATCTGGATGAAGCGCGCGGCGAACGGACAGGATTACGCCGAGGTCCAGTCCGTGCCCGAGCCGAGCAAGTCGGTAGGGCATACGACCACGCTGCCCTGCGACGTGACCGAAGCGCAGGAAGCGCTGCGGGTCATTCTCAATCTGAGCGATCAGGTGGCGCGGCGCATGCGCAAGCAGCATCTGCTGGCGAGCACGGTGCAGATCACCATCCGCACGCCCGAGATGAAGACGATCACCCGCTCGCGCACGCTCGCGACGCCGACGGAAGCGGCGGACGACATTTACCGCGAAGCCAAAGCGCTGTACCTCAAGCATTGGAGCGACGGGAAGCCGGTCCGCCTGCTCGGGGTAGCCGCGCAGGGGCTGACCGACAAAAGCGAAGCCGCGATCCAGCTCGATCTGTTCGATTACGAACGGCAGCCCAAGCGGGAGAAGCTGACCGAAATCATGGACAAAATGCGCGACAAATTCGGCGAAGACGCGCTGATGATCGCCGGTATGCTGGAAGAAGACGGCACGAAGCGGATGAAAGCGGGACGGACGCCGGGCATTTCTTTTCACGGGGAACGGAATGCAAACGCGGAAAACGATCCGGAAAAGGATTGAAAATGAAGCGTAAGGATCATTGAAATCAAAAAAAGTTTATATTATAGTTAGAGGGATGAAGACTCTTACGAGAATGTGCTTCTTGACAAGAGAATCGGCCCAGCCGATAGAAAGTATAAAAAGACAATCAGGAGGGAATACCGATGAGCAAGTACACCTGGGTTGACAAAGATACCTGCATCGCCTGCGGCGCGTGCGGCGCGACCGCTCCGGATATTTACGATTACGACGACGAAGGCCTGGCGGAAGTCATCTTCGACGGCGACGCCAACCACGGGGTCAAAGCGATTCCGGAAGACATGCACGAAGACATGATCGACGCCTGCGACGGCTGCCCGACCGATTCCATCATCATCGCGGACGAACCGTTTAACAAGGAAGGCTGATTCGACTCGCAAGTCCCGAATACAGGACGGATCCGGGAAAAAGCGTCTCTCTCCTGAACAACCAGGCGGGAGGCGCTTTTTTTACGAAAACGTTCTGCACGGCGCATTTTCCGGCAAAGGAGCGAAGATTCATGAAGCGCTTTCCCCATCTGAAAAGGTATGTGCGCGAACATCCCGACAACAAGATGGCCTGGTATTTGCTGGGCAAGGAATATGAAGCCGACGGGCAGCCGGGCAAAGCGAACTACTGCTTTAACCGGGCGCAGGAAGTGTACGAAGCCTACGAGCACGCCCACGTGCCCGAAGACATTTTGGCCGAATACGAACAGAAATTGCACGAAGCCGCGCAGCGCCGCGAGAAAAGCCGTTCCAAACGCCGTGCTTGGCTGCTGGCTGCCGCCCTGCTGCTGCTGATCGGCTTCCGTTACGCGGAGGCGCCGGGCATCAGCGCGCCGCGCCTGTCCGCCGAGATCGAAGTTTCGTCCGAGCCGCCGACCGAAGTATTTACGGCCGCGGAAGCGGACGAACCGTCTTCGATCGCGGCGGCGGCCGCCGGTTACCTGCAGGACGGCCGCGACGTCAAAGCTTCCGTGCTCGGCATGGAGCGGCAGGGCAAATGGCTCATGTGGCGGGAAGGCCTGCCGATTGCGGCGGAAGTCGAAGCCGGCGAAGCGGCGGGCGAGAGCGTGCTGCGCAGCTACGACCCGAAGACGTGCGACTGCGAAGCGAAGCTGACCGGCAAGCAGCGCAAAGCGGCCCGGGCGTGGATGCGCGAACAGGAAAGCCTCGCGGCGCTTGCCAGCGCGATCGGCAGCTACCGGGCCGGCGGCGAAGGCATTCCGAAGCAGATGGCCGAGCTGAACCGGCCGTTTCCGGATAATGTGCTGTCCGGCTCCACGCCGGTCATGCGCCGCTCGTTCCCGGCACTGGCTGCGTCGCTGAAGCGCGAAGCTTACGGACAGGCGGCGAAGCCGATCGCTTCCGGGTCGGGACGTCCCGTCTCGCCGACGACGCTCGGCGGCGCGCCTTATTTGAGCGAACCGCTTGAGATCGTCGTCGACCGGAGCCGGCACCGCCTCGCCGTCGTCAGCGGCAGCGTACTGCTGCGCAGCTACGAAGTGGGCCTCGGCGGCGCCAAGACGCCGACGGGGACGTTCGTCGTCAGCGACAAGGTCGTCAATCCGAACGGCAGGTCCGACGGCGAGTTCGGCAGCCGGGGCATGCAGCTGTCGGATACCGACTACGCTATTCACGGCACGGACGAGCCGGGCAGCATCGGCGGAGACGAATCGCACGGATGCGTGCGCATGAACAAGGCGGATATCGAAGAGCTGTTCGATCTGGTGCCGGCCGGCACGCGCGTGACGCTGGCCGACGACGTGCTGCCGGAAGAGATTGTCGTGCCGAAGCAGCGGTTCAAGTCGGAGCAGCGCCAGGATCAGACGAACGACCGGAAAGTGTATAAATGGTTGAACTAAAAGCCCGGCTCCGGCGGCAAGCCGAAGCCGGGCTTTGCCCGGAAGCGGGTGTTCAGGCGTGCCTGGACCCTTTGCAGAAACGCCCGGAATCGGGCTCAGCTCTGCGACAAAGCGATCAGCACGCTGACCGCGATCACGAACAGCGCCAGGCTGCCGCCGATCCAGAGTGCGGCCTTGCGGTTGATCTCTTCCTTTTTCTGCTGAAGGGCGGGAGGCTTGCGTTTGGCGGCCATAATCGTCGGCTCCTTTCGGGGAAGGGGATACTTTGTATTGTAAATCTCTTTGCGCCGGATTGGAAAAGGTTTTTACAAGCCCGGAATGCTTCCCTTTTAACCGGCTTCCGGGTAAAATTAATAACGTTAGCTGAGAAGAATGGGAGTGAACCGCTTGCTGTATGAACGATTTGCCAAACCGCTATTTTTCCGGATGGACCCCGAAAAAGCCCACCATCTCGTGATCGACGGTATCGGTTACGCGGCCGGAACGCCCGGCGGCCTGACACTGCTGCGAAAATTGTACGGCGTGCGGCGCGACGAAGCCCTCGTATCGGAAGTGGCGGGCTTGACTTTCCCGTCGCCGGTCGGACTTGCCGCGGGGCTGGACAAAAACGCCGAGGCGGTTCCCGGATTTTCTTCGATCGGTTTCGGCTTCGTCGAGGTCGGCACGGTGACGCCGGTCGGCCAGCCGGGCAACGAACAGCCTCGGCTGTTCCGCCTTCCGCCGGATCAGGCCCTCGTCAACCGGATGGGCTTCAATAACAAAGGCGCGGAAGAAATGGCGGCCCGCCTCGCCGCGCTCCAGAACCGTCCGGTACCGATCGGCGTCAATATCGGCAAAAACAAGCTGACCCCCAACGAAGAAGCCCCGCTCGATTACGAGCGCTGCATCCGGGTTCTATATCCGCACGCGGACTTCTTCATCGTAAATATCAGTTCGCCGAATACGCCGGATTTGCGCGATCTTCAGCACGGCGACGAGCTGCGCAAGCTGCTGTCCGCCGTCACGGCGGAACTTGAACGCCAAGCCGGCGGCGCGGCGCCCAAGCCGGTCTTCGTCAAGATCGCGCCCGACCTGAGCGATGCCCAACTGGACGAGACGGTGGACGTCATCTCGCGCAGCGGCGTGTCCGGCGTCATCGCGACCAACACGACGCTGTCGCGCGAAGGGCTCGAACACGGCCATCGCAGCGAAGCCGGCGGACTGAGCGGACGCCCGCTCACCGGTCGTTCGACCGAGATCGTCCGGCGCGTCTACGCGCGCACGGAAGGACGCGTGCCGATTATCGGCAGCGGCGGCATCTTCACGGCCGAAGACGCGTATGCCAAGATTCGCGCGGGGGCCAGCCTGGTCGAGATCTACACCGCTTTGATCTACAAAGGACCGGAAGTCAACCGCCAGCTGCATGCGGGCCTCAAGCGCCTGATGCGCACGGACGGGTTTACCCATATCTCCCAAGCGGTCGGTGCCGACCACCGCTGAAGGGTGCACGAATACGAGGAGGCACATAGCATGGACGGTAGAAACTGGGAAACTTTTTTGCTTCCGTACGAACAGACGGTCGAAGAGTTGAAAGTCAAGTTCAAAACGATGCGCTCCGAACTGAAAAAGCGTGAAGAATACGCGCCGATCGAGTTCGTTACCGGGCGGGTCAAACGGATCACGAGCATTTTGGAAAAAGCCGAACGGCTGGACGTCTCGATGGACAACCTGGAAGAAGGCATCGAGGACATCGCCGGCATCCGCATCATGTGCCAGTTCGTCGAAGACATCCGCCGGGTCGCCGAATATATCCGCGCGCGCAAAGATCTCACCGTCTTGTACGAGAAAGACTACATTACGAATTACAAGGAAAGCGGCTATCGCAGCTTCCACATGATTATCCGTTATCCCGTGCAGACGGCGCTGGAACAAAAAATCGTGTTGGCCGAGATTCAGATTCGGACGCTCGCCATGAATTTCTGGGCGACGATCGAGCACTCGCTCAACTACAAATACCGCGGCGGGCTGCCGGGCGATATGCGTCTGCGCCTGCAAAAGTCCGCCCAGGCCGCGTCCGTGCTCGACAGCGAAATGTCCAGCATCCGCGAAGAGATTCTGGACGCGCAGAAGCTGTTCGAAGACGACGCGAATATCGTCTCGACGCTGCTCAAGATGATTCACCGGCTGTATTCCTATCATCTGGTCGGGGAAGCGATCGCGTACCAGGCCGCGTTCGGGGAACTGTTCGCCGAGCGCAATTACGAAGGCATGAAAGCGATGCTGGAAGAGATCAAAGCGATCATCGCTTCCAAGCACGAGGAAGATCTGGAAGATGACTTTTTATGAGCCGAAGTACGTCGCGTTCCTGATCTATTTCAACCGGGACCGCGATTACTTCGAATGCCACGAGGTGCTCGAAGAGCTGTGGCTGGAGCGGGGTCGCGACCCGCTGTACTCCGGGCTGCTTCAGGTCGCCGTGGCGCTGTACCATTTCCGCAACGGAAGCGTGACGCCGGGTTACGACAAGGTTGAAGGGGCGCGCAAGATGATGCGCAGCGCTCTGGCCAAGCTGTCCGGCTATCCGGGCGATACGCTCGGCATCCGGCTGGATCGGCTGATCGACGACGCGCGTCTGTATCTGGAACGTCTGGAGCGGCATGAACAAGAGCCGTTCGCGTTTCGGCCGATCGAGATCGAAATCGTCGATCCGTCGCTGCGCGAACAGGTGCGCCTTGCAGCCGAGCGGATTCCGCCGAACGTGCCGCAGCGTACCGGATACTCGCGCGGCCCCAAAGCGAAGCCGGAGCACGGCGGAGACGCCGGATAGGGCGGCGTCCCCGGGCTCGTCCCCGGAATTTTCGCCGCACGCGCGCAGAAGCGTTTTCTTTCCATTCAGACAGCAGGCCCGCTCCGCCGGGCCGCGGCGAACAAGCCGCGCGGCGGGGCGGGCTGTTTTGCGCCCGTACGCGGGCAGACCCAGACAGGAGGTATCCCATGAGCATTCAGCTTCCGCCGCTGTTCGAGTCGCGCATGCAGCGCTGGCTCGGCAGCGAATACGAATCTTTTATCGCCAGCTATGACCGGCCGCGCTATGCGGGCATCCGCGTCAACACGCTCAAAATCGATGCCGACGAGTTTCTGGCGGCCAGCCCGTTCGGGCTCAAGCCGATTCCGTGGTGCGAGACCGGGTATTATATCGACGAAAATCAGCGGCCCGGCAAGCATCCGTATTATCACGCCGGCTTGTATTACATTCAGGAGCCGAGCGCCATGGAGCCGGCCGAAGCGCTGCGGCCCGAGCCGGGCGACCGGGTGCTCGACCTGTGCGCCGCTCCGGGCGGCAAATCGACGCAGATCGCCGCGAAGCTGCGCGGCGAAGGCATACTTGTGACGAACGATATCAGCGCCGAGCGCACCAAAGCGTTGGCCAAAAATATCGAAATGAGCGGCGTGCGCAACGCGGTCGTCCTGAACGAGACGCCGGAGCGGATCGCGGAGAAGTTTCCCGCTTATTTCGACAAGATTCTGATCGACGCGCCGTGCTCGGGCGAAGGCATGTTCCGCAAAGACCCGGACGCGGTCCGGCAGTGGGAGAAGCATTCGGTCGAAGTGTGCACCGTCATGCAGCGCGACATTCTGGACACGGTAGCCTCGATGCTCGCTTCGGGCGGGCGGATCGTCTATTCGACGTGCACGTTCTCGCCGGAAGAGAACGAAGCGATGATCGCGCTGTTCCTCGCGCGCCATCCCGACTTCGCCGTCGGCGAGCTGCCGCATTCGCCGCTGTTCGCGCCGGGCCGGCCGGAATGGGCGGCCGGGCTGGTCGAGAGCGGCGGCGGGCTGTCGCCGCTGCTGCATGAAGCGGCTCCAGGCGGAGAGCCGCTGCTCTCGCGGCCGGGAGCGCTCGCGCCGACGGCGCGGGCGGCGCGCATCTGGCCGCATCTCGCCGAAGGCGAAGGGCACTTCGTGTGCGTGCTGGAGCACACGGGAGAGAAGGCGGCGCGAGCTTGCGCCGCCGGCACTGCCGGCCCGCTCGTCGGGGCCGGCGAAGAACGGCCCGCCGAGGCACCGGCCGGCGGGCGCAAAGACCGCGGCCCCAAAGCGGCGGGCCGCGCGGGCGACCGCGGCGGCGCTGCGCCGCGCCGCGAAGACAAGGCCGCGCGCCAGGCTCGCGGCCGACAGAAGGACGCCTATATCCGCGAGGAGGCGTCCGAAGAGACCGTGCGCCGCGCGTGCCTCGACTTCCTGGCGGAGCAGGTTCCCGCGCCGCTGCGCGGCACGCTGCTGATCTCCGGCGACTATGCGTACGCCTGCCCGGTCGAACCGGAGCGGCTGCGCGGGCTCAAAGTGCGCCGTTCCGGCTTCCAGCTCGGCATGGTCAAAGCGGGAGGCCGCTTCGTGCCGTCGCACGCGCTGGCCGCCGCGCTGAAGCCGGCCGAATCGGCGCGCACGGTGCGGCTGTCGTCCGCGCAGCCGGAAGCGATCTCCTACCTCAAAGGCGAGACGCTCACGTTCGGCCAGGAACGGATCGAGCGCGCCGCAGGAGCGGAAGCCAAAGGCTATGTGCTCGTGACAATCGACGGGTACTCCGCCGGGTGGGGCAAATGGGCCGCCGGCGTGTTGAAGAACGAATATCCGGCAGGATGGAGATGGAACGGATGAACAACGAACCAGGCAAGAAAAGCGTCAAAAAACTGCGTATCGACAAAATATTGTCGCATCTGGGCATCGCGACGCGCAGCGAAAGCAAAAAGTTGGCCAAGCAGGGACGCATTACGCTGGACGGCCTTACGGTCAAAGACAGCGGACTGCAGATCGATCCCGATCTGTCGGTGCTCGAAGTGGACGGACAGGCGGTGCGCTACCGGGAATTCATCTACGTGCTGCTCAACAAGCCGCAGGATGTCGTCTCCGCGACCGAAGACAAATACGACCGCACCGTTATCGACCTGCTGGACGCCGAATATGCGGCGTTCGAGCCGTTTCCGGTCGGCCGGCTGGACAAGGACACCGAAGGACTGCTGCTGCTGACGAACGACGGCCAGCTGGCGCACGAACTGCTGTCCCCGCGCAAACACGTGCCCAAGACGTACGAAGCGGTCGTGCTCGGCGCGGTCGACGCAGCCGACGGGGCCGCTTTCGCAGCCGGCGTCACGCTGGACGACGGATACGAGACGATGCCGGCCGAACTTGAGATTGTACGCCGCTACGAACTCGAAGGCGAAGAGCATGCCGATATCCGGCTGACGATTATGGAAGGCAAGTTCCACCAGGTCAAGCGCATGTTCGAAGCGGTCGGCAAAAAAGTGGTCTTCCTCAAGCGGATCTCGATGGGACCGCTGCAGCTCGATCCGGCGCTCGCGCCGGGCGAATATCGCGAACTGAGCGACGACGAACTGAGATCGCTGCGCAGGGAATAGCTCGCCTGCCCTTTACCTTTGGCTCCCTTGTGGGCTATCATCAGGAGAAAGAACGTGCGAGGCGGAAGGGGAGACTGGCTGTGAGATTGCTGCAAGCATTATTTTTTCCGCCCGAACAGCCGGGGGGCGTATCATCGATGATCCCGCATCTGCAGGAGAAGTTTTCTTCGGCCCGCTGGGAGATGGAAGTGTTCTCGCTGCCCAAGCGTATTCGGGGCAAAGGACGAGAAGACATTGTGTTCGAAACTTTCGATTGGACGCAGTACGCGGACCGTCCGATCGTGCAAAAATATATGCAAACGTACCGCGATTATTTGTGGTGGACGCGGCTGCGGCTGCAAAAGCCGTATGATCTGATCCATGCGCACCATCCGATCGCCGCGCTTGCGATGAAGACGGCTTTTCCGGATACGCCGGTGCTGCAAACGATCCACTCCAGTTACGAGCGCGAGCTGATCCTGAACGGCAAGATCGAAGAAGGCAGTCCGGAACATCGTTTCCTGCTGTCGATCTATCGCGAGCTTGAAGCCAGAACCGATCGGCTGATCACGGTGTCCGAAGCGTTCCGCCGGTACATGGCTCCGCATATCGAGCATGCCGACCGGATTCGCATCATGCCGAACGGGTACGACGAACGCCGCTTCAAGCCGGTGCCGCACGAGAACGAATTACCGCAGCTGATGACGGTCTGCCGCCTCGTACCCGCCAAAGGGCTGGACGTGCTGCTGCAGGCTTGCGCGCTGCTCAAGGAGCGGGATTGTCCGTACGTGCTGCACGTGATCGGCGACGGGCCGTCGCGCGAAGAGCTGGAACGGTTGGCGCAGGACTTGGGCGTGTACGATAATACGATTTTCTATGGGTATACGCTTCATCCGGAAGAGTTTATGCCGTTTTTCGATATTTTCGTGCTGCCTTCGCGGGCGGAAGCGTTCGGTTCGGTGTTCGCCGAAGCGGCGCTCTGCTGCCTGGCGCTCGTCGGAACGAGCGTCGGCGGCGTGCCCGAGCAGATCGAGCACGGCGTGAACGGGCTGCTCGTTCCGCCGGACGATCCGGCGGCGCTGGCCGACGCGCTGGAGCAGGTGATCGGCGATCCGGCCTACCGCTACGAACTGGCCCGGACCGCCTGCGAAAAAGCCAAATCGCATTATTCGCTCGACCGGGCGGCGATCGAACTCAAGCGCATGTACCTCAGTTACGAAGGCCGCGGCAGCCGCAGTTTGTAACGGACTTCGCCGGGCGGATACAGGGATGACATGACGCGTGACCTTGAAAAAAGATAAACAAAATGCTATTTTTACGAAAACGCGTGAAAATGCCGAATCGGGAGGATTGAGGCTGTGGAAGAGTTAAAAGAACGGATCAAAAGCGAAGGCGTAATCGCCTCGCAGCAGGTGCTGAAGCTGGACGCGATCTTGAATCATCAGGTCGATCCGGCCCTGACGATGGACATGGGGCGGGCTTTCGCGTCGCGCTTCGCTTCGGAGCAGGTGACCAAAGTCGTTACGGTGGAATCGTCCGGTATCGCGGTCGCTTTTGCCGTCGCGTTGGAGCTTGGCGTGCCGATGGTGTTCGCGCGCCGCAAAAAAACGCTGCTGGCCGACCCGGATTCCTACGTGGAACGCGTGCCTTCTTTTACAAAAGGAATCGTCACCGATTTGATGCTGCCCAAACGGTTTATTAAAAAAGAAGACCGGATTTTGTTGATTGACGACATTATCGCGAACGGCGACGCCGCGCGCGGCCTCGTCAAGATTATCCATTCGGGTGAAGCGACGCTCGTGGGCGCGGGCATCGTCGTGGAAAAATGTTTCCAGTCCGGCGCGCAGAGTCTGCGGGACCAGGGAATCCGGGTGGAATCGCTCGTGCGTATCCAGTCGCTGGGCGAAGACGGAGTCGTTTTTGCGGACTGAGGGAATTTGGACAAAAGCTAAACTTCCCGCTTTACCCCTCCGATAATGTTACGTATAATGTATGGTAAGTAGGGAGAGGAGGAAGAGTAAAATGAGCGATCAAGCGGTAAACAGCGAATTTTTCATCAAAAAAGTCAACGAGGCCAAGGTGCATTTCGAGCGAGCACTCGACTGCAAGCATACGGAATTTGATGACCTTTATCCCTATATGATCGAACATCCGCAATTTTTCTGGTACAAGCGATACGTAGCGTGGTCCGAACTTCTTACGCTTGCCGATCTGTGCGAAGAACTGTCTTTCCCGTGGAGAGAAGAGTTCACGCCGCAGCAGGTCGAATATATCGAACAGCGCGTCATGTCGGCCAAAGTGCTCGACTTCTGGTTCGAGAATACGGATTCGAAAGAACACGCCCAGCGTTAACATCGATTCCGTCCGATTCCGAGATTGTCACGCCGCTCTTCAGACCGTCCCGTTCGCGCCTGCTGCGCGAGCGGGATTTTTCGATTGGCGGCCGTTTTGCCGATTGTCCACCCCCATACCGAAGGAGGCATCACCATGCTCAGCGACGAACAATTAAACGCATTTCGGATCTCCGGCGAAAAAGTCCGGGTCGTGCGCGACGGTCTCAAAGAAAACGATATTCGCGGCATCGTCGTGGCCTGGGACGATAAGCAGGTGCTGATCCGGCGTCCCAACCGCAACGTCGTCAAGCTCGATCGCAATTACGTCATCCAGCCTTCCAAAGAAGAACGGATCGACCTGCTGGCCGAAGATTCCGCAAGTTCCGGGAACCCGGCAGACGCTGCTGCCGAGCCCCGGCCGGACGTGTCGGAATAAGACAGCGGAATAAGCCAATCGAAAAAGCCCGCCGTATCCGGTACGTACCGGATATAGCGGGCTTTATTCAATGATGCGTGATGCAAATCTGATATGAATATATGAATCCCGGTGGGCCGTCCGCATGCCGGGGGAGGCGCTGGAGACCGGCTCAGGGGAGAGAGGGGGACAAATTTACGCGTATCTTCCGGTGTGAGGCGGACGGGAAGCCGGGTTCGGGCTGCTGCTTCCGGCAGCGGGGCGTCCGCTGTAGGGGCGGACCGGCGGCGCGGATTGACGGCCGGAATCGGTCACGATCGGAGCGACTTCCAGACCCATATACGCCCGCATTCTGAGGTCGGATTCGCGCCGGAAAGGCTCGTCGTCGATATGCAGCGTGCCGTGCAGTCCCCGGCAGAGGTAATCGGTATCGACGCCGCGTTCGGTATGTCTGACTTCGCAGATCCGGATATGGCGTTTCTTGAATTCTTTCCGTACGCCGGACAGCAGCACGGCCGCGCATCGGGAAGCGCCGCGAATCATTTCGGTATATAAAGGAGAAGCCTGCATCGGGGAGTCGGACTCCAGTTTCTTGGCATCGTTCTCGAAAACTTTTAGAATATGCGTCAGCAGCAGATAGCTCTTGATCAGCGAAAGTTCGTCGCGCGTCGTCTGTACAGCGGTCATGCGCTTCACCACCTTGTAGGAACTTATGTTCTGTTTTTATTATAACCGAACGTATGTACGGGCGCAAGCGAACACCGGATCTTTTTTTGAAAAAGATTGACTTGCGCGGCGGGGGCATGCTATGATCTATCTTGTCGCTGCTAGCAGGCGACAATGTGAATGAGCGGTCGTGGCGGAATTGGCAGACGCGCACGGTTCAGGTCCGTGTGGGCTAACCCCCGTGGAGGTTCGAGTCCTCTCGACCGCATCACTAAGGACGAGACCCGTATTCAATGCTTCGGCAGAGGATTCGGGTCTTTTTTTATGCGTATTTTTAACAGGCTGGCAGAGGATTTCGTCGTCTTTCGTCGATTCCTTTGTCGTATAATAGAAGAAACTAAAATTTTACACAAATCGCGGAGGACACAATGAGTGAACGCATCATGGAACTGAACCGGATGGTCAATGTGTCTGCGGGCGGACATATTTTATATTTGTACGACGATGCCGACCAGTATGCGCGCAATGCGGCCGCCTATGCGGTCTCGGGCGCACAGGGCGGCGGGTTGACGATTATGATCGACCACCAAGAGCAGCTCGGGTCTATTCGGGCACTCGCGGAGCCGGCGCTGAGCGAAGAAGAACGGGCGCGGATCGTCTACGTGGACGCGGACGAGTTCTACGCTTCGCACGGCAGCTTCGATTACAAAACGGTCGTGAAGCATTCCGGGGAACTGCTGGCGCCTTACGAAGGGAACACGGGCGGTATGCGGACGTGGGCGCAAATCGCCTGGGACAGCGAGCACAGCGTCGAGAGCGAACTGGAACATTTCGAAGAACTGTCCGAACGGACGGTGCACAATGCCGGGTTGCTGTCGGTGTGCGCTTACCGCAGCGGCTCGCTCAGCGCCGCGCTTCAGATCAAGCTGCTGAGAAGCCATGACTATATCATGACCGACGACGAGCTCTCCGACACGGATCTGTCCGGCCGGAGCGCCGGCGCTTTGTTTCCTTCGTTGTCCGCGCAGCGCGAACAGGAAGAGCTCCAACTCGACGCACAGGAGCGTTTGGAAGCGAGCGCCCGGCAGTTGGAGCGGATTATCGCGAACAATCTCGATCCGGTCGCGTTGTTCGACGAAGAGGGCCGGCTGGTCAAAGTCAACGAAGCTTTCGAGCGGATATTCGGCTGGCCCGCCGCGGAATTCGTCGGGCGCGGCGAACGGCAGCTGCGGGAACGGATCGGCCTGCACGGCGTGACGGACCATTGGCTGGACCTGCCGTCCGTCAAAGAGGCGGCGGAGGAGTCGGGCATCGGGATCGGCCGGGCCAGGCAGATCGAAGCGACGGCCCGAACCCGGATCGGCGAACCGCTCGACCTGCTGCTGACCTCGTTCGCGCTCGGCGACGCCGACAAGCCGGCGGGCTGCGCGATCATCTATCGCGACATTACCGATTTCCGCAATTCGGATCGCCGGCTGCGGGAGTCGATCGAACGGTACACGTCGCTGAAGAAGCATAACCACGACGCCGTCTTTTCGATCGATCGGGAAGGGCGGGTCATCAACACGAATCCGGCGGCGCAGAACCTGACGGGATTGAAGACCGAAGACATGATCGGCCGTCTGTTCGCCGAGTGGATGTCCGAAGGGACGCTGGAAGACATTTTGCGCGAAGCGGCGATCGGCGACGAGACCGTCCATCCTTCGATCCGGATCCGGCGCGCCGACGGAAGCGAGTCCGAAGTGCTGACTTCGACCGCTCCGATCATCGTCGGCGGCGAACGCGTCGGCTGCTACGTTTTGGCCAAAGACATTACCGAACACAAGCGGCTGTTGATCGAGAAGCAGACGGCCGAAGAGATGAACCAGGCCAAAAGCGAATTTCTGGCGGTGATGAGCCACGAGATCCGCACGCCGATGAACGGGGTCATCGCGCTGACGCAGCTGCTGCTGGAGACCGACGGATTGAACGACGAACAGCGCGAGTACGTGGAAGTGATCCGCCGCAGCGGCGATTCGCTGCTCGGGATCGTCAATGACATCCTCGACTTTTCCAAGATCGAAGCGGGCAAGACCGAACTGCAAAACGAACCGATGAACCTGCGCGAGGACGTGGCGCGGTCGTTCGATATTCTGCTGGCCGATGCCAGGGACAAACAGCTGGAATTGGGCTTGTCGGTAGCGCCGCGCGTGCCGGACATCGTCGTCTCGGATCCCAACAAGCTGCGCCGGATTTTGATCAATCTGGTCGGAAACGCGATCAAATACACGGAAAAAGGCGGCGTATTCGTCTCGGTCGACAGCGAGCGAAGTGAGCGGGAAGGGCATCTTCGCCTCGTGTTCCGTATTCGGGATACCGGCGTGGGCATTCCGCAGGAGCAGACGCAGTATCTGTTCGATCCTTTTTACCAGCTGGACAATTTCATGACGCGCAAGTCCGAAGGAAGCGGACTCGGCCTGGCGATTACGAAGCGGCTGATCGAGCTAATGGACGGCGAAATCGGGGTCCGTTCCAAACCGGGCGAAGGCTCGGTGTTCCATTTTACGATCGAGGCGACCCTGCCGGACTTCGATCAGCGCCCTGCGGACGACCTGGCGTCGCTGCCTCTTCCGGCGAAGCAGCCGGTCGCTTTGCGCGTGCTCGTCGCCGAAGACAACCGGGTCAATCAGCTGGTGATGGAACGGCTGCTCGGCCGCCTCGGCTACGAATCCGATCTGGCCCGCGACGGCCAGGAAGCGGTGGAAGCCGTGGCCCGAAGACGCTACGACGTCATCTTGATGGACGTGCGCATGCCGCGGATGGACGGATTCGAAGCGGTGCGGCGTATTCGCGAACAGCCGCCGGAGTGGGGCAGTCCGTATATCGTCGCGGTTACCGCGAACGCGATGCAGGGCGACCGGCAGCGCTGCCTGGACGCCGGCATGGACGAATACATGAACAAACCGATCGACGCCAAACGGCTGTCGGAGCTGCTGCATGAGGCGGAGCGGCGTATTCGGCAATCGGAATAAAATAGTGGTAAAATAAAAAGCGAATCTTATAGATCGACAGACGGCAAGAATCCATGAGGAGGCAAGGAAAGATGATCGATTGGCAAAAAGAAGCGGAAGCCCGGCGGGAAGACCTGCTGCGCGATCTGGACGGCCTGCTTAGAATCCAAAGCGTCAAAGATCCGGCCACGATGTCGCGCAAGCGTCCGATGGGAGCCGCGATTGCGGAAGCGCTCGACTACATGCTGGAATTAACGGAGCAAATGGGACTGGACGTCAAAAACGTGGACGGTTACGCCGGGCACGCGCAGTACGGCAATTTCGATCCGGAGACGACGGTCGGCATTCTCGGCCACGTGGACGTCGTGCCGGCGACCGGTACGTGGACCAGTCCCCCGTTCGAGCCTTCGATTCGCGCCGGCAAGCTGTACGCGCGCGGCGCGATCGACGACAAAGGGCCGACGATCGCCGCCTTGTACGGGCTCAAGATCGTGCAGGAGCTTGGCCTTCCGCTGACCAAAAACGTCCGCCTCATTTTCGGCACCGACGAAGAAAGCGGCATGAGCTGCATGCGCCATTACGCGGAGCAGGAAACGATGCCGAAGGTCGGATTCGCGCCGGACGCCGAGTTCCCGATGATCTACGCGGAAAAAGGGCAGTTTAACCCGACGCTCGTGCCGAAGCGCCTGCCCAAAGAAACGAAGTCGCTCGTGAAGCTGGAATCGTTCGAATCGGGACTGCGGATCAACATGGTGCCGGAACGCGCGCATGCGGTGCTGAGCGGCGATATCCGTCCGCTGGTCGAAGCGTTCGAAGACTTCTGCCGGGAACACCGGGTTACGGGCGAAGCCGAGATCAATGCGGGGCAGGCCATGTTTACCCTGACCGGCGTATCGGCGCACGGATCGGAACCGGCGAGCGGGGTCAACGCGGGTACGACGCTTGCGCTGTTCCTCAAGGACGCTTCGTTCCAGCCGGAAGGCAAAGCGTTTATCGATCTGTTGAACGCGCTGCACGAAGATTTCCACGGAGAAAAGATCGGCATAGCGTGCAGCGACGATATTACCGGCCCGCTGACGGTCAATCCGGGCGTGATCTCGTTCGGCTTCGGCGAAGGCGAGACGCAGATCGGCCTCACGGCGCGCTGTCCGGTCTCGGCCGATTACGGCTGGATCAAAGCCCGCCTCGAAGAATGCGTCGACGGGTTCGACTACCGGATCTCCGACGTGCGCGAAGCGTCTTCGCATTACGTGGACCCGAGCGAACCGGTCATCAAAGCGCTGCAGACCGCTTATGCGGAAATGACCGGCGAAGAGCCGACGCTGCTCACGACCGGCGGCGCCACCTATGCCAAATTCATGCAAAAAGGCGTCGCGTTCGGAGCCTGCTTCCCGGGCAAAGAGATGACGGCCCATCAAGCGGACGAATATATCGAAATCGACGATTTGCTGAAAGCAACCGCCATTTACGCGCGGGCCATTTACGAATTGGCGAAATAATCCGCTCTATCGAAACCATCCACTATATATAGAAAGAAGAGATCAACCGATGTCGCAGGACGTACAAGTTACCCGGGGCTCCTATGTAGAAAGCAACCATGTCATTCACGCGGCGGTCGTCGATCGGAGCGGTCGTCTGCTGCATGCCGTCGGCGATCCGCAGCGGCTGACGTTTCCGCGCTCGTCGATGAAGCCGTTCCAGGCGGTGCCGCTGATCGAATCCGGTGCGGCGGACGCCTACGGATACGGCGACGCCGAAATCTCGCTCAGCTGCGCGTCGCACAGCGGAGAGCCGATCCACCGCCATACGGTGCTGGACGTCTTGTCCCGCGCCGAGCTGTCCGAAGAGTATCTGCAATGCGGCACGCATATTCCGCGCGATAGCGAGAGCTACCGGGAATTGATCCGGGAAGGACGGGAACTGACGCCGGTGTTCAGCAACTGTTCCGGCAAGCATTCCGGCATGCTGCTGACGGCGCGGCATTTGGGCGAAGACCTCGGCACGTACCGGGAGACCGACCATCCGCACCAGCAGCGCATCCTGTCGGTCATCGCCGATATTTGCGGCGTGCCGGCCGAAGAGATCGGGATCGGCGTAGACGGATGCGGCGTGCCCGTGCATCGCCTGCCGCTGAGCGCCGCCGCTCTCGGCTTTGCCCGGCTGGCGAAGCCGGAAGGGACCGTGGCCGCGCCGCGCGCGGAAGCATTGAACCGTATCCGACGCGGCATGACGAACCGGCCCGAGATGGTAGCGGGCCGACATCGCTTCGATACCGACCTGATGACAGTGTTCGGCGGCAATCTGGTGTCGAAGGTCGGCGCGGAAGGCGTGCAGTGTATCGGCGTGGCCGATCTTGGTATCGGGATCGCCGTCAAAGTCGAAGACGGCAGCGAACGCGCCACTTTCGTCGCGGCGATGGACGTGCTGAAGCAGCTCGGCATCGGCACGCCGGAGCAGTTCGCGCAGTTGGACGAATACGTACATGCGCCGGTCCTGAACGCGCGCAAAGAACGGATCGGCGAGATCAAGCCGAACTTTACGCTCGTGCCTTCCGCCGAGTGACAATCTGGAATGACGAAGGAGAGACCTCGACAATGAACCAAGACCCTCAAGGCTTCGCACGAAACGCGTGCGAAAACAAGATCGAAAAAGCGACGTTCGCCGGCGGCTGCTTCTGGTGCATGGTGACGCCGTTCGAAGAACTGCCGGGCATTCGCGGCATCGTGTCCGGATATATGGGCGGCACGGTAGAGAATCCGACGTACGAGCAGGTCAAGACCGGCACGACCGGACATTACGAAGTGGTGCAGGTCACGTTCGAACCGGACGTTTTCCCGTACGAGCGGCTGCTGGAGCTGTACTGGCCGCAGACGGACCCGACGGACGGCGAAGGCCAGTTCCAGGACCGGGGCACGCAGTACAAGCCGGCCGTCTTTTTCCATAACGAAGAACAGCAGCAGGCCGCGCTCGCTTCCCGGCAGGCGCTGGCGGACAGCGGACGCTTCGACAAGCCGATCGCGACCGAAATTTTGCCGGCACAGGATTTCTACGAAGCCGAAGATTACCACCAGGATTACCACAAAAAAAATCCGAAGCATTACAAAGAAGACCGCGAGCAATCCGGCCGCGACCGCTTTATCGAAACCAAGTGGTAAAAGGCCCGACCGGCAAGGACGTGCGCCCCGCACGTCCTTGTTTTTGCTGTTCGATCGAAAACGATTCGTGAATGGGACTAACTTCGCATCCGGGATCGTAGGCAAAACGGAAGAAATAGGAAAGAGTGGGCTTATCGATAGAAGCGTTTACCGATAAAATGAGGGTACATAAAGCTGGAACACCCAAAAAGTCTGGGATCGGCTCGATCGCTACCACCCTGCATACAGCCTACTCGCCTATTTCATCATTACATATCAAAGGGGAATTCATATGTTGATTCCGGACAATGAACAAACAATGGAGCGGTTGAAAGCCTTTATTTGCAAATGGGCCGGACCCGCCAGACCCGAATACGGACTTCGCCGCGAAGAGATTCCGGCCGATCTGCCGGCCGCTTTGCAAGATTTTTACGCGTTTGCCGGCCGTTGGCCGAATCCGTCTTTTGCCGCCGGCCTGCAGCCGGGCAGCATCCGTCCGAAGCTGTTCGAGACGCAGGATATGTGGCTGGATGCTTCCGAGCTGCAGCGCCAAGCCGGCCAAATTACGTTCCTGCTCGAAAATCAGGGCAGTTGGAGCTGCGAGGTAGACGCCGGCCGCGACGATTCGCCCGTCTACAGCAACGCAGCGCAGCTGTGGGACGATCATCTGCAAGGCAGCGAAGTGGTCTGTCCGTCGCTGACCCATTTCATGACGACGTTCTGCCTGCAGGAACTGGTCTTCGGCAGCCGCTTTTTCGGCAAGCTGGACGGCGCTCTTGACCCGACGGTGTTCCGCGACACGCTGCATCCGCTCTGGCTGGACGGCCATTACGTGTTCAAAGAGCCTTCCCATTCCTTCTACCTGTGCGGAGACGACCTGCTGATCATGGATTATTATTCGGACGTCTGGTACGGCTGCCTGGACGAAGGCGCGCTGTCGTTGATCGCCGATCCGGGCATGGTCAAGCCGATCGAACCGTAACGCGAACAAGCCTTCCTAATAGGGAGCCAAGCCTCGGCGCACCGTCTGCGTCGGGGCTTTTTGCAATTTCCGCTTGTTCGAACGCCGGCACCGGAGTGTGCTGCGACGAGTCGACCATCCGGCGGTCATGCAGCCGGCGGGACTCGACTTTCCGTTTGATTTAGGGCATAGTCTAAGAAACCGTACCGCGATTCAAGCGAGAATACGAAGGAGGTTTCGGATACATGGTCGTCATCAAACGGCATACGGAAAAACCGATCCCCCCGCTTCAGCTTCTGCGATTGTACCAGGATGCCGACTGGTGGCCGGAGCGTACGAAAGACGGGATCCGCAAGCTGCTTGCCCACGGTATCGTACTGGGTGCGTGGGAAGACAAGCAGCTCGTCGGCTTCTGCCGGGCGGTGTCCGACGGCGTGTACCGGGCCTACGTGGAAGACGTCGTCGTCCTGGGCGCGCACCGCGGACAGGGCATCGGCCGGCAGATGATGGACAAGATGCTGCACGAACTCGTCGGCATCGAAATCGTCAGTTTGTTCTGCTCGGCCAAATTGAGCGACTATTACGAACGCAGCGGGTTCAAGCCGAGCCGGCAGATCGTCATGCACCACAACAAACCCGACGGCAGCCGCCGATAACGGAGCAAGGAGAAGACCATGATTCCGATCAGACTGCCAAAAGAAAACAAGGATGACTTGATCGCCGATTTGCAGCAGTATTTTTACGACGAGCGCGGAGAAGAAATCGGAAGTCTCGCCGCGGAGCAGCTGCTCGACCATATGATGCAGCGATTGGCGCCGTATGCGTACAATCAGGGCGTTCAGGACGCCAAAGCGGCAGTGAACGAAAAGCTGCTGCAAATCGAAGACGAATTGTACGCGCTGGAACGTCCGGCGAACCGCAGATAGACACCGGACGTTCCGGCGGGAGAGGAGAGTAAGATGCCGCATACCGAATGGAACCGAATCGGCGAAGGAGGAACCGCCGAGATTTTCACGGACGAAGCGGGACGCATATTGAAGTTGTTCCGGGAAGGATTCACGGAAGCGGGCGTGCGATCCGAATATGTCAAAAGCGAATGGGCCTACGCGCAGGGGCTGCCTTCGGCCAAGCCGCTCGGCTTGACCGAAAGCGGCAGCCGGCAGGGAATGCTGCTGGAACGCCTGCCGGGCGAGTCGCTGCTTGCGCGCCTGCAGCGCGAACCGCACACCGCGGAAGACGCGGCGCGCAAGTTCGCGGCCTATCAAGTGCAGCTGAACGCACGCGCCGCCGATACGCTTGAAGATCACCAGCGCGAGAGATTGGTACAGCGCATAGGCTGGACGGATCAGCTTGGCGAAGACGAACGGCAAGCCGTTCTGGCGGAGCTTGAGCGGCTTCCGGACGGCGACCGGTTATGCCACGGCGATTTTCACCCGGGCAATATTATGGAGAACGGGGCAGACTGGCACGTGATCGACTGGATCGACGCGAACTGCGGCCATCCGCTGTACGACGCGGCCCGCACGCTGCTGCTGCTCGGATTCGGCACGGAAGCGGGCGGCCCGCGAGGCAGCATGGAAGAAGCGGCGGAGATTTTCCGCAGCGTCTACATGCGCACGTACGCCGAGCTGTCGGGCTTCGGCGCTACGGATATCGAGCGCTGGATGCTGCCCGTGGCGGCGGCCCGCCTCGTCGAGCCGATCCCCGCGCCGGAAAAAGCGAAGCTGCTGCACTTCGTCCGCAGCCGCCTTGCGGAGCTGGGCCGGCAGGCCTGACCTGCTCCGCGCTTCGGTCCTCCACGCAAACAAGGCGCCGTTTATCGGCGCCTTGTTTGCGTGCAGATCCAGAAGGCCAGGCCTGCCAGGCTGACGCACGCGCCGAGCAGGCTGACGCCGGTCCAGCCGTAAGCGGCGTACGCCCGCGTGGACACAAAAGCGCCCAGCGCGCTTCCGATCGAATAGAACGTCATATAAGCGCCGGTCAGCCGGCCGCGCGCTTCCGGCAGCGCGGCGTACAGCAGGCTCTGGTTCGTGACATGGACAGCCTGCACCGCGAAATCGAGCAGCAGAATGCCGACGACGAGCAGCGCCAGCGAATGGTGCAGCAGGCCGATCGGCAGCCAGGACAGCAGCAGCAGAATCAGGGCGACGCCGGTCGTGCGTTCGCCCAAGCCCCGGTCGGCCAGCCGGCCGGCTCCCACGGCTCCGAGCGCTCCGGCCGCTCCCGCCAGTCCGAACGCGCCGATAGCCGACGGGGACAAGAAGAATGGGGCTTGGCCGAGCGGCAGCGCAAGAGGCGTCCACAGGATGCCAAACGCGGTAAATACGCAGAAAGCCAATGCCGCGCGCGTACGCAGCAGTCTCTCTTCTCTGAACAACCGCAGCACGGACAGCAGCAGCCGTCCGTAAGACAGACTGGATTTGTCGGCGCCGTCTGCGGGAAGCAGCGCCGACAAGGCCAGGGCAGCCGCGGCCGTCAGCAGCGAGGACGCCACATAGACCGCGCGCCAGCTTGCCAGGTCGCTGATGACTCCCGCGAACGTACGGGCCAGCAAAATGCCGATTACGACGCCGCTCGTGACGATGCCGACGATGCGGCCGCGCTGCTCTTCGGCAGCGAGCGCCGAAGCGAAATTGACGAGAATCTGGGTGACGACCGCTGTCAGCCCGACCAGCGCGAGCCCGGCCAGCAGCATGAAGAAGCTTGAAGACCATGCAGCGGCCAGCAGGCCGGCGGTAATCAGCAGCAGCAGGATCACCGTCAGGCGCCGCCGGCTTAGCAAATCGCCGAGCGGCACGATCAGCAGCAGGCCGAGCGCGTAGAATACTTGGACGACCGTCACGATCGAGCCGACCGCGGCGATCGGGACGCCGAATTGCTCCGCCAGCAGGCCGAGCAGCGGCTGCGCGTAATAGACGTTCGCTACGGCAAGGCCGCAGGCGGCCGCAAGCAGCAGCGCCGTTCCCGCGGACAGCCCTGCCGAAGAACGGGATACGGACATGGGAAGCCTCCTCTGTTTTTATTATGTACCGATCGGTATGTAATGAGCGCCTGCTTACTATAGCGGCTTCGTTCCGGTCCTGTCAACCCTTTGCCAACCGACCGGAATTTCCTTTATACTGATCGGTACAGAGCAGGCATCACGGCAGAAGGAGGACGAACATGAGACCGCGTGCGTTCGACGAACGGGAAGCGCTCGAAGCGGCTATGCGGGTATTCTGGGAAAAAGGGTACGAAGCCGCTTCGCTCAGCGATCTGACCGAGAAGATGAATATCCGCAAGCCAAGCCTGTACGCGGCTTTCGGCGACAAGCGCGAGCTGTTCGGCAAAGCGCTGGATCTGTACATGGATCGACATGCCGCTTACGTGCAAGAGGTGCTGGGCCGGGAACGCACGGTCGCGGCCGCTTTCGGCGGGCTGCTGCGCGATCTGGCGGCCGGCGGTTCGGGCGGCGATCCTATGCTCGGCTGCCTCGCGATCCTGACGATCGACGAGCTGGCGCGGCGCGAGCCGGAATGGACGGCCCGGGCGAAAGAGCATCAGCTGCGCCTGGCCCGGTTGTTTCGCGAACGGATCGGGCAGGGGCTGTCTTCCGGCGAACTTGCGCCGGGGCAGGATGCGGCTGCGCTGGCCCATGCGCTGCTCGTGGCGCTGATCGGGCTTACGATCATGATCAAAACGCGGCCCGATGCCGAGTTCGTCGAATCGAGCATCGCCGCGACACTGACTTTATTCAAGGAGGCACAATCATGACCGCTATTCGGGTTTTTCACTATGAAGCGTTCTCGCCCGTTCCGGGGCAGGGCAATCCGGCAGGCGTCATGCTGGACGCCGACGGGTTAACGGATACGCAGATGCAGCGGATCGCGGCCAAGGTCGGCTTCAACGAGACGACGTTCGTCTGCCGCTCGGAAGCGGCGGACGTGCAGCTGCGCTATTTTACGCCGGGGCATGAAATGGATCTGTGCGGACACGCGACGATGGCGTCGCTGTACGCGCTGCATACGCGGGGACGTCTGGAGCGCAGCGAAGCGATGATCGAGACGAAGGCCGGACTGCTGCCGGTAGAGCTTCGGCGCGATCCGGGCGGCAGCGAAGACTCGCTGTTCATGCGGATGCGTCAGGCCGACCCGGTCTTTCTGCCGTTTGAAGGCGATCGGGACCGTCTGCTTGCCCTGATGGGGTTGTCCGCGGACGATGTGGACGACCGTTATCCGATCGTCTACGGCAGTACCGGCGTCTGGACCGTGCTGATTCCGATCTGGAAGCTGGAGGCGTTCTCGCGCATGGTGCCCGACAACGCCGCGTTTCCGGACGTGCTGACTCAGCAGCCGCGGGCGTCGCTGCATCCTTTTTGCATGGAGACCGTCGATCCCGCGGCTCGCATGCACGCACGGCATTTCTCTTCGCCGTTCTCCGGCATGGTCGAAGATCCGGCGACAGGGACAGCGACCGGCGTCATGGGCGCGTACGCGCTGACGTACATGGAACCGGACGAACAACGGACCGAATTCGTCGTCGAGCAGGGAATCGAGATGGGCCGCGGCGGCAGAATCAAAGTGGAGGCCTCGCGCAGGGAAAGCGGAGAGATCGAGATCCTTGTGTCCGGACAGGCTGTGTTTGTCGGAGAACTGGAGATTGAATTGGAATGAATTTCAAAAAAGCCGAACGTTGGCTATAATCGTATAACCGCGCATAAAAAAAGGGGTGCCCGAAGGCAGCCCTTATTTTTCGCAAGCGATAAAGTCGTTGTCGCGGTCTTTTTTCTTGTTGTCCTCGTACAAGGATGCGGACACGAACGGTTTGTGCTTCGTTTTGCCGCCTTTGTTGGTGACGGATGCCGATTTGGCAACGCCGCCTTTGTAATCCCGGTTCAGCTCGGTGCAGTTTTTGTACGTTTTTTCTTTGGCATGCGCCACCTGCGGGGAAGCGGGAACGGTCACCGCAAGCAGCAGGGCGAAGCTCAGGCCGTAGGCCAGTCTTTTTTTCATCGGGTTATCCTCCAGTAAGTCAGGTTGTAGGCATATCTTCAAGTCTTTGGTTTATATCGGCAAAAGAAACCAGGGGTTTAATAGCAAAATTCCAAAATAGAAAGCAGGTTGAACATGAACAGACCGCTTGAACGCAAAACGCGCTTTTTCAACGAGGATTCCGGGGGTTGGAGAGACGTACGCGTGACGCTGCTCTATATCCGGTATGTCTTTTACGCAATGATGCGGGCTGCTGTTCGAAAAGATACGTCGCGGCACGCTTATTTGATGGCCCAGATCGACCTCCTTCGAACAAAAATCGACGACGAGAAAAAGATTCGTATCCAATAGAAAATGTCCACTCAGGAAGGATGGGTGTCCATGCCGATCGTCAGCGAAGAAATTTGGGTGCGGGCCGATCGGCCGCCTGTTCGACGCGCTCGTCCTGAAGCGTTACATGACGGCGTTCATCCGGTACCGGCAGCATGCGCTCAAACAAAAAGTCGAAGAAATGTACTCCCAAGAGAGACAATAGTCCGCCCTTCGTGCAGCTTATACCAAGCCCGCCGATTTCTTTTTACGCCGAAATGCAAAAAAAGACTGTCATCCGATGTCGGTTTCGGGGTATGATTATTGAAATATTCTCGATCACTGGGGGCTTACGATGAACTACGTCAGTACAAGAGGTCAAGTTGAACCGAAAGGCTTTATCGATACCGTTCTGATGGGACTCGGCGAAGACGGAGGACTGATGATTCCGCAGCAGATTCCGACCGTATCGGCCGAAACGCTGGAACACTGGCAGGGGCTGCCTTTCCGCGAGTTGTTTATCGAAATTTTCTCGCTGTACGCAAACGGAGAAATTCCGGAAGCCGATCTGAAGCAGTTGGTGGAGTCCAGCTACGCTTCGTTCCGCGAACCGGAAGTGACGCCGGTGCGCAAGCTCAACGATTCGCTCTACATTCTGGAACTGTTCCACGGCCCGACGTTCGCGTTCAAAGACGTGGCGCTGCAGTTCATGGGCGAATTTTATTCGTACGTCTCCCGAACGCGCGGCGAGATTATCCATATTCTCGGCGCAACGTCCGGCGATACGGGCGCGGCGGCGATCCAGGGCGTGCGCGGCAAAGAAGGCATCAAGATCTGTATTCTGCATCCGCACGAAAAGGTCAGCAAAGTGCAGGAACTGCAAATGACGACGGTGAACGACGAGAACGTGCTGAACCTGTCGGTCAAAGGCAACTTCGACGACTGCCAGCGCATCATCAAAGAGTTGTTCTCCGATCTGTCGTTCAAAAGCGAACATCATCTGCGCGCGATCAATTCGATCAATTTCGTCCGGATTCTGGCGCAGACCGTCTATTACTTCTATGCGTATTTCCGCGTCAACGAACAGCTCGGCGAACAGGCGGCGGACACCCGGATCAACGTCAGCGTGCCGTCCGGCAACTTCGGCAACATTTTCTCGGGCTTTCTGGCCAAAAAAATGGGTCTGCCGATTCACAAACTGATGATCGCGACGAACGAAAACAATATTTTGGAGCGTTTCGTGACGACGGGCGAATACCGTCCGGGCGAGTTCCGCAAAACGCACAGCCCGTCGATGGACATTCAGGTGGCGAGCAACTTCGAACGTTATCTGTACTATTTGCTGGACGAAGATTCCGAGCAGGTGTCGGCGTACATGGCGAAGCTTGCGAGCGAAGGCGGCATCACTATCGAAGGCGAACTGCTGGAGCGGGTGCAGTCCGAACTCCATGCGCTCGGCGCCAAAAACGAGCAGGGACTTGAACTGATGGGCCGCTACAAAAAAGAGTACGATTATTTGCTCGATCCGCATACCGCGTGCGGCGTGGCGGCGTACGAAGCGTTTAACGAAGAAGGCGAAGTGACCGCGGCGTTCGCGACGGCGCATCCGGCCAAGTTCGACGAAGCGGTCCGCCTGCTCGATATCGTGCAGGATTTCCCGGTCGAGATCGCCGAACTGGTCGCCAAAGAGCAGTTCCAGACCGTGATCGACAACGACAAAGCCGAAGTGACGCGTCAGCTCGAAGCCTTTTTTGCGGGCGACGCGGTAAGCAAAGCCTGATTTTCGCGCCAACCCGCGCCAACATGGAACGCTTCCCTCAAGGGAGGCGTTTTTGTCGTGTCCGGCGTCCTGCGCCCCATGCAAACATGACTCTCGCCGTCGATTGCGGTATGCTGACTTAGGGAAAAGAAAACGAATCGCGGAACAGGAGCGTGGAACAAGATGACAACATTGGCCTGGATCGGAACCGGATATATGGGCGTGCCGATGGCGCGCAATTTGCTGCGGGCGGGTTACGCCGTGCACGTCTATAACCGGACAGAGGAAAAAGCTCGGCCGCTGACCGAAGACGGCGCATCGCTTGCCGCTTCGCCGCGCGAAGCCGCGCAGCAGGCGGAGATCGTCTTCGTCATGCTGACGAAAGGTTCGGTTGTGCAGGATGTATTCGCAGGCGAGAATGGCCTGCTTGCAGGGGTTGGCCCCGATACGGTCGTCGTCAATATGAGCACGATCGCGCCGGAAGAAGCGACAGCGTTCGCCGCGCAGGTCGAACAGGCCGGCGGGCGTTACGTGGATGCGCCGGTATCCGGTTCGGTCGGCCCGGCCGAGAACGGACAGCTCGTCATCCTGGCCGGAGGCGCGCAGGGCGACGTGGCGCGGTGTCAGCCGTTGTTCGATCGTTTGGGCAAAAAAACGATCCGGTTCGGCGAAGTCGGCGCGGGCAGCTCGGCCAAGCTGTCGATCAACCTGCTGCTCGGCGTCATGGCGCAGGGCATCTCCGAATCGCTGCTGATCGGCGAAAGCGCGGGACTTGATCGCGCGCAGCTGATCGAAATGATCGGCGAATCGGCGGTCAACACGCCGATGCTGGCCAGCAAAAAAGACATGTGGATGAACGAACAGTTCCCGGCGGCGTTCATGGTGAGTCTGCTGTCCAAAGATTTGGGGCTGCTGACGGCCGAAGCGAAACGCCGGAACATCGAACTGCCGCTGGCCGAAGCCGCGGACCGGACGTACGCCGATGCGGTGCGCAGCGGCAAAGGCGAACTGGATATGGCAGCCGTCTGGCTGGAACTCAAGGAACGAAGCGAGAATCAATAAGGAGTTTTGCGTATGAAAGCCCGTAATATAGCCGTGAAGCTGCTGGCGGCACTCGTGCTGCTCGGCTACGGCGCCCTGCTGCTGTACGGGATGTTCTGGGGATTCGGGCGCGCGTCGCAGATCGGACTCGGCAGCTTCCGGTACAATCTGGAGCCGTTCGAGACGATCAAGCTGTTCACCCGCTCGGCCGGGTGGGACAATCTGCGGGCGCCGCTGATCAATCTGGCGGGCAACGTCGCCGTGTTTGTTCCGTTCGGCGTGCTGCTGCCGATTCTGTTTCGCAAATGCCGGTTCTATCCGGTATTTCTGCTTCGGTTCCTGGCGCTGATTATGGTGCTGGAACTGGCGCAGGGCATCTCGGGAGCGGGCGTGGCGGACGTGGACGACCTCATCTTGAACGGTCTCGGCGCGACGCTCGGCTATGTCGGTTACCGCCTCGTCGCGGGTCCGCCGAACCGGCGCGGACAGCGGCGGGACGAACGGAAATCGGCTGCGGTGCAGCGAAGCCAAGCCGCGTCGGGACGAAGACGGTGAGGCCGGATTTAAGCCGGAATCAAGCCGGATTTGACAAGGAAGCGCAACTTGCGCTTCCTTTTTTGCGTTTAGAACATGAAGCAGACCATTCATGAAGGAGGCAGGCAGCATGAAAGCTACAGGAACAGGGACATCAAGACGATTGGAAAAAAGACCGGAAAAACGATTACAGAAACGATCGGCAAAGGGATTGAGCCTTGTCGGGCGCGGACGGTCCGGTATTCGTCTGCTGTTTGCGCTGCTGATCTTCGCCGTGAGCGTCGGAGCAAGCTTCGCGCTCGAAGCGAAGCCCGCTTACGCCTGCAGCTGCGCGATCGTCGATACGGAAGAAGCGGCGGGCTACGCGGATACGATCTTCTCGGGCCAAGCGGTGGAGAGACGCGAAACGCCGCCGGCCGCGGACGGTACGCGTTCGAGCGCCGATCCCGTCTATTACGAGTTCAAAGTCGACGCGGCGTGGAAAGGGACAGCGTACGAGACGACGACCGTGTCGACGCAGATGAGCGAATCGTCCTGCGGAACGGAGTTCAAGCTGGGCGAGAATTATCTCGTCTTCGCGGGCAAGGACGGAGCGATGCTGTCGACCGGCCTGTGCTCCGGCAATCAATCGTACGCGTCGGGCGTGAAGCCGGCCGCGATGCAGCAGTTGGGCGAGCCGGTCGATGTGCTGCCCGGCGCTTCGCCCGGTTCGCCGGCTTCCGCCGAAGCCGGCGATAACGGTTCTTCGGCGGTACCGGCTTATGTGTGGTGGATCGCCGGAGCGCTGGTGCTTGCGATTGCCGTCTTGGCTTGGGCACGCGACCGCCGCAAGCCCCGCGTCTGAATCTTCGCGAAGCAGGCAGGCATTTGGGACAAACGACGCTTCCTTTTTGGCAGAGGGAGCGGTAGAGTGGAAGAACGCCCGATGCGGGCTGTGCAACCCGAAGCATAACGGAAAGGTGAGAGGACGTTGACGATTTTTTATATGATCCGGCACGGAGAGCCGGATTGGCATACGTACAAGCCGCTAAATCTCAAAGGCAACGGACGCGACCTGGTTCCGTTGACGGAACGGGGCCGGCGGCAGATCGCCGAAGCGGCGGCTGATCCCCGCTTGCAGCAGGCGGAACTGATCGTGTCTTCGCCGTATACGCGCGCGATGCAGACAGCGGCCATTTTGTCGCGCAGGCTGAACCTGGACATCGCGGTCGAGCACGATCTGCGGGAATGGCAGCCGGATCTGTCGTTCGAATACGACAGCGAAGAACGGATGCGCGAACTGCGCGACGACTACGACCGCTGCGGCGGCGTCTATCCGGCCGGCGAACCTCGTCTGTGGGAGAGCCGCGCCATGCTGCTGCGGCGCCTTGAAGGCGTATTGGACCGCTGCGCGGGGCATTCGAGCGTAATCCTGACCGGACACGGTACGCTGTTCGGCACACTTGTGGGCCGGAGCGATATCGCCCAGGGCGAGATCGTGGAATACCGGACGGGAGCGGACTCCCGATGAGAAGCGACCGCAAGCGCCGGCACCGGCCGCGCCTGCACGCGAAGCGGCGAAGCGCCTATCTGGCGGCGGGGACGGCCGCCATGCTGCTCGGCCTCGCTTCGCGGCGCGAAACTTCCGCGCTGCCGGACTGGCTGGCCGACAACGCCGGCGACGCCCTGTGGGCGGCGCTCGTGTACGCGCTGATCCGGCTGCTGGCGCCGCGGAGCCGACCGGCCGTCTGCGCCTTGTACGCGCTGCTGCTGAGCTTCGGCATCGAGTTCAGCCAGCTGTACCGGGCGGAATGGATCGACGCGCTGCGATCCACGACGTTCGGCGCGCTCGTGCTCGGCCGCGGCTTCCTGGCCGTCGACCTGGCGCGCTACGCGGCAGGCATCGGAATCGCTTGCGCCGCCGACGCGGCTTCGCTTTATCTGCTCGACCGCAACACTATCGAACATTCGGGCAAGGGGGAAACGGCATGAAGAAAACCGCGATCGGCTGCGCGCTTATGCTCGGCGGCACCTGGATGGTCGGCTGCATTTTTATCGCGGCCGTGCTGTTCGTGCCGCATATGTCTTCGTGGGAAGGAACGCGGGTCTGGTACGCGATCTTCGGCGGAGGGCCTTACGAAGCGGACTTGAAGCAGAGTATGGCGCTGGGGCTGCCTTTTGCGATCGGCGCGCTGATGCTTGCTTCGGGCATCGCCATTTTGGCCGTCGAATATTTCCGGCCCGACAAGCGCCGGGAACCGGCGCCCGCCGCCGCGCGTTCGGCCGAGCTGCCGGCTGAGGCATCGCTCCGGCCGGCAGCCAGTCCGCTGTCGCCGCAGTCTCATCCGGCTGCGGGGACTCTTCCGCCTGCCGGCGAAACCGGAGAACTGCCGACCATGAAGGAAGTTCGTCCTTAAGACAACCCCCGATGAACGATTACGCATCCAAGGAGGAACATCCCAAGCCATGATCCATATTCGTATTCTGGAGGAAGACGATTTGCCGCAGCTCGCCGGGCTGTACGCCGAACTGGTCGAATAACCGTCGTCGCCGCAGCAGATGCGCGAGACGTTCGCCGCTTTGGCCGCCGATCATAATTACCGGCTGCTGGGCGCTTTCGAAGGCGAAGCGTTGGCCGGCAGCGCCATGGGCGTCATCTGCCACGATCTGATCGGCGACTGCCGTCCGTTCATGGTCGTGGAGAACGTGATCGTGTCCGAAGCTTTTCGCGGCCGCAAAGCCGGGAAGCTGCTGATGGAGGAACTGGAGCGGATCGCGCGCGAGCGCCGCTGCGCGTATGCCCTGCTCGTCTCCAGCGGCTTCCGCACCGAAGCCCACGCGTTCTACGAAGCGCTCGGCTATGAGGAAGACGTACGCGGTTTCCGCCGCAGGCTGACGCCCTAAGCGGGCGCTGCGCCGCAGGGACAGCCGGACCGGCAGGGTCCGGCTGCTTTTTTCGGGAAAAAAGCAGAGGGATGTTGTAATCGCTTTATAAGTTATGCTACAATGAACGCAACAACAGGATTGTGACCGGTCATGCGGGCAATGCCTAAGTTAACGCAAATGTTATTAACTCGTAGGGAGCATTCCCTGCCGACTTGATGATATTTGCATTAACTTAGGCTTTTTTTATAGGCTGACGGCCTGGATCGGGGATCGAAGCCGTCGGAAATGCGCGATTGCAGTCGGGAGTGAAAACAATGATTATCGAAAAAGTGCTTAACAACAACGTGCTGCTGACCCGCAACGCCAAAGGAAAAGAAGTCATCGTCATGGGACGCGGCATCTCTTTCAACAAAGTCATCGGGGACGAAGTGGACGAACACAAGATCGACAAAATTTTCATGCTCAATACGAACGAACTCACGGCGCGGCTGACCGAGCTGCTGAACGAGATTCCGGTCGCGCATCTGGAGACGGTCAAGTCGATCGTCGAACATGCGGGCGCCGTACTCGGCGAAGAATTGAACGACAACGTGTATCTGTCGCTGACCGACCATATCTCGTACGCGATCGAACGGCACAGCAAAGGCATCGACTTCAAGAACGCGATGCTGTTCGAGATCAAGCGCTTTTACAAAAAAGAATACGGCATCGGCCAGGACGCGCTCCGGATGATCGAAGAGCAGGTCGGGGTCCGGCTGCCGGAAGACGAAGCGGGCTTTATCGCGCTGCATATCGTCAACGCCCGCACGGACGGGGCGGAGATGCGGCTGACGATGGAGATGACGGAGATCGTGCATCATATTCTCAATATCGTCACGTACCATTACGGCATCGTGCTCGACGAGTCTTCGCTGAGCTATTCGCGGTTCCTGACGCATTTGCAATATTTCTCGATGCGGCTGCTGCGCAAGGAAGTGCACGAGAGCGGGGAAGACTTCCTGTACGAACAGGTTCGCCTCAGCTACGCCAAAGCGTTCGACTGCGCCAAAAAGATCGACGATTACCTGCAAAGCACGTATCATCAATGTCTCAGCAAAGACGAATACGTCTACCTCACGATTCATATTCAACGTATCACGACGCGCGGCGAGGAATAAGGTCGCACCGACAATTGCATACGAAACTCTTCTATCGGACACAGGGTGTAACTGGTCATGCAGGCAAAACCTGAGCTGGTGAGAGAACGAACGTTTTTGCCGAATTTTTGCGCGCGCAAACCGTCCGATTCTGTCACGAGCTCAGGTTTTTCTGCGTTTTACGGGGACGCAAACAGCAGCCGGCGCCGTTTGCTTCTTCGGTAAAGCGCACAAATTCAAGCTCGGCCCGTTCCAGACAACTCGAACCATTTCATACAGGGAGGCATGACCCATGAGCGCAAAAGATCAAGAAATCGCCAAAAAAGTCATCGAAGGCGTAGGCGGGGAAAACAACGTCAGTTCCGTGTTCCACTGCGCGACGCGCCTGCGGTTCAAATTGAAAGATACGTCCAAAGCGGACAAGGAAGGCTTGAGCCAGACCCCGGGCGTCGTCACCGTCGTCGAGAGCGGCGGACAATTCCAGGTCGTCATCGGCAACAACGTGCCCGAAGTGTTCAAAAGCATGATGGAGCAAAGCAATCTCAAAGACGCCGAAAGTGCGGAAGGCAGCGAATCGACCGAGGAAAAAGGCAGCCTGCTGAACCGCGCGGTCGACATGATCTCCAGCATCTTCTCGCCGCTGCTCGGCGCGCTGGCCGGAGCCGGGGTGCTCAAAGGGCTCGTCGCCCTGTTCCTCGTGCTGGAATGGATCACGCCTGAATCCGGCACGTACCTGATTCTTAACGCCGCATCCGACAGCGTGTTCACGTTCCTGCCGATCTTCCTGGCGATCACGTCTTCGCGCCGCTTCAAGACGAATATGTTCGTCTCCGTCGCGATCGCCGGCGCGCTCGTCTATCCGGCGATCGCCACCGCGCAGGGCGCCGCGGAAGCGCTGACCTTCCTCGGGATTCCGATCGTGCTCGTGACATACACGACGTCGGTCATTCCGATCATCCTCGCGGTCTGGGTACAGTCCTACGTCGAGAAGTTCTTCTCGTCGTTTATCCACCAGTCGGTCAAGAACATTCTCGTGCCGATGTGTACGCTGCTCGTCGTCGTGCCGCTCACGTTTCTGGCGTTCGGCCCGATCGGCAATATCATCAGCGAAGGGCTGGCCAGCGGATACACGTGGCTGTACAACCTGAGCCCGATCGTCGCGGGCCTGATCGCCGGCGGTCTCTGGCAGGTGTTCGTCATCTTCGGCGTACATTGGGGCTTCGTGCCGATCATGCTCAGCAACCTGGGCACGATCGGGTACGATACGATGCTGCCGATGCTGGCCGCTCCGGTCCTGGCTCAAGCGGGCGCTTTGTTCGGCATTTTCCTCAAAGCGAAAAACCGCGATCTCAAAGCGCTGTCCGGTTCCGCGACGCTTGCCGGCATCTTCGGCATTACCGAACCGGGCATTTACGGCATTACGCTGAAGTATAAAAAGCCGTTCATTCTGGCCTGCATCTCCGGCGCGATCGGCGCAGCCATCATCGGCGCCGGCGGCGGACGCGCCATCTCGTTCGCTCTGCCGAGCGTGCTCGCCATTCCGGCCTACGTCGGAACAGGCTTTGCCACGACCGTGATCGGCATCGCCGTCGCGTTCGCGCTGGCCGCCCTGCTGAACCTGTTCCTGTTCAAGGAACCGGTCGCGGAAGCCGCCAAAGCGTCTGCCGTTACGACCGACGGACAGCGCGTATCGGCGGCTCCGCGCGAAGCGGTCTCCGCTCCGGCGGCCGACAGCCTGCTCAAAAAAGAAGTGATCACAAGCCCGCTCGAAGGGACTATTCAAGCGCTGGACAGCCTGCCGGACCCGGCCTTCTCGTCGGGCGCGATGGGACAGGGCATCGTCGTCGAACCGACTTCGGGCCGCCTGACGTCCCCGGCCGCCGGCACGGTCACGACCGTGTTCCCGACCGGACACGCGATCGGCATCACGACGGACGGCGGCGCGCAGCTGCTTATTCACGTCGGCGTCAACACGGTGCGGCTCAAAGGGCAATTTTTTGATAAAAAAGTACAGGAAGGCGACCGGGTGGAAGCCGGACAGCTGCTGCTCGAATTCGATCTGGAGCAGATCAAAGCGGCCGGCTACATCACGGCGACCCCGGTCATCGTCACGAACTCCGCCGATTATCTGGACGTGCTCAAAACGACGGAATCTTCCGTCAACAACGGCGATTACTTGCTGACGACGGTCGTCTGACCGCTGTCCGCAGACGGCGATCCGGGTTTTCCCGGACGCCCCGCCGCACGTAAGTCCCGGACACCCGTATCAGGGTTCCGGGGCTTTTTGCGTTTAGAAAAAGCCCGGGGGGTGTAATAGCGGGTAGCAGCATATTTCGTCTACATTTGGGAGGACGCCTTAACATGTTCAAACGCATGGAAGAGATTATGATCGAGATTCCGGACGTCGAAAAGCCAGATCCGAATGCCGCAGCGGCCGTGCAAGAACTGCTGGGAGGCAAATTCGGCGAAATGTCCACGCTGAACAATTATCTTTTCCAATCGTTTAACTTCCGTTCCAAATCGAAGCTGAGACCGTTCTACGACCTCGTCATGAGCATCACGGCCGAAGAACTGGGCCACGTCGAGCTGGTTACGCACGGCATCGGCAAAATCCTGCAGGGCTCCACGTCGCCGGGCGATCCGGACAAAACGCCTCTGGACGTTGTCAAGGACGCCAGATTGTCTTATCCGTTCCTCGCGGGCGCGCAGGGCGGCATGCCGATCGATTCCATGGGCAATCCGTGGACCGGCGCGAACGTGTTCAACAGCGGCAACCTGGTCGAAGATCTGCTGCATAACTTCTTCCTGGAGTGCGGAGCGCGTACCCACAAGATGAAAGTATACGAAATGACCGATCATCCGGCGGCAAGAGCCGTAGTCGGCTTCCTGCTCGTGCGCGGAGGCGTGCATGTGGTCGCGTACGCGAAAGCGCTCGAAGTAGCGACCGGCGTCAACGTTACCAAGCTGATTCCGATCCCTTCGCTGGACAACCGCAAGTTCAACGAAGCGCGCAAATACGAAGAGAAGGGCGTACACACCAAGCTGTACACCTGGAGCGACAACGATTTCAACACGATCGACCAGATCTGGAAAGGCACCCACCCGGAAGACGGGTCGCCGCTCGAAGTTATCGCCGGCGTGCCGAAAGGCGTGCCGATTCCGGAAGCTCCGCCGATCGACGAAGAATTCGCGCCGGGCATTTCCGCGGACGAATTTAAAGAAATCGCCAAACGTCTCAAGCAGTCCGGCAACATCAAAGAATAAGGCGTTTAACGCCGTTATCAAGCAAGCCCTGCTGCCCGTGATCGGGCGGCAGGGCTTTTCGGTTTGCACGGAGTTGGCGGAGAAGTAGGGGACAGAAGGTGCGGGGCAGAAGTACGGGACGCAGGGTCGTTCGCCGCGAAGCGGCTAGAAGCGGCCTTCGATCAGTTTGGCCGTGCGGATCAATTCCTCGTTGTCTTTGGCGGCGATGCCGGACAGCAGCATCGTTCCGTCTTCCAGTCCGATCCGGCCGCCGAGCCCTTGCAGCATCGCCTCTATGTACATCGGCCACATCGTGCGGTCCGAACCGTGCAGCAGCACGGGCAGCGCGCAGCCGGACCGCTGCAGCACTTTGCGAATCCGCCGGACGACGGCGGATTCCCGGCCTTGGTCGGGTTCGTGGATCCCGATCAGCACGCGCAGGCACGAGCCGCAGCCGGGCATGGCGGCGAAACGTTCGGCGTCGGCTTCGCCGCACAGTCCGGCTTCGACGCCGATCCCCTGTTCGAGCGCCGCGGCGATCATCCATTCGGCGTCGGCTTCATGGATATTGATCGAGACGTAGTCGGGCAGCACCTGCCACGAACGCAGCAGCCGCATTTTCGCGCCGCTGCCCGGCAGGAACGATCCGGCGGTAGAGATGCCGATCGGCACCCCGGGTACCCGACCGCGTACGGCCAGCAGCGTGCGGGCCACGTCGGCCGCTTCAAGGCTCTCGTCGCCGCGTTCGCAGCGGACATGGATATGCAGTTCGGCGGCTCCGGCGCGGACCGCCTTTTCGGCATCGTCGGCGATCTCTTCCGGGGTAAGAGGCACGGCGGGATGATCGCTGCGGGTCCGCGACCCGTTGAGGCAGGCTTGAAGCATTCGGGATTCTCCTTTTTATGGACGCCTGATAAAATTATGTCATATTCCAGTTATCGGAAGAAGAGAGCGCTTTTTTTAGTCGTCGAGAAAATTGAAGTTCGGAATACGGAATCCATTAATTAACATTTTAACGATAAGCGGATAGGCGATTTGCCTTATTTATCGGGCTTTAGCCCGGACTAAAGTCGGCTTTAATGCTTGCTTTCTAATAAAAAAAACTTTTTGTCCGATATGTTTTATAATAAGAAAACAAGTTTGTAGGTACATCGAGGAGGTTGTCCATTGCGAATCCATGTTACGGATCTGGAGCACGGCGATACGCTGAGAGAAGACGCGTTCAATTCGGCGGGGCTGCACGTACTGCCCAGAGGAACGGTAGTCAAGTACGAAGAGACGGAACTGCTGAACCGCCACAAGATCGACTACGTCGAAATCGAGCCGCGGACGGCGGCGAACGGAGCCGCCTCCGTAATCGGAGCCGCGATGCAGAGCCATATCGAACTGGCAATCCGCGGCTACCAAACCATTTTTCTGGAAGCGCTCACGAGTGGGAAGTTCGACGAAGCGACCGTCGATCTGCAGCTTGAGCCGCTGCTGCGCACGGTAGACCAACACCGCGACGTCGTATCGCTGCTGCTCGTGCTGGAACGCGAAGACGTCAGCCTGTACAACCACTCGATGCAGGTCGGGATGCTCTCCTACTACATCGCGACCTGGCTCGGCTATACGCGCAAAGACTGTTACGCAATCAGCAAAGCCGGCTATTTGCACGATATCGGCAAAAGCAAAGTGTCGCCGACGATTCGCAACCAAACGGATTATTTGACCGATTACGACCGTCAGGAACTGAGCAAGCATGCGAAGCACGGATACGACGTTATTCGCAGTTCGATGGCGGACGAGACAACCGCGCTCGTCGCCTGGCAGCATCACGAACGCGAAGACGGTTCCGGTTACCCGCAGGGATTGACCAAGCCGGATATCCATCCGTACTCGCAGATCGTGGCGGTCGCCGATACATATCTGAGACTGTCCGAGAGCAAACGGGGAGAGCCGAAGCGTCCCCTGCTCGAAATCCTGCGCGAAGTGAGCGAACTCGGCTTCGGCAAGCTGAATGAGAAGCCGGTTCAGGCGCTCGTCCAGCATCTCATGTCGAACCTGATCGGCAAAAAAGTGCGGTTGAACAGCGGAGAGACAGGGACGATCATTCTCAACAATCCGTCGGATCTGTTCAAGCCGCTCGTGCGGGTCGGCGATGAATTCCACGATTTGTCGCGCGAGCGCAATCTGGTCGTCGACGAACTGTTCATTTGACGCCTACTGCCGCTCTCATGATGCCGCTCCCTATCACGCATATCCAGGCTTTTTCGGGATTTTCCCGAAAAAGCTTTTTTCTTTTTTACGGCCAAAACAGATAAAAAAGGGATTCCTATAATTAAAAATCAATATATGAAAAATTCATGATAGAATATGCCGATTGATCAAACCCGCGAAAAAGGCGACAATAACGTGAGTGGAAAATCGATAACGACACATATGGGGGATGAACGGCGATGATGGAATTATTGGTCGTGCGGCACGGGGAGTCGCAGGCGGATCTGGAAGACCGCCACGAAGGACGGGCGGATTTTGAATTGACGCCGCTCGGCGAACGCCAGGCGGGCCTTGCGGCTGCCTGGATCGCGAAGCGGTATCGGCCGCACGAGATCTTGTCGAGTCCGTTGAAGCGCGCCGCGCGCACGGCGGAAGCGATTGCGCAGGAGTGCAAGCTGACCGTCGCTTACGACGAAGAATTGATGGAATGGGATAACGGCCTGCTGGCCGGGCTTAAGCGCGAAGAAGCGCGCCTGCGTTTCCCGCTGCCGGTCTCCGGCCGGCAGCCGTATGACACGTTTGCCGATACGGAATCGGAAATCCAGTTCCGGGCGCGGGCGGAAGCGGTTCTGTCCAAGCTGCTGTCGTCGCAGCGCCCGACTTCCGACCTGCGGCGTATCTGCATCGTATCGCACGGCAAGATGATCAATATGCTGTTCCACAGCCTGATGAACCTGCCGTTCCATACGGAGCTGTCGCTTGCGACCGGCGATACGGGCGTGCATCTGTGGCGGATCGACGGCTCGCGCCGGCGCATCGTATTCACGAACGCGCAGGAGCATCTGCGGAACTGAAGCGTCAGGAAGGAGGAACACCATGCCTACGGCAATCGAATTGCACAACGTCTCTTGGAGACGCGGCGAACAGACGATTCTGCAAGGGATCGACTGGGTCGTCGAACAAGGCCAGCACTGGGCGGTGCTCGGGCTGAACGGTTCGGGCAAGACGAGTATCCTGAACATGATCAACGGCTATATGTGGCCGACGAGCGGCGAGATTTCCGTGCTCGGGCGCAGGTTCGGCACGGTCGATCTGCGCGAGCTGCGCAAATCGATCGGCTGGGTCAGTTCGTCGCTGCAGGAGAAGATCCGGCCGAACGAGCAGGCGCTCGACATCGTGATCAGCGGCCGCCACGCTTCGATCGGGCTGTACGCCGAGATCGAAAGCGAAGACCGCTGCAAAGCGCAGCGATTGATGGAAGATCTGGGCTGCGCCCATCTGCTCGGCCGGGCGTACCAGACGTGTTCGCAGGGCGAGAAGCAGAAGCTGCTCATCGCAAGGGCGCTGATGGCGTCGCCCAAGCTGCTCATCCTCGACGAAGCCAGCAACGGCCTGGACTTTATCTCGCGCGAAGCGCTGCTGCAGAGCATCGACCGCCTGGCGGCCCGAAGCGATGCGCCGACGCTGCTGCTGGTGACGCATCATACGGAAGAGATCTCCGCCGTATTCTCGCATTCGCTGCTTATTCGGCGCGGCGAGATCTTCGCCCGGGGCCGGTCGGAAGACGTGCTGACCGAAGAGAAGCTGAGTGAATTTTTCGAAATGCCGGTCGCCGTGGAACGCCAGGGCGGACGGGCCTGGCTGTCGGTACGCTGAGCCGCCGGCGGTCAGGCTGCGCGAGAAAGATACGGAAAAAGGTTATTTTCTCCTCATAACGGGTAATGATACGTTGTCGAACGACATCAGACCATTTCGAGGAGGCAAACAACATGAGCAATCCAAACGAAGATCCGAATCAGAAAAGCGCGGGCGAAGACACGTTGATGGAAAAGACAAGAAAAGAAAACGGATCGAACGTCGAAACGCAGGCGGACGATTGGACCGGCAAAGCTTCTTCGCAGCAGGCCGGCGACAAAGAAGACAAGTAAACCGCTTCAAGAACAGAATCGGCAGGGCGGACGTGTTCGCGTTCGTGCTGCCGTCGACGGACACCGGTTCAACCGGTGTCCGTTTTTGGTATGCCGCCGCTCCATCACATTCCGGTTTGCCCAATAAACGGAATTCCAGTAGAATGAAAAGCGATAACGAATGAGGGAACGAGCAATCCATAGCAGACAGGAGCAGATAAGATGAGCGAGCTGATTATGCGTACGGCCAGACCCGACGATGTCGCGCAGTTGACCGAGATGCGCTACGAGTCGACGCTGGAACACCATCCGGAATTGACCGTGACGGACGAGCAGCGGCGGGATTACACGGACGAGATGCAGGAGTTTTTGATCGAAGCGATCGGGTCCGAGAATTGGGTAGTCTGGCTGGCCGAGTACGGCGAAGAAATCGTGGGACACGCTTACCTGGAGATGGTACGCAAAGTGCCGCGTCCCGGACGCATGACCAAGCCTTTTATTTATATGACCAACGTCTATACGCGACCGCAGCATCGGGGCCTCGGTATCGGCAGCCGGCTGGCCCAGGTGATCGAGCAGTGGGCGCGCGAGCTGGAGCATGATTTCATCATGGTGTGGCCGAGCGGTCGCGGCGAAGAGTTTTATACCAAAAACGGCTATTCCGCCTGCTCCGTGCCGATGGAATTGAAATTGTAAAAAGCCCGGTTGGGCATTGTAAGCCGGGCCGGTTCGCTTTATAATGGAGATGCAAGGTCAATTAAGGTCAAACAAACGTCGCGCAGGACTTCATCGACAATTCAATTTCGAGAGGAGAATGGAAGATGTTTGAACAAGGCCCTTTTGGCAGACAAGCGGAAGAAATGTTCAGTCAGATCGCTAAAACGTTCGGAGATACGTTCGGGGAGGAATTCGCCGCTCCGTTCCGGGAACGGGCATTGTCTTTCCGCACCGACATTCATGAAGATCACGGCCGGTACCTGCTTGAAGCGGAGCTGCCGGGCTTCCGCAAGGAAGAGATCGATATCGATTACACCGCTCCGCATTTGACGATTCGCGCGGTGCGGCAGCAGGCGGAACCGGTAAGCGAAGAAGACGGACGCCGGGCGATCCGCAGCGAACGCCGTTACGGCGAATTCGTGCGGCGCTTTTATCTGGAAGACGTCGACCGCGAAGGCATTCGCGCCCAACTCAAAGACGGGCTGCTCAAGCTGGACATTCCGAAAAAGGAAACTACGATCAGCAAGCGCATCCTGATCGAAGGCGAAGACTGATTCGCCGCGTTCAAGGTCGTTCGGACGGAAGCCCGCGAACGCCGCGCTGCATCGAATATACCGCCAATACCCCCTCCAGGCAGACCGCGCGGAGCGACCTCATCCTCGATGGGCGCCGCCCGCACGATCCCCCGGAGGGGTTTTTCTTCGTTTCCGCGGTGCCTCTCTGGCTGCCGTGCGCTTGGAGCGCGCCCGTGCTTCCCGCAGTCTGTCCGGCCTGCCTGTTCAAGCTTTCAAATTCGCCGGCAGGCAGATCCGCACGCTGTACGATTCCGCCGTCTGGAACACCTCGAAGCTTCCGCCGTGATTGAGCACGATTTTCTCGCATACTTTGGTCCCGATGCCGTTGCTGTCCGTCCGGTCGCTGTGCGGTTTGACGGCATTGGCGAACTGGATACACAACCGCTCTTTGTGCAGCATGCAGCGAATCGAGATCGGTTCCGATTTGTTCGCATATTTGAGCAGGTTGGAGAACAGATTGTCGAACACCCGCTGCATCGACATGACATGCACAGGCAGCGTGAATGGCTGCTCGCACGGAACGAACCGGAATTGAAATCCTTCGTCGATCAATAGGGGCGTATGGGTGCCGATCAACTGGTCGAGCAGCGGGGAACCGTCGTATTCCTCCAACTCGGGCAGATCGTTTTGGCTGTAGGACAGCAGGAAATATTCGAAGAGTTGATCGGACAAATCTTTGATGCGGTACGCGTTATCTTTGCTGTTGGCCACGTATTTGAACAGCTGCTCCTCCGTTTTGTATTTGCGATACTGGATAATGTCGAGGTAGCCGATCAGCGCCGTCAGCGGCGTGCGCAGATCGTGCGACATCGCCGTTACCAGTTCGTTGTTGGCCTGCCGGGCCGAATCTTCATTTTCCAACCGTTCGATAAACGATTTGCGCATCTCGTTGACGCTCTGCGCAAGCGAAGACAGTTCGTCTTTGCCCCGGATCGTAATCGGATGCTCCAGATTGCCGCCTTCCAAAATTTTGATTTCTTTTTCCAATACTTCGATATAAGACGTCTTGACATGGATCAGCAGCACCACGGCCAGCAGGAACAAGGCAAACGCCAACGCCAGCGATACGAACGTGGTCATCGTGTAATATTCGTATTCGAAGTACGATTCCACGAACACCTGCGCATCCGCATCGGCGAAAGAGATCGGGAACAGGACGTTGTCGGACACGAACGAATCGATCGATTGCGTGCCGTTTTGAATATCGTAGCCATTGGAAGAATAGACCATCTGCCTGTCTTGATACAGATAAATGTTCAAGTATTTCTTTTGGCTCACCCAAGCGTCCAGACGTTTGCCGTCGTGAATGCTCAAGCCGTTTTTGGTGACGTAGTCCGACAGCTGCGCGGCCGTTTTCTGGTTTTGCTGCGCGATGAACGACGGCTGGCCGAAATAATGGTCGATCACCTTCCAACCGACCGTTTGCAGCGCCAAAAACAGCAGGACAGCCAGCACGACGGCCAAGCCGAGCGCCGCGGTCAGCTTCACTTTCAGTTTCAGGAAAAAAGCGGGCCTACTCAATTCGATACCCCTTTCCCCACACCGTTTTGATCAGTTTCGGTTCCTGCGGATCGCTTTCGGTTTTTTTTCTCAGATTGCGGATATGGACCATGACGGTATTGTTGCAGCTGTAAAAGTACGGTTCTTCCCATACGCTTTCGTACAAATTTTGCGCCGAAAAGATTTTGCGTTGGTTTTGGGCCATAAGCAGCAAAATCTGGTATTCGATATCTGTCAGGACGACTTCCCGGCCGTCGACGCGCACTTCGTGCGAACCGGTATCGATCGTCAGATTGCGGATTTGAAGCAGAGGAGAAGCAGGTGCGTTTTTTTCTTTGCCCCGGTAGACGTAATACCGCCGCAGCAGCGCTTTGACCCGGTAGACCAGTTCGGTATAAGAGAAAGGTTTGGACATATAATCGTCGCTGCCGACCGAAAAAGCCATGTATTTGTCCGAATCCTGCGTTTTGGCTGTCAGAAACAAGATCGGCGCGCTCGATTTTTCCCGAATCTCGATACACGCTTTGAAGCCGGATTTGCCGGGCATCATGATATCGAGAATGATCAGGTCGATCTGCTCGTCCACTTTGCGGACCGCATCGTCGCCGTCCACGGCTTCGACGACCCGATAATGCTCGCTTTCCAGCAGCACCCGAACGATCTCCCGGATCTCGTCGTTGTCGTCGGCGATCAAAATGGTTTTGGTTTCTTTCACGTTCAGGCCTCCATGCGCAGCTTTGATTTTTGACTTTTACTTGTTAGTTTACTTCCTTTAACGGCTTCACCGGAGCTTCGCTTAAGAATTATTAAGAATTGACGCATGGGCTTCTTAAGACGAGTTCGGTAACTTGTGGAGAATACACTCAATAACCCACAAGAAGGGGTCGAAACGAACATGGCTAAAATCGGACAACTTTTAAAATCCAAATGGATATGGATTGGTCTTCTTTTTGTAGGAATCGCGGCTTGGTGGATCTGGTCTTCCATGCTGAGCGCCAAACCGAACGCCGGACCGGATTTGCAAAACTTGCAGACGACCGCTTTGGAAAAAGGAGAAATTACCCGTTCGCTGCTCGTATCGGGCACGGTCCAAAGTCAAAGCAGCCGAAATATTTACGCGCCTTCTTCGCTGAAATTGATGGAAGTGCTGGTCAAGGAAGGCGATACGGTCAAAGCCGGACAGAAATTGGCTTCGCTTGCGACCGCCGATCTGATTCTGGATATCCAATCGGCGGAACTGAATCTGAAGACGGCGCAGGAAGCTTTGAAAACCGCGGGCACGGACAACGAAAACGCGATCGCGACCGCCCAAGGAAGCGTGGACACCGCTGCGCTCGAAGTGAAGACGGCGCAGCGGCAGTACGACGAAGCCAAAGCCCAGGTGGAAAAAAAGCCGGGCACGGCGGTCGTATCGGCTCGCGCGGACGTGGAAACGGCGGAGCGGCAGCTGGCCCTGAGCCGCAGCCAGGCGCAGGGGCGTTCCGGCGGTGCTTTGGCATCGGCCAAAAAAGAGCTGGAAGTCGCGCAGCGGCAGTACGACCTGCTGTCGGCCCAGCAGCAAAATCGGACCGGAACCACGGTCGTCTCGGCTCAAAAAGAGCTGGATATTGCCAAAAAACAATATGAAAACTTGGCGGCACAATCGCAAAGCGGCTCCGGCGGCAGTACGGTCTGGTCCGCGAAAAAAGAACTGGACGTCGCCCAGCGCGCCTACAACCAGTTGGTCGCCCAGGGCTATTTTACCCCGACCGTGCAAGCTTCCAAAAAAGATCTGGACATCGCGGAGCGGGCGTACAAAGAATCGCAGCTGCTGCCCGAAAATACGGCGGCGGTCAAAACGGCCAAAGCGGAACTGACGAACGCTGCGAATAAATACGCACAGCTGCAAGCCGGCAAACCGCTAAGCGAACAGTCTTCGCTGAACCGCTATAACAGCGCCGTCGAAGCGCTGAACCAAGCGCAGTCCGGCGCGAACGGACAGATCTCGCAAGCTTCGCTCGCGTTGCAAAACGCGGAGCGCGATTACCGGAGCGCCTCGGCCGCATACGAAGCGAGCAAAAGTGCGACTGTTCCGGCCGGCGACCCGGCGCTCAAAAGCGCGGCCGATCAAGCCAATTCGGCGGTAAGCGACAGACAGGCGGCGCTGGCTACGGCGTATCAGGCGCAAAAAGACGGCATCCGGACAGCCCAGGAAGCGGTCACGAGCTCCAATCTGGACTACAAGCAGGCGGTCGCGAGTTCGGCGGAAGCGCTGGAACAGGCCAAACAGAACGTGGATCGCGCACAGGTCGCTTACGACACGGCGCTCAAAAGCGCTGCGGATGCCCGGATCACCGCCAAAGATACGTGGGAAAAAGCGAAGCAATCGTTTGACACCGTCTGGAACTCGGCGCAGGAAGCGCTCGTGACCGCCGAAGATACGCTGGAAAAAAGCAAACAGTCGTACGGTACAGCGCTCGAAGGAGCATCGCAGGCGCTCGTCACGGCGCAGGATACGCTGGAAAAATCGCAGCAGGCGTACGATAACGCGGTCGCAAGTTCCGGAGAATCGCTGACGACGGCGCGCGACACGCTGGATCGGGCCAAGCAGTCCTATACAGGCGCGGTCAACACGGCCAACGAGGCATGGGCAGCGTCGCGGGAAGCGTTGGAAAAGTCGAAAATCGGCTATGAAAGCGCGCTGAAAAACCAAAGCGATGCGTTCGCCACGGCCGCGGCGGCGCTGGAGCGGGCACAAAACAGTTATAAGAGCACGCAGCTGAGCCAGGAAATCGCCGAATCCAAAACGAACGAAGCGGCGGAGGTCAATATCGGACTGCAGCAGATCGGGCTCCAAAAGTTGAAAAAGCAGCTGGCGGATACCGTGATTACCGCGCCTATTTCCGGTACGGTCACTTACAAAAACGCGGCGGTCGACCAATTTGCGGCAGGTTTGCTGTTCACGGTAGAAGACAAAACGAAATTGACCGTAGCGGCTTCGATCAGCGAAGCGGACATCGGTTCTCTGAAGGTCGGACAATCGGCCGTCGTGCAGACGGAAGCGACCGGAGACGAATCATTCCCGAGCCAAGTGGTCCAGGTCGGCGCGGCAGCGGTAAAAAGCGGCGGCGCGACCGAGACGACGGGAACGGCTGCTGCGACGCCTGCCAACACTACGGTACAGTTCGCGGCCAAAGTGGATATCGCCAAAGCCGATCCGCGTATCCGGATCGGAACGAGCGCCCGGATGACGATTACGCTCGAACAGAAAAAAGACGTCTTCTCCGTTCCGCTGGATGCGGTAAAGATCGGGGACGCCGGAAGTTCGGTCTACGTACTGGAAAACGGTACCCTGCAGGAAATTCCGGTCACGACGGGCATCCAGAACGATATCGTGACCGAAATCGAATCGCCGAAGCTGGTACCGGGCATGAACATCCTGTCGTCCGCGCAGGATGCCGCCGCTTCGACGACGGCCGCGCCGGGAGCGCCCGGGGAGGCCGCCGCGAATGATTGAGATCCGCAACCTGGTCAAACGGTACTTTGCCGGCACGCCGAACGAAATCACGGTGCTTGACGGGATCAATCTGAGTATCGCCGCAGGCGAGTTCGTCGCGATCGTCGGCCAATCCGGTTCTGGCAAATCGACGCTGATGAATATTATCGGAGCGCTCGACCAGCCGAGCAGCGGCGAATACGAGCTGGGCGGCACGCCGATCCAGCAGATGAACCGCGACGAACTCGCGCGGATTCGCAGCCGGCAGATCGGCTTCGTGTTTCAATCGTTCAATTTGATCCCGCGCAACAGCGCGCTCAAAAACGTGGCGCTGCCCATGATCTATGCCGGCATCAAACCGTCCGAGCGCACGCGCCGAGCCCGGGAACTGCTGGAGATGATGGATATGGGCGAGCGGATGGACCACCAGCCGAACGAGCTGTCCGGCGGACAGAAACAGCGGGTCGCGATCGCAAGAGCGCTCGCCAACGATCCCGATCTTATTCTGGCCGACGAACCGACCGGCGCTCTGGATTCCAAAACCGGCAACCGGGTCATGGAAATTTTCCTGAAGATCCACCGGGAAGAAAAAAAGACGCTGCTCTTTATTACGCATTCCGTCGAACTGGCCGAACTGTGTCCGCGCGTCGTGACGCTCAAAGACGGACGGATCATTTCCGACCAAGCCGGATCGAACACGGGAGGGCTGCTGCATGATTGAGAACCTGCTGCTGTCGCTGGAGAGTCTGCGGGCAAATAAGTTGCGTTCTTTTCTCACCATGCTCGGGATCATTATCGGCATCGCGTCCGTCATCGCCGTTATCTCGGTCGGCAATGCGATGACGTCTTCCGTCACGAGCCAATTCGCGGAAATGGGCATCAACAACGTATCGCTCGGCCTGCAAATGCGTTCGAGCGATACGGGCGAGGATTCCGGCGGAGAAGCGAAAGTGCCCAAAGATACGGACCGGATCTCCAACGAGCAGATCGCCGCGATGACCAGCCGCTTTCCCGAGATCGAGACCGTCTCTTTGGCCGAAGAAGCGGGGCGCGGCAAAGCCAAGCTCGGACGCAAATTCAGCAACGTATCGTTGACGGGCGTCAATCCCGGCTATGCCAAAACGAACAAAATCAAAATGACGCTGGGGCGTTACGTCAGCGATACGGACGTCAAAGGCACCCGCAGCGTGATCGTGATCTCCGATCGGAGCGCCAAAGCGCTGTACGGATCGAACGAAGCGGCGATCGGCCAGACGCTGATCGTCTATACCGACAAAGCGATCAAAGCTTTCGTCGTCATCGGCGTCTATACGTACGTGGAGACGCCCGGCATGGGAGGAAGCGGAGCCATGACGTCCGAGAAAGATCTGGAGACGAGCGGCTATATTCCGGTGAGCACCGCCAAAAAAGACTCGCCGTACAAAGGATTCACTTCGTTGACGGTCGTTCCTCGCGCCAATATCGATCCGACCGTGTTTACGGAGAAGATCGGCAGCTACCTGAGCAAGCAGTACGAGAAAAACAAAAACTGGGAATCGTATGCGTATAACATGAAAGCCGAGCTGGAATCGAGCAATAAAGTGCTGGGCACGTTATCGATTGCATTGGCGGCAGTGGCCGGCATCGCGCTTGTCGTCGGCGGGATCGGCGTCATGAACATCATGCTCGTGTCCGTCACGGAGCGTACGCACGAAATCGGTATTCGCAAAGCGCTCGGAGCCCGGGACGCACATATTCGGACGCAGTTCGTGGCCGAAGCGATCATGCTGTGCGTGACGGGAGGACTGATCGGCATCGCGACAGGCGTGGGACTCGGTATGGTCGGTTCCAGGCTGCTGGGAGCGCCGTTTACGTTTTCGCCTTATGTGCTGGCGGGCAGCGTCTTGTTCTCGATGTTTATCGGCATTTTCTTCGGTTATTATCCGGCGAACAAAGCGGCCAAGCTCAATCCGATCGACGCGCTGCGTCACGAATAAGCAAAGCGAACAAGAGAAGCGAATAAGAGAATCGAATAGGAGAAGGTCGAATCCCGAAGTGGATACCTTATGGCACATCGCCGATCCGGCGTCGTGGCGCACGCCAAAAAGACACCGTTCCCGGTGTCTTTTTGGCGTGGATTTTCAGAACAAGCGATAGGATCGCCCATGTACGGATTTACGGATTCAGCGTCGAACGGAACTGCGCCACCGCTTCGGCCAGCGAAGTCCGGGCGTCCTGCAGCTGCGCCTGCGTCGACGTTCTCGACAGGGTCAGCGCGTGTTTGTTGATGACTTTGCGCAGTTCGCCCACGGCCGAGCTCGGGTATTGGCCCGAACGAATACCTTTGGGCGAGTCGAGCAGCTTGCGCGCTTCGTTCAATTCAGAATCCAACTGCACGCCTTCGACGAGACAGTCGTAGGCCGTTTGCACGTTCCGTGCGGCCGCGTCCAGAGACAGTGCGCCCGAAGCGCCGGTCAGGACGGATTCCATTTCGTTCGCCTGCGCGCGGAAATCATTCAGCCACTTTTCGACGTCGCGGCTGCCTGCCGCTCCGAGCGCCGATTGTTCGGCGGCCTGCCGCTGGGCGTTCAGCGCGGTCAACCGTTCGCTGCGATCCACATTCATGCGGTCGCGCAGCACGGCCGAGCCTTCGATATATTTGCGATAAGCTTCGCGGAACTGCTCCACGCTCGCGTTGGGATCGTACGCTACCGCCTGCGCTTCGGTGATCACGATCATCATCGCGTCTGCCGCTTCCTGCGGATACATGCCCGGAGCCGTACCGGTCGAGGCGCTGAGCATTCGGGCTGTCTGGAAAGTTTGTCGTTCGAGAATGGAAGAATCGCGAATGTAATCTTCGATGTAAGCCGTGAGAGCGGAATCGAGGGCCGAGCGGGAGGCGTTAAGCTTGGAGGGTGAAGGGTTTGCGTCTAACAGCAGGGTACGTGCTTTGTCCGAAGCCGTTCGGACCGCCAGATAGCGGGCGTTGCCGGGGTCGCTGTAGAAATCGTCCGCGGCTTTGTCGGCCATGGCCAGCGTCTTCGCGAGCGCCATTCGCTCCGCGGTGTTCCAGCCGGCCGGCTGGGCGGAAGCGGCATGGGCGGTCGATCCGAGGTCGGGCGCGATCCATGTCCCTCCGAACGCAACGCCGAAAGCCAGTGTGGCGGCTATCCATTTCTTGGTTCCCGTGTGCCTATATGTACGCAATAAGAACTCCTCCTTAAGGTCGTGATGTTCAAAGTCTGGGTGTCGGCAAGCGAATTTGTTCCCCATTTAATTAAACCTTTGACCGAAAACGAAACCTGATTTTTACAAAAGTCCCGAAAAACGAAGGCTAATCCGCGCTATTGTACGCAAAAAGATGCGTAACCCCGCCGCCTCCTATAAAATGAAAGAGAACGGGTAAATATAGAACAGCGAGGGTAGACAGCCCGGCCCATAAGGGGGAGGAAATTCATGCCAGGCAAAGATCATTATAACGCACTCGGAGTCGCAGCGAACGCCTCCCAGTCGGAAATCAAGAAAGCGTATCAAAAACTGGCGAAACAATGGCATCCCGACGTGAACAAAGCGGCGGGGGCCGAAACTCGCTTCAAAGAAATCGCCGCCGCCTACGAAGTGCTCGGCAGCGAAGACAAGCGCCGCGAATACGACGCTTCCCGGCTGCGTCCGGGCGGAAACGGTCCTTCGCGCGGCGGAGCGGGGCCGTACGGTTCCCAGGGAGCCGGCTTCGGCGGAGGCGCCTACGACTGGATCAATGATCTTCAACATGAAGATATGTTCGATATGTTTTTCAACGAGCGGGTAGGGGGCTTCGGTACGAGAATGGGAGAGGCCGGTTCCCGCCCGCCGGAATCGTCCACGCTCGAAGTGACGCTGGAGCAGGCTTACCGCGGCGAGACGGTCCGGATCAAGCTCGGCGGTAAAACGATCGGCCTGCGGCTGCCCGAACGTTCGCGCAGCGGCAATACGATCCGTATGACCGGCAGCGGCAGCAACGGCCTTGCTCCCGGCGAAGAACTGCGCATCGCGCTGAAGATTGCCGAACATCCCCTCTATGCGCTGGAAGGGGAAGATCTCGTCGCCTCGCTGCGTATCGCGCCCTGGCAGGCCGCGCTTGGCGGACAGGCCCGGATCGAGCTGCCGGACGGAGCCGCGGTGAACCTGAATCTGCCCCGCGGCATCGCCGCCGGAAGAAGGCTGCGTATTCCGCGCCGCGGGCTCCGAAAAGCGGACGGCACGTACGGCGACTTTTTCGCGGAAATCGAAATTACGGTGCCCGAGCCGACGCAGGCGGAAGAAGAATTGTACCGCCGCCTGGAGAGCCTGTCCGCGTTTCGGCCGGGACTCGGCAGGCGCGGGTCCCGATAAGGAGGCAGGGCGATGGATTTTAACCGGTTGACGCAAAAGTTGGAAGAAGCGCTGTCCGCTGCGCAATCTCTCGCGGCGGCGGGCGGCCATCAGGAGATCGATACGCCGCATCTGTTCAAGGCGCTGCTTCTGCAGGACGGCGGCCTGCTGCCGAGACTGCTGCAGCGGATGGACATTTCGCAAGGCAAAGTGCTTGAAGCCGCGGAACTTCTGCTGCGGCGCAAAGCCCGGGTCAGCGGCGGCGTGCAGCCGTATTTCTCGGCCGATCTGCTGGCGGTGCTGGATCAGGCGCAGCTTGAAGCGGAGCGCATGCGCGACGAATATACGGCGGTGGAGCACGTCGTACTCGCTTTCGACCGCGATCGGCGCGGAGGCATCGGCGAGCTGCTGCGCGCCGAAGGCATGACGCGCGACAAGACGCTCGGCGTGCTCAAAGATATTCGCGGCAGCCAGCGGGTGACCGGCCGCGAGCCGGAAGACACTTACGAAGCGCTGGAGAAATACGGCCGAGATCTGGTGTCGGAAGTGAGGGCCGGCCGGATCGATCCGGTAATCGGGCGCGACGCCGAGATCCGGCGGGTCATTCGGATCCTGTCGCGCAAAACGAAAAACAACCCGGTGCTGATCGGCGAACCCGGCGTCGGCAAGACGGCGATCGTGGAAGGATTGGCGCACCGGATCGTCAGGCGCGACGTGCCGGAAGGGCTCAAGGACAAGACGATCTTCTCGCTCGATATGAGTTCGCTCGTGGCGGGCGCCAAGTACCGGGGCGAATTCGAAGAGCGGCTGCAGGCCGTGCTGCGGGAGATCAAGCAGGCCGACGGACGGATTATCCTGTTCATCGACGAAGTGCACACGATCGTCGGCGCCGGCAAATCCGAAGGCGCGATGGATGCGGGCAATATGCTCAAGCCGATGCTGGCCCGGGGCGAACTGCACTGCATCGGCGCGACGACGCTCGACGAATATCGCGAGCATATCGAGCAGGACCCGGCGCTTGAGCGGCGGTTCCAGCAGGTACGCGTCGGTGAACCGGGCGTGGAAGACACGATCTCGATCCTGCGCGGGCTGCGCGAGCGCTTCGAAGTGCATCACGGCGTCAAGATTCATGACAGCGCCCTCGTGGCGGCCGGCGTGCTGTCGGACCGTTACATCTCCGACCGGTTCCTGCCGGACAAAGCGATTGATCTGGTCGACGAAGCGTGCGCGATGATCCGGACAGAGATCGATTCGATGCCGGGCGAGATGGACGAAGTGACGCGCCGCATGATGCAGGCCGAGATCGAAGAAGCGGCGCTGCGCAAAGAGACGGACCCCGCGAGCGTACGCCGCTTGGAGAAGCTGCGGCGGGAACTGGCGGATCTCAGGGAAAAGCATCTGGGTATGAAAGAACGCTGGGAAATGGAAAAAGCGACGATCGAAAGCGTACGCGAACTGCAGCGCAAGCTGGAAAAAGCGCGCAAAGACCTGGAAGAAGCGCAGGAAGCGTACGATCTCGACAAATCGGCTGAACTGAGCTACGGCATTATTCCCGGGCTGGAACGGGAATTGACGCAGGCCGAACAAGAAGCGCAGCGCGGCGGCGAAAAGCGGATGCTGCGCGAAGCGGTTACGGAAGCGGAAATTTCGGACATCGTCTCGAAATGGACCGGCATCCCGATCAGCCGGCTGGTCGAAGGAGAGCGCGAGAAACTGCTGCGCCTGGAAGACCTGCTGCGCGAGCGCGTCGTCGGGCAGGACGAAGCGATCGGCCTCGTGACCGACGCCGTGCTGCGCGCCAGAGCCGGGATCAAAGACCCGAACCGGCCGATCGGTTCGTTCCTGTTCCTCGGCCCGACCGGCGTCGGCAAGACCGAGCTTGCGAAGGCGCTATCGGCCGCGCTGTTCGACCGCGAAGAGAACATGATCCGGCTCGACATGTCGGAATACATGGAGAAGCACAGCGTCTCGCGCCTGATCGGCGCGCCGCCGGGCTATATCGGCTATGAGGAAGGCGGCCAGCTCACCGAAGCGGTGCGGAGGCAGCCGTATTCCGTCGTCCTGCTCGACGAAGCGGAAAAAGCGCATCCCGACGTGTTCAATCTGCTGCTTCAGCTGCTCGACGACGGGCGGCTGACCGATTCGCGCGGACGAAACGTCGATTTCAGAAATACGATCGTCATCATGACGTCGAATATCGGTTCGGCGGATCTGACCGGCGAGGCCGCAGGCGGCGGGCAGGCAGGCGGAGAAATTTCGGCAGCCGCCCGGGATCGCGTCATGCGCGAACTGCGCGGCCATTTTCGCCCCGAGTTCCTGAACCGGGTCGACGACGTCGTGCTGTTCCGACCGCTCGGACTCGGCGAGATCGGCCGGATCGTGCTGAAATTGGCCGGGGAGCTGCGAGCGCGGTTGGCGGAGCGCCGGATCGAACTGGAATTGTCCGACCGGGCGGCCCAGCTGATCGCCCGCGAAGCTTTTGATCCGGTCTACGGCGCGCGGCCGCTGAAGCGGTATCTGCAGCGTACGCTGGAAACGCGCGTCGCCCGGGCGCTCATCGCCGGCGAAGTGCAAGACGGAGATCGCCTGTTCGTGGACGAAGAACACGGCGCCTTGCGCCTCGACATACGGCCGGCTCAAATAGAATGAACCTACTCAAACAGAATGAACCTAGAGGAGATTGGCATATGGAACACTCGCAGCAAGCGCAAGTGCAGGCGCAGACGCCGCTTGATCGGCAGACGGATATTCTGGAAGCGGCCGCGGCGCTCGCGCAAAGGGAACTGGAACACGAAGGCAGCGGACACGACTGGTGGCATATCCGCCGCGTGACCGAACTTGCGAAGCGGATCGGCGCGGCCGAGGGGGCGGATCTGTTCATCTGCGAACTGGCCGCGCTGCTGCACGATCTGGCAGACGAGAAACTGGTCGCCGATCCCGAAAGCGGCATACGGCGAACGGCAAATTGGATGCTGGAACACGGCGTCGCCGAAGCGGACACGGACCGGATCATGGAGATCATCGCCACGATGTCGTTCAAAGGCGGGTCCGGCCGGCCGATGAGCACGCTGGAAGGCCGGGTCGTGCAGGATGCGGATCGGCTCGATGCGATCGGAGCGATCGGCATCGCGCGCACTTTCGTCTATTCCGGCAAAAAAGGACGCCCGATGCATGATCCGAATCTGCCTGTGCGCCAGAACATGACGCCGGAAGAGTACCGCAGCGGCAACGATACGGCGATCAATCATTTTTACGAAAAACTGCTTCTATTGAAGGATCGGCTCAACACGCCTTGCGGCCGGCGCATTGCAGACAGCCGCCACGCTTATATGGAAGAGTTTCTGGAACGGTTCGACCGGGAATGGAACGGCGCCGACCTGTTGGACGGAGAGGAGCCGCTATGAGCGATACTTTCGATCCGATCATGCTGGAGCTGCCCGAATACTTCGAGACGGAGCGCCTGATCGTGCGGGCGCCGCGTCCCGGCGACGGCGCTGAACTGAACGCGGCGATTCGCGAGAGCCAAGCGGAACTGAAGCCGTTTATGCCGTTTGCCCGCGTGCTGCCGCAGCCTGAAGACACGGAGCGGCTCGTGCGCCGCAAACGGCTGGAATTTCTCGCGCGAACCGATCTGATGCTGCTGATGACGGATCGGCAAAGCGGGCGGATCGTCGGCGCAAGCGGCCTGCACCGGTTCGATTGGAATGCGCGCCGCTTCGAGATCGGCTACTGGATCCGCAGTTCGCTTGCGGGTCGGGGACTGGTGACCGAGTCCGTCAACGGTCTGACCGCGTTCGCGGCCGAGCGGCTTGATGCGAACCGGATCGAGATTCGGTGCGACGAGCGCAATGTGCGCAGCGCGGCGGTTGCGCGGCGCGCGGGATTTACGCTCGAAGGCGTGCTGCGCAGCTGGCGCCGCGAAGAAGACGGCACGCTGGTGAACGAAATGGTGTTCGCGAAAGTGCGCGGCATCGATTATTGAACCCTACGCAAGCAAAAGATTATAAACGGAGGATGCCCTATGACGAAAATCGCGATCCTATCAGACCTTCACGGCAATCTTCCGGCACTTGAAGCGGTGCTCGGTGACGTCGAGAGCCGCGGCATCTCGGAAATCTACTGCCTCGGCGACCTGGTCGGCAAAGGTCCCAGTTCGGACCGGGTCGTCGACCTCATTCGGCGGAGCAGCCGGCATACGGTCAGAGGAAACTGGGACGAATTCCTGCCCAATCCGACCGACTCGGCCACGCTGCGCTGGCATCAGCGGCTGCTCGGCGAAGAACGGCTGGACTATTTGCGCTCGCTGCCGTTCTCGATCGAGTTCTGGCTGAGCGGCCGCTACGTCCGGCTGTTCCATGCGTCGCCCCGCAGCGTGTTCGAACGTATCCAGCCGTGGGACGACTACGCCGAAAAGCTCAGTCTGTTCGAGCCGTCCGACGTCAGCGTCGAACCGATCCGGGCGGACGTGGCGGGCTACGGCGATATTCATAACGCCTACATGCAGCATATGGAAGGCGGTCTGCTGTTCAACGCCGGCAGCGTCGGCAACCCGCTCGACGTGACGCAGGCTTCGTACGCGATCCTCGAAGGCGAACTGGGCGAAAAGCGGCGCAAAGACAGGCTGGACCTCACTTTTGCCCGCGTGCCGTACGATATCGAACTTGCGGTCCGCCAAGCGGAAGAAGCGCAGATGCCGGAACTGGCTCCCTACGTGCAGGAACTGCGCACCGGGCGCTATCGCGGTCTGGGCCATGCCTAGCCAATGAATCCCGAACCCGTCTTTCGGCCTGCGGACCGGCGCGAAGATTGCGCCGCCGCGGAAACCGACTTTGCCGGGTTCTTTTTCCGTCTGGGGGGTAATGAAGAGAAACGGCAGCCGAACGCACGCTTCTATTCGAACGTTCGACCGTACGGCTGCGTATGAACTCATCCCGGCTAAAATCCCAGACGAAGAAGGTGCGCACTCATGGAACAAATGCCAACGATTGAACACGAACGCCCGAAAGTCATTTTAACCGGGGCAAGCGGATATATCGGACAGAACCTGATGAAAAAACTGACGGAAGACTATGATGTCATCGCCCTTTCCCGTCACGGCGGCTCGAAGGAAGACGAAGAGCATGTGGAGTGGAGAAGCTGCGATTTTTATTCGATGGACGACGCGCTGGAATGTCTTCAGGGCGCGGACTTCGCTTTTTACCTGATCCATTCGATGATGCCGACCGCCAAGCTGACGCAGGGCAACTTCGAAGACATGGACGCAATCCTGGCCGACCATTTCGCCCGCGCGGCGCGCAAAAACGGCATTAAGCATATCGTCTATCTCAGCGGCATCCTGCCCGACGACGTGCCGGAAGAAAAACTGTCCCGCCATTTGCGCAGCCGTCTGGAAGTGCAGAAGATTCTCGAATCGTCCGGCGTGCCGGTCACGACGATCCGGGCCGGATTGATCGTCGGGCCGCAAGGTTCGTCGTTCCCGATCCTGCACAAACTGGTCGAACGCCTCCCGATCATGACGCTGCCGACATGGACGCGTACGCTGACCCATGCGATCGCGCTCGACGACGTGCTGAACGCGCTGAAGAACAGCGTCAACAACGAAGCGGTCAAAGGCCGCGCGGTCGATGTAGGCGGTCCGGACGTCATGAGCTACAAAGAAATGATGATGCAGATGGCCGAAGTGATGGGCGTGAAGCGCCGCTTTATCGATCTTCCGCTGCTGACAGTCAATCTGTCCCGGTTCTGGGTGACGATGATTACCCGCGAGCCGCGCGAGATGACATATCCGCTGATCGAAAGCCTGATCCACCCGATGGTCGCCCATGAAGAGAACAAAGTGGAAGGCATCAGCTACGGACAAAAAACGTTCAAGGAAGCGGCCAAAGAATCGATTGAAGAAGAAAAACGCAAAAAAGAAGAAAAAGCGGAAAAAGAAAGCCAAAAAAGCGAATCGTCGAGCGGCGAATCGTCGGAATCGACATCGGAAAGCGTCAAAAAATCCGACGTCCGCTCCGTGCAGCGCGTGACGCTGCCACAGGGCAAAGACGCGCAGTGGGCGGGCGAATATTACCTTGAATGGCTGGGCAAAGCGATGGGACCGCTGATCCGGGTTACCCGGGGCGAAGACGGCGTGAGCCGGGTCTATATCCGCTTCTTCAGCCGTCCGATCCTCGAATTGAGCTATGATCCGGTCAAAAGCGGCGAAGACCGCGCCGTCTACCGGATCACGGGAGGCATGTTCGCAAGCTCCAAAGACAGCCACTCCGGGCGTCTGGAGTTCCTCATGATTCCCGAATCGAGCGACTGCGTCGTAGCGATTCACGATTACATGCCTTCGATGCCGTGGTTCCTGTACAAATACACGCAGGCGAAGCTGCATCTGGCCGTCATGTACCTGTTTCGCAAACATCTGGAACGCAAAGGCAGACTGGGCAGATCGAGCACGTCCAAAAAAGCGGGCGGTTCGGTCGGCACGCCGTCTTCGGCGGAAAGCTGATTTAAGGCAACGGGAAAAGACGACCGCATGATCACGGACGTTCGTTGACGTTTGGTGAAGAAGCGGACAAGGGCGAATCGCCGATACGGAAAAGATTTTCCGTGCCGGCGGTTCGCTTTTTTGCGGCTTCGGCTTCGGGCCTGTGATAAAAATCTTTGCGCATTGCGAACATTTGCGTTATTATTAAATTATAATCATTCTAATTAAACGGCGAACAGAACGTCGCCACAACTGCAAACAGGCAGCCAGAAGTTCAAAGGAGGTTCGAGACCATTGATCAGCGTGGAAGAACAACTCAAATCGATGAAGCAGCAGATGATGGCAAAAGGGTATAAATCGACCGTCCAACGGGAAGCGACGATGCGGGTTCTGCTCGAACACGAGCGTGACCATATGAGCGCCGAGGACGTATATATGCGGGTGAAGGAACGTTTCCCGGAAATCGGACTGGCGACGGTATACCGGACGCTGGAATTGTTGACGGAGCTTCATCTGGTCGAGAAGATGAATTTCGGCGACGGCGTTGCCCGGTTCGACCTGCGCAGCAAAGACCACGAGCATATGCACCATCATATGATCTGCTCGATCTGCGGCGAAGTCGAAGAGATCAAGGACGATTGGCTCACGGAGCTGGAACAGCGCGTGAAGCGCGAATACGGATTTAACGTGTCGGATCACCGGCTCGATTTTATCGGCACGTTCTCGTCCTGCAAGCACGGCGACTGCCGCCGCCACTGCGAGACGGCTTCGTAAACGGGCGATGCCCAGCAACGGGGCGGCGCCGCAGGCAATCGGATCAGGCGTGAGCAAAAGGGTCGGCAGCATGCCGGCTCTTTTTTGCTGCGCAAAGATTGACAAGCGGCAGACGAATGAATACATTTGTATACAGAAGCATACGAGTTCAAGGAGGAGATTACGGTGCGGGATAGGGAAGAAGCGGATTTTTCGAAAAAAGGGCATGGGGATTCGAACGAAGCGGACGTCGACCGTACGCAGGAAAAAGAAAGCGGAAAACGAGGCCGCTCCGAAGGCGCGCAGACGTTCCGCCGCGGACGGGCGCTGCATTTTCTGGAGCGGCTGGAACTGCGCCGCGACACGCTGTCCGCGCAGCTCGAAGAGCAGGCGTTCGACAGCATCCGCCCGGTCATCGCGGGCGAACTGAAAGCGGTGGACGGCATTATCCGGGAATTCGTACAGGCGTTCGAGCTGCACGATAAGCCGGAAGAAGGCGGCCGCGGACCGGGCGGGCACCGGGGGCACGCGCACGGACGCGGCCGCCGGCACGGCGGTTCCGAGCGGCAGGGCGACAGCCGGCCGCAGGACTCGCAGCCGGAAGACGGACGCCCGTCGCCGGAGCCGGAACAATCCGGCTTCTGAACACGTCTTAGAGAGAGATATCACAAGACGGCAGCCTCTTTTTATGTTATATTTGTTCAAATATCATTCTCCAACGTCCCTTCATCGTCGATTCGAAGCTTTCGCGGAAGAACCCTTGCCACTCGGTGGAAGATACTGTCGGTCGTCGCTAAGCAGAAGATTGGATCAGCTTTTCCAAAAAGGAGGGTGTACCCATGCAAATTATTGCTTGTACGGAAGAACATCAGGATCGGTTAACGGAAATTTGGCTGCTGTCGGTTCGTCGCACGCTGTCGGACCTTGACCCGAGCGACATCCAGTTCTATGCCCGGCTGTTCCGGGAAGAAATTCTCGACCGGCTGGAAGTGCATGCCGTGCGCGGACGCTTCGGCGGGGAATTGACCGGATTTATCGCCATGAAGGATTCCAAAGTCGAACTGCTCGTCGTGCATCCGCATTACCAGGGTCAGGGCGTCGCGAACGCGCTGCTTGACCATGTGTCGCAGCGCGGCGAATTGGCTGTTGACGTCGGCGATCAGACGCCGGACATTTACGAATTCTACCAAAGCTTCGGATTCGTCGAATCCGGCCGTTCGGATTCGGCCGCTTCCGGCCGCGCGGGATCGACCGTTCATCTGCTGCGTCCGGGCTTGGACGCGCAGACCGGCGTTTCCTGATCCGTGCATGACCGATCATCGCGAGCGTAGGCTGCGGTAGCTTGCTCCGCTTCGGCTGTGCCGGGCGGGCGATCTTCGAGCGTTACCGTCAGGTGCCGCGAGGGCGAGAACGGTAACCGCTGCCCGGCCTCTGCCGAACCGATAACGAACTGCGGCCCGCCGCGGAAGTCCATACCGGATTTCCGCGGCGGGCCTTTTTTTGACCGCTGCCGCCGGAATGAAGCGATCTTCCGGCCTTGCGCGGCAGGCAGGTTCGTGCAGTTCCGCTCCGGCGGCTTCGATTGGACGAAGGATCGTCGATCGAACAGCAGCTGAATCGTCGAAACGCGTTGATTTTGTCGAAATTGTACCGACAAACGATGTCGAAAACCTTTTCCAAATAATTATAAAAAATGGATACCCTAAAAAGGGTTCCTTTGAAGAAACAGGAAAAAATAAAAAAGCGAAACGCTTTAAACAGGCGCTTCGCTTTATTTGCGTAGAAGAGTTAAAAAAACTTGACCGTAGTATAAATTTCCATATTGACAAGATATATAAAGAGGAGTACAGTTGAAGCAAGCACAATATGTCGAATAATATCGAATAACGACGATCTTTTGTCGACAATTATCATTTTAATCGAAATGGGGAATTATAGCAATGAAAGCAACAGGCATCGTAAGACGCGTAGACGAACTTGGACGGGTAGTCATTCCGATTGAACTTCGCAGAACAATGGGTATCGATATTAAAGACGGATTGGAAATTTTCGTGGACGGCGAACGCATTATCCTCAGAAAATACGCACCGACTTGCATCTTCACAGGCGAAGCCGAAGATCTCGTGTACTTCAAAGGCAAAATGGTCAGCAAATCCGCTATCGAAGAATTGATCGACCTGTACCAGGCGGAATCCAAGTAATTTCTCCTTGCTCGCGCTTCAGCGCTTCTCATAGAGTCCGCCGCTTCCTTCCCGGGAACGGCGGGCTTTTTGAGTAAGGGCAAGGGTAGGGTAAGTAAGGGTAAGTAAGGTACGCAGCGGCAAAAAAAGAGGCCCTCTCTCGAAGAGGAGCCTCTTTTTGTCGTGCATTCGATCCGGCGCGCGGACCTCGTTCACGGAATCAGGACTGCGGCGCTTCGACGCTGAGCGCGTAAGTCGCGCGGTCGTTCGTCAGTTCAAGGCGGTCGCCGCTCTGGCTGCCGATCGCAAGTTCGTTGATTCCGATCTCGTACGTATCGCCGGGCAGCGGCACGCTCTCGCCTTCGCCGTTGACGATACTGCCGCTTCCGCGCAGCAGCAGCGCGCGTTCGAGGTAATCGTCGACGGGATTGTCCTGCGGACGCTCGCCGATCTCTTCAAGCTCGAACCGCACGATATCGGTATCTTCGTTTTCTTTTTTCTCGATATGCAGCGTTTGACCCGACTTGCCCTTCAGCCATTCGCTCAAAGCTTCGATCTGTTTGTCCATCTGGGGTCACCCTTTCTTCCGGCAAAGCTTCCCGCTTCGCCTGCGTACTTTCCTTTTACCCCGCCAAGCCTTCAAGCAAACGCCTTATGTCCTGCGGTGTGCCGCGCTTTTTGCGCCTGCCCTGCCTTACTTGGAGTCCTGCAGCCTGCGCGCAAACGGGCGGTAGGCCGCGTAGACGGCGAGCAGGAAGCCTGCGTACAGGCCCAGCACCGTCAGCGTCCTCGGCACGTCGGTGAACAGGTTCTGGCCGACGAAAGCGAATACGAGCATGGCCGGGATTTTGCCGAGCGCGGAAGCGGTGACGTAGATGACCGGCCGAATGTTCAGAAAAGCGGGATACAAATTGACGAGCGCCTGAGGCAGCAGCGGCACGAGGCGGGCGGCGAGAATGACGGGAAACGGGCGGCGTTCCATCATCCGGCCGATCCGCTCAAGGCCCGAATATTTGGACAGCGCGGCGCGCCCCTGCTCCCGGAAAAACACCCGCGCAAGCGTGTACTGCATCAGCGAAGCCGCCGTCACCGCCAGCCAGGCCAGCAGCGCACCCATAAGCGGTCCGTACAGGAAACCGAGCGAACCGATGACGAGCTTGTACGGCAGCACGGGGAAAAAAGCGAACAGGAACGCAAGCGCCAGGCCGGCGCCGGCCGGCAGCGAGACGTCTCCGAGCAAAGCATTCAATTCGTGGCGATAGATCAGAATCGTCAGCAGCGCCGCGGCATACAGGGCGAGCGTAATCCATTTTTTCATGCGGCGTCGCGTCTCCTCTCCGTCCGGGCACGCCGAAACGGCCCCGCCCGGGTTGCGTACTCCGATTGTATGCGATGGACGTCGGGGAAGTCGAGCGGGAGGTGTTGGGACGGCGGCCGCCGTTCGTTTTGCCCGGGCAGCGGGAGCCGGATATACTTGGAAAAGACAGGCTTGACGCATGACGCACAAGGAGAGTGGAAAACGATGAAACGGGAAAAAGAATCCGCGCGCGGAACACGGCCGGGCGGAGCCTACGGCCAAATGGCCGGACCTAACGCGCTGCGCGATCCGCTGTGGGGCACGGCGAACGTGCCGAGCGCGGCGGAGACGAAGCTGTTGCGCACGAACGCGCTGCGCCGGCTGCATTTCGTGCGCCATGCGGGACCGGCGGCGCTGCATACGCAGCATACGTCGTCGCGGCTTCAGCATACGCTCGGCGTGTTCGCGCTGATTGCGCATTTTGCGCCGGACTGGCCGGAGCTGCGGGCGGCTGCGCTGCTGCACGACGTCGGTCACGGGCCGTTCAGCCATGCGCTGGAAGGGGTCGGAGGCTTCGACCATCACCGGCGCTCCGAAGAAGTATTGCATTCACCGGAAATCCGGCAGGCGCTGGGCGGGCTGAACGCGGTCGAAGTGTTCGACCTCATTGAAGGGCTGCGCCCCAATCCGCTGCGCAACGGGGAGTGGGTGCTGCATGCCGATCACCTGGATTCGTGGGTGCGCAGCGCCGCCTCGTTCGGCATCCTGCCGAAACCCGCTCCGGAGCTGCTGCGCGGCTACCGCTTGTCCGGCTCCTCGTATCTCGAAGCGGACCGTCACACCGCCGAGCTGACGCTTCGGCTGATTGTGCACGAAGCGGAGTATCACGCTTCGGCGGACAATATCGGGCCGGTCGCCGTGCTGCGCGCGCTCACGCTGCGCCTGATCGAAGCCGGCGGCCTGCTGCCGGATCGGCTTGGCGACCTCGCCGACGAAGGACTGCTGCATATGCTTCGGCAGCATTCCGCGACCGCCGCGGAGACGGCCCGGCTGCTGGAGCGTCCGCACGAACTTGCGGTCGTCCGCCGGGGCGAGCGGACTTCGGGCCGACGAACTGCCGTCCTATGCGCGGATCGCCGGGCTGAACAAACTGCTCGGCGATTACGCCGTATTCTGGCGGGAGGAAGGAGAATGGGAATGAGGGATAGGATTGGGGGGAACAGGCAGGAAGAGACGAGGATCTATCTGGTGCGCCATGCCCACTCGGCTTACGAACACGGCCGGGAGAGAGAGCGGGGGTTGTCCGAGCAGGGCCGCGCGGATGCGGAGCGGATCGCCCTGCGCCTGCGGAACGAAGGCATCAGAATTTTCGTCTCAAGCCCTTACCGCCGGGCGGTCGAGACGATAGCGCCGCTTGCGGCAGCGGCCGGGCAGCGTGTCGTGCAGCACGAAGATCTGCGCGAGCGTCTCGTCGCGGGCGACTGGGAACTGGGCCCGGAAAATTTCCGGTCCGAGAAGCAGCGCTGCTACGCCGATCTCGATTATCGGCCGCCGGGCGGCGAAAGCAGCCGGGAAGCGGCGGAGCGAGGGATCGCCGTCCTGCGCGGACTGCTGCGGACGCATGCCGGGGAACGGATCGCGATCGGCACGCACGGCGATATCATGACGCTTATGCTGAACGGGTTCGACGCGCAGTACGATTTTGAATTTTGGCGGCGGCTGACGATGCCCGACGTCTACTGCGCTTTGTTCGCGGGCGGCAGATTCGTCCGCGCGGAGCGCATAGAAGGCGACGGATGAATGACCGTCTTCGCCTTGGCACCTGCTGCACTCGCTAAAAGCAAAGGAGGTAACCGATCATGATTTTGGAAGCGGCCATGCTGCACGTCAAGCCGGGACGTACGGAACAATTCGAGCGTGATTTTCGCGCGGCTTCGGTGTATATCGGACAGATTTCGGGGTACCAGGGACACGAATTGCAAAAATGCCTTGAGGACGATCACAAATATTTGCTGCTTGTGCATTGGGAGAAGCTTGAAGATCATACGGAAGGGTTCCGCGGTTCGCCGCAGTATCAGGAATGGAAAAAAATGCTGCACGACTACTACGATCCTTTTCCGACGGTCGAACATTTCGAGCGGGTCTACCCGTAAGGAAAAATAGCCGCAGCGCGGAAAAAGCCTGCCGTTTCTTGATTAAGAAGCGGCGGGCTCCGGGTGTCGGAAACCATGTCCCGGCGCACAGCGTGCCTGACCGCTTAATCCGGATCAAAAGTCAGCATTTTATGCGAAAAAGCCGCTCAAAAAGCAAAAAGCTGACCCGAAGTCAGCTTTTTGCTTCGATTGGGCCTGCCCAAAGCGGATTTTGAAGAAAAAGTGGACCGAAAGTCAACATTTCCTCCAAACAAGCCGTTCAAACAGCAAAATGTGGATTTCAGGTCAGCCTCAGGCAGGAATGCGAGATTTTTTCGACAGCTTGATCCGACCGTATGGGCGGGCAAGGCCGATCTAGAACAAGCTCCAGTCCATCCGCTGCGACAGGCGTTCGAGCAGATGCACGCCGGCGCTGCTGTTGCCTTTGGCATTCAGCGCGGGGCCGACGACGCCGATACCGAGCGCGCCGGGCACGAACGTGAGGATGCCGCCGGACACGCCGCTTTTGGCCGGAAGACCCGCTTTGATCGCGAATTCGCCGGAAGCGTTGTACATGCCGCACGTAATCATGAACGTCTTGGCAATCTGCACGTAGCGGCGCGGGATCAGTTCTTCGCCGCTGACGGGGTCGGTTCCGTCGCCGGCCAGCACGAGCGCCATACGCGCGAGGTCGCGGCAGGTGGCTTCGATCGAGCAGTGGCGGAAATAGACGGACAGCACATTCTCGACGCCTCCGTCCAGCACGCCGTTTTCCACGAGAAAATAACTGATCGAACGGTTGAGGTTGCCCGTCTCGTATTCGGACCGGTAGACCGCTTCATTGACCTGCAGCTCGCTGCCGCCCGCCAGACGGCGGAAAAATTCGAGAATGCGCGCGGATTTCTCTTCCGGCGAAGAGCCTTTGATCATGGACGAGACGGTAATCGCCCCGGCGTTGATCAGCGGATTGAACGGGATGCCCGGCCGCACGAGTTCCAGCTTGAGCATCGAATTGAAGTTGTCGCCGGTCGGCTCCATGCCGACGCGCCCGAATACCGCTTCTTCGCCGTTGTCCATCAGGGCGAGAATGAGGGTGAATACTTTGGAGATGCTTTGCAGCGTAAACGTCGTGTCGCAGTCTCCGGCCGAAGCGGAATTGCCGCTCAGGTCGAGCAGGTGAATCCCGAGCGCGTCCCGGCGCGCTTTGGACAATTCGGGGATATACGAAGCCACTTCGCCGAAAGCCGCTTCCTGCCGGCTTTGCTCCAGCCATTCCGGCAGAAACTGCCGAACTTCGTCCAATCGCGCTTGTTTGTTCGTCATGCACGCAGCCTCCTTTATAGATCGTATCGGATTTTAATATCGGTTCTGAGCAGCGAATCTTGCAGGAGCGGAGGCCCTTTCCGCCGTCGTACGTATCATACCGCAGTCTTCCGCTCATAGACACCTGACATCCAATGTCTGCTTGACTGCCAGTTAGCTCAGCAGTTACAATATTATATACGGTTTCGCGGAACAATGTTCGGCGAGTAAGGCCCAAACGTTCGGAAAAGCGGGATGCGCCCTGACGTACGACGCCCAATGAACGATATGCGAAAAGCGACAAACCGCCCGTTCCTTCGCGAACGGGCTTTATAGGGAGTGGAGATCATGGAGAAACTTCTCGAAGTTAAAGATTTGGCGATTTCATTCAGAACGCGCGCCGGCGAAGTTCAAGCAATCCGCGGCGTCAACTTCCATCTGAACAAAGGCGAGACGCTGGCGATCGTCGGCGAATCCGGTTCGGGCAAAAGCGTAACGTCCCAGGCGATCATGAAGCTGGTCCCTGAGCCGCAAGGACAGTACAAACGCGGACAGATCATGTTCGAAGGCCAGGACCTGATCAAAAAAACGCAAAGCCAAATGCAAAAAATGCGCGGCAAAGAGATCGGCATGATCTTCCAGGATCCGATGACCTCGCTCAACCCGACGATGAAAGTCGGCAAGCAGATCACCGAAGTGCTGTTCACGCACGAAAAGATTTCCGGATCGGACGCCCGCGCACGCGGCCTGGAACTGCTGAACCTCGTCGGCATTCCGAACGCGGAAAAGCGTTTTGACCAGTACCCGCACGAATTTTCCGGCGGTATGCGTCAGCGCGTCGTGATCGCGATGGCGCTGGCCGCCAATCCGAAGCTGCTGATCGCCGACGAACCGACGACGGCGCTCGACGTGACGATCCAGGCGCAGATCCTCGAACTGATGAAGGACCTGCAGGCCAAGATCGGTACGGCCATCATCTTCATCACCCACGATCTCGGCGTCGTCGCCAAGATGGCGGACCGCGTCGCGGTCATGTACGCCGGACAAATCGTGGAAATGGGCACGGCTGCCGAGATCTTCTACGATCCGCGCCACCCGTATACGTGGGGACTGCTGTCCTCGATGCCTGCGCTCGACAGCAACGGCGAAGAGAAGCTGACCGCGATTCCGGGCACGCCGCCCGATCTGCTGCACCCGCCGATCGGCGACGCGTTCGCCCTGCGCAGCACGTACGCCATGAAGATCGATTTCGAGAAAGAGCCTCCGATGTTCCAGGTCTCCGACACGCATTTCGTCAAGTCCTGGCTGCTGCATCCGGACGCTCCGGCGGTTACGCCGCCCGAAGCGGTCCTGCGCCGTCAGCGCAAGCTGGATAACACGTACGACAAGCCGGTTCTGGTTCAGGCTTAAAGATAGACGAATAGAAAAAGGGATGAAGCCGAAAGTATTCGGTCTCATCCCTTTTTTGCCGTTGTTTTTTTGTCGCGAAACTTGAAGTAATACAGCATGGAGGCACTGATATAGAGCACGCCGGTGATGCTGAACGTGATCGCGTAGCCCCAGTAATTGCCGTATGTCGTAATGAGGTAGGACTGCACCGGTCCCATGCTGGCCCAACCGAGCATGAAAGCGGTCTGGGTCAACGAATTGGCGATGCTGCGCTTGCTGTCCGGGATACGGTCGACCATGACGGCGGACTGGATCGGGTTGGCGGCATTCATCAGCGCCTGCCGGAACAAGAACGCGATCGAAGCGACCAGCGCGATATTCGTGAATCCGGTCGTCAGCAGGAACGGAAGCGAGAGCATCTGGAACAGGACGACGGCGCGGACCGGCCCCACTTTTCTCGACAGCGTCGGGCCGATCAGCATGGACACGATCGTCATGATCTGCCCCAGCGAGATCAGCACACTCATCGTCGTCAGCGACACCCCGAACCGGTTCGTGAAGTACAGGTTCAGGTAAGGCACGACGAGGCCGGAACCGAGCCCGATCGGAAGCTGCGCGAGCACGAACCAGAAGATGATGCGCGAGCTTCCCGCATCCTGTGTCCGCGCGCCCGCTTCGCTTGGCACGGAGTTCTCGCCGCCACCCGGCTTGGCCGGAACGGGCGACGTGGCGGGCGGTTCGGACTGCCGGCGGCTCTCCCGGATAAACAGCATGGGCACGAAAGCGGCAAGCGTCGCGACGCCGCCGACGAACAGCGTGAAGCGCAGACTCTCGACGCGCGGGAGGCCGGTATGCTGGAGCCAGTCGGCGAGTACGCCGCCGCCCATGCTGCCGAGCACCTGCGCGGCGAGCATCAGCGAGGAATAAGCGCTGAACAGGGCGAGCCGCTGCGACTTTTTAACGTTTTCGGCCAAAAACGGGATAGCCAGCACCTGGAAGAAGGCCGCGAACACGCCGGAACAGACCGCGAGCAGCAGCAGCATCGGTTCCGCTTCGGCAAACGCGCGCAGCGCGAACACGACGCCGCTGAACAGCGCCCCGATCACGAGCAGCATCTTGCGGCTGAGCCGGTCGCCGAACAGGCCGATCGGGATAAAGATGCAGGCCGTCGCAAGCGACTGAATACTGACGACCCGTCCGTTCATCGCATCGCCGTAACCGATTCCCTGAATGTAGAGATTGTACAGCACGGAGAACATGCCTCCGCCGATCTGGTACAGCAGATTGGCAAGAAAAAACAATTTGACGTTGCGCGGCCAACCGGCGATTCCGGCGGTCAGGCGCCTAAGCGATTCCAATTGCGGACCTCCTTTACAGGTAAACACAACCTTTTTATCTTACCAGTTCGCAAGCAAGGGGGAAAGGAAACGCGTCAGTTCGGCGAAGCGTCGCAGCGGAAAACGCTCTTGACGTTCGCAAAGTCTGCCCCCGATATAGGCAAAGTATAGGCAAAGTCCGCGAAAATAGAATTTTGCCGCTTGGCTCGGTATACTGGAAAAGAAGCCCAAGCCTAATGCTGACAAGCACAACGCTTAACTAACAAGAAAGCGGGGGAACGCCATGAGTTTGAGCGACGACAACCGCAAACGCCTGGAAAAAGTGATCCGGGAATACGATTTTGCGCATGCCGAACCGTATTTGCTCGCCAACGCCAAGCAGACGATCCTCTGGAGCGGAGCGGCGCCCGGCAGCGATCCGGAGATCGGCGGTTCGCGCGCGGGCGGCGAGCCGGATCTTCCGCCCGGCACGCAGTGGCCGCTCGGTGCGTCCGGCGTGCCGCTGACGTTCGTCATGCAGCTGAAGCTTGAAGACGTGCAGGGATTGGACCCCGAACGGCGTATGCCGGAGCGGGGCACGCTGTTCTTTTTCGCCGGGGATTACGATCTGACGGTCGAGCACCGGGTGCTGCATGCGGCGCCGGAGCAGATGCAGGGAGCCGCGCGGCAGTCGCCGCCGGGGCCGACCGCCCATGACGAGTACGCCGGACCGTTCAAGCCGCGCCGCCTCGTCGCCCGGGCGTCGCTTGACCTGCCGGGCTACGCCTATGTCGACGAAGAAGCGACGGAAGACGAGGAGCACGGATGGGAAGAGTACGAAGACCTGGGCTTTGCCCTGCGCGCAGACGAACCTGCCGCGGTCGCGAAAATGTTCGGCTACGCCGAAGGACAGCACGGCGATGACGAATACCGGGCCGCGCTGGAATTGTTCGGCTGCGAATCGACCTACTATCCGGAAGAAGCGATCGACCGCCTGACGGCAGCTTTTGACGGCGACCGGGAGCGGGCGCTGCGGGAAATCGCCGGCATCGTCATGCTGGCGGAGATCGATTCCGATTCGGACGTCGGCTTCATGTGGGGAGACGCCGGCGTGCTGCACTATTTTATCCGCGCGGAAGATTTGCTGGCCGGCCGGTTCGACCGGACGACCTGTTCGTTCTATTCCAGCTAGACCCAGAAGGAGGGGCTCGCCATGACGACGGAACGCGAAGACACGAAACGCGAAGATACGCAGCGCGAAGAACTCGATCCGCAAACGGAAGGCATGCTTGCGGCCGAGCAGGATTTCGGCTTCGCGCGCGTCTACACGATCGAATTGAAATACAAGGAAAAGCCGAATTTTTCGCGCAAACGGCTGTACGAGAAAATGCAGCTCTACACCGGTACGGTCGAACAGCCGGAAAAGCAAAAGCAGGAAGACCGTCTGGTCGTCTGGGAGCCTTCGAACGAAGCGGAGACGGACATGCTGCACTTTTTCCATCTGAATTATCCGGTCACGTTCGCGGACGGCGAAATGCCGGCGCAGACGTCGCTGATGCCGACCAAGAATCGTCCGGCGTCGGCGTACGAAACGGCGATTCAGCAGGCGTGGCATTGGCCGGAAGCGGGCGAAGTCGTAGCGGAATGCCGACATTCCGTGCGTCTGATCGACATGATGGCGTCGGGCCTTGAGCCCGCGCAGCGGCTGCGGCTGCTGACCGGGGCGCTGCGCGCGCTGCTGGAGACCGCTCCGTGCGACGCCGTCTATTTCCGGGAAAGCGACAAGCTGCTGGAGCCGGGCGATTACCTGACGGCGGTCGAAGCGGGCGGCATTTTGTACGGAGCGATGAACGTACGGTTCTTCAATGTGGAAGGGACGGGCAGCGAGCGCAGCGAAAGGCTGATGGACACGGTCGGGCTGGCCGCTCTCGGCGTTCCCGACGTGCAGTGCCATTTCTTCGATCTGGAACCGAACGAGGTGGCGCAGCAGGTGACGAATCTCGGGTATTATCTGTTCAACAGCGGCGACGTGATCAAGGACGGCGAGACGTTCGGCCCGACCGAAGACGTTCGCTGGCGCTGCGAGCATCAATATGCGCTGGCGGGCCCGCATCGCCTCGTGCTGGACGTCGATCCGGGCAGTCCGTATTACGCCGGGCGGCACAAGGCGCCGATCCGGGAATAGCGAATAAGTCAAAATTTTAATAAGTAAAATTTTGCATAACTGTTTCGAATTTGTGTATGGTATGCACGGCCTGTATACTGAAGAAGACAGCTTGGACGAACATGTCTTCCGCGCGGTTTGACGGAGGCCGGGTGTCGGCTGATCGGATACAGGAGAGTGACGCATGCGCAAAATCAAAGTGGTTACGGATTCGACCGTTGATCTGAGCGATCAGGTATTGGCGGAATACGGAGTAGAAATGGTCCCGCTCTCTTTTACCATCGACGGACAGAATTATACGGACCGGGTAGACATTACCCCGGAGACGTTTATCCAGAAAATGATCCATGCCGCCGAACTGCCGAAAAGCTCGCAGCCGGCCCCCGGAACGTTCGTCGAACTGTATGACCGCCTCGGCGCGGAAGGGTACGACGTGCTCTCGATCCATATGACCGGAGGCATGAGCGGCACGGTGCGTTCGGCCGAAATGGCGTCGGAGATGACCGATACGAACGTGACCGTGGTCGATTCGAAATATATTTCAAGAGGACTGGCTTTTCAGGTCGTCGAAGCGGCCAATATGGCGGCGGAAGGCCGAAGCATGGACGAGATTGTAGCGCGGCTGGACGAAGTGCGCGAAGCGACCCGGCTGTACGTCGTCGTCGACACGCTGGAGAACCTCGTCAAAGGCGGCCGGATCGGCCGGGGCAAAGCGCTGATCGGATCGCTGCTGCATATCAAGCCGATCGGCATGCTCAAAGACGGCGTCTACACGCCGGAGTCGAACCCGCGCAGCCACGCCCAGGTCGTGAAGCATCTGGCCCGCGAATTTGCCGAAGACGTGAAGGGACGGACGATCAAAGGCGTCGGTCTCGTCCATGCGGAAGGCAGCAAGCTGGCGGAGAGCCTCAAAGCCAAAATCCATGAACTGACCGGATATACGCAAATCGAGATCGATTACACGACGCCCGTGATCAGCACGCATACGGGACCCGGCGCAATCGGCTTCATGTATTATTACGAGTAGCCTCGATTGAAGACTTCCAACGCAAAAAGCCGTTCCCCCGGGGGGAACGGCTTTTTCGATGATTCCGGCGGTCCGGCGCTTGGCAGCGGTACGGATCAGACCGTTTTCAAATATTGGACGAGCGTGAGCAGCCCTTTGTCGAAGTTTTCGAGATTGAAGTGTTCGTTCGGCGCATGCAGGTTTTCGTCCGGCAGGCCGAAGCCCATGAGCACGACCGGCGCGTTCAGCACGCGGGAGAACGCTTCGATGATCGGGATAGAGCCGCCGTCCTTCGTGAACAAAGCGCGTACGCCGTAGACCGTTTCGTAGGCGTCGGCCGCTTTTTGCAGGAAAGGATGGGACGGATCGATATTGAACGCAAACGCGGTCTCGCCCGGCACGAGCGTCAACTTGGCGCCTGCCGGCGTATGTTCGCGCAGATGGCGTTCGATCTTGGCCAGTACGTCGTGCGGGTCCTGGTTCGCGACGAGGCGGCACGTGATTTTGGCATGCGCTTCCTTCGGAATGACGGTCTTGGTGCCTTCGCCCTGGAAGCCGCCGTAGACGCCGTTCAGCTCAAGCGTCGGCCGGACGCCGGTACGTTCGAGGAAAGAATAGCCTTCTTCGCCGAAGAGGGTATCGAGGCCGAGATCGGCTTTCAATTTCTCTTCGTCGTAATCCATTTTGGACAGCTCGCCGCGCATCTCTTCGGTCAGCGGCAGGACGCCGTCGTAGAAACCGTCGACCAGGACGCGGCCCGTCTGTTCGTCGTGCAGCGAGTTCAGCAGGCTGACGATCGCGTGCAGCGCGTTCGGTACGCCGCCGCCGAACGAACCGGAGTGCAGGTCGGTATTCGCCGTGTTCAGCGACACTTCGATCGAGCACAATCCGCGCAGGCCGGTGCTGATAGCGGGCTTGCCGCGTTCGAGCAGCGAAGTGTCCGAGATCAGCACGGCGTCGGCCGCAAGATCCTGGGCGTTGTCATCAAGGAATTGGACCAGGTTCGGACTCGAAATTTCTTCTTCGCCTTCGATGCACAGCTTGACGTTGACCGGAAGGCGGCCTTCCTGCTTCAGAATCGCTTCCAGCGCTTTGACGTGCAGGAACACCTGGCCTTTGTCGTCGGTTGCGCCGCGCGCGTACAGCTTGCCGTCGCGTTCGCTCGGTTCAAACGGAGGCGTCTCCCACAGGTTCAGCGGATCGACCGGCTGCACGTCGTAATGGCCGTAGATGAGCAGCGTCGGTGCGCCTTCGGCATGCAGATGGTCGGCGGTCAGAATCGGATGCCCGTCGGTCTCGTTCAGCGTGACGTGTTCGAGTCCGGCTGCCGTCAGCGCGTCCTTGAGCCATTCGGCGGCGCGGCGGACGTCTTCCTTGTGTTCGGACAGGGCGGAGATGCTCGGAATGGACAACCATTCCTTCAATTCGGCGAGATGCTGCTCGCGATGACGTTCGAAATAAGTCGTGTACGGGTTCATCGGTTGGAAAATCCTCCTTGTGTGTCTACTGGTGCAGCGAGAAATTGATCGTGCCGACCATCGTTCCGCTGCGCGCGAAAGTCAGTTCGTAAATGCCCGGTTCCCAGTTGGCGTTATCCAGTTCCATTTTGATCTGCTGCGTGGATTCGTCTTCTTCCACCTGCTGCTGCTGGATGACCTGCCCGGTGCTCTCGGAGATGACGGCGAGGATCGCCGTATGGTCCTTCGTCACGCCGGTATCGGGGTAATCCGCGATCGCGTAGATCGGTTTGGTGCGGCTGAACGAAGTGCCGTTGTCCGTGATGGCGGTCCCGTCGCTGCTCAGCGTATGTCCCATCTGAAGCTGGAACGGATTCGCCTGGGGATTCGAACGGGTATAGACGAGGAAAATGACGATGGCGACGATCGCGATGACGGCTACGAGGCCTCCGGTAATGCCTAACGCTTTTTTCTGTGCTGCATTCATCTATTTGTTCCTCCTCGGAATTCGATTCCGTTATTCAGTATACGCCATACCCCGGTCCTCCCGCAAAAAGAATGGAAAAGGACCTGTCCACAGGGACAGGTCCGGAAAATCGGAAGCGTCTTGAAACGTTCCCGCTGCAGGCGATCGGCTGCGCAGTCGGGATTACCCGATTCTGCGTCCGCTTCGTCTGCGCAGCAGATAAACCTGGTTGCGCAGCGAAAGATGGAAAAGAATGCTGTTCATCAACTCCGGATTATCCTCCCGTTCGACTTCTCGGATGCGCTGCTCTTTGACGGGGTCCGGACTGAGTAAAAACTCGGTCATCCACAAAGCATTGTTCGGTCTGCCTGTCATAACGGTCCCTCCTCGAAATTTGGGGTGAGGTGCGGTAGGTCTTGTAGTTATTATACGCCTCCCGCACGGAAAAAGATGAATGCAGGATTAAATTTATGGCGCTAAAAGCGCCTTTATTTGTTCGGCGTCCCAAGCCGTGAACGAACCGTTCGCCGAACCGGCGTAAATCGCTCCGCCGTCCGCGTTCAGCAGTCCTTCCGGCGGCGTCGGTCCACCGTCCTCGCGCACCGCGAAGAAGCCGTCGATCCGGGCGCGCAGCCTGCCGTCGGCCGCGTCGAAAGCGAGCAGATCCGGGCCGTAAGGCAGCAGCAGATGCGGACCGAGCGGAATAAAGCTCCCCGCCTGCACGAAGTCCTGCAGGCCGGTCAGCGCGTAGTCCGCGGTCTGCGTCTTCCACAGCAGTTGTCCGTCTTCGGCGGACAGCGCCGCCGGCACGCCGTTCAGCAGCACGTACAGGCGGTCTTCGACGAGCAGGGGGCGCGAAGCGCGGCCCGGCACGGACCAGATTTCGCGCTGGGCCCGCGTATCGTAGAGCACCGACTCGAACAGCGAGCCGGAGTCGTAATCCGCCGTATCGACAGCGCGCCGGATCAGCACGTTCCCGTCTGCGAGCGGGTCGGCCCGCTCGCTGCTTCGAAGCGGATAGCGGCCGACGATGTCGCCGTTCGCCGTATTGAGCCGAACCCGCTCGCCGCCGAACGTTACCCAACGCGTCCCGTCGGGCCGCGCGAAGAGATCGCCGCCCGCGCCCTGCGGGTCAAGGGCTTCCGGATCGGACGCTTCTTGATTAAGAGCTGTCTTATCAAGGGCTGTTTCACTAAGGGCTGTCTCATTAAGGGCCGTCGCGTTGGGGGCTTGCGCCTCCAGAGCGTTCGGATCGGACGCTTCCGACCGAGCGTCCCCGCCGGGCGGCTGGGCATGCTCATCGGTCTTGAGGCTCCAGACCGGCCGGCTGCTGACCGGGTCGAGCGCCTGAATCCAGCTGCCCTGCCGGATCAGCACGTACGGATCGCCGGAACCGGCGTTGAGCACGGTGTACGGATCGGCGAACGTCTTGGTCCAGCGCACCTCGCCGGAGCGCTCGGCGATCGCGGTCAGCGTGCCTCTGCCGGCCGGGCCCGGCTGCGTGCCGAGCAGGGCGGAAGTGCCGGCCGCGAATACGCGCGCCGAAGCGCCGCCGGGAGCTTCGCGGCTCCAGCGCACCGCTCCGTCGCTCAGCCTAAGGCTGCGCAGCGTCGCCGGGGCATCCGACTGCGGATCGGCTTCGCTCAGCGCAAGGACCGAACGGCCGTCCGCGCCCGGCACGACGGCCGGCAGACCTCCACCGGTGCTTCGCTGCCACAGTCTCTCGCCGCTTGTTCGGTCCAGCGCGGTCAGCGTGCTCGCCGCAAGGGCGCCGCCCGTCGCCGGGCCGCCCTGGCTGCCGTGCACGAGCAGCACGCCGTCTGAGGCGGCCGCCAGCGATTGGACGTCGAGCGGCGACTGCGACCGCCAGAGCGGTTCGGGCGAAATCGAGCGCGCGAGCGGCAGATTGCGGAAATCGTACTTGAACGCGTACGGCGGCTGGGCGGAGCGGATCTGCGCCTGCGCGGCGTCGGACTTCGGCAGGATACGGTCCCAGCCGAGCAGCGTGCCGGCTTCGTCGAACGAGACGGTCAGCTGCTCGGACTCGTTCTCGTACCGCCACAGCGTGCCGCGCTCTGCACTTTCCGGCGGTCCGGACAGATGCCGGACATGGGGAAGGGGCAGGCGCGAATACGGTTCGCCGAGCAGCTCCAGCACCCGCTGCTGCGGCATGCCGGGCTGCAGCGCCGTCTCCGTCAGGCTGCGCGCCAGATCCGCGGGCACTTCGGAACCGGCCGCAAGCACGCCGGACGCTATCGGCTGCGCGCTCGCGACGCCGGCGCCGTCGACCCACAGCAGCGCCGGACGGACGACCGCGCCGTCGGCGTAGCCCGGTTCGGCCGGCAGCGACAGGCCGTACCCATCGCCGAGGCATACCGCCGATACGGCGCCCGACGGAGCAAGCGAAGCCGGCCAGGTCTGCTGGCCGCCCGGGAACAGGCGCAGCTCGGCGTCCGGCTTGAGGCGCAGCAGAACCGGAGCGGAGTCTTCCGCCAAAGCCGCCGCGCCGCCTGCGTAGCCCAGCGGCACGTACGCGGTTTGCCCGAGCGGCGTGACGACCTGCAGCAGTTCGCCGCGGCGGCCGGTCACGGTGAGCTTCGCGCCGGGCTGTTCGTAGTAGCTGACGCCGAGCGAAGCGCGGTCGCCCGCGATCGGCGGCGCTGCGTAATAAGGCGCGGACTGCTGCAGCGTGATCGTCTCACCGGCTGCCGGAAGCCGCTGCTCCTGGGCGGTCGGCACGGCCGCGTAAGCGGGATCGACCGCCGCGGGCAGCAGCAGGAGCGGCAGGCACAGCGCGGCGCCGATCCGGGCTTTGGCGGTTCCGGACGGTTTCGCGGCCGGGCGATTTTGTTTATTTGTAAGTGCCGCTTCGAGCGGCTTCTGTATGGACGAACGTTTCACTATGTACGACCTCCCCGAATGCTTGAACGTTGGAATGCTCTCTTTTTTACATTAGACGCTTTTTATACGTTTTAGACGCTTCGCAGCGCAAAAAAGTTCATGAACCGGCAAAAAAAGGAGGCTGCGCAGCCCCAGCTCGCCGAGCGTTCGCGGGAGACGCCCCTGCAGGCGCCTATTCGTCGTTTGCGTTCAAGCGTAGTATAATGGAAAAATCAAAGAGGCCGGAAGGGAATACGTTCCCTTTTTGGCGGTGGGAGGGAGAGGCGATGGTACACAAGATCAAACGGAGTTCGCCCCTTCCCGCGGGACAAAAAGCCGACGGGCTGCATTTCATGCTGTCGGGCACGGCGGGAGACTATCCGCCCGTCGTGTTCGAACACGGCTGCGGCGTCTCGTCGGAAGTGTGGGCGCTCGTCTATCCCGAGATCGCCAAGCTTACGCAGACGCTCGTCTATGACCGGGCGGGCTACGGATTCAGCGATCCCGGGCCGCTGCCGCGAACGAGCGACCGCTGCGTGGAAGACCTGCGCGGACTCGTCGAGCGGCTGCGTATCGCGCGGCCGTTCATTCTGGTCGGCCATTCGCTCGGCGGCTTCTATGCCCGGCTGTACACGGAGCGTTATCCCGAAGACGTGGCGGCGCTCGTGCTGATCGACGCTTCGCACGAAGACGAGATCCGCGGCGCGTTTCCGATTCCGTATCTCAAGCGGCAGCGGCTCAGCGTCCGGCTGTACGGCCTGGCCAAATACGCGGCCCGGATCGGCCTGCTGCCGCTGCTCGCGCGCAAGCGCTGGATTCCCGGCTTCGGCAAGTTCGTCGCCAAGCTGCCCCAGCGGTCGCGCGAAGCGATGTGGGCGCGCGTATTCGGCGCGGACAGCCTGGCGGCGGCCGAGAGCGAATACGACTGCTTCGTCGGCGAGACGGGCAGCGTGCCCGGCTCGCAGTTCGTGCGGCTGCCGCTCGCCGTCGTCAAAGCCGGCATCTACCGGCCGTCGGATTCGCCGAAGCGCACGGTGCGGCAGGAAGTCGAACGGACGCTGTACGACACGGCGGTGAAGATGAAAGACCTGTCGGAGTCCGGCCGCCTGATCGAAGCGGGCGGCAGCGGGCACCATGTGCAGGTGGACAAGCCGGGCACGGTGATCGGTATCTTGAAGCGGCTGCTGGATCAGACGCGGGCCGGAGCGGACGGAGCGCAATCCGGGCATTCCGGTCCGCGGAATATCGAAATTCAACCATAAACGGCTGCGGCCGAAGGAGGAACAACGATGACGAACGATGCGAACCATACGACCATGACGGACAAAGCGAATACGACGGACAAGGTGAACAAAGCGAAAGCGATGCCGCTGAATGCGAGAGGCATTCCGGCCAGCCGGCTCGTGCTCGGCTGTATGCCGTTCGGCGGGGAATGGGATCATTCGCCGCTGACGGAAGAACGTGTCAAGCTGTCCGAAGCAGCCGTCGAAGCGGCGCTGTCGATCGGGATCAACATGTTCGACCATGCCGATATCTATACGCGCGGCAAGTCCGAAGAAGCGTTCGGCCGCATTCTCAAATCCGGAAGCGGACTGCGCGAACAGATCGTGCTGCAATCGAAATGCGGCATCGGCCTGGAAGACGAGGAGCTGCCTTCGCGTTTCGATTTCTCGCGCGACCATATTCTCGCTTCGGTAGACGGCTCGCTCAAGCGGCTCGGGACCGATTACCTTGACGTGCTGCTGCTGCACCGTCCCGATCCGCTGATGGAACCGGAAGAGATCGCCGAAGCGTTCGCCCGGCTGAAGGCTTCCGGCAAAGTACGTCATTTCGGCGTCTCGAACATGAACGTTTCGCAGATTCGCTTCATCGAACGAGCATTGAGCGACCGGCTCGTCGTCAATCAGCTGGAAATGGGACTCGGCCGGCTCGATTTCGTCGAAGAGACGGTGCGCGTCAACCAGACCCGCGGCGCGGACGTGCATTTCTCGGAAGGCTTGATGGAATTCAGCCGGACCGAGCAGATCCAGCTTCAGGCGTGGGGCCCGCTCGCCCAGGGCAAGTTCACCGGCCGCGACGTGAGCGGCGAACCGGAACCGGTCCGCAAAACGGCGGAAATGGTGCGGCGCATGGCGGACGAGCACGGCACGACGCCGGAAGCGGTCGTGCTCGGCTGGCTGATGAAGCATCCGGCCCTGATCCAGCCCGTGATCGGCACGATGAATCCGGAGCGGATCAAAGCGTGCGCGGACGCGGAAGTGCAGGCGGCGCGCATGAGCCGGGACGATTGGTACCGGCTGTACATGACGGCGCGCGGAGACTGATCGTTCGCCGCGGCCGAACGGAAGGAGAGATCGGCGATGCCCGATTTGAGATCGCTGCAATATCCGTCCAAACTGATTCTATGGTCGGTCCTGCTGCTGCTTACGCTGCTGGACCTGGCCGTACTGCTCGATATCCGCAGCGCCGAGGGGCATCTGCCGTACCGCTTCATGGTCTGGAACTTTGCGTTGGCCTGGATTCCGGCCGCCGCGGCGGTCGGGCTCGATCTGCTGTTCGTGCGCCGAAGCGGCGTCGTCCGCTCGCTGCTGCTGGCCGGGACCGGACTGCTGTGGTTGTTCTTTTACCCGAACGCCGCTTATCTGCTGACCGACCTGCTGCACGTGTTCCGCGAATACCGCTTCGATCCGCGGCAGCGCTTCTGGGAAGACATCGGCTTCTGGCACCATCTGCTGCCGATGCTGCTGGCGGCGCTGCTCGGCCTGCTGATCGCCGGCGCTTCGTTGTACTCGGTCCACCGGCTGGTATCGCGCTCGCTGGGTACGCTCGCGGGCTGGGCGTTTGCCGCGGCGGTGCTGCTGCTGTCGAGCTTCGGCATCTACATGGGCCGGTTTATCCGCTGGAACAGCTGGGATATCGTGTCGAATCCGCTGATGCTGGCGCAGGATCTGCATCAGCTGCTCGGCGATCCCGCCTGGGTGCGCCATCTGCTGCTGTTCGGCGGCGGGCTGCTCGTGCTGCAGGGCGGAACTTATATCGTGCTGTTTCTGTTTACGAAGCTGAACCCGGGAGGGACGCCGCATGAACGCTGATCCGGGCAGGCCGCAGTTGGTGTTCGACGTAGGCGGCGTGCTGGCGGGCAATCTCGACGGCTTCTGGAGCGACCTGGCGCGGCAGGGCGGGATCGATCCGGCCGAGCTGCGTCTGCGCTACAAGGAGGAAGTCGGTTCTCGCCTGTGGCAGGGCAGCCTGAGCGAAGCGCAGTTCTGGGACTGGCTGCGAATAGCCTGTCCCGGCGTGGGCACGGAAGACGCGCGGAATCTGCTGCGGCAAGCGCTCGTGCCGCTGCCGGCGCTGGAACGCCTGGAAAGCTGGAGCCGCCGGGCCGACCTGCATATTTTGAGCAATCACGTCGCCGCCTGGATCATGCCGCTGTTCGCGGATCTCGGCACCTGCATCGCAAGCTTCACCGTCTCAAGCGAAGAAGGCTTCCACAAGCCGGATATCCGGCTGTTCCGGGCGGCCGAAGCGAAGCTTAACGGAACGGGAGATATTTGCTTCGTCGACGACAAGGCGGACAATCTGGAGATCGCCCGCCGGCTCGGGTGGGAGACGATTTTGGCCGACGAAGGCGGCTTCTGGATCGGGGAGATCGACCGCCGGCTGCGTTAGGAGGAGACCGAACGATGTTCGATTTTATACTGGGAATGGCGATGCTCGCGATCGGGTTGAAGTTTTTGCACGGTACGCTCAGCCGCGGACGCTCGCCCGTCAGAGCCAAAGTGGCCGGCATATCCGTGCCTTTCCAATGGATTCAAATCGTGCTGTCGCTGCTTATAGCCGCCGGCGGCCTCTACATGCTGCTGCGCTGACGGCGCGCGTACATACATTTCAACTGCGGAAACGGGGAATGGAACATGGCGCAACAACCGGAACAACTCGTGCAGGGCGCGAATACGCCGCTCGGCTCGTCGGGCATCGCCCGGATCGAACTTGCTTGGACGTCTTCGCCTTCGCCGCTCGATACAAGCTGCTTTTTGCTGGGACCCGGCGGCCGGGTAGCCTCGGACGACGATTTTATTTTCTACAACCAGCCGGGCCGCGCGGGCGAGCGCGTAGCGTTGGTGACAAGCGAAGAACGCGGCGCGAGATTCGAAGCGAACCTGGCCGATCTTCAAGCCGGCACAATCGAAAAGTTCGTGTTCGCGGCCGCTTTGGAAGGGACAGGGACGTTCGCGCAGGTGGAAGGATTCACCCTGACGGTCGAATACGCCGGGCGGACGATCGCCTGCTCCCTTGCGGGCGCGGGGCAGGAAGCGGCTCTTGTGCTGGCGGAAATTTACGCGTATAAAGATACGGTAAAGCTTCGCCCGATCGGCCGGGGATTCGACGGCGGGCTCGGCCCGCTGGCGCAATCGTTTGGCGTCGACGTCGAAGGCGGAACGTCCGGGGAAGAAGTCGCCGAGCCGAAATCATCCGCATCGCCCGTACCGCCCGAGCCGCCGGTCATTCCCGAGATACCCGTGGCTCCGGTCGGACGGATCGACCTGCTGAAGAAAAAGGTCGCCGTCACGCTGGAAAAGAAACGGATTTCGCGGCAAAAAGGGAAAGTGGCGGTCGTGTTCGACGCGTCGGGCTCGATGAACAAGCTGTACAAAAACGGCACGGTCCAGCGGGCGTTCGAGCGGATTTTGGCGATCGCAGCCAGTCTCGACGACGACGGGATGCTGGACGTGTGGATGTTCGCGCTGGAATTCGTGCGGGCGCAGCCTGCGTCGGCCGGCGATTACGAAGGCTACGTGAACCGGGTCTACCCGTTCAAGGGAGCGGGCGGACGCAACAATGAGCCGGCGGTCATGGAGGACGTGATCCGCAAGTTCACGGTCGAGGAACCGGATTCTGCTGTGCCGGTCTACGTCGTCTTTTTCAGCGACGGCGGCGTATCGGAGACGAAGAAGATTTCCCGGCTGCTGACCGAAAGTTCGCTGCATCCGATCTTCTGGCAGTTCGTCGGTCTGGGCGAATCGAATTACGGCGTGCTGCGGAAGCTGGACGACCTGCCCGGCCGACTGGTGGACAACGCCGGATTTTTCGCGCTCGACGATATCGACACGGTCAGCGACGAAGACTTGTACGACCGGCTGTTCGAGGAGTTTCCGGACTGGCTGAACGAAGCGCGGTCCAAAAACATCCTGCGCGACGGCTCGGGCACCTAGAGTTACAAATGGAGGGAATACGATGAATTTGCACGAATGGACAAACGCCGCGCTGCGCGGGGAGATCGTGGAAGACGACGTGCAGCACGCGCTGTGGCTGCTGTCGAATACGCCGATGCTGTACGACAACGGCGAGACGATTGCCGTCGAAGATTATATGCGCGGACTGGAACACCAGCCGCCCGCCGCGGAACTCGAAGCGCTGGGCGAGCTGTACGCCACGGCGGTTGCGGCGAGCCGGCGGTTCGCCGAACCGGCGGAGTTCGACCGGATGCAGGACGTGCTGAGCCTGCAGTTCGATCTCTGGGCGCGCGGCGTGCTGGCACTGCCGGACTGGATGAACTGGTTCGAGGGATTGGCCAAAGGCGTCGTCGACCTGCCGGTTTACGATTTCGACGAAGTGCTCGGCAGCGCGCCGGAAGGCTTCATGATCCAGGATTTTCACGACGAATTGAATTATCGGCTGGAAGATGCGCCGGAAGACGAGTGGGTGCTGTCGCATCTTGACGAATTGTACCGCCGCGTCGGTGTAACCGGAAAAGCATAAAATTGCGAATAAGGGTTGACGCTGCGCCGGAAAGCCGATAGTATAGGGACAACGAGAGACGAGCCGACCACGGCTTGTCTCTCGTTTTATTTGTTAACGGGTTTATTTTAGCGCGAAAATAATCGATTATAGTCGAAAAAATAACATTTTTCTGTAACTGCCTTCAAAAACACCGGTTTTCCGCGTATAATCAAGCACACCATACCCGGCCTATAGGCATAGGACCGGCACGATACGAACGGACTGCCGCAGGCGGTCGATCGGAAAATTCCCGCAGGAGGTGAGAACGAGTTGGACGGTAAAAAAAGGAATGAGGCGCACGCAGCGGGCACGGAGAACGGCGTCCTCAGGCTGCTCGGCCGCAAAATCGCTCCGTTGGGCGAAATCATCGAAGCGTATCCGATCAGTGAAGGCGGGTCCGCGGACCGCAAATACAAAGTTCATTTCTACGGATATGACGGCGCTTACTTGCTGCGTCTGTTCGACGGATTCTCGTTCGACCTCAGACGGGCCGAATTCGAAGCGCTGCACCGGATGCAGGCGATGACCGTGCACTGCTCGCGTCCGATCGCGTTCGGGCAATGGAAATCGGACGGATTGTTTTTCCTGCTCTTGTCGTATATCGAAGGGACGGACGCGGAGCGCATCCTGCCGCTCACGCCCAAGCCGCAGCAGCTGCGGATCGGCATGCAGGCGGGGGAAGAGCTGAGCCGGATCGGCTGCTGCGCCGTGCCCGAGCCCGCCGAAGCGTGGGCTGCGCGGCATCGCCGCCGGATCGAACGCGCCGAAGCGGTGCTCCAGGCAGGCGGCGTCTGGGGAGCGAGCGCGGAAGTCGCATCCGCGAAGCTTCGGGCCGACTCCGGGCTTGCCGAAGGCCGGCCGGAGTCTTTCCTGCACGGCAGCTTCGGTCCGGCGAACCTGATCGTACATACGGGCCGGCTGGTCGGCGTGATCGGCTTCGAACGATTCGGCTGGGGCGACCCGGTATACGAATTCGCCCGGCTCGGACTGCACAGCCGAAGCCTCAGTCCGCTGTTTTGCACCGGCCAGATTCTCGGGTACCACGGCGGGCAGGCGCCCGACGACCTGTTCTGGCGGCTGTACGCGCTGTATGCGGCGTCGGGGGTTCTGTCGCAGCTCGCGGATACGCTTGAGCAGCGTCCCGAAACGTTCGGCGAGACGCTTCAGATGGCGGACCGGCTGCTGCTCGACCATGACGGGTTCGCGAGCGATCGGCCTTCCTGGTTCGCCGCCTTATAAAAATTCGGAATATGCGCGCAAAACCCGATTCGAACGCCACACTTCGGGGTTATTTGAAAAGTGGAGCTTGGTCTCAGACTCAGGCAAAAGTTATCGGATAACCGGAAGGGGAATTTGGGAATTGAAAACGTACATTCTTGTCTATAACGGCTTTACGCAGTTCGAGGTCGTGCTCGCGGCGCGTTTGATGAAAACGGCCGGCGAGATCATTACTGTCGGATTGTCCCCGGAGCCTGTAACCGCGCACGAAGGATTTCGCATCGTGCCGCATATGACGATCGAACGGGTGGAAGCGGGCTCGGTCGATCTCTTTATCGTGCCGGGCGGCGATCTCTCGCAGATCGCGCGCCGCAGCGAAGTCGAAAACCTGCTCAAAGCGGTTCAGGCCTGCGGCGGCACCGTGGGCGCGATCTGCTCCGGCACGCTGCTTGCGCTGGACGCCGGCCTCGCGCGCGGTCGCAGTTTCACCGCGCCGGCCGGAGCTTCTGCCGCTGCGCCGACCGGCGCCCGTCTGGAGCGTCCGGTCGTGTCGGACGGTGGCCTCGTGACGGCGCAGGCTTACGGCTACGTCGATTTTGCCCTCGAATTGGGCCGGCTGACCGGCATCTACCGGGACGAAGCGGATTACGACGAGACGGTACGTTTCTTCGAATTTTTCAAGCCGGCTGCCGAGAAAGCCCCGGAACCTCTGCGCGCCGTCGGCCTCGAAGCCGGTGTAGCCGTATAAATCGGGACGAAGACTTCGCCCCGCGCCTTCGGCAAACGCAAGGCCGGATCGGGAGCAGGCGCCGATCCGGCCGCTTTCGCTTGGAATAAGCGATTTGGGATTTGCGGGGCTTTACGTTATAATGGAACGATAATAAAGTCCATATTCCCGGGCGACCCCGCCTTCGGCGGGCACCGGGACACCAGGCCGCATCCGCGGCGGAAGCGGCTTGCGCGCGTTTCGGCCGCGAATGGCGGCGAATGAGAACCAGGAGGCATACACATGACATCCAATCAAAAAATGTTCGTTTTCGTCGGCTCTTACGCCGAATCGACTTCGAGCGGCGTCTATACGTACGAGTTCGACGAGACGACCGGCGAGCTTCGACTGCTCGACCAGACGTCCGGCCTCAAAAATCCGACGTTCCTGAACGTGGACGTCGAGCATTCCCATATTTACGCGATCGGCGAAGTCGAAACGGACAGCGGCAAAGCGGGCGAAGTCATGATGATCCATTTCGATCCGAATGGCACGCTGACGCGCTTCAACCGCACGATCACGACGCCGAACACGACCTGCCACGTCCAGCGCGATTCGGACAACCGCTTCCTGGTCGTATCGAGTTATCACGGCGGAATGGCCGGACTCGTATCGCTCAAGGAAAATGGCCATGTCGGCGAACTGCTGGACGTCCAGACGCACGAGCCGATCGACGGCGCGGCTCCGCATGTGCACTCCGCGTTCTTCAGCCCGGACGAGAAATTCCTGCTCGTGCAGGATCTCGGCCTGGACCTGATCCGCACCTATGCGATCGACCGCGAAGCCGGCAAGCTCGTTGCCCAGGGCGACACGAAGGCAGCCCAAGGCGCCGGACCCCGCCACCTTACGTTCCATCCGGGCGGACGTTTTGCTTTTGTCATCAATGAGCTGAATTCCACGATCGCTTCGTACCGCTACGACGCCGACAGCGGATCGCTGAGCGAGATCGAAGTCGTGCCGACGCTTCCGTCCGATTATTCGGGCGAGAACGGCTGCTCCGAAATCGCGCTGTCCGCGGACGGGCGCTTCGTGTACGGCGCCAACCGCGGCCACGACAGCATCGTCGTCTACGCGTTCGACGAAGCGGGCGAGAAGCTGACGCTGGTGCAGCATATTTCGACCGAAGGCGGCCATCCGCGCCATTTCGCGCTGACGCCGAGCGGCAGCCATCTGCTCGCGGCCAATCGGGACGCCAACAACATCGCCGTATTCACCGTCGATAAGGAAAGCGGACGTCTGGCCTTTACCGGCCATACGGTGAGCGTATCGAAGCCGGTATGCGTACGTCCTTATTACGTGTAAGGACGTCTGACCGCAGGCAGTCGGACTCCGGCTGCACGGCGAAGCCGGGCGGTTCTTCCGTAAGCGGGAAGAACCGTTTTTTTTCGTCCCAAAGGCAGGCAACGCAGGAAAAAACCCGGTTCTTATGGTACGCTGGGTAAGGTTTGAATTTGAACGGACTCGCCGGGGGGCGAATTAGGGGAGGGGACGGAAAGATGAGGGATTTGCCGGCTTCGAATCCGGATTGGACGCATATCATCGGAGAGCTTCGCTCGTCCGTCACGATTACGGACGCAACCGATCCGGAGCAGCCGCTTATTTTCGTCAATGAGTATTTCCTGCAGCTGACGGGATATTCGCGGGAAGAAGTGATCGGCCGCAACTGCCGCTTTTTGCAGGGGGAAGAGACCCGAAGCGAGACGGTACGGGATATTCGCGATCGATTGTCCAAATGTTTGCCGATCCGGACGGAAATTTTGAATTACCGCAGCGACGGAACCTTGTTCTGGAACGAACTGAACATCGATCCGATCTTCGACGCCGAAGGCCGCTGCGTATTGTTCGTCGGGCTGCAGTACGACGTGACCGACCGCAAGATGCTGGAAGAGGAAGCGGCGCACGCGGCGCGTTCCGCCCACCGGCAGAGCCGGGCGTTGATGGAATTTATCGGCAAGCTCAATCATGAGATGCGCAACAACATGAACGGCATGATGGGGCTGCTCGACATCGTGCTCATGGACGAAGATCTGCCGGAAGACGTACGCGAATATTTGGAACTGGCGAAAGGCAGCGGCGATGCCCTGCTCAATATCGCCAACGACGCGCTCGATCTGGCCGGCGCGGCCGACGGGCGCATCAAGTTGGAGCGGATCGAGTTCAATCTGAGATATATTCTGGATTCGATTCTCAAAGCGCATTACTTGCGTGCCGCGGAAAAAGGGCTGGAGCTGAGTCTGTCGGTCGGCCGCGGCCTGGTCCAGCGCATCTACGGCGATCCGCACCGGCTGCGCCAAATTCTCGATAACCTGATCGGCAACGCGCTCAAGTTCACCGAACACGGCAGCGTGACGCTGTCGGCGGAAGTGCTGCCGGAGTGGACCAAGGCCGGCGAAGTGCGTATCCGCTTCACCGTGCGGGATACCGGAATCGGCATTCCGGAGAAGCATATGGACAAGCTGTTCAAAGCGTTCAGCCAGACGGACGCTTCGCACGCGCGTCTGTACGGCGGTTCCGGGTTGGGACTCAAAATTTGCGAGGAATTGGCGGGCTTGATGGGCGGAAGCATCTCTGTCGAGAGCCGCGAAGGGGAAGGCACCGCGTTCCATGCCGATCTTCCGTTCTCGACCGAAGGCGAAGCCGAATAGCGCTTGCGTCCGGTCCCGACCGCGGCATGTCGAGCCTCCCGGCCGCATAACGCCTACCAAAAGGAGACGGTCCTCGGGGACCGTCTCCTTTTTTGCCGTTTCCGGCACTTTGCGCTTCACGGCTTCGCCCGAACCTGCCTCCAAACCGGCCGCGCCCTGGCTATTGCCGCTATTGCCGTTAGTTGACGCTCCGCTTCACGGAGCCGTCCAGACGAGCAGCAGCGGCAGCGCGACGAACGACGCCAGCGTCGTCCACAAAATGCAGCGCGAGACGAAATTCGGCGACGCGCCGAACTGCTCGGCGAGAATGACGGCGTTGACCGCCGTCGGCATCGAAGCCAGCACGAGCAGCACGCCGAGCAGCAGCGGCTCCGCCCCGAGCAGCAGCAGGATCAGCCAGCTCAGCAGCGGGGCCACCAGCAGCCGCAGCGCGAGGCCGGCCCGGAACGCCCGCCGCAGGTTCGGCTGCCATTCGCCGCGGACGGCTCCGATCATCTGCGCGCCGAGAATGACGAGTACGACCGGCGAATAGGCGCCCGCCAGCAGATTGACGCCGGTCTGCACGACGTCGGTCAGCTCGATCCCGGTCACGCGCAGCAGGCCGGCCAGCGCCGCCACATAGAGTGCCGGCAGCTTGAGCATCGCCCGGCCTGCCTGCTTGATCGAGAAATGCGACCGCGCCGCAAAAAATACCCCGACCGTATTGACGATAATGATCTGCATCACGACGTAGACGGCCGCTTTGTCGAGTCCGGACTGCCCGAATGCCAGCAGCACGAGCGGCAGTCCGTAATTGACGCAGTTCGTAAACGAAGCGACGAGCGTCAGGCCCGCTTTTTCCGGATCGCCGAGCTTGAGCAGACGTCCGAGCAGGATGGACACGCCCCACATGGCCAGCAGGTTGATCAGGCTGAACGCGACCGTGATGCCGACGTCTTCGGCGGAGACGCGCGCGTTCAGCAGCGTGGTGAAGATGATCGCCGGACTGAGCAGGTACAGCGACAGCACAGACAGCGGCTTGGTGTCGAGTCCGCGGAATCGCCGCAGCAAAATGCCGGCGATCACGGGCAGAGACAGCGGCAGAAAAACGTGATACATCGTAACGAAAACGGACAGCAGCATAAGAACCTTCCTTCGCCTGCCGGCGCTGTGCGGCCGCTTGCGCGGCGGGCCGGACGCGCCGACCGCGCCGACCGCGCTGAAGCGACCGAAGCCCCGCGTGATAAACCCACTTTATCGCAGCGGGGCGGGTCCGTCCAATACGGCGTGCCTATACGCTTATAGGCGCCGGCGTTCCACGAAGCGTTCGAGCTGATCCAGCAGCCCTTCCCGCCGCAGAATCTCCGCCTGTCTCGGACCGATCAGGTCAAAGTGCGGATAACGTTCGCGGCGGTGGATATGGGCGGGGCTGAGTCCGTTGTCGACGCACCAGCGCGCCAGCCGGTCGAGATCGGAGCAGCCGACCTTGGTGACGGAGGTGACGCCGGGAAAACGCGGATGCAGCCAAAAATGGGTCAAATAGGCGATCTCTCCGCGTTCCACCGCTTCTTTCCAGCGCGTCAGCTCTTGTCTGTCGATTCCGAATGCCATAGTTTCCCTCTTTTCTTCAAACGTTTCCTCATTATAACAGCGAAGCGCCGCACTGAGCCAATCCGGCCGTGCATGGGCTTGTCCGGCAGGCATTTACCGAGTAAACTGAAGACAGTTTGATGATAGCGTATCCAAAAACAGACGGACATCGGCTGCGGCAGAAACGAAGCGGCGGAGAGTGCGGGGAGGAGACTTACGGAAATGCGGAATACGGAAGTGGACGTGGTCACGCTCGGAGAAAGCATGATTTTGTTTCAGTCGTACAATCAGGGGGCGCTGCAGTACGAGCCGCTGTTCACCAAGTCGCTGGCGGGCGCGGAATCGAACGTGGCGATCGGTCTGTCGAGGCTGGGCAAAAAAGTGCGCTGGATCGGCCGGCTCGGCAGCGATCCGTTCGGCGACCTCGTCTTGAGCACGCTGTCCGGACAGGGTGTGGACGTCTCGCATGCCGTGCGCGACGAAGAAGCGCCGACAGCCGTCTATTTCAAAGATTTCAAGCGGTACGGCGATCCCGCGGTCTACTATTATCGCAAAGGCTCGGCGGCCAGCCGGCTGTCTCCGGACATGGTGGACGACGCGTGGCTGGAAGGCGCGGGACATCTGCATGTGACCGGGATTACGCCGGCGCTCGGACCGGACACGGCCGAAGCGACGCGGCTGTTGATGCAGCGGGCGCGGGCGCTGGGGCTGACGGTCTCGTTCGATCCGAATTTGCGCCGCAAGCTGTGGAGCGAAGACTTGGCGCGCAAAACGCTGCTGTCGCTTATTCCGCTGTGCGATATTTTCATGCCGGGCGACGAGGAAGCGGAATTCCTGCTCGGCCCGAAAGAGATCGAAGAGTACGGCCGGGCTTTCCTCGACATGGGACCCAAGCTTGTCGCGATGAAGCTGGGCGCGGAAGGTTCGATCGGATTTGCGGGGCAAGCGGTCGTGCGCGCGGAACCGTTCCCGGTCGACCGGCTGATCGACACGGTCGGCGCGGGCGACGCGTTCGCTTCCGGCCTGCTGTCCGTATTATTGGAGCACCGGAGCGAGCTTGCGGACGGCCTCGGCGAAAAGCCGCTGCATGAAGCGCTGCGGCGGGCGAACCTGCTCGGCTCGATGGCGACGCAGTTCAAGGGAGACTGGGAAGGACTGCCGACGCTTGCGGAGGTGCACGGCATTCAGGGCGGACACAAGCACGTGACGCGTTAAGTCCGCCGGAGGTTTTATTTGCCGCCGATTTGCTTTATGCGCAGGAGCGGTTATGCTGAATCATGGAACCGGCGCCGGCGTTTGCGAACAGGCAGCGGGCCGGCTGCCGACAATCGACGGACAAACAGGAGGACTTACATCATGGCGCAAGACGTACTGGTACTGGGAGGCACGCGTTTTTTCGGCAAAATTCTGGTGGAAAAGCTGCTGGAGGCGGGGCATGCGGTCACGATTCTGACGCGCGGCACGACGCCGGACCCTTTCGGTGAACGGGTGACGCGTATCCGGGCGGATCGCACGGACGAAGCCGCTTTGGCAGCGGCCGCGGAAGGCCGGCATTGGGACGTCGTCTACGACAACATCTGCTACGATGCCAACGAAGCCCGGGCGGCGATACGGGTCTTTACCGGCAAAATCGGCCGTTATGTGCTGACGTCCAGTCTGAGCGTGTACGAAGCGGGTTCGGCGGACATGAAGGAAGAACTCGTGGACACGGCCGCTTTGGCAGTCCCGGCAGGTCCGGTGGACAAAGTGCCTTACGGCGAAGGCAAAGCGCAGGCGGAAGCCGTCTTTTTCCGTGAAGCGCCGTTTCCCGCGGCTGCGGCGCGCTTCCCGATCGTGCTCGGCCCGAACGACTATACGAAGCGTCTGCAGTTTCATGTGGACCGGATCAAAAGCGGCGTGTCGTTCGTGATGCCCAATACGGAGGCCCGCATCTGCTTTATCCATGAAGAAGAAGCGGCGGACTTCCTGCTGTGGCTGGGCGGGATCGAGGCGGTCGGACCGTTCAACGCGGCTTCGGCCGGCAAGCCCAAGCTGCGCCAGGTACTGGGCGCGATCGACCGGGAGACGGGCGGCCAGGCGATCGTTCTTCCGGAAGGCCCGGACAGCGAAGGCTCGCCGTTCGGCATTCCCGACCACTGGGCGATGGATACGTCCCGCGCCGAAGAAGCCGGATTCAAGTTCCGGGAGCTGGACGACTGGCTGCCGGGTCTGGTGCGGGAGCTGGCGGGCCGGCAGAACTGATTGCTGCGCTGAGCCTTGACTTGAAGCTGTGAGACCTTTTTGCATCGAAAAGACAGCCCGAAACGGAAAACGACGACAGCTGAAGCTTGCTTCAGCCGTCGTCGTTTTTTTTGCGTTCAACAAGACGTTTGCGTTCAACAAGACGTTTGCGTTCAACAAGACGTTTGCGTTCAAGAAGGAATTTGCGTTCAACGAGGAGAAGCGGCCGATACCGCAGCGGCGCCGATCAGGAATTCAGCTGCCCGGAATTGCCGGACGAAGCCGGAGCGGCAGCGGCAAGCCCGCCTGCGGCCGCCCAGGTCGTGCGCCATCTCAGCTGGATGACGACCAGCAGGACGAGAGCCAGCAGCGCGACGCCGCTGAGACAGACGAATCCCGGCGTGTAGCTGCCCGTCATCTGATACAGCTTGCCGAGCAGCATCGGCAGCGCGTAGCCGCCCAGGCCGCCGGCCGCGCCCACGATGCCGGTCATCAGACCCAATTCGCTGCCGAAGCGCTGCGGAACGAGCTGGAACACCGCTCCGTTGCCGGCGCCGAGGCACATCATGCCGGCAAACAGAAGCAGGACGACGGCTGCCAGAGGCGGCATGGAAGCGACGAGCGCAAGCATCAGGCCGGCTCCGCCGAACAGGATCGTCAGCATGCGGATTCCGCCGATCCGGTCGGACAGGAAGCCGCCCAGAGGCCGGAAAAAGCTGCCCGCGATGACGCAGATCGTCGTGAAGTCGGCGGCCCGGACCGCGGATAGACCGTACTGGGCATTGAAGAAGATCGTCAAATAGTTGGAGAGGCCGACGAACCCGCCGAAAGTCACCGCATAGAACAGGCAGAACACCCAGGCATCGCCTTGACGCAGAACGGAAGCGTAATGCGACAGCTTTTTGGGAGCGGGACGGTTCGGGCTGTTTCGGGCAAACAGGGTGAAAATGACGAACACGACGGCGATCGGAATGATCGCCAGGCCGAACACGATTTCCCAACTGCCGAAATGCTGCGCGATCCGGTTCGCGAACAAGGTGGAGAGCACGGTGCCGCTGTTGCCCGCACCCGCAATCCCCATCGCGAGGCCCTGGTGTTCTTTGGGATACCACTGCCCGGCGAGAGGGAGAGCTGCCGCGAACGAAGCGCCGGCGATGCCGAGAAGAAGGGCGACCACGTAGAGCTGTTCAAGCGACTGGACGAACTGCCAGCCGATCACGAGGGGAACGAGCGTGAGCAGCATGCCGATCTGGCCGGTCAGTTTGGGGCCGATATAATCGGTGAGCGCTCCGAGCACGAGCCGGAGAATCGAGCCGCCGAGAATCGGGAGGGCGACCAGCTGCGCTTTTTGCAGCGGGTCCATCGGATAGTCGGCCGCGATGACGACAGCCAGCGGCCCGATCATCACCCACACCATAAAGCTCATGTCGAAGTACAAAAAGGCGCTCAACAAACTCGGGGTGTGGCCGCTTTTCCAAAAACTCTTTTTTGCGTTTTCCATTTCGTCTCATCTCCTCGCAGATCGGTTGAAAAAGCCGGAAAATCCGAAAAGGCCGCAGCTCGTTCTATGAAGAAAGAACGAACCGCGGCCTCATTGCCGGATGCAGACCTCACAGCGTTGTGCGGCCTTTGACTACGCAAAGTATAAAAATTTAAAGGTTTTGTGTCAATATAATTTACTCAAAAAGTTTAAAAATCATAAAAAAACGGATTTATCGTACTTTTAACGTTAGGTATAGTTACATAATGATTGACTTCGACGTATCGTTCCCCTACTCTATGAATAGCTATTCGGTACAATGGCGTACCGCTTTGCATCGGCAGCGCAGCCTATTTTTCTTTCCGCCATGGAAAGAAGATAGGCTTTTTGTGTCTTTTTTTCCAAATCGAAAGCATGCAAAAAAACGAGAAACGAAAAGCGAGAAAGGACTGAGGCGGACATGAGCGAACAAAAACCGAAGCTGGTCGTGATCGGAAACGGGATGGCGGGCATCCGCTGCCTGGAAGAAATTCTGAAGCTGGCTCCCGACCGGTTCGAGATGACGGTGATCGGCGAAGAACGCCATCCCAACTACAACCGGATGATGCTCTCCAAAGTGCTTCAGGGCCATTCTTCGTTCGACGAAATCGTGCTGAATCCGTATGAATGGTACCGGGAACACGGCATTGCGCTGCATACGGGCGAACGGGCCGTACGGATTCGGACAGGCGCGCGCCGCGAAGTGGAGACGGCTTCGGGGCTGAGCCTGCCCTGGGACCGGCTCATTATCGCGACCGGTTCGTCCGCCTTCGTTCCGCCGATTCCCGGCGCGGACAAAAGCGGCGTTATCGCTTTTCGCAATCTGGAAGATTGTTCGGCCATGATCCGCGCTTCCGGCAGCGTGCGCCGGGCCGCGGTGATCGGGGGCGGCCTGCTGGGGCTGGAAGCGGCCCGCGGCCTGCTGAATCTCGGCATGGACACGCAGGTCGTGCACAATGCGCCGTTTCTGATGAACCGGCAGCTCGACGAGACGGCGGCCAAGCTGCTGCGCAAAGAACTGGAAAGCCAGGGCATGCGGTTCCGGCTGAACACGACGACGACGGCCATTACCGGCCTGAACCGGGTCAAAGGGCTGCGCTTCGCGGACGGAGGCCGCATGGAAACGGAACTGGTCGTGCTGGCGGTCGGAATCACGCCCAACACGGAGCTTGCGGCAGACAGCGGCATCGCGATCCGGCGCGGCATTGTCGTGGACGACAGCCTGCAGACGAATATGCCGGGCGTATACGCGGTCGGCGAATGTGCCGAACACCGGGGAATCGCCTACGGCCTGGTCGCTCCGCTGTACGAGCAGGCCAAAGTGCTGGCGAACCGGCTGTGCGGCGCTTCCGACGAGCCGTATGTCGGCTCGACGCTGCATACCCGGCTCAAAGTCGCCGGGGTCGACGTCTTCTCGGCGGGAGAGATCCGCGAAGACCAGGCGGAAGTCGCGCAGCGGACCGAAGACGGCCTGCGCGGCCTGTACCGCAAAGTGACGATGCAAGGCGGGCGCATCGTCGGCGCGATCCTGTACGGGGACACGGCGGAATCGACTTCGCTGCTGAAGCTGATCGCGCGGCAGGCTTCGGTCGATACGCTCGTTTCCGGCGGAGAAGCCGGCACGAAAGCCGGCGGAGGGATGCAGGCGGCGGCCGCGGCGCTGCAAGGCGGCGAACAGGTCTGTGCCTGCAACGAAGTCAGCAAAGATTCGATCGTGCAGGCGGTGGTGTCCGGCGGCCTGAGTTCGGCCGATCAGGTCAAGCGGGCTACGGGCGCTTCCGGTTCCTGTGGAGGCTGCCGGCCGATGGTGGAAGCGCTCGTCGAATACGCGAAATCGGGCGCGGGCTTGGTGTTGGCCGGCGAAGCCGCCGCGGAAGCGCCGGACAGCGAAGAAGCGCTCTGCGGCTGCGTGCCGTTCGGCCGCGCCGGGCTCAAAGCTGCGGCGGAAGCGGTCCGGCCGGATTATGCGCCGGGCGGGCCGGGCTTCGCGCGCGGCGGTGTGCCCGGCCGGGGAGTGCACTTGATCCCGGAGCGGGAATGGGCGGGCGGCTGCGACATTTGCCGGCCGGCCGTGCTCTATTATTGGCAGGTCGGCAGCGGGAGCGGCGCCCGGGAAGACGAAGCGGGCGGTGCGCGGCGCTATTCTATGCGCGAAGCGGGTATCGAGGGGCGGGCGGAGCCGGCCGGGATGTTCGCGCCGGCTGATGCGGAGGCGGAAGCGGCGCGCCGGATCGGCGAGCACTTGGCCCGCAGCCTGCGGGCGGCGGCGCTGCCGGGGCCGGTCGACGCGGCGGTCTCGGCCGGTCCGGACGATCCGCGGGGCATCGCGGTTCGGGATATCGGGCTCGGGCGCTGCCCGGCCGGATGGGAACTGTATGCCGGCGGGCATGCGGAGCATCCGGTCCGCGCCGGCGAATGGGTCGGAGTGGCCGGCAGCGAAGAAGAAGCCGCCCTGCTCGGGGAAGCGCTGCTGCAGCTGTACCGGGAACAAGCTTTTTACGGCGAGGCGCTGTGGGAATGGTTTGAACGGTTCGGGCTCAGATCCGTGCGGGAGATTCTGCTGGATCGCACGCTTCGGGAAGAACTGGCCTGGCGGTTGGCGGAAGAAGCGAATGCGGAATCCGCTGCTTACTAAATCGATTAAATCGATTAGATCGACCAGAGCGAACAGAACGACCGGATCGAATGGATCGAATGGATCGAATGGATCGAATGGATCGAATGGATCAACCAGATTGAATGGATCGGCCTATTGAAAAGGAGGCGGCTTATGTTCAACGCATTCACCGAAACAGGGCCCGGCAGCGGAGCGACGGCTGCCTGGCAGACCCAATGTCCGTTTTGCAGCGTGCAGTGCAAGATCCGGCTCGAAGAAGGGCCGGCCGCGGTCGGCAGCGGCACGGCGCTGCGCGCGCGGGGAGACGACAATGCCGCTTCCGAAGGGCGCCTGTGCGTCAAAGGGCAGAACGCGCATCAGCATGCGGTCAGCCGGGAACGCCTCCGGTATCCGATGATCCGGCGCGAAGGACGGTTGGTGCGGGCTTCGTGGGCGGAAGCGATACGGGCGGCGGTGAAGCTGCTCGCGGCTTCGTCCGAAAGATACGGGCCGGACGCGGTCGGCGTATACGGCGGCGGCTCGCTGACGAACGAGACGGCTTATTTGCTCGGCAAGTTCGCCCGGCTTGCGCTGGGGACGAAATATATCGATTACAATGGCCGATTTTGCATGTCCGCCGCCGCTTCCGCCGGCAGCAAAACGTTCGGGCTTGACCGCGGATTGACGTTTCGGCTGTCGGATATTCCGCAGGCGGACTGTATCATTCTGGCGGGAACGAATCTGGCGGAATGCCAGCCGACGCTTATGCCTTACTTCAACCGGGCCCGCGAGAACGGCGCTGCGATCATCGTCATCGATCCCCGCTCGACGGCTACCGCGGCCGCCGCCGATCTGCATCTGCCCGTACGGCCGGGCACGGATGCGGCGCTTGCGGCGGGCATGCTGAAAGTGCTGATCGAAGAAGGACTGATCGACGAAGCGTTTATCGCCGGCCGTACCCGGGGATTCGAAGAGCTGCAGGAGCGGACGCTCGGCCAGATGACGCTGGCTCAGACAGCGGCGGTCTGCGGGGTGGACGAAGCTTCGATCCGGCAGGCGGCGCTGCTGTACGGCCGGGCTTCGACCGGGATGATTCTGACGGCCCGGGGCGTCGAACAGCAGACGGACGGCCATCTGGCCGTGCGCGAATTTCTGAATCTGGTGTTGGCCACAGGCAAAATCGGGCGGCCCGGCTGCGGGTACGGCGCCGTGACCGGGCAGGGCAACGGGCAGGGCGGCCGCGAGCACGGGCAAAAAGCGGACCAGCTGCCGGGCTACCGCTCTATCGCGAATGCCGAAGACCGGGCTTATATCGCTTCGGTCTGGGGCGTCGAACCCGAACAGATACCGGGAGCCGGCGTGTCCGCTTACGAAATGATGGAGAAGATTCACCGGAAAGAGATCCGGACGCTGTTCGTGATGGGCTCGAATCCCGTCATGTCCAATCCGAACGTCGCTCTCGTCGAAGAAGGTCTGGCGAAGCTGGACGGGCTGATCGTGGCGGATCTGTTCTTGTCCGAGACGGCGCTGCTGGCCGATATCGTACTGCCGGTAACTTCTTATCTGGAAAACGCGGGCACGCTGACGAATCTGGAAGGCCGGGTGCTGCTGCGCGAAGCGGTGCGTCCGGCAGTCGGCGAGGCGCGCGACGATTGGGATATCCTGTGCGAAGTTGCGCACGGGCTCGGACAGGGGGAAAGGTTCCGTTTCCCGTCTGCCGAAGCGATCTTCGACGAGCTGCGGCGGGCCAGCCGCGGCGGACTGGCCGATTATTCCGGCATCACGTACGAGCGGCTGCGCCGGGAAGAAGGCGTCTACTGGCCGTGCAGCGAAGAGGAGAGCAGCAGCGGACTGATGTTCGAACAGGACTTCGCCCATGCGGACGGCCGGGCCGTCTTCTCCGCACCGCCGCAGACGGCATCGGCACCGTCCAAGTCCGTCTCGCCCGACTACCCGCTTATTTTGACCAACGGGCGGGTACTGCCCCATTACCTGACGGGCGTGCAGACCCACCGCAGCCCCGTGCTCGAAGCGCGGGAAGCGGCCGCTTTTCTGGAGCTGCACCCGTCGGCCGCGAAAAGGCTCGGCGTGCGCGACGGCGAATGGGTGCGGATCGAATCCGAAGCCGGCGAATTTTACGCGCGCAGCCGCCTGACGCCCAAGATTCGGGCCGATACGGTATTCGCTCCGATGCACTGGGGCGGCGTGCAGAACGTCAACCGGGCCACTCTGCCGGAGCTCGATCCGCACTGCAAAATGCCCGGATTCAAAACGACGCCGGTCCGCGTCTCTTCCTGCGCCGCCCCGGGCGAAGCTTCCCGGCCGCATGCAGCCTCCGTACGCGCCCCGCAAGGTTGAACGATCGAAGTCGAACGGCAGGTGGCGAACGGCAAGCGGAGGGCAAAAAGCGGAGAACAAAAACTGGAGAACAAAAAGCGACGCCGTCCTGCGCAATCGGCAGGAACGGCGTCGCTTGGTCTTGACTGGGTCTTGACTTGATCTTGACTTGATCTTGACTTGATCTTGACTTGATTATGATTTGATCAGGACTTGATCGCGTCCCGGCGGCGCAGCATCTGGTTCAACACTTCCGACAGCACGAGTCCCGCCGCGATTGCGCCCGCGATCATCAGCGTCTGCGCGCCGATCTGGAGCGCTTCGTCGTACCGGTTCTCCACGAAGCGCCGCATGGCGTTGTAGGCCATGCCGCCGGGGACGAGCGGAATGACGCCCGCGACGCTGAAGATGATGACCGGCGTGCGGTAGATTTTGGCGAACAGCTGGCACAGGATGCCGACGAGCAGCGAAGCGGCCAGCGTCGCCGGCGCTTCGCCGATCTCGCCGCGGATGCAGACGTACAGCACCCAGCCGAGCATGCCGACCAGGCCGCAGTGAAACAGCGATTTTTTCGGGGCGTTGAACAAGATCACGAACGCGGCCGCGGCGAAAAAGCTGGTCAGGAAATGAGCCCACATCAACGTTGTCCTCCTACTCTAATGGAAAAAGATAAGCGCGACGGCGATGCCCGCCCCGATCGCGAACGCGGTCAGGCACGCATCGGCGCCTTTGGATATGCCGGAGACGAGATGGCCGGCCATCAGGTCGCGAATCGCGTTCGTGATCAGCAGGCCCGGTACGAGCGGCATGACGGAGCCGACGGCGATCCGGTCGAATTCGCGGCCGAAGCCGGCCCAGATAAACAGCAGGGCGAGCAGGCCGACGAGCAGCGCAGCCGAGAATTCGGCGAAAAATTTGACCTGCACGATGCGGTGCAGCCAGACGGAAGCGGCGAAGCCGGCGCCGCCCGCGATAAAGGCGGCCGGAAAGTCCGGCCAGCTGCCGCCGAACATGATCTGGAAGCAGCCGCTCGTCAGGGCGGCGGCCAGAATCTGGACGGTCAGCGTATAGTTCGGGGCGGCCGCTTCCGCTTGCAGCAGCAGCGCTTTCGCTTCGGGAGCGGCAAGTTCGCCCGACGCGATCCGGCGCGAAACGGCGTTGACTGCGGCGATTTTGTGCAAATCGGTCGTCCGTTCCTCGATCCGGATCAGCTTGGCCGGCTGTTCGCCGCTGGTCGAGAAGATCAGCACGGTGGGCGTCACATAGCTATGGCTTTCGGTCAGTCCGAAAGCGGTCGCGATCCGCACCATCGTGTCTTCGACCCGGTACGTCTCCGCGCCGCTTTGCAGCATGATTTTGCCGGCCAGCAGGCACAGCTCGATCGTTTCGTATATGGATGTTTTTTGGCTCAACGGAATCCTTCTCCTTCGTTAAGTCGTTCATTAAAGCGTTCGATGATAGAGGCAGGCACGCGTTCGTGCGTTGATCTATTCATGGCAACTCATTGTAACATAATTGAAATCTGTTTTTCAGCTTGTCTTAAGCTTTGTTGGGTAAACTATAACTACAACCCCCCCCTTGCTATATATATGTTGGACCGCAGGCGCCACACGGCGCGGCGGTCCCTTTTTTTGCGTCCGCACTTTGCGCGAACGGGGCCCGGGCGTTATACTAAGGAATCGGGCCTTGCCCCTCCATCATGGATCATTTTGCTCCCAAAGCGGGTAATAGGGGGCATGCACGCAACGAAAGAGCGGTCGGACCTATCGGAACGAACAAGCCGGGTGTTTCGGCTGTCGCAGGTTCGACGCGGACGAACAAAGGAGGAATAGGCGTGAATTTCGGCGCACGCATGCTCAAAACGGGGATCGCGGTCACCCTGGCGCTGTATCTGACGATGCTGCTCAATCTGACGCCGCCCGTCATCGCCGCCATCGCGGCCATTTTTGCCATGCAGCCCACGATCTACAAATCGTGGACGTATTTTCTGGATCAGCTGCTCACCAACACGCTGGGTGCGGCTATCGCCGTTACGGCGGGTCGGCTGCTGTCCAGCGAACCGATCGCGGTCGGGCTGACCTGCATCGTCGTCATCATGATCTGCCTCAAAATCAAGCGCGCCGATACGATCGGGCTGACGCTCGTGACGGTTATTGCCGTGATGGAAGCTTCCGGACAGTGGGATTTTGCGCTCAACCGGTTCCTGATCAGCGTCATCGGCATTTTTGCCGCGTTTATCGTCAACGTGCTTGTTCTGCCGCCGAAACCGCGCGAGCAGTTTATCGGGCAGATCCAGTCGACGTTCACGCAGCTGTCGCTGCTTATGCGCACCGCCGTATCGGACGAGATCAAGGAGAGCGTGTTCCGCGACGAACAGAAAGCGCTCGAAGGATCGATCCAGTCGCTGACGGAAAAGTATAATCTGCTCGAAGAAGACCAGCATAAGCGCAAACGTCCGTCCTACACCGAGAGCCGGCATCTGGTCGTGTACAAGCAGATGCTGCGGACGCTGAGCAAAGGCAGCGAAGTCGTGCAGGCGGTCGAAGAGCACTATTTTCCGACGGCGCGCACGTTCCGGCTCGACCAACTGTTCGACCAACAGCTGGAATCGATGATCAAATACCATGAACACGTGCTGCTGAAATTCGAAGGCAAGCTGAAGCCGGACGACCAGCCGTGGCTCAACCTTGAAGAAGAGAACGAACAGTTTGCCGCCGCGATGAAAGACTATTTGCAGCAGCAGGAAGGCAGCACGCTGCGCCTGACGATCGTCGCGGCGGAGATCCATGCCTACGGCTACCAGTTGGAGCGGCTGAATCGCCTCGTGGAGCATTACGGCGACAGCGGGCGCAGCGGGAAGAAACCGCTGCTGCACCGGCTGAATCCCAAAAACTGGCGCGGTTGAATGAGCCGGCCGGCGGCTTCGCTTCGTTCAAATCCGTTTATGGAAAAAAGCCCGGGGTAATAGTAATAGGAGTAGTTGCGTTCATCCGAATTACACAGGGAAGGAAGTCCGGATGTCCGGCGCTCCTTCCCTTTTTCTGTCGCTTGAGATTTTTAGGGAATACGCCGACCGGCAAAATCGGGTAAAATGGTCATACAATAAATAGGGGAAGACCAATAGGCAAAAGGGGATGGACATATGGACACGACGGATCACGAATGGAAACGGGAACAAGCGCGCGTCGACGACGTTACGGACAAGATCGCTCGCCGCATACGCGGGCTTGAAGCCCAGGTGGGCGAAATGCGCGTCGACGTCGTCGGGCTGCGCAAAGAATTTTGGGACGAAGTCACGATGAACTTTGCCGAACCGGACGATCTCGGCGAGACGTCGACCAGCATGCGGCAGCAGTCGCAGGTTCTGGCGGAGCGGGAATTCGGCCACAAGCGCGCGTATTCCCAACTCGGTAAGCTGCGTCGGCTCAAAAATTCGCCTTATTTCGGCCGTATCGATTTTCGCGAGAGTTCCGATGCGGCGTCCGAGCCGATCTATCTCGGCATCGCTTCGCTGCTGGACGACAACGAGCAGGATTTCCTGATCTACGATTGGCGCGCGCCGATCTCCAGCCTGTATTATGACGGCGCGCCGGGCGACGTCGCTTACCGCACGCCGGGAGGCAGCGTCGAAGGCGAGATGGAGCTCAAGCGCCAATACGTGATCCGCGACGCGAAGATCCGGGTCATGTTCGATACGGGGATGACGATCGGCGACGAGCTGCTGCAGGAAGTGCTCAGCCAGAGCGCGGACGACCGGATGAAAAGTATCGTCTCGACGATCCAGCGGGAACAAAACGCGATTATCCGCAACGAACAGAGCCGGCTGCTGGTCGTGCAGGGCGCGGCGGGCAGCGGCAAGACGTCCGCCGCGCTGCAGCGGGTCGCTTATTTGCTCTACCGTTACCGTGATACGCTGAGCGCGGACCAGCTGGTGCTGTTCTCGCCGAACTCGCTGTTCAACAGCTACGTCTCGACGGTACTGCCGGAGCTCGGCGAAGAGAACATGCTCCAGACGACGTTCCAGTCTTATCTGGAGCGGCGGATCGGCCGCGAATTCGAGCTCGAAGACGCGTTCGACCAACTGGAATACCTGCTTGGCGGCGACGTATCGGAAGACGGGGCGTACGAAGCGAGGCTGGCCGGTATCCGCTACAAGTCGTCGCTGGATTATCTGGAAGTGATTCGCGCCTACCGCGAATACTTGTCGGAGCAGGGCATGATGTTCCGCCCGATCCGCTTCCAGGGACGCGAGATCGTCTCGGCCGAAGACATGCGCCGCCGGTTCTACGATTTCGATCGCACGGTCAAGATTCCGAGCCGGATCGAGCAGATGGGCAAGTGGCTGCTGAAGCAGGTGAGCGAATACGGCAAAAGCCAGCGGGAAGAAGAGTGGGTCGACGAACAGATCCAACTGCTCGATTCAAGCGCCCTGCACCGGGCCTACAATCTGATGCGCCGCAAGCAAAAAGGAGCCGCCGACACGTTCGACGACTTCGATCAGCAGCATGAAGCGGCTGCGCGCATGATCGTCAACGACTGGCTGAAGCCGGTCCGCAAATGGATCAAGCGCCAGCGCTTCGTCGACGTCAAAGGCATGTACCGCAAGCTGTACAAAGACGAAGTCCTGTTCACGAGCCTGTCCGGCGGACGTCCGCTGCCGGCGCTCTGGCACGAGTTCTCGCGCCAGACGCTCGACCGCCTCGCCAAGTCGGAGCTGATGTTCGAAGACGCGACTCCGCTGCTGCTGCTGCGCGAGCTGCTGCAGGGCTTTATTACGAACACGGCGATCCGCCACGTCATCGTCGACGAAGTGCAGGATTACACGCCGTTCCAGCTCGAATTTCTCAAGCGGTTGTTCCCGCGCGCCCGCATGACGGCGCTCGGCGACCTCAATCAGGCGATCTACGGCCATGACTCGGCGCTGGACGATTACGATCCGCTGCTGAATCTGTACGGGCGCGACGAAAGCATGGTGCTGCGCCTGACCCGCAGCTACCGTTCGACGCGCGAGATTACCGAATTCACCAAAGCGATGCTGCCGGAAGGCGAAGACATCCTGCCGTTCACCCGCAGCGGCGACAAGCCGGTGCTGCGCCGGTTCGAAGCCGGCTCGGTCGAAGCGATGGAAGCGGCGCTGATCGACGATATCGGGGAGCTGCGCGAACGCGGGCTCGACTATATCGCCATCATCTGCAAAACGCAGAGCGAGTGCGTCGAGCTGCACAAGCGGCTGCAGGGCCGGCTGGACACGCGGCTCATTACGAAGAACACGCCGGCGTTCGAGAAAGGCACGGTCATCGTGCCGGCCTACCTCGCCAAAGGCGTCGAGTTCGACGCGGCGCTGCTGTACAACGCGTCGGCCGACCGCTACGCGCGCGAATCCGAACGCAAGCTGTTCTACACCGCCTGCACGCGGGCGATGCACGTGCTGCATCTGTACGCGGAAGGCGAACCGAGCCCGTTCGTCGGCGGCGTGGACCCCGCCCTGTACGACGTGCGCGGCGAGCAGGCGGAAGCCGGCCTGAACCGGCGCGATTCGTAAGCCGGGCTGCTCCGGCTCTCGCCCCTGCATGGATTCAAGCGTGAACCCGTGCCTCGGTTCAGAAGCGGATTCAGGCGCGCGGCAACAGCCGCCCCGCCCGTCAGGCTGACGGCGGGGCAAGCGGGCCGCTTCCGCGACTTTTTGCACCGGGCGATTGCGCTGCGCGGCCGCCGGCCGCCGGTTCGATCCGGGCAAACGTCGGCGAACGGGAAGCTTCCGCGGCCGCTTTGAGGCGCTTGCGGTACTGCGACGGCGTGCAGCCCTGATGCTGCTTGAACACGGAGATAAAATAGCTCAGGCTGTCGAATCCGACTTCCATCGCGATCTCCACGATTTTGTGGCCGCTGTTCTCAAGCAGTCGGCACGCCTGCTGGGTCCGGTAGCGGTTGAGGTAATCGACGGGACTTTTATGCACCATGCTTTTGAAAAAACGGCAGAAGTGCCCTTCGCTCATATTGAGCAGGCCCGCCAGGTCGCCGAGCTTGATCGGGGACGGGTAATGGTGGTGCATATGGCCGAGTACCTTTTTGAGCCGTTCGATCTTCTCGACGTCGCCCCCGGCCGCCGCCGGGACGTTTTCGCGCATATGCTGCTGCAGCAGCGCGAAAATCTGGTACAGCCGGGCTTTGGTCATCAGCTGGTAAGCGGGCACGGAACGTTCGTTGTCCGAGATGATGGCCGCAATCAATCCCAGAATGTCGCGCTCCCAGTCTTCGCGTCCGGTCAGATGCGAAGGCGGGAGCGATTTTTTTTGCAGCAGAGGTTCGATAAACCGTTCCTGAAGCGCGTCGTAGCCCCGGCTGGACAGAAAATCCCCGTTGAACACGACCGCCGCGAACGCGCACGGTTCGTCGCCGACCCGGTGGCCCGCATGCAGCTCGCCGCCGTGGACGAACATCGCTTCGCCCTGCGACACTTCGTAATACTCCGTGCCGATCTGGAACCGGATCGTGCCGCGCGTCACGATCGTGAACTCCATTTCTTCGTGCCAATGGGAATCCATGATCGTCGTATAATCCAGATCTTCCATGACGTAGACACTCACCGGATACATCGGATTGCCGTGTATGCGTTCTTCTTTGAGCAAAGCGCGGTCCATCGGCTTCGCCTCCTTCGCCGGGCGGCATGCCGCCAAATATGAAATCGTTTCCAAAATGTGGGGATTATAAAAGAGTTGAGACGCGAAAAGATCAAAATAACGATACTTTAGATCAAAATAACGGAAGAAAATTCATATAAAGATCAATATCATTATAACTGTAGTCACGGCGATCGTACAACGGCGCCGAGGACATTCGACACTGCCAAGGGGGATTTTACGCATGAAATTTACTGATGGATATTGGATGGTCCGCGACGGATACAATCTGCAAAATCCGGTCGACATCCGCGACGTGGTACAGAAGGACGATTCCTTCACCGTATACGCCGCTACGAAAAAAGTGGAAAAACGCGGCGACACGCTGAACGCCACGCTGCTCAAAGCGACGTACAGCTCGCCGATGCCGAACGTGATCCGCGTCCGCTTGAACCGCCACGCCGGCGGCGTGAAACAGACACCCGAATTCGAACTGTACGGCTCGGAGACGAACGTACAGATTACAAATAACGACGAGCTGCTGGCGCTGCAAAGCGGCGAGCTCAAAGTCAGCATCAACCGTAACACCGGCTTCGCCAGCGAATTCCATTACGGCAGCCGCCGCCTGACCGGCAGCGCGTTCCGCCGCGCGGCGCATATCGAGCACAAAGCGGCCGGCAAGACGTACTTCCGCGAACAGCTCGATCTGGGCATGGGCGAATACGTGTACGGTCTGGGCGAGCGCTTTACCCCGTTCGTGAAAAACGGCCAAACGGTCGATATCTGGAACGAAGACGGCGGCACAAGCAGCGAGCAGTCGTACAAAAACATCCCGTTCTACCTGTCCAACAAAGGGTACGGCGTGTTCGTGAACCATCCGGAAAAAGTATCGTTCGAAGTAGCTTCGGAGAACGTGTCCAAAGTGCAGTTCAGCGTGGAAGGCGAAACGCTGGAATACTTCATCATCGGCGGCGAAAATCCGAAAGACGTGCTCGACAACTTCACGAAGCTGACCGGCAAACCGGCGCTTCCGCCGGCCTGGACGTTCGGGCTGTGGCTGACGACTTCGTTCACGACGAACTACGACGAAGAAACGGTCAACCATTTCGTCGACGGCATGAGCGAACGCGACCTGCCGCTGTCCGTATTCCACTTCGACTGCTTCTGGATGAAAGAATACCAGTGGACCGACTTCGAATGGGACAAAGACGTGTTCCCGGACCCGGCGGGCCTGCTCAAGCGTCTCAAGGACAAAGGACTGAAAATCTGCGTCTGGATCAACCCTTACATCGCAGAAAAATCGATCCTGTTCGAAGAAGGCATGGAGAACGGCTACCTGCTCAAGCGCAAAGACGGCAGCGTGTGGCAGTGGGACATGTGGCAGGCAGGCATGGGCATCGTGGACTTCACGAACCCGGCCGCGGTGAAATGGTATCAGGGCAAGCTCGAAGAACTGGTCGATCAAGGCGTAGACTGCTTCAAGACCGACTTCGGCGAGAGAATCCCGGTGGAAGACGTCGTCTACTTCGACGGTTCCGATCCGGTCAAAATGCACAACTACTACACGTTCCAATACAATAAAGCGGTCTTCGAAGTGCTGGAGAACAAACTCGGCAAAAACGAAGCGGCACTGTTCGCCCGTTCGGCTACGGTCGGCGGCCAGCAGTTCCCGGTTCACTGGGGCGGCGACTGCTCGTCGACGTACGAGTCGATGGCGGAAAGTCTGCGCGGCGGCCTGTCGCTCGGCGTATCCGGCTTCAGCTTCTGGTCACACGACATCTCCGGCTTCGAGCAGACGGCTCCGGCCGACGTCTACAAACGCTGGGTACAGTTCGGCCTGCTGTCTTCGCACAGCCGCCTGCACGGCAGCGACTCGTACCGCGTGCCTTGGCTGTTCGACGACGAAGCGGTCGACGTGCTGCGCAAGTTCACGAAGCTCAAAAACTCGCTCATGCCGTACCTGTTCAACCAGGCGGCGGAATCGGCGGAACGCGGCATTCCGATGATGCGTCCGATGTTCCTGGAGTTCCCGGAAGATCCGACCTGCGGACCGCTGGACCTCCAGTACATGTTCGGCGATTCGATTCTCGTGGCTCCGATCTTCAACGAGCAGGGCGATGTGACCTACTACCTGCCTGCGGGCACGTGGACAGGTCTGCTGGACGGCCAGACGAAGCAGGGCGGACGCTGGTACAGCGAAAACTACGACTTCATGAGCCTGCCGGTCTTCGTCAGAGAAGGCACGCTGCTGGCTGTCGGCAGCCAGGACAGCAAGCCGGATTACGACTACGCCGACGGCGTGACGCTGCACCTGTTCGGTCTGGAAGACGGCAAGACCGCTTCCGCGAACATCATCGGCCTCGACGCGAAGACGGTCGTCGAAGCTTCGGCCGTACGCAGCGGCAGCGAGATCAAGATCAGCGTATCGGGCGGACAGAACGTGAAGCTCGTGCTGCGCGGCATCTCCGAAGTATCCGGCGTGGACGGCGCTTCGCATGAAGCCGGCGAACAAGGCCTGCTGCTGACGCCTGCCGGCGGCAGCGTGACGGTTAACCTGTAAAAATAACGGGGCAAGGGGTAAGGACGCGTTTTCCGGAAGGAGCGCGGCTTTGCCCCATTTGCGTAGGAAAAAAAGGGAGAGAAAGCGCCAAGGGAAGGGCGGAGTCGTCTACGTGGGCGAGGTGGAGGGCGGCGGTTTGGGCGGAACCCGCGAGTAAGACGGGGAATGTTGACTAGGCGTCAACATTTCAAGCGAGACTCGCACATAAAGTCGCAAATGTTGATTAGGCGTCAACATTTCAAGCGAGACTCGCAGGTAAAGTCGCAAATGTTGATTAGGCGTCAGCATTTCAAGCGAGACTCGCAGATAAAGTCGCAAATGTTGATTAGGCGTCAACATTTCAAGCGGGACTCGCAGATAAAGTCGCAAATGTTGATTAGGCGTCAACATTTCAAGCGAGACTCGCACATAAAGTCGCAAATGTTGATTAAATGTGCGCATTTGCCGCGGTTTTAGCCGCAATCGGCTCTTTTGCATTGAAAATGTTGATTTTTAATCCACATTTGCATGAAACTCTATCGGCACAGGGGACAAATGTTGACCAAAAGTCATCATTCGTCCGCGCGGCTAGTCTGGTTTTCGCTAATTTTATAAGGTACGCGAACGACGGAAAGACAGAAAGACAGAAAGACAGAACGAATGAACGAACGAGCGGGCGCAGCGCATACCGGAAAATTCACCGCGGTCGTGCCCGAATGCTCGTTTGATTTCTTTTCCGTTTAATTTCTTTTAATAATGAGAGCGCTTTATTGATTGGGAACGTTGAACCGATTCGAGGGAAAGACTCAACAGGCAGGCCCAATTAAGGAGGGAAAAGAAATGACGCAGTTGTATTTGGACCACTCGCAGCCTTTGGAGACACGGGTGCGCGACCTGATCGCCCGGTTCACGCTTGAAGAAAAGCTCGCGCTGCTGCCGACCCGGCAGGCGGCGGTGGAGCGGCTCGGCGTGCCGGCTTACCGCGTCGGCGGGGAAGCGGCGCACGGCGTCGCCTGGAAAGGCGTAGCGACGGTGTTCCCGCAGCCGATCGGCTTGTCGTCGACCTGGAACAAAGAGCTGCTGCGCGAGATCGGTTCCGTTATCGGCGACGAAGCACGCAGCTATCACCGAAGCGAACCGGAGACGCACGGGCTGACGCTGTGGGCGCCGACGGTCGACATGGAGCGGAACCCGCTTTGGGGACGGACGGAAGAAGCGTACGGCGAAGATCCGCATTTGACGGGCAAGCTTGCCGCGTCGCTTGCGCGCGGGATGCAGGGCGACCATCCGTTTTATCTGAAAATGGTCGCGACGCTCAAGCACTTTTTCGCCAATAATAACGAAGTCGGCCGCCTGGACGGATCGTCCAGCGTGACGCCGCGCAATATGCGCGAGTATTATCTCGAAGCGTTCCGTATTCCGTTCGAGGAAGGCGGCGCGCTGTCGATGATGACGGCCTACAATTCGATCAACGGCACGCCGGCGATCGAGAGTCCTTACGTGCAGCGGTTCGTCAAGGACGAGTGGAAAATGGACGGCTTCATCGTCTGCGACGGAGGCGATCTGTCGCAGACGGTGAACTTCCACAAGTATCACGACTCGCACGCCGAGTCCGTGGCGGGCGCGCTGCTCGCCGGCGTCGACAGTCTGACCGACGACCCGGAGCTTGTGATTTCGGCGGCGCGCGAAGCGCTGGAGCGCCGCCTGATCGGCGAAGAAGACGTCGACCGCGCGCTCGTCAACGTCTTCCGCATTCGGTTCCGGCTCGGTCAGTTCGACCCGGAAGAACAGAACCCCTATGCGCGCATCCCGGAATCGACGCTGTGCGCGCCGGAGCACGCCGAGCTGGCGCGGCGTGCGGCGGAGCAGTCCGTCGTGCTGCTCAAGAACGACGGACTTCTGCCGCTGCGAAGCGCGGACGTGTCCGGCGCAGCCGTCGTCGGACCGACGGCCGACGCGGTCTGGACGGATTGGTACAGCGGCACGCTGCCGTACCGCGTGTCGATTCTGGACGGCGTCCGGGCGAAGCTGGACGTCAACGACCCGGCCGCAGGTTCCGCGGCCGGGGAGGGGCCTGCGGACGGCTTCGCGGCCGGAGGTGCCGCCGGCGAGCGTTCGCGGCGGATCGGCGCGGCCGGAACGGTGCGCGAAGCGAACGAAGCGGTCGCCGGCTTCGATGAAGCGCAGCGCTGGCTGCGCGTTCGGGCCGCATACGGCGGCCCGGAAGCGCCCGGCGGCACACAGCCGGGCGGCAGCGGCGCAGCGGCGGCGGATGCCGCAAGCGCCTTGCACGCCGCAAGCACAGTTAATGCGGCATCCGCGGCAAGCGCCGTACGCTACGTCGAAGGCAGCGACACGGTGCGGCTGAGAGATGCCGCGGACGGCGGCGTATGGGCCGTGCAGCCGGGCACAGACGGCGTGCTGGCGCTGCGCGGCGCGGCATATGCGCAGCCGGACGGCGCGGCGGATACGCGGTCCGGCTCCGCGCAGGAGCGTCAGGGCGACCCGGCGGCAGCTCCGCGCGCTGACGCGGAAGGCCGAAGCGACGCTTCGCTGTTCGAGCTGACCCGCTGGGGCTGGGGACAGCATACGCTTCAGGCGCATGCCAACGGCCGCTTCGTCAGCGCGCAGGACGACAAGCCGCTGTCGGCTTCGGCCGACAAGATCGGCGGCTGGTTCGTCAAGGAACTGTTCGACCTGCACGAAGGCAGCGGCGGAGAGCTGACGCTGCGGCAGTGGAACGGCCTGCCGATCGGCCGGTTCGCCGGCGAATCGGCGCAATCCGCCGGGGCGGGCAGCGCAGGCTTGACGCCGCAGGATTCGGCGGATTCGCTTTCGGCGGCTGACAATCCGCCCGCTTCTCCGTCTCCCGATCCGCCTGCTTTGGAGGCTCCCGATCCGCCCACGTCTCTTACCGCCGAGCCCGCTTCTCCTGCCGCTGAGCCGCCTTTTCCTGCCGCCGGACCCGCTTCTCCGTCTCCCAATCCTTCTGCGTCTCCGACCACTCGGCCCGCGCCTACGCTGCGCGCCGCTGAGCCGGACAGCGAAGACGCGGCCGCCAAGCTGCACCTGGAGACGGTGCGCAGCGGGATCGAACAGGCGGCCGAAGCGGCGCGGCAGAGCGACGTCGCGATCGTTTGCGTCGGCAACAGCCCGTACGTCAACGGCAAAGAAGAGATCGATCGTCCGTCGCTCCGGCTGCCGCCGAGCCAGGAAGAGCTGATCCGCGCCGTGCACGCGGCCAATCCGCGCACGGTCGTCGTGATCGTCGGCAGCTATCCGTTCGCTCTGGGAGATCTGGCCGAGCTGGTGCCGGCGATTGTGTACACGGCGCACGGCGGGCAGGAGATGGGCACGGCAATCGCCGACGTCCTGTTCGGCGACGCCGCTCCGGCGGGACGGCTCAGCATGACGTGGTACCGTTCGGAAGCGGACCTTGCGCCGATGACGGATTACGACATTATCGGCAGCGGACAGACGTACCAATATTTTGCCGGCGACGTACTGTACCCGTTCGGCCACGGTCTGACGTATACGCCGTTCCGCTACGGAACGCCCAAGCTGAACGGAAACACGTTCGGTGAAGGCGACGTCGTTACGGTGGAGATCGAGCTGACGAACGCGGGCACGGCGGACAGCGAAGAAGTGCCGCAGCTGTACGTACACGCCGCGCAATCGAGAGTCAAACGTCCGCTCAAGCAGCTCAAAGGCTTCGAACGCGTGCACATCGCGGCGGGACACACGGCAACAGTGAACTTCGAGCTTCCGGTCCGCGAGCTTGCGTTCTGGGACGTCACGCGCGACAAGTTTTGCGTGGAATCCGGTACGTACACGCTGATGATCGGCGCTTCTTCCGCGGATATCCGGGCGCAGGCCGACTTTGCGGTAGAAGGCGAGACGGTGCCGCCGCGCAATCTGTACGTCCCGGTCCGCGCGGAGAACTTCGACGAGTCCGATAACGTGCTGCTGGACGAAGGCGAGCACGGCGAGACGGCTGTCCGTACGGCCGATCCGACTTCGCCGGGCGAACTGTGGTTCCGCGAGGTCGATCTGACCCGTGGACTGGCCGGCTGGACGCTGCGCGTGCGCAACGGCGGAACGGCCGGGCGCGTCGAGCTTCGTCTCGGAGACGCGGACGGCAAGCTGCTCGGCGTGGAAGATATCGCGGGCGCACGGGAAGGGGAATGGAGTACTCTGGCCGGTCAAAAAGAGCCGGGCGGACGTGACGCGAAGACGTCGGATGATCCGGCGGCCGGCTTGACTGTCGATCGCCCGGTCGATCTGCATGTCCGGCTGCACGGTTCGATCCGCTTGGGCGAGCTGACGCTGCTTCCGGCAGCCGAATGATCCCGAAGCCCGAAATCGCTTGACAGCCCGCAGGCCGCCTCTTATGGTCAAGAGGCGGCTTTTGGTGTCGTATCAGGCCGAATTGGATCGGCGACGAGGAGGAATATCCCGCATGGGAGTCAAAGTGATTTCGGAACGCATCCGCAGCGTGGGCATCTGGGTCGGCCTGCCGATCGAAGTCTGGATCGTGGCGGAGCCGGACGGCGTAACGCTCGTCGATACCGGCCTGTCGATGATGGCGGGAGCCATTCTGCAAGAAATCGACCGGATGAATGCCGGTCCGCTGAAGCGGATCGTGCTGACGCACGGCCATGCCGACCATGTGGGCGGGCTCAAGCGCATCCTGGCGCAGCGTCCCGTCCCGGTGTACATGCACGAGCGCGAGATTCCGTACGCGGAAGGGGACTTGGCTTATCCGGGGAAAAGCCAGGCCAGAGCCCATGTGGAAAAAGGCATCCTGCAGCCGCTGCCCGCCGCGCCGAAGCACGGACCGGCGCGAATCGGCGAACTGGACGTGTACTTCACGCCCGGCCATTCGCCGGGACATGTCGTATATGGGCACGGCGCGGACAAGGTGCTGCTGGCCGGCGACCTGTTCAACGCCAAGCGGGGCCGGTTGATCCCGCCCCGATTCACGCCCGATCCCGAACTTGCGCTGCAAAGCGCAGGCGTGCTCCGAGATTTCGATCCCGAACGCATGCAAGTGTGCCACGGCGGGACGGTCTATCGTCCGGCGGGCCAACTGGACGATCTGGAGCGCGAAGCCGAAGCGTCCAAGCGGGCTCAAGCCCGGCTGCAGGAGATGCGGGACAAACGAAACAGCAAGAAAAGCCGGCGCTGAGCACCGGCTTTTTTTCTCGGCCAGCTTGCTTCGTTTTTTTGCCTAACCTGCCTCGTTTCCTTACCCGACTTACCCGATTTTCTCGGGCAGCCGGTACTCGTTCGCCGGGCGGCATCTTTGGACTCCGTTAACGAATGCTGATCACGCTATTTGCCCGTATATGCGTTTTTATCGACGCTAACGAATCGTGATCACGCTATAAACTGCGAATCGTCCGTAAACGGCCTCCGGACGCTCCATAAGGGTTTGACGATTCGTTAGTTTGCGCATAAAGCGAAAAGTCGGCGAATTGCGATATGAGGATTCGCTGCGTTCTCCATCGACGCGGGAATCACGGACGAAGGCAGGCAAAAACACGCAGCAGGTGCAAAATACTCAGCAAACGCAAAAAATGCAACAGAAGCAAAACAAGCAAAGAAGCAAAACAAGAAAAGAAGCAAAACAAGCAAAAGAGGTAAAGTCAGCAATAAAGGGAACATAAGCAAAAAAGCGCAACACAAGCAAAACAAGTAAAAGAGGCAACAGAAGCAGCAAACGCAAAAAACGCAACAGAAGCGAAAAAGGCGAAAGAGGCAGAAGTAGCACACGCAAAAGCAGCAGCGGACTCGGAAAACGCACAGGAAAGCCAGCGCGGAAAACGTACAGGAGAGCCAGCGAGGAAAACGCACCGGAGAGCCAGCGAGGAAAATGTGCATGACAGCCGGTATCGCTTCGCCGTGCAGCAGCCGTGTTGGACTGCGTTAACGAATGCTAATATCGCGTTCTTGCTCCGCTATTACCCCGCTCCTGCCCGGCTCCCGCCCCGCTCCTGCCCGGCCCGCGCGCCGCCCCGGAACCCAATCCTACGCAAACAGCCCGATTCTCCGGTTGGAGAATCGGGCTGTTTAACATGTTAAGCCGGCGCCGGCTTTTTACGCGCAGCTCCTTACGCCGGCTGCGGCACAAGCACTTGTACGAATTCCAACGCGAAGCTTCCGCGCTGCGGACCGAAACCGTATTCAGGCCAAATCGGACTCTTCCTCGCCGCCGGCTTCGATGGCCGGGCCGTCGTCGTAACGTTCCGCGTTGCGTTCGATTCTGCGGAACGCTTCGGCCAGCACGTCCAACTGCTCGGGCGTGAAGTCTTCGATCATGGCGGCGTTATGATGCCGTTCGATCACCGACGTCTCTTCCGTGACCTGGCGGCCTTTGTCCGTCGGATAGATAAGGTAGGCGCGCCGGTCCGCCCGGTCGCTGCTGCGCATGATCAGTCCTTTGCGGTGCAGGACGTTGAGGATGCGGGTGACGGTCGGCTGGTCTTTGGAGGTGCGTTCGGCGATTTCTTTTTGATTCATGCCTTCCTTGAAACAGATGCAGCACATCACGGACCACTGCTCGGGCGTCAAATCGTAGTCTTTGAGCTTGGCGGCGAGACGGTTGCTGACTTTGCGGTAGATGACGCCCAGTTGAAAACCGATAGAATCTTGCGGCTGATACAACGATAGTCCCCCTCTTACTCGACCGGATTCCGTCCCCGCGGACCGGTCTGCTCATTCTGGTTTTGCTGCTTGCTCACGCAAGTATACGAAGTTCGGAAAGCGGTGTCAAATATCGGGCGCAGCCGGAAAAACGAGCGTGATCCGGGTGCCCCGGCCGGGCTTGGAATCGACGGAAATCGTACCTTTGTGCGCCGTGACGACCGCATGCGCAATACTCATGCCGAGCCCCGCGCCGTCGACGCCTTCGTCGGTGTTCGTGCCCCGGTAGTAACGGTCGAACAGTCGGGCCTGCGTCTGTTCGTCCATGCCGGACCCTTCGTCGCGCACGTCGATGACGGCGTCGTTTCCGGCCTGCCGCAGCGACAGCGTGATCGGCGTGCCGGGTTCGTTATGCTTGACGGCGTTCGAGATCAGATTGTCGAGCAGCCGTTGAAACCATTTGGCGTTCGCGAGAATCGTAACCGGCCCGCCGCTCTCCTCGAAGCCGAACGACGTACCCGGCAGCGTCGCGTCGTTGACATAACGCAGAACCGCCCGGCGTACAAATTCGTTCAGTTCGAGCGGTTCGAGCCGTTCGCCCGGCGTATGGTTTTTGAGTTCGAACGTCAGCGAGAAGTCCTGCAGCAGCTCCAGCATGTAGGCGCTTTTCTCCCGGATCGTGCCGCCCATGTCGCGCAGTTCCTGTTCGCTCCAGCTGAACTGCCCGCTTTCGAGCAGATGCCCGTAGCCCTGCACCGAAGTGAGCGGCGTGCGCAGGTCGTGCGAGATGCCGGCCATCCATTCTTCGCGGGATTTTTCCAGGCGCCGCCGTTCGTCGCGCGAACCCGCCAGTTTGCCGGCCATGTCCGAAAATCCCGCGATCACTTCGCCGTACAGTTTGTAGCGGGCGCGGAAGCGTCCGTTTTTGCGGAAAATCTTGCGGCGTTCTTTGTCCGTAAACACATGCTCGTATTCGCCCCGGCCCATCCGTTCGAAGCCGCGCATGAACAGCAGCAGCGGGCCGCCGTAGCGGTATCCGTGCCAGGCCGCGAGGGCGAGCGTCAGCAGCAGGATCGCGCCGCCCACGATGCCCGACACGGTCAGGATCAAGCGCAGCATCGGCTGCCGGGGCGATTCCGCTTCCGCCCGCGGCGATTCCAGCAGCCATGTGTAGCCGGATTCCGTATCGTAATGGTAAGACAGCCCGGTATCCGCCGTGCCGGGCGCCGAACGGATACGGACGAGCTCAAGCGCTTCTTCGCCTTCGAAGTTCTGCTTCGCCTCCGCGCCGTATTTTTGCACGGTTCGTCCGTTCTCGTCCAGCACGCGCAGCGAAGCGCCGAGCCGCTGCACTTCGCCGCCGATTTCGGCTTCGGCCGAAGAGCGGAGGCGACCGGACTCCGAATACCGCGTGAACCAGTCCTGCAGCTTGCTTTCATTGAGGTCGAGCTGTCCGAGCATGTACAAGCTGCGCTGGCCGTAAAAGTCTTCGTACATCGTCGTCATCCGGTAAGAGCCGAGCCGGTGCGTATCGGCGATACGAAGCAGCCGGGCCGCGGAATACCGATCCGGCACGTCTTTTGGGACATTGGCCGCATAGGCGATTTCGCCGCGGGCGTCGACGATTTGCAGCCAATACCCTCTTTTTTGCAGCTGCCGCGGCCAGGCTTCGGGCAGTTCGACGCTGCCGCTTTCGACGATCGTCTCGACCGACAGCGAGTCCAGGATCGCTTCCGGGGTACCGGTCTGAAGCTGGTCGCTGCTTAAGTAGTACATGAGAACGAAGAGGGCGACGAAGATCGTCGTCAGCACCGACAGCCAGATCATGAAGAACTGCGCCGTGAAATGCAGACCGAGACGTCTCGCGAGGCGGCCGGTGCGGACGCGGGGCGGCTTGTTCATGCGAAGCGTCCCCGCACAAGCTTGTAGCCGAGTCCGCGAACGGTCAGCAGAAGGCGGGGCGAACCGGGATCGGCTTCGATCCGCTCGCGGATCTTGCGGATATGGACCATGACCGTATTGTCGTCGCTCAGACCGTCGAAGCCCCAGACCGATTCGTACAGCTGCGCTTTGGAGAAGACGATATCGGGATTGCGGCACAGAAACAGCAGCAGTTGGTACGCCTGCGCGGGACAGGCGACCGGCCGGCCGCCGACCGTCAGCTCGCCGGCGCGTTCGTCGAGCACGAAATCGCCGAAGTCGTACCGCCGGCGCGTATCGGCAATCGCCGCCGGGGCAGGCTGCGTCTCGACCGGACCGCGGCGCAGGCGCGCGCGGATTCTCGCGGCGATCTCCAGCGGATTGAACGGCTTGGTGACGTAATCGTCGCCGCCTACGGCAAAGCCGGTCAGCCGGTCGAGATCGGTCGTCCGCGCGGTCAAATAGATCAGGTGCGCGTCCGACAGCTCGCGGATCTGCGGGCCGAGTTCGAAGCCGCTGCGATCGGGCAGCATGACGTCGAGCAGGATGACGTCCGCGCCGTGTTCGCGCAGCAGCGCCAGCCCTTCCGCGGCCGTACCCGCCGTATGGATACGTTCGAAGCCTTCTTTGCGCAGCACGATCTCGATCATCTGCACGATCGCTTTCTCGTCGTCCACGATCAAAATGGTGGTAGGGTTCATGAATTTCTCTCCTTATTGTAGCGCAGGCCTTTTCCGCTTCGGGGAGCGCCTGCCGCGTGCTGCAGCCATCTTAACACGGCCCGGCGCTTCCTGCGCATGCGGCAGGCAGAGTTAAGGAAACGTTAAGAAAGGCTTTAGCGTCTCTTCAAGCCGCCGCGTTACACTGGGTGCAGAGGTGATGGACATGGACAGAACCAAAAGGGTTCAATTAATCGACGGTCTGAGAGGCTTCAGCCTGGCCGGCATTTTGATTGCGAACATGCTTATTTTTCAATACGGATTGTTCGGGGAGACCGAGCCGCAGCTGTTCGGAATCGAAGGAGCGGACCTGGCTTTCCGCTCGTTCCTGTTTATCGCGGTCGTCGGCAGCTTCATGCCGATCTTCGCTTATCTGTTCGGGTTCGGGATGGTCAAGCTGGCGGACAGCCTGACCGTACGCGAACTGCGCCCCAAATGGCATCTGGCGAGACGCTTCCTGCTGCTGCTCGGCATCGGCATGCTGCATGCGACGTTTTTGTGGGAAGGCGACATTTTGACTTTCTACGGCATGACCGGCTTTTTCCTGCTGCTGTTTGTGGGCCGCAAACCGAAAACGCTGCTGATCTGGGCGGTGCTGCTTATGACCGTGATGGGCGCGCTCGGGCTGACGCCGCTCGATCCGGCCGAAACGGGACTCGGCTCGTCGGCGCATACGCAAAATTACGTGCTGCACAGCCGCGACGTCTACGGCACCGGCACGTACGCGGAGATTCGCAGCTTCCGCAACGAAGTCGATCCGTTCGGGGAAGAAAACGGGATGTTTCTGCTGTTTGCCGTTTTGTTTGCCCCGATTCTGATTGCCCCGATGTTCCTGCTCGGGATGCGGGCCGCGAGAATAGGCACGTTCGACGATCCGCAGGGCATGCGCCGCTTCCATCGGCGCCGCGCCGCCGTCTTCATTGCGATCGGGCTGCTGCTCAAAGCTTACGGCATGCTGGCGCCGCAGCTCGGCGGAGCAGGGCTGCCCGGGCTGGGGCTCGGCGATACGGTCGGCGGGGCGATTCTGTCGCTCGGGTATATCCATGCGTTTGCCCTGCTGTACGCCGGCGTTCGCCGCCACCGCCTGCTGCCGAACTTCGAAGCTGTCGGCCGCTTGTCGATGACGAATTATTTGATGCAGAGCGTGATCGGCACGACGATTTTTTACGGATATGGCTTCGGGCTGTTCGGCCGCGCCGGCGTATTCGTCGGCACCGTGATCGCGCTGGCGATCTATGCGGCGCAGCTCTGGCTGAGCCCGCTCTATCTGCGCCGGTTCCGCACCGGACCGATCGAGTATGTGCTGCGCGTCTGGACGTACCTGTCCTGGCGGGGCCGGCCGAAAACGCGCAAACTTCGTCCGCCCTCTTCGGAAGAACGCTCCCGCGTCTCCTGAAGCCGGGTTCGGCGCCTGCGCGGCGCCTCGGCAAGGAAGCGACCAGACGAGCATAGAAGACGCAGAAGTAGGCCCGCTTCGGGAGAAGCGGGCTTTTGGCGCGCAAAAGAACGATAAAAGAACGGTATCGACGTCTTATTTTTAACGGAAATGCTTGGAAGCTTGAATCGGACCGCCCATACTCGATATAATCAAAGACAGTCGTTCCTGTCGGTCGGCAGCCTTACGGGCTGAGCGGCAATGACAGGCAAACTTGAGGATAAGGGGAAAAAGGATGAGCAAAAACAAAAAGCCGGCGCCGAAAAACGGCAAGCCGCAGGGTGCCAAAAGAAATACGGGGGGCGCCGCAAGACCGCAAAATGGCAGGCCGCAAAACGCCAGACCGCAGCAAAATCCGAACACGGCCGCTTCGCAGTGGACGTCGGGCAGCAAGCGCAAGAAAAGCAATCTGAGCGCGATCGCGCTGGGCTTTGTCGGCCTGGTCGTGGTGCTGCTGGTGCTGATCTACCTGCTGACGAAGTTCGGGGAAAACCAGACGCCGGCGGCTTCCGCCGAACCGGTCGTGCTGACGAACTACGTCGCGACGAACCAGCCGACGCTCGGCAAAGCGGACGCGAAAGTCAAAATCGTCGAATTCGGCGATTACAAATGTCCGGACTGCAAAATTTGGACAGAAACGGTACTGCCGGAGCTGAAGACCAAATATGTCGATACGAACGAAGCTTCGTTCCAATTCGCCGATTATCCGTTCCTGGCCGACGATTCCATGCTGCTGGCTCTGGGCGGACAAGCGCTGTACGAACAAAACCCGGACTACTTCTGGGCTTACAACAAAGCGGTGTACGCGAACCAGGATACGAACAAAGTACGCGACAACTGGGTAACGGAAAAATATATCGTTGATCTGGTCAAACAAACGGTGCCGGATGCCGACATCGAGAAATTCGCGGCCGATCTCAAAAACAAAACGTACCAGGCTGCCGTAACGGCCGACGTAAAGGCTGGCGACGACAGCAAAATCACCGGCACGCCGTCGATTTTCGTCAACGGCACCAAAGTCGAGAATCCGACGCTTGAGAACGTGGAAGCGGCGATCGAAGCGGCCAAAGCGGGCTGAGCCTTTTTTCAAACACAGCCGTTCAAGTCGTTCAAGCCTATCGGCGAGCAGACCGGATTTTCGGTCACGCTTCGCCGACAGGCTTTTTTTTGGCGGAAAAAGAAGCCTGAACCGGTTCGCCCGCGATCAAAACGGTGAAATACGGCATATTCGCGAAAAGGGAGGGCTTATCCATGGAACGAACAGTATACGGAACCCGCGTTATCGTCGTCCGGGGCGATATTACCCGATACGAGACGGACGCCATCGTCAATGCGGCGAATTCGTCGCTGCTCGGAGGCGGAGGCGTGGACGGTTCGATTCACCGCGCCGGCGGCCCGGCCATACTGGAAGAATGCCGCGCGATCCGCGCCCGGCAGGGAGGCTGCGAGACAGGCGACGCGGTCGTGACGACGGCAGGCAGGCTGCCCGCGAACATCGTCGTGCATACGGTAGGACCGGTGTATCAAGGCGGCATGGACGGAGAAGCGAAAGCGCTTGCGTCCTGCTACGTCCGCTCGATCGAAGAAGCGACTTTGGCGGGAGCGCGGCGGATCGCTTTTCCGAACATTTCGACAGGCATCTACGGGTATCCCAAAAAAGCGGCGGCCGAGACGGCATGGGCGGCGGTCCGCGGCGAACTGGAACGCCGGGCGTCCGCAGGCGGCGAACCGCTTTTGGAAGAAGCGGCGTTCGTCTGCTACGATGAAGAGAACGAACGCCTGTACCGGCGCCTGCTGGAGCGGGAAGACCGGTAAGGGTGCAAAAAGGAGACTGGATATCGCCATGACGAACAGTATTCAGAACCGCATCCGCGAGCTGGAGCGCCGCAGCCCGATCCTGACGGCGGAAGACGACCTCGACGTTTTCTGGGAAGCGACGCTCGCGTCGTACGCGGACAAGCCGTTAAACGGCACGCGGGAGCTCGTGCACACCCCGATGGGCGGCATGCGCGCCTACAAGTCGACTTACGAAGGCGCGGACGACACGCCGCTGCACGCCTGGTACTTGACGCCCGCGGCCGAGCCGGCGGACGGCGGGAAATTCCCGTGCGTCGTCCATTACCACGGGTACGGCGGCGGCAAAGGCATGCCGGAGCAGTTCGCCCATTACATTCTGATGGGCTTCGCCGTGCTGTCGGTCGACGTGCGCGGGCAGGGCGGCGAGACGGGCAGCCGGCTGGACCAGCCTTACGGGGCGGCCAAAGGCTGGCTGACGCCGGGCATTCTCGATCGGGAGACGGCCTATTACCGGGCGATTACGATCGACGCGATCCGCGCCGCGGAATGGGCCGCCGCGCAGCCGGAGACCGATCCCGACCGGGTGCTGCTGATCGGCGGCAGCCAGGGAGGCGGGCTTGCGCTGATCGTGTCGGCGCTGAGCGGCGTGCCCAAAGCGGCGGTCGCCCATATCCCCAACATGTGCCAAATGGACTTCGGCATTCTGAACGCCAACAGTTCGCTGTCCGAAGCGGCGGAGTTCGTCAGCCGGCATCCCGGGCATCTGGACGCGGTGCTGCGCACGCTCAGCTATTTCGACAACGTCAATCTGGCGCACCGGATTCGGATTCCGGTCATGGTCTCCTGCGGTTTGAAAGATCTCTGCTGCATGCCGGAGACGGTCTACGCGGCGTACAACCGGATCGTCTCGGACAAGGAAATGCGCGTGTATCCGTTCGACGGGCATTGGGTATCGGACGGGCAGAACCGGCTGGCGATGGAGTTTTTGGCCAGACAGGCCGGTTTGTCCAGTTAACGGATGTTAGGGAAAAGCAGCGAATCGTAAAAAAGATCAACCAGAACGAGCCGCATACAAATCACAAGAAGAAGCCTGCGAATGCGACGGTCCGAACGGCCGCGTATGCAGGCTTCTTTTAATCATTTGCTTTACTTTTGTAACTTAGTATACTATGATGGAACTATAAATAATATTACTCATGACAAACAAATAATGATATAAGAAAAAATGTATAAAAAACAGGAGGTTACATCCATGTCCGCTTATCAGATTCATCCCGACGCCCATATGGGGCGGGTCCAGCTCAAAGTCAGCCAGATCGAACGGTCGATCCGCTTCTACCGCGAAACGATCGGGCTTACGCTTCTGTCGCAGACGTCCACGACGGCCGAGTTCGGCGTGAGCGGCAGCGGCGTGCTGCTCGGGCTCGAAGAAGTGGAGCAGGCGATCGTGCTGCCGCAGCAGAGCGTGACCGGCTTGTACCACTTCGCCATCCTGCTGCCGGATCGCGTGTCGCTCGGCACGACGCTGCGCCATTTGGCCGCAAGCGGGCTCGGCATCGGGCAGGGCGACCACGCGGTCAGCGAAGCGTTCTACCTGAACGATCCCGACGGCAACGGTATCGAGATCTACGCGGACCGTCCCCGCTCGGAGTGGCAAAAAGACGCCAAAGGCGAATACGTCATGGGCAGCGATCCGGTCGACGTGCAGTCGCTGCTTCAGCTCGCCGGTCCCTGGAACGGACTGCCGGCCGGCACCGTGATCGGACACGTCCACCTGCATGTCGGCAATCTGCCCGCAGCGCGTGCCTTCTACGTGGACGGCCTCGGCTTCGACGTCGTCTTGCATTTCGGCGGCGGGGCGCTGTTCGTCTCGGCGGGCGGCTACCATCACCATATGGGACTCAACACATGGGCGGGCGTCGGCGCTCCGGCGGCGCCCGCGAATGCGGTCGGGCTGCGCTACTTCACGATCGAATATCCGGACGCGGCAGAACTCGGCGCAGCCGTATCCGCGCTGCGCGCAGCCGGAATCGAAGTGACGGATACGCCGGAAGGGCCTTCCGCGCTCGATCCGTTCGGCAACCGCGCCATGCTGCGGGTATCCTGACCGACTTCGCCGCATCGCGGCGTCTGTCGCCCGCCCCTTGCTTCGCCATTCAACGGCTTTCCTTATGGGGAAAGCCGTTTTCTTTGTTTCCGGGCTGGGGTATAATTTGAACCGATACGCCGCGAAGGCGATCGGACATCGAGAAGAAAGCGGGGGAAACGCAATGAGGGTCATCGGAGTCTTGTTGAATGCGCTTGGCGCGTTCTGGATCGTCATGGGCACCTGGTTCGTGCTCGATACGTGGAAGCCGGGCATCGGCAGTTCAACCGCGTCGACCGCGATCGGGTTTGTCCTCTTTTTCGCGCTGCCGGGCGTGCTGTTCCTGCTGCTCGGTTCGTGGCTGCTGCGCCGCGGCAAGCGCCTGCGGGCGCTGCGCGAACAGGCGGGCGTCGGCCGGGGCGGCCACGGATCGCGCACCTCGCGGGGCGTCTATGACGAACCGCCTGCGGACGGAGGCCGGACAAGCTACGAGGCGCAGATGGCCGGATTGGAAGCGCAGACAAGCCGTTATTCCGCCGAAGAGCCGGAGACCGCTTATGATCAACCGTCCGCGGACGGGGGCAGCACAATCTACCGCACCAAGTCGGTCCGTTCGAAAGCCGGCGCGTCCGGGCTCGTCGTGGCGGTCTGCCGCTCGTGCGGCAGCCGCAAAACGGTTCGCGCCGGCACCGAAACGCAGTGCGAATACTGCGGCGCGCCGATCGAAGAGACGCAGAACGCCTATTCATAATCCGCCGCCGCGAACAAGCGAACAGGAGAGGGGAACCGCCGTATGAAGCCGATTTTTACGAACGATTGGGCCGGGATTCTGCATCCCGAAATGGAGAAGCCGTATTACGCCGAACTTCGGCGCAAGCTGGCGGACGAATACCGGAGCGGAACCGTCTACCCGGACATGTACCGCATCTTCAGCGCTTTTCATTTGACGGCTCTGGCGGATACGCGCGTCGTCATCTTGGGTCAGGACCCGTACCACGGACCGAACCAGGCGCACGGACTGAGCTTTTCGGTCCAGCCGGGCCGCAGCGTGCCGCCGTCGCTGGACAACATTTACCGCGAGCTGCGGGACGATCTGGGCTGCGAGCCGGTGCGCCACGGCTTTCTCGAATCCTGGGCGAAGCAGGGCGTCCTGCTGCTCAATAACGTATTGACCGTGCGCCGGGGCCAGGCGGCTTCGCATCAGGGCATGGGCTGGGAGACGTTCACGGACGCCGCGATCGCGGCGATCAACGAGCGCAAGCAGCCGGCCTTGTTCATCCTGTGGGGACGCAGCGCCCAGGAGAAAGGCTCTTTCATCGATGCCGGCCGGCATCTGGTGCTCAAGGCGGCGCATCCGAGCCCGCGCTCGGCGGACCGCGGATTTTTCGGCAGCCGCCCTTTTTCGCAAGCGAACGATTTTTTGCGGGAGCACGGCCTGCCGGAGATTCAATGGTGTCTGCCCGCCGAGCCGGAACCGCTGCGGGAAGAAGGCACGACAGTGATCTAAAGTCGCGCCGTTCGGCGCGCAGCGACCGGTTGTAGGCAGCGGACGGGCCGCCCGGCAAAATTGTTGGGACATGGGCTGTCGATATGGCTTTCTTTTTGACTATTGAAAACGCTACAATTAAACTTGGAATGTGACCATTTTGTGATAGCGATGAAGGAGGAGACGGATTTTGGATTACCGGATCGAAAAAGACACGCTTGGTGAAATGAAGGTGCCCTCGAATAAAATGTGGGGGGCGCAGACGCAGCGCAGCAAAGAAAACTTTCCGATCGGCCAGGAGAAGATGCCTTCCGAAGTCATTCGCGCTTTCGCCATCTTGAAAAAATCGGCGGCGCTCGCGAACCGCGATCTCGGCAAGCTGTCCGAAGCCAAAGCCGGCGCGATCTCGCAGGCGGCCGACGAGATTCTCGAAGGGCTGCTCGACGAGCATTTCCCGCTTGTCGTCTGGCAGACGGGCAGCGGCACGCAGTCCAATATGAACGTCAACGAAGTGATTGCCTACCGCGGCAACCAGCTGCTCGAAGGCAAAGGCGGTACCGAGGAGCGTCTTCATCCGAACGACGACGTCAATATGTCGCAGAGTTCCAACGACACGTTCCCGACCGCGCTGCACGTAGCCGGCGTGACGGCCGTCGAAGACAAGCTGCTGCCGGCGATTGCCGTGCTCAAAGCGACGTTCGACGAGAAGGTCGAAACTTTCAAAGACGTGATCAAGATCGGGCGTACGCATCTGATGGACGCGACTCCGCTGACGCTCGGCCAGGAGATCAGCGGCTGGTCCGCAATGCTGGAGAAAAGCGGCACGATGATCAAGGAAAGCGTGCAGCACATGAAGGAGCTGGCAATCGGCGGCACGGCGGTCGGTACCGGCATCAACGCGCATCCGGAATTCGGCGACCGCGCGGCGGCTTACATCTCGCAGTTCACGCAGGCCAAGTTCACGTCGGCCCGCAACAAGTTCCACGCGCTGACGAGCCACGACGAAGCGGTCTACACGCACGGCGCGATCAAAGGCCTCGCGGCCGACCTGATGAAGATCGCCAACGACGTGCGCTGGCTGGCCAGCGGTCCGCGCAGCGGGCTCGGCGAGATCCGAATTCCGGAGAACGAGCCGGGCAGTTCGATCATGCCGGGCAAAGTGAATCCGACCCAGCCGGAAGCGATCACGATGGTCGTGGCGCAGGTATTCGGCAACGACACGACGATCGGCTTCGCCGCCAGCCAGGGCAACTTCGAGCTGAACGTGTTCAAGCCGGTGCTGATCTATAATTTCCTGCAATCCGTCAACCTGCTGGCCGATTCCATGCTCGCGTTCAACGACAAATGCGCGGTCGGCATCGAAGCGAACCTGGATCAGATCCAGCACAACCTGAACAATTCGCTCATGCTCGTCACGTCGCTCAATCCGCATATCGGCTACGAGAACGCGGCGAAGATCGCCAAGAAAGCGCATGCCGAAGGCACGTCGCTCAAGGAAGCGGCTCTGTCGACAGGACTGCTGACCGAAGAAGAATTCGATCGTTACGTCGATCCGAAGAAAATGATCTGATCCGCGATTCCACAAAAAGATCCAGGGGAGGCCTACGCCGTGAACGAACATGCCGCAAACGAAAGTGAACTCGAAGCTCTGCGTTATCCGATCGGCAGGCCCGCGCAGCTCGAAGCGTTCGAAGACGATCAGCTCGAAGCGTGGATCGAAGACATCCGGCGCCTGCCGGACCGCCTCGAAGCGGCGATCGAAGGGCTGAGCGAAGCGCAGCTCGATACCCCGTACCGCCCGGGCGGGTGGACCGCCAGGCAGGTCGTGCACCATCTGGCGGACAGCCATATGAACGCCTACGTGCGGCTCAAGCTTGCGCTGACCGAAGACAAGCCGACGATCAAGCCGTACGACGAGAACGTCTGGGCGGAGCAGCCGGATGCCGGCAGCCTTGCCGTTGGCGCGTCGCTGCTGATTCTGCGCGGCCTGCATACGCGCTGGGCGTTCCTGCTGGAATCGCTGACGCCCGAGCAGCTGCGCCGCAGCTTCTACCATCCGGAATCCGGAACATGGACGCTGCTCGGCGTGCAGACGGAGCATTACGCCTGGCACGGCAAGCATCACGCGTCCCAGATCGCTTCGCTCGTGGAGCGTTCGGGCTGGCGCTAAGCGGCGTCCGCCTCGGCGCGCCCGGTCGGCCGCGTTCGCCCGGCCGTGTTCGCCCGGCCGTGTCCGCATGGACATGAACGTCCGGCGGCAAGGCCGCCCGGTCCGCTCCATGACAAAGACTCCGATCTTCCCACTGGGGAAGACCGGAGTCTTTTTTGGCGCGGCTGCCGGACTTAACGGAACGTGCCGGTATCGCCCGATTTGGAATTGGAATTTCCGTTTTGCTTTTTGGAAGCCATCATCTTGTCGGAAGCGGCCATCGTGCCCATGGAAGCGTCCGATACCGACGCAGCGGCAGGCGCCGGAGCCGAAGCGATCACGGAGCCTTTGCCCAGCAGGCGGTCGAACGAGATCAGGCCGAAGCCGTACTGCGTATCGCGGCCCGGTGCGCCGAGATCCTGCGCGCTCTGCTGCAAAGCCGTGCGGATCTGGTCCGCGCCGAGCTCGGGATGGGCCTGCTTGAGCACGGCGACCATGCCGCTGACAAAAGGAGCGGCTGCGGAAGTGCCTTCGCCGAGTTTGTATTTGCCCGATACGCTGGTGCTGATGATGCCGACGCCGGGAGCGGCCAGTTCGACTTTGTCGCCCGTGCCGGAGAAGTCGGCGCGGCGCAGCTGCGAGTCGACCGCCGCGATCGTGATCGCTTCCGGCGATTTGGCCGGGAAAGCGATCGTGTCGCCGCTGCCGTCGGCGTTGCCGGAGTTGCCCGCGGCTACGATAACGGTGATGCCCTGATCGGCCGCTTTTTTGAGCAGTTCCTGCACGGCGCCCGATTGCTGCGGGAAAGAGAGCGACAGATTGATGACGTCCATATGCTGGCGAATCGCCCAGTCCAGTCCCTGCGCCAACGATTCGGTCGAACCGTTGCCGTCTTTGTCCATTACTTTGACCGCGTACAGGGAAGCGTCCGGCGCGATGCCTTTGTACGCTTTGCTTTTCGCTCCGATGATGCCGGCGACGAACGTTCCGTGTCCGTTGTCGTCCGCGTACGAAGGCGTACCGTCGATCGTGGACGTGCCGCCCGCGATTTGGATGCCGGATTCGTTCGAGATGCCGGTGTCGAGAACGGCGATCTTGACGCCTTTGCCGGTGTAGCCGGCGAGCTGCGCTTTGGAAGTGTCGATTGCGTCGTAGCCCCAGGCACCCTGCTTGATTTTGGAGGCCGAAGAAGCGGCAGACGGAGCGGCGGAAGCGTCATTCGACAAGGATGCGCTGCTCTGAGGCATGCCGCTGTATGTTCGGTCCAGCTCGATCGATTGGATGGAATCGCTGGCGCGAAGTTTGGCCAGGCCGGCCTGGTTCGTGCGCAGCGACATCATGTTCGTGTTCCAGTAAATATGGTAGTCGAGATCGTGCGTGACGTTAAGCGCGAGTCTTTGTCCGTCCCGGTCGGCGTATTTGACGAATACGTTCGTGATCGGTTTGGCAGGAATGACGCTTGGTGTCGAAAATGTCGAATTTTGGTTATGTTGTTTGACATTTGGAAGAGATTTGGCGTATTGAGAAAAAGTGAGGGAAGAAAGAAGTAAAACAGCAGAAATTGTGGAAAATAAAATGTTTTTTCCTTTATTTTGTCGAAACATTATCGTTTACCATCCTTTTAGGTACATTATTCGACTTTATTCGCTAATTCTTTTATCGACAAGAGGTTCGGGAGAGTTTAGGTCTTTTGACATAAAAGTGATATAAAATCTCAAATTGTGATTTTATTCGACATTTACCAACTGTCTTTGTAACGAAGCGAACAAGCTTTTGGATCACAAGAAAAAGATTGTTCTGGGAAAAACAATTGATTTACAATGAAGGGGTAGGGTTTTTCAAAAAAAAGGCGAAGCGGAACGGAGTGGCGGAGATGAACACGAAGAAGTTGGCTGCCGAACGGGCGGTCGAAGCGATCGAGGAAGGCATGACGGTCGGACTCGGTACGGGGTCGACCGCGTATTTCGCGATTGAGCGGTTGGGACAGCGGGTCAAGGAAGGACTGAACGTCCGGGCGGTGGCGACGTCCAAACGCTCGGAAGAACAGGCGCTTGCGCTCGGCATTCCGATCGTGCCTTTTGCGGAAGTGGGCCAAATCGATATGACGATCGACGGTGCGGACGAAGTGGACCGGAATTTGCAGCTCATCAAAGGCGGAGGCGGCGCGCTGCTGCGCGAGAAGATCGTGGCGGCGCGCAGCGCCAAAATGTTCGTCGTCGTCGGCGAAGACAAAATGGTCGACACGCTGGGCGCTTTTCCGCTGCCGGTAGAGATCGTTCCTTTTGCGCACGAATGGACGCTCGACGCGCTGAAAGCGCTGCAGTTGAACCCCGGGCTGCGCATGGAAGACGGAGAGCCGTACGTAACGGACAACGGCAATTACATTGCGGACTGCCGAGGCGTATCGATTGACGATCCGGCTTCGCTGCACGCCGAGCTGAACGCTATCCCCGGCGTCGTGGAAAACGGCTTGTTCGTCGAGATGGCGCATACGGTCGTCGTCGGGCGCGAAGACGGCAGCCTCGATCTTTTCACCCGTTCTTCGCTGCCCCCGAAAAGCGTTTTGTAAAAGGCGACAAGCAGGGAACGTTTGTTTTGTCAAGTTGCGCATCTTTTCGCGGTATGGGAAGATAAACCCGAAGCTTTAAACCGGTATTCAGGACGGACAAAACCGGGGAAGGATGCGCAGCGGTCGGATTTTGGCAGGCAGGACCGGGGCAGGCCTTCTCCCAAAGTGGGTGGTCAACATGACGTTACAAGAAGGGAAGACGCTGCCGGCGGAAATCGAAGGACTCGCGCTTGCGGTTACGGAAGAACATTACCGGGTCCAGCCCGATCTGATGGAGCGGTACGGACAGGCGGGATTCAACAAGTCCAAGCGGGACACGGCCTATACGCTGCATTATTTGGCGGAAAGCGTGCAGATGGACAGCCCGTCGCTGTTCGTCCATTACATTGGATGGTTGAAGCAGCTGCTGGCCGGCTACGGATTGACGGAAGCCGATATCCGTCTCAAGCTGGAGCTGATTCTCGGCCGGGTCGAGGCGGGCGAACGCGACGAATCGACCGACCGGACGATCCGGATCTTGGAGATGGGCATTGCGCGCACGGCGGAGCCGGCCGAAGTGCCGTCTTTTCTCGCCGAAGACCGGCCGCTCGGACGCGAAAGCGTGGAGTATCTGGACGCGCTGCTGAGCGGGGATCGGGCCGGGGCATACGCGCTGGTCGACCTGTTGTTCGAGCGGGGAGAAAGCGTGCGGGACATTTACGCATACATTTTCCAGGCTTCGCAGTACGAAGTGGGACGGCTGTGGCAGACGCAGCAGATCAGCGTCGCCGACGAGCATTACTGCACCGCCGTGACGCAGAGCGCGATGTCGCGGCTGTATACGGCATGGATCGGGTCGGGGCACAAGTCGAATTCCAAAGTGCTCGTCTCGGCCTGCGTCGGCGGCGAGATGCACGAAATCGGGCTGCGCATGCTGACGGACGTGTTCGAGATGGAAGGGTGGGATACCCACTATCTGGGCGCGAGCGTGGACGAGGACGAGCTGATGAACCTCATTCTTCGGCGCCGGGCGGATATCGTCGCGCTGTCGGCCACGATGACGTTCCATGTGCATCTAATGAAGAAACTGATCGTGAACCTGCGGGCGGACGAGCGTTCGGCCAACGTCCTGATTTTGGTCGGCGGCCTGCCGTTCAACGTCGATCCGTCGCTTTGGACACGGATCGGCGCCGACGGGTACGCGCCGGACGCCGGCGGGGCGCTGCTCGAAGCCGAGCGGATGATGCGCGGACGCGCAAGCCGGCGCAGACGGGATGAAGGTCAGCCGGCCGTGGAAGGAGGTCACGAACTTGGAAGCTGATTTGCAGCGCGAGATCGAACGCCTGCGCGGGATCGTCGAAGGTCTCAACGACCGGATCGTGCGCGGGCAGTTGAAGGAAGAACGGATTTTGAACGAATTTTCGTCGATGAACAACGAACTGGTGACGCTTCAACGGAAGCTCGCCAAAAGCAATGCGGAAATGGAAAAAGCGGTCCGCGAAGCGCAGCATGCCAACGAAGCGAAAAATCGCTTTCTGGCCATGATCAGCCATGAGTTCCGCACCCCGATGAACGGCATCCTCGGCATGACCGAGCTGCTGCGCGGCAGCGCCCTGAACGAAGAACAGCAGGCCTGGACGGCATTGATCGACGAATCGGCGGGCGAGCTGCTCGGCATGGTGAACGACCTGCTGGACCTGTCCAAAAGCGAAGCGGGCGCACTTGATATCGAAATCAAGCCGTTCGAGCCGAGAACCGTCGTCGCCCACGTGGTGCAGCTGCTTCAGCCCAAAGCGGGCGCGAAGCGCAACCGGATCGAATACGACATCGATTATTCCGTGCCGTCGACGCTTCAGGGCGATCCGACGCGCATTCGCCAAATTCTGATCAATTTGATCCACAACGCGAACACGTTTACCGAAGACGGCGAGATCCGGGTCGTCGTGCGCGCGGCATCAGGCAGCCCGGACCGGGTCCGGTTCGAAATCCGGGACACCGGCATCGGGATCTCGGAAGAGAATATCGTCAAGCTGTTCAAGCCGTACGGGCAGACCGAAGCGGGCAAAGCCAAAGAAGGCACCGGGCTTGGCCTGATGATCTGCAAATCGCTCGTCGACACGATGGAAGGCGAGATCGGCGTGTTCAGCCGCGAACGGTCGGGTTCGACATTCTGGTTCGAAATCAACCTTCCGCCCGAAAAAGAGCTGCCTGGCGCGGGCGCCGCGCTGCATGCGGTTCCTTCGTTCGGTACGTCGGGCGAAGGGATCTCCGTTTTGGTTGCGGAAGACAATCCGATCAACAACCGCGTCATCCGGATCCAGCTCAAAAAGCTCGGGCTGGAATCGGTCGACGTGGCCGAGAACGGCAGGGACGCCGTCGAAGCTTTTCGCAGTCGTCCGTATGCGCTGATCCTCATGGACAAGCAGATGCCGGTCATGGATGGGATCGAAGCGACGCTTCGTATCCGCGAACTGGAGCGGGACGAGATGCGCAGTCCGATCCCGATCGTCGCGCTGACCGGCGTTTCGGTCGAAAGCGAACGCGAAGAATGCCTGCAGGCCGGCATGAACGATTTTCTCGGCAAGCCGGTCAGCATCGAATCGCTCGGGTCCATGTTGGAAAAATGGATGCCGCGCGCGTCCGACCGGGCGATCGACGAAGCGGTCGTGCGCGAGCTGATCGAACTGGACGAAGGCGAAGAACCGGACATTTTGCGTTCTCTGCTGGCTGTCTATGAAGAAGAGACGCCGGAGAAGCTTGTGCGGCTCGAACAATGCGTCCGCGCGGGCGACTGCGAGCAGGGGCTGCGGGTCGCGCACAATTTGAAGTCCGGCAGTCTGAGCCTCGGCGTTCACCAGTTGGCGAAACTGCTGGAGAACGTCGAACAGGCGCTGCGCGAGAACCGGGCGCAGGATGCGAGAGACGTGCTGCCGAAGTTGAACGGCGCGTACGAGGCGGCCCGCGCGGAACTGCGCCGGCATGCCCGGATCGCGCCGCAATAGAACACAGGAGGAATACGATGCTGCAATCCGTCAAAGAACAGGCGCGGAACGAAAAAGTCGCCGCCCTGCTGGAATTATCCGTTTTTCCCGATCCGGAACAGGTGGAACGGGCGATCGCTTTTTATGAAGAGAACGAACAATCCGAGCTGCTGGCCTATCTGGAAAAAGGCGAGATGCTCGGCGTCGTCGGCTTCGAGCCGAGCGGCGACCGCGAGATCACGGTGAAGCATATCGCTGTCGATCCGGGCAGCCGCGGCCTCGGTTACGGTCGGGGGATGCTGCTGGAGTTGATGGTGCGGGAGAAGCCCGAACGCGTCGTGGCGGAAACGGACGAAGAAGTGGTCGACTTTTACCGCAGTATCGGCTTTTCCGTCCTGAGCCTCGGCTTTACGGATTCGGGCCTGGAACGCTTCCGCTGCGTGTACGAGGTCGAAGAGGAAGAGCAGGAATAAGGAGGAGGCGGATCAGGCAACCGGGAGTTCGAACGTTTTTGGACTCCCTCGCGCCTGTTTCGTCTTTTTTCGTGCGTATTTCTGTTCAGGCTGATTGGGTTCGGACCTTTCCTTCGGGAAAGGTCTTTTTGCTTTTTTTGACCGGAAAAAGAAAAGGCGGAACGGTTGACAGACATGCTCCAAAGTTTTATAGTTTCATTGTTGAACTATTTCATGATCGAATAGTTGGCGTAGAGAATCATTTGGAAAAGGGGTCAAGGCCATGGATGAACAGACTTCCGCACACGGCCAACTGCCGCCCGAAGACGCCAAAAAACTCATCAACCGGTTTCTCGATTCGTGGCTCGCGATCGAGCGGGAGATGGGAACGGTGATGCGCCGGCAGATGCAGGAAGAGCTGACGAACGACCAGTATTACCTGCTTCAGCACATCATGCAGCGCGGTCCGCGCACGTCCTCGGAGCTTGCGGAGACGTTCAAGGTAGTCAAAAGTTCGATCACCGCGATCGTGACCCGGCTGGTGGACCGCGGCTTGATCGAGCGTACGCGCAGCGAATCCGATCGGCGGGAAGTGTATCTGTCGCTGACCGAACGCGGGCAGCGGATCGCCGAGCAGGTCGAGCAGCGGGTGTCCGAATCGGTCGGCGGGTATTTGAGCCATTTTGAACAACAAGAAATCGAGATGGTCATGGCGGCTTTCGAGAAGCTGGCCGGCCTGGTCATCGAAGACGGAGGCAGAGAGAAAAAATGAGAACCCTACTGAAAGCCCGATGGCTGGTGCTGCTGATCTGGATCGCGGCGGCGGTCGGGCTGTTCCTGAGCGCGCCGTCGATGTCGGACCTCGTCCGGGAAAAAGGCGGAATTTCCGTGCCGGACGGATACACGTCGACGGAAGCGTCGGCTATTCTTCGGGATCTGGCCGCGCAGGAAGGCGGAGCGGAAGGCACGACGATCGCGCTCGTGTTCCACAATCCCGACGGATTGACCGCCGCGGAGAAGAAGCAGGCCGAAGAAGCCGTAACCGCAATCGAGAAAAACAAGGCGGACCTGCACGTCACGTCGATTCTCAGTCCGTTCGAACAGAAGGAACTCGAAGAGCAGATGGTGTCGGCCAACGGACAGACCATCCTCGTCTCGCTGACCGCCGAAGTGGCGGAAGGCGAAGCGGCCGACGTGCAGAGCGGGCTCGAAGAGACGCTCGCTCCGTACAAAGTCGCGCATTATTTGACCGGCCAATCGCTGATCAACGAAGATACGGTGCGCAGCTCGGAAGAAGGCTTGAAGAAATCGGAGTACATTACCGTCGTCTTCATCCTGCTCATTCTGGTGCTTGTCTTCCGTTCGGTCGTTGCGCCGTTCGTGCCGCTGCTGACCGTGGGACTGAGTTATATCGTCTCGCAGAGCATCGTCTCGTTCCTCGTCGACCGGTTCGATTTTCCGCTGTCGAACTTCACGCAGATCTTCATGGTCGCGGTCATGTTCGGGATCGGGACGGACTACTGTATCCTGCTGATCAGCCGGTTCAAGGAAGAAATGGGCCGCACCGACAACAAATGGGACGCGATCGTCGAGACGTACCGGACCGCGGGACGCACCGTCATCGTGTCGGGCCTTGCGGTGCTGGTCGGCTTCGCGGCGATCGGCCTGTCGCAGTTCATGCTGTACCGGTCGGCTGTAGCGGTCGCCGTCGGCATCGCGGTCATGCTGCTGGCGATGCTGACGATCGTGCCGTTCTTCATGGCGGTGCTCGGGCAAAAGCTGTTCTGGCCTTCGCGCAAAGCGATCGGCCATAGCGAAAACCGGCTGTGGGGCTGGGCCGGCCGCTTCTCGATGAAGCGGCCGTGGGCGGCGATGCTGATCGTGCTGGCCGTCACGCTGCCGTTCCTGCTGACGTACAGCGGCAAGCTGTCGTTCAACAGCCTGGAAGAAATCCCGGGCAACTACGAATCGGTGCAGGGCTTCAATATTATTGCCGACAGCTTCGGCGCGGGCCAGGCGATGCCGGCCAAGATCGTGATCCGCAACGATCAGGCGATGGACAACGCCGAATACGTCGCGATCGCCGAGCGGATCAGCCGCGAAGTGCTGAAAGTGGACGGCGTCGACAGCGTGCGCAGCGCAAGCCGTCCGACCGGCGAAGCGATTACGGACTTCAGCGTGGCCGATCAGGCCGGAACGCTCAAGGAAGGACTCGGCGAAGCGGGCGACGGCCTGACGGAGATTCAGACCGGCCTGTCCGACGCGAGCAAGCAGCTGAGCGACAATGCGCCGCAGATCCGGGAAGCGGCGAGCGGAGCCGACGACCTCGTCAGCGGCACCGAGGAGCTCAAGACCGGCGTAACGCAGCTCGGCGACGGGCTGTCGCAGATCGAGACCGGTATTCGCTCCGGCGCTTCCGGCGCGGGCGACGTGCAGGCAGGTCTTGCGCAGCTGCAAGCCAGCGCCCGGCAGTTGGCCGACGCGCACGCCCAACTGCTGAGCGGCTATCAGCAGGTCGGCACGGGATTGACCGCGCTTGACGGCGGCATGTCCCGGATCGGACAGCAGCTAAGCGCCCTGTCCGGCGCCCTGACGGGCGTGCAGGGACGCTTCGGCAGTCTGGAACAGAAGTTCCCGGCGCTGCTCCAGGACAAAGATTACTTGACGATCCGCGGGACGGTCACGCAGACCGGTCAAGGAACGGCGGCTTTGGCCGACGCGTTCGGCCAGGTGCAGGGGCAGGTGTCCCAGATCGCCGCCGGCATCGGCGAAGCGAACCAGGGCTACGCCCAGGCGATCGACGGCCAGAATCAACTGGCGGGCGGTTTCGATCAGCTGATCGCGGGCATCGAGCAGCTGCAAAGCGGCCTCAACCAGGCCGCCGACGGTCAGGGAGAGATCGTCGGGCAGGTCCCGTCGATTACCGGCGGGCTGGATCAGCTGCAAGAAGGCCAAACGCAGCTCGGCCAGGGCTTCCTCGACTTGTCCAAGCAGCTCACCGAGCTGACGGACGGGCTTGACCAGAGCGTCGACGGCCTCAAGCAGGTCGGAGACGGACTCGGTTCGGCGGAAGACTATCTGACGCAGCTGCAGGATAACTCGGATTCCGAGCTCGGCGGCTGGTTCATTCCGCAGGAAGCGCTGGAGAACGAAGATTTCCAGCAGGTGTTCGACAACTACATGTCGAAAGACCGCAAGATCATGACGCTTGACGTCGTGCTGAATGACAATCCGTACAGCACCGAAGCACTCGCCAAAGTGGACGATATCCGCGCGGCGGTCGATCGCGGCACGCGCGATACCGAGCTCGAACAAGCCGACGTGGCGATCAGCGGCGTGACCAGCACGTTTGCCGACCTGCAAACGGTATCCAACGCGGACTACAGCCGCACCGTTTACCTCATGATGGGCGGCATTCTGATCATCCTGATCCTGCTGCTGCGCTCGATCATCATGCCGCTGTACCTGATGCTGTCGCTGTTCGTCACGTATTATGCCGCTCTCGGCGTTACGGAAGCGATCTTCGTGAACCTGCTCGGCTACTCGGGCATCACGTGGACGACGCCGTTCTTCGGCTTCGTCATGCTGATCGCGCTCGGCGTCGATTACAGCATCTTCCTGATGGACCGCTTCAACGAGCATCGCGACCTCGATCCGAAGGAAGCGATCGTGCACGCCATGCGCAACATGGGCACCGTCATTTTGTCCGCGGTCCTGATCCTGAGCGGCACGTTCGCCTCGATGATTCCGTCCGGCGTCCTGTCGATGATGCAGATCGCGACCGTCGTGCTCGCCGGCCTCGTCATCTACGCCCTGTTCATGCTTCCGTTCTTCGTACCGGTGATGGTGAAGACGTTCGGCAAAGCGAATTGGTGGCCGTTTCGGATGAAGGAAGACGGAGAGAGATAAGGGGATTCGATCGGGGATAGAGATAGGGGTAAGGGTAAAAGTAGAGACAGGGTAGAGTAGAGACAAAGAAATCGGACCACGACTAAAAGCCGCTGACCCGGAAAAGGGGCAGCGGCTTTTTTTGTCGCGTCAAGGGTTAGGCGGAGGCGGAGACGGCAGCGTGAACAGAACGGGAACGGAAACGGGAAAAGATGCAAAAGTGCACTTGGCTTTCCCGCCAAATCCGCGAATGTCATCAAACCCGTGAAACTCGTCAAATCTGTAAAAATCGTAAAATTTGTCGAGTCCGTGAGTCCGTGAGTCCGTGAGTCCGTGAGTCCGTGAGTCCGTGAGTCCGTGAGTCCGTGAGTCCGAGAGTCCGTGAGTCCGTGAGTCCGTGAGTCCGCCAAGCTTCACCAAACCGACTTTTGCCCGAATAATTGCGGGAGGACACTTATTTTTGCCAAAAAGCCGTCTGAATCGAAAATAACTGCGCAGATCCACTTATTTCGCATCATAAAGAGGGTTTGGGCTCTTTGAGACGAAAATAAGTGCTCTTTCGCAGTTATTTGAACGGGAGCGGATAAAAGAGTGGAATAAATGCTTTCTCGCAGTTATTCGTGCCGGAACGAGAAAAATGAAGGGGAATAGCCGCTTTCACGCAGCTGTTCGGGCGAGAGCAGGCATGAAGAACGAAGTTTGCCAAAAGATCCCCGAAAGATGTGCTCATTCTGTGGGGTTGAGGAAGAGGCAGGGTCTCGATCCGTCCATGTCTAACGGCCGATCCTCATGTGCAAATCACAATTTGCTTGCCTGGACCCGTCGATCACGGTTTGCGCGTCCCCATCCGTCGATCCGCTTCTATTCGTTGGCCGGTCTAATCCGCATGTTTGATGCGCCGACCGACTTTTGCCCGAATAATTGCGGGAGGACACTTATTTTTGCCAAAAAGCCGCCTGAATCGAAAATAACTGCGTAGATCCACTTATTTCGCTTCATAAAGAGGGTTTGTGCTCTTTGAGACGAAAATAACTGCTCTCTCGCAGTTATTTGAACGGAAGCGGATAAAAGAGTGAAATAAATGCTTTCTCGCAGTTATTCGTGCCGGAACGAGAAACGAGGAGGGGAGTAGCCGCTTTCACGCAGTTGTCCGGGCGAGAGCAGGCATGAAGAACGAAGTTTGCCAAAAGATCCCCCGAAAGATGCGCTCATTCTGTGGGGGTGAGGAAGAGGCAGGGGCTCGATCCGTCCATGTCTAACGGTCGATCCTCATGTGCAAATCACAATTTGCTTGCGTCGACCCGTCGATCACGGTTTGCGCGTCGCCATCCGTCGATTTCCGTTTGCAAATCGCGATCCGTTTGCCTCGATATACCCATCTCGATATACCCATCCCGATATGCCGATCTCCGTTTGCCCGTTTCCATCGGTCCATCCGCCGATCTCCGTTTGCCCGTTTCCATCGGTCCATCCGCCGATCTCCATTTACCGATCTCGACCCACCGATCACAATCCGCCCGTCTCCACCGCCATCTCCCGCCACTTCTCCACGCCCCGGCCGGCGGCTTCTACAAAGCGCTCCGCGCGCTCAAAATGTATTTCGCTTCGTCCAGCGGGCTAATGCCGACGCGCGGGCGGGACGCTTCGGTGCCGGGAGGGGCTTCCTGGTAGCCGTCGAATGAAGCGGTCAGCATGCCTTTGCCGGAAGTGAACGAGCGAAGTTCCACGGCGTAGTCCAGCGAAGTGGCGGCGGGGATCCGCCCTTCGATCAAGAAGCGTCCGCCTTCGGCGAACGGGGGATCGAATTCGGCGCGCATCCGCGACAGGTCGCTCAGGACGCGGCCGGCGTTATCTTCCGGCACCGAAATGCGGAAGCGCAGCACCGGTTCCAGCAGCTTGGTGCCGCCTGCGGCCAGGCCGTTCATGAGGCCCATCGGCGTCGCGATTACGAAATCGAGCGGATGGGTGTGCCAGACATGGCTCTGGCCGTACGTCAGCGTGACGATCAGGTCGGTCACTTCCCAACCGTACAGTCCCTGCTTGAGCGCTTCGGGCACGCGGCGCCGCACTTCGTTCTGGTACGCCGGCAAAATGTCGTCGGCGCGCGCAAGCGAACGGTACTGCAGCCCGCTGCCCGGCTCGCCGGGTTCGATCGTAAAATGCAGAATCGCCCAGCACGGCTTGGGCGCGAGATAGGCGACGCGCCCTTCGCAGCGCTGCGCCGGCGTTTCTTTGTAGATGACGGCCGGCGGACCGAAGCCGACGTTCAGGCCGAAGCGCGAGCGCAGCATGCTGCCGAGCACTTCAAGCTGCATCGCGCCCATCATGCGCACATGCAGCTCGCGCAGTTCGGGCACGAAGACGAGGCCGAGCAGCGGATCTTCGTCCGTCAGCTCGCGCAGCGCTTCGGCGGTCACCGTGTAATCGGTATCGTTCTCGGGAAGCACGCGCGCAGTCAGCAGCGGCACGGCGAGCTGCGGCGTCTGCGGCACGAGGTCCGGATCGCCGACGATGTCGCCGATCGACGCGTCGCTCAGGCCGTATACGGCCGCGACGTCGCCGGCCGAGAACTCGCCCGCGTCGACTCTTTTCAAGCCGTCGAGCCTGCGGATCTGCGTAATCTTCTCCTCGGACGCGCGGCCGTGCAGCGCCGCGACGTCGCGATTGCGCAGTGTGCCGCCGTACAGGCGAATCCAGACGGCCCGGCCCATGGCGCGGTCCCGCTCGACTTTGAACACGATGCCGGCAAGGCCCGGCTTGGGCGCGGGAGCGGGCAGGAAAGCGAGCATGGCATCGAGCAGCTCGGCGATGCCGATTCCGCGCTGCGAGCAGCCGCAGCAGACCGGGAACATCTCGCCGGCGGCCGCATGGTCCGCGATTCGCTGCGCAAGCTCGGCGCGTTCGGGCAGATCGCCTTCGATATAGCGCAGCAGCAGCTCCTCGTCGAACTCGGCCAGCTGCTCGGCCGCGGCGGCGCGAAACGCCAGGTCGTCTGCGTCCGGACGGGCCGCATCACCGACATCACCGGCATCACCGCCATGACCGGCATCGCCGGAACCCGGGAATGAATAGGCCCCGGCCGCTCCGCCGGAAGAATCCTGCGCTCCGGACCTGTCCGCGTCGTCCGTCCACAGCACCCGAATGCCGGCAAATTCGCCGTCCGCGCCGTACGTCGGCTGCTGGACCGGCAGCACCGACGGCGAGAGCAGACGGGCGATATCGCCGAGCGTCCGCTCGAACGAAGCGCCGACCCGGTCGAGCTTGTTGATATAGATCACGGTAGGGATCTGCAGCAGACGGAGCGCCTGCCACAGAATCTCCGTCTGCGCCTGGACGCCTTCGGCCGCGGAGACGATCAGCACGGCGCCGTCCATCACGCCGAGCGTGCGCTCCACTTCGGCGAGGAAGTCGGCGTGTCCCGGCGTATCGATCAGGTTGAGCCGGGTGCCTTTCCAGTTCAGCGAAGCTGAAGCCGCTTTCACGGAAATGCCGCGTTCGCGCTCCACGTCGAGCGAATCGGTGGAGGTCGTGCCTGCGTCGACGCTGCCTGCGGCGCGGATGCTTCCGCTGCGGTACAGCATATATTCGGTCGTCGTCGTTTTGCCCGCGTCGATATGGGCAAACACGCCGATATTTCGGACTTCGAAATGATCGTTCACGTCAAGGAATCCCTCGATTCTGTCAAAATTGGGCCGGGCATGAAAAAGCGGGCGTTCAAGCGCTTCATTGTACCACGCCGCCGCGCACCCTGGGTACCCGCCGAATACGCTTTCGGGCATCCTGTTGTTCGGCGGTTACCGGCCGGGCCTTCACGGCAAAAAGCGAAAAGCCGGAACGCGGGGACGCGTCCGGCTTGACGGGCAAAGCTTGCATGAAGGTGGGTTTGAACTTTGCAGATGGTGCTTGCGCTTTGCGAAGCTTCGCCCGCTGTTGGTTTCGCGCTGCACGATCTTATTTTTGCTTCTTGATCGTGTACGTGAATTCCCAGACCGCGGTATGACCCGAGTAGCGGCCGCGGTTTTCGGTGACGTTCACTTTCAGCTTGACGGTCTTGCCGGAAGCGGTGACGGACGAAGCTTTGACGCTTTGGCTTTTTTCGCCGATGTCCGTAATTTTGTCCTGTTCTTCGGCATACGCGTACAGCTTGATCGTGTCGAACGAGACTTTGACGCTTGCGCCTTCGTCCACGTTTTTGCCGTTAACCTGCGCTTCGGTGTACCATTCATTGCCCACATGGCTGTTGGAGACCAGGCGAGCTTCCTTGAACGTGACCACGTATGTACCCGCCGCTGCCGCCGGAGAAGGCAAAGAGATCCCGCCGATCAGCAGCGCAAGCGCGATCAGCAGAATTCCCGATGCTTTCGTAAACCTTCTGTTCAATTTCTTGCAGCCCCTTTTTATTCAATATTATGGAACATATCCATTTTATAAAAAGAGGCTTTTTGTGCATAGAGGCTTTTTCGAAAAACGGTTTCGGCTTGTCTGGATACGCTTTTTCCGTGTTCAGTTGCGGCCGTTATGGTAGACGATCGAAGACACGTAAGCGATCTGGCTGATGACGAACAGGGCCATGATGACGAAGAAAGGAAGGCCGATCCCGTCGAACAGCGTGATGATGACCCAGCAGATCAGGAGCGCGGGGATAAGTACGTTCCAGGAAAACGATTTGGCGCGCGTCGTAATAATGTCGGTCCGCTCGTCGAGTCCCCGGTTTTTGCGCTGCATATGCCGCCCGAACGCCCAGCCGAGCAGAGCGAGCAGCAGCCCTCCGAACAATCCGATCAGTCCTCCGAGATTCATCGGTACCGCCATTTGCATCAACGTTTCATTCAATGTTCTCATCTCCTTCGAATACGAATAGGTCTTCGATCTTGCACTCGAAAATTTGCGACAGCTTGTGGGCCAGAATAAGCGAAGGTTTGTACTTGCCTTTTTCCAGCGAAATGATCGTCTGTCTCGATACGTCCAGCCGTTCGGACAACTCTTCCTGCGTCATATCGCGCTCGGTCCGTTTTTCTCGAATTCGGGTCTGCACGCCGCACCTCCTCGCTTTGTGTAAAGCTGACTTTACGTAAAGTATACTTTACCACCGTTCTTAATGTCAAGCCCACTTTACGTAAAACGAACTTTACTTTTAACAGCGCCGAATATTCAAACTTTTTCCGTTCCTCCGCTCAATCTTCCGCTTTCTGGGTAAATGGGTTAAGACAAGGATCGCCTGCCTTCTGGGCGGTGATCGAAGCAGGCAAACGACGAGGAGGAATGAATGATTATGGAACGTGCTTTTTGGAAAGAAGCGGTCGTGTATCAGATCTATCCGCGCAGCTTTATGGACAGCAACGGAGACGGCGTAGGCGATCTGCGGGGCATCATTATGAAGCTGGATTACCTCAAAGAGCTTGGCGTGGACGTGATCTGGCTGTCGCCGGTGTACAAATCGCCGAACGACGACAACGGATACGATATTAGCGACTACGAAGACATCATGGACGAATTCGGCACGATGGCGGACTGGGAAGAACTGCTTGCGGGTCTGCACGAGCGCGGAATCAAGCTGATGATGGATCTCGTCGTCAACCATACGTCGGACGAGCACGCGTGGTTCGTGGAATCGCGCAGAGACGCGGACGGCGAATACGGCGATTATTACGTCTGGCGCGACGCGGCTCCGGACGGCGGCATTCCGAACAACTGGGAGTCTTTTTTCAGCGGCCCGGTCTGGGAATACGACGAGCAGCGCGGCCAATATTACCTGCACCTTTTTTCCAAAAAACAACCGGACCTCAACTGGGAAAACGAACAAGTGCGCACAGCCGTATACGACATGATGAAGTTCTGGCTCGACAAAGGCGTGGACGGCTTCCGCATGGACGTCATCAACCTGATCTCCAAAGTGGAAGGGCTGCCTTCGAACGGAACGGCTCCGATCGCGGACGGCAGCATGTACTACGTGGACGGCCCGCGCATCCATGAGTTTTTGCAGGAGATGAACCGCGAGGTGCTGTCGAAGTACGACGTCATGACAGTCGGCGAGATGCCGGGCGTGACGGTCGACGAAGCGAAAAAATACACGGCGGAAGAACGCGACGAGCTGCAAATGGTGTTCCAGTTCGAGCATATGCGTCTGGACGGCGGACCGGGCGGCAAATGGGACATCGTGCCGTGGAAGCTGCCGCAGTTCAAAGCGGTCATGGACAAATGGCAGGTCGGACTGGCGGAAAAAGGCTGGAACAGCCTGTACCTGAACAACCACGATCAGCCGCGCATGGTATCGAGATTCGGCAATGACGGCGAATACCGCGCCGAATCGGCCAAGCTGCTCGCCACGCTGCTGCATACGCTGCGGGGAACGCCTTATGTGTACCAGGGCGAAGAACTCGGCATGACCAACGTCAAGTTCCCGATGATCGACGATTACAAAGACATCGAGAGTCTGAACATGTATAACGAGAGAGTTACGCACGGCGGCGCCGATCCCGGCACGGTCATGGAAGCGATCCAGACGAGAGGCCGCGACAACGCGCGCACGCCGGTCCAATGGGACGATAGTCGCTACGCGGGCTTTACGACCGGCACGCCGTGGATCGGGGTCAACCCGAACTACAAGACGATCAACGCCAAGCAGCAGCTGGCCGATCCGGATTCGGTGTTCCATTATTACAAAAAGCTGATCGCGCTGCGCAAACAGCACGACATTATGACATACGGCGAATACCAGCTGCTGCTGCCGGACCATGAGACGCTGTACGCTTACACGCGCACGCTCGGCGACGAGACGTGGCTGATCGTGCTCAACTTCTCGACAGAACCGACTTCGTTCGACTGGCCGGCGCCTCTATCTGAACGCGAAGCGTCGCTGATCGTCGGCAATTACGGCGAAGACGGATTGGATCACAAGCAGCTGCGGCCTTATGAAGCGAGAGTGTATGGGCTTAAGTAAGGGTTCGTCGCTATCAAAATCCAGAACAGAAACGGTGGAACGGGAACATGGACGGGAGATACGGAAGAGACAACAATGAACCAAACGAGCGGGAGCTCGATCCGCGAGACCGCTATCCGGAGAGCCGCAGCCTGAGCGGGCGCGGCGGACAGGCGGACAGCCGGCATACGCCGAGCGGATTGTCGCCGTGGCGAGGGGTGTGGATGCATCCGCGCCTCGTGACGCGCGACTTCATCTATTCGGCCAGACCGCTGCGCGGGGCGCTGCTGCTGGCTTTGATCGCAAGTATGTTCGGCGCGCTGAACACGGCGTCCACGCGAAACTGGGGCGACGACATGAGTCTGCCGATGCTTGTCTTGTCCGTGATGGTCACCGGCTTGATCAGCGGCCTGGTGACGTATTACGTCGTCTCGTGGCTGTTCAAGCTGGTCGGCGGCTGGCTCGGCGGCGTCGGTTCTTCCAAAGACATGCGTATCGTCGTCGGGCGCATCAGCGGCATGCTCGGCATCATGATCGGACTGCTGTGGATTCCCGAACTGCTGATCGCCGGCCGGGAGAACTTTACGTTCGAGACGCCGAATCTTGATGCGAGCACCCTGCGCAGCCTGCTGTATATGGGCGTGCTGCTGCTGGAATTCGCTTTCGGATTCTGGGCGTTCGTGCTGATCCTGCACGCGACCGGCGAAGCGCATGCGTTCTCCGCTTGGCGCGCGCTGCTGATGTACTTCATTCTCGGCGTGCTGCTGCTGCTGGTTCTGGTCGCCGTCGTGCTCGTCGTGGCGCTTGTATCCGGCACTGCGCTCGGCATGTAAGCCGGAATCGGGTTTCGTAATTTTTTCGCCGACATCAAAAACGTCCGCGCATCCCAGGTGGATGTGCGGACGTTTTAGGATTGCGGCAGAAGGTAAGGGGATAGGCGAAAGTGTTTTTCGGGAAAAGAAAGGGCGCCGGATACGCTTGAATTCGGAGTAATCCGATTCCCGGAGCGCCCATCTGTTGAACATTCCCGCCGCTTTACTTGGCCGGGCTCAAAATCTGCACATCGCGTCCCGCGATAACGGCCGAACCGCCGAGCGCGTCGCCGTTCAACAGATTGGTATAGCGGCCGTCCAGTTCGTACGTCGACGGATCGGCATTGTGGTTCATGACGAACAGGAACTCTTCGCCGTCTTTGACCCGCCGGGTCACTTCGACGCCTTCCGGCGTGTTCAGCAGCGGGAGAACGCCTTTGTCGGCGCAGAGACGTTCCAGCAGGCCGTCGATAAACGCCGGCTCCGGATCGGAAGCGACGTAATACGCCTGTCCTTCGCCGACCGCGTTGCGGGTCAGCACCGGCATGCCTTTGTAGAAGTCGTCGCCGTATTCGGCCAGCGTCTCCGCGCCTTCGGTATGCAGCAGATCGCACAGCATGCCGCATTCGTAACTTCCGCTCAACGAGCCGAATTCGCCGTTCACGACGATCCGGTTGCGCATATCCGGGAACAGCGCGTCGGTCTCTTCCACCCAGATCCCGAGCAGCTTGCGCAGCTCGCCGGGGTATCCGCCGGTTTTGACCCGATCGGATTCGTCGACGATGCCGCTGAAGAACGTCGTCAGGAACGTGCCGCCGCCGCTTACGAAGTTCGTCAGCTTGTCGGCGACGCCCGGTTTGACCATGTACAGCACCGGCGCGACGACGATGTCGTACGCGTTGAAATCGGACTCGACGCTTACGATATCTACCTGGATATTGCGGTCGTAGAACGCTTTGTAATATTTATGGATCTGGTCGACGTAGTTGAGCGCGACGGTCGGTCCGCTGGACTTCTCGACGGCCCACCAGTTTTCCCAATCGAACAAAATGCCGACTTTGGCCGGCAGACGCGAATCGAGCAGGCGGTCGCCCAGCTCGCCCAGTTCGCGGCCGAGTTCCGACACTTCGCGGAAGACGCGGGTATGCTCGTGGCCGACATGCTCGATCACGGCGCCGTGGTATTTCTCGCACGCGCCGACGGAGCGGCGAAGCTGGAAGAACATAACCGTGTCCGCGCCGTGCGCGACGGCCTGGTAGCTCCACAGCCGCATGACGCCCGGGCGCTTCAGCGAGTTGTACGGCTGCCAGTTCTGTTGGCTCGGCGTCTGTTCCATCAGCATGAACGGATCGCCGTTCTTGAGCCCGCGCATGAGATCGTGCGCCATCGCCGTGTAGCTGACCGGCGTCTGCAGGCCCGGGTAGTTGTCCCACGAGACGATGTCCAGCTCTTTGGCCCATTTGAAGTAATCGAGCTGCTTGAAGAAGCCCATCAGATTGGTTGTGATAACCGAGTCCGGAATATTCTTCTTGATCACGGCATGTTCGAGCTTGTAGCATTCCAGCATGCTGTCGGAGTTGAAGCGCGAGTAATCGAGCGAGATGCCCTGGAACGTCGAATTGTTCTCGCCCCAATGTTCGCTCAGATTATTCGGAAGCACGATCTCGTCCCAGTCGTAGAACGTATGGCCCCAGAAGTTCGTGTTCCACGCATGGTTCAGCTTGTCCAGCGAGCCGTAACGTTCTCTCAACCAGACGCGGAACGCTTTCTCGCAGTTGTCGCAGTAGCAGTCGCCGCCGAATTCGTTGGAGACGTGCCAGACGATGACCGCCGGATGGTCTTTGTAGCGCTGGGCGAGCTTTTCCGCGATGCGCACCGCATATTTGCGATACGTCAGGCTGTTCGGACAGGAGTTGTGGCGTCCGCCGAACTTGCGTTTGCGGCCGTCGGCGTCCGTGCGCAGCACGTCCGGGTAGCGCTTGGCCATCCACGCGGGATGGGCGGCGGTGCTCGTGGCCAGACATACATAAGTGCCGTTGGCATGCAGGCTGTCGATCAGCTCGTCGAGCCATTCGAAGTTGTAGGTCGCTTCGTCCGGCTGATTCAGCGCCCAGGCGAATACGTTAACGGTCGCGATATCGATTCCGGCCAGTTTGAACATGCGGAGGTCTTCGCGATGCGTCTCGGCGTCCCACTGCTCCGGGTTGTAATCGCCGCCGTAAAAGATTTTGGGAAGTTTGCTGCTAATCATAAAAAATCACCTCGACATATAAGAATAAGTCTATATTAATCTACTCAAAAATATTATAAAATATAATAAAAAGGGATAGGGATATAAGAAAAAAGAAATATTCGATCCAAAGGGGACATAGCGATGGATAGCGCTTACAGACGATATTTGACCGAAAGACGTTATTTTACGGAAATCAAGGATCTCCCGCTGCCGGTCTACATGGAGAGCATCGGCTATAACCCGGATCAAGAAGCCATTTCCCGCCCCAACGGGTACAACTGCTACCACTGGCTGCAAACGGCGGGCGGCAAAGGCGAAATTTCGATGGGCGGCGCCAAGTATTTGCTGGAAGCGGACTCGGGCATTTTGCTCCTTCCGGGAGAAAGCCATTCCTACCGTCCGATCGAAGGCAAATGGGACACGTTCTACATGACGTTCGGCGGACCGCAGACCGGAGCCATTCTCGCGACGCTCGGTCTGCCGGTGTCTTCGTATTACGGCTGGGACCGGGGAGCGGAGCTGAGCGGCTTCGTCCCGGCGCTGCTCGGCGGGATCGACAGCGCGCGCGATTTGTCCGGGCTGAGCTTCTCGGTGGAGGTGTACCGGTTCCTGACTCTGCTCAAAAAAGACGGGCGGGTCAATCGCCTGCCGTCGCTGTCGAACTCTGTCCGCCGGCTCGCGCCCGTGCTGGAATTTCTCGACCGGCATTACGCCGACTCGGACATCGGGCTCGAAGATATGGCGCAGCGCGCCGATATTACGCCCCGGCATCTCAATACGCTGTTCAAGCAGGCGTTCGGGATGACGGCGTACGCGTACCTGATCCTGCTGCGTTTGCGCAAATCCAAAGAAATGATGACGCTGCATCCCCGCATGACGGTTAAGGAAGTATCGGGTCTCGTCGGCTTCCGCGATGCCAGCCATTTCGTTGCCACGTTCCGCAAGCAGGAAGGCGTGACGCCGGAGCAGTTTCGGACGCTGCATTGAAGACGGAATGCGCGCGATAGAGCCGGAATGAAGAAAATAGAGCCGGAATGACGAAAATAAAGCCGCAGCATGAAGGAAAGTTAGCGGAAAATGACGGAAATCGGCAGGAAAAGTAAACGGCGAACAGGAAATGGCGGAACCGATCGCGAATTGCTGTGTGGAGGTTCGCTCAAGTTCGAAGTTCGCTTGGCTCGAAGTTCACATCATGAAGTTTATATTCCAAGGAGATGAAACGGCATATGAAATTGAATCGCAACGACAAACTGCTGCTGATCGGAGACTCGGTCACCGATACCGGGCGCGCTTATCCGGTCGGCTACGGCAGCGGATTGGGCAGCGGCTACGCGTCGCTGGTCGACGCGCTGCTGCGCACCGGCTACCCGGAATTGAATACGCTCGTGCTGAACACGGGCATCGGCGGCGATACGGTTCGCCACCTCAAAAAGCGCTGGCAGAGCGACGTGCTCGACCTGAAGCCGGACTGGCTGTCGATCATGATCGGCATCAACGACGTATGGCGCCAGTTCGACACGCCGGAAGCGATCCAGCCCGCCGTCACGCTGGACGAATACGAAGCGACGCTGCGCGAACTGCTGGACGCCGTGCAGCCGGGACTCAAAGGGCTGATTCTGATGACGCCGTATTACATGACCGGTCCGGAAGATCCGATGCGCGCGATGATGGATCGCTACGGCGCGGTCATCAAGCGGCTGGCCGGCGATTACGGCGCGGAGCTGGTCGATACCCAGGCGGCATTCGACCGGATGGGCCACCATATGGTGCAGTCTTCGCTGTCGAACGGCTGGGATCACGTGCATCCGAATACGGCCGGCAGCATGCTGCTTGCCCGGGGCCTGCTGAACGCGCTCGATTTCGAATGGGAACGGCACTAAACCGATACCGGAACGTCCGATTGGGGTAACTGTATACATACCCACCATACCTGCGCACCCTGCGGAAGGAGAATCGAGATGAACGAATTCAAAGGCATCACACCGGAGCCGGTCTCCGAATACCGGGCGACGCTCGGCGAAGGCCCCAACTGGCTGGAGGACAAGCAGACGCTGATGTGGGTCGACATCGAAGGCAAGCAGCTGCGCTTCTATAATCCGGAGGACGGCAGCGAAGACGTGCACGAACTGCCGGAACGAGCGGGCGCGGCCGTCGGCCATACCGACGATACGGTCGTGCTGGCCGTCGAGAGCGGCTTCGTCTTCTACGACTTGAACAGCCGCCGGCAGACGCCGATCCACGATCCCGAGAACCGGGCGGACAACCGGTTCAACGACGGCAAATGCGACGCGGCCGGCCGGTTCTGGGCCGGCACGATGAGCCTTGTCGGCAAAGAGCGCGAAGGCGCGTTCTACTGTCTGGACAGCGATCTGTCGACGCGCCGCATCTTCGGCGACGTGTCCACCTCGAACGGACTCGGCTGGAGCCCCGACGGCACGGTGCTGTACTATATCGATACCGGCACCCAGAAAGTCCAGGCGTTCGAATTCGACGTGGAGCGAGGCGAACTCGGCGCGGAGCGCACCGTCGTCTCCTTCGACGACGAAGAAGGCTTCCCGGACGGCATGGCGGTCGACGCCGACGGCCATCTGTGGATCGCGCATTACGGCGGCGGCCGCGTCAGCAAATGGGACCCTGCCGCAGGCCTCAAAGTCGGCGAGATTCTGCTGCCTGTCGACAACGTCACCTGCTGCGCGTTCGGCGGCGCCGATTACGGCGACCTGTACATCACGACGGCGATCGACGGCTTGTCCGACGAGCAAAAAGCCGAGCAGCCGCTGGCCGGCGCGCTGTTCGTCTGCCGCCCGGGCCCCAAAGGCCAACCGGCCCACCTGTTCCGGCATACGGCTACGGCGGAGTAGGTCCGGTTCGGTCACGGACGCGGCTTACTCGTCGGCGGACCGGGCGTCGGAGCAGTCGGCCCGGTAACGGGCGGTTTGTTTCCGATGATGGATCGAACAGCCGGACTATGGGAGCATTATTTTCGCTAACCGATTAAAGAGCCCGGCGATAAAATCCTCATTTTCGATAACGGATCAAGCTGTCTCGACGACGGACCGCCGCTCGGCTTCCGAATTCGTTTTCCCCTCCAGGCATCCCGCGCGTCTCTACTAGCTATAGGAGAGACGCGCCGGAAGCCGGAGGTTTTTTTATATTGAAAAAAAGCTTGGCCCGAACTGCTGAACCTCAAACCCCTACGACCCCAATCTTCGAAATTCGCAAATAACTGCTTTTTTCCACTTATTCATACCGGATTCAGGCACCGTGCAAAAATAAGTGCGACAAAGCAGTTATTTGCGCTAAAAAAGCGGCGGAAGACGGCAAACGAGCGAATTAAGTGGATTAGCGCACCTATTTCGCCAAATCGCTTGTTTTGCGCCGAAATAACTGTCCGCACGCACTTATTTCGGCGCAGACGAAAAAGGGAGCGGCCGATGTGAAGTCGCACGGCGATTTTTGCCGCGCTTAAAAGGCCGCGCATCGGGGCTGCGCCGCGCGGTGCCGAGCCGATTCCCGCCGTTTTACTCGCCGCCGGGTTGTGTTACGATAAGAACTAGCCGACAGACCGGCGCAGCATGCAGATACGGGAGGACGACAAGGCGTGAGAGTAGTAGCCGGAGAAGCAAAAGGAAGACCGCTCAAAGCGGTGCCGGGCCGAGGAACGCGCCCGACGACCGATAAAGTCAAAGAAGCGATATTCAGCATGATCGGACCTTTTTTCGAAGGGGGAGCGGTGCTTGACCTGTTCGCCGGCACCGGCGGGCTCGCGATCGAAGCGATCAGCCGCGGCATGGAGCGGGCGATCCTGGTCGACGCGGACGCCAAAAGTATCGAAGTCGTGCGCGCGAATCTCAAAGTGACCGGATTCGAGAGCCGTGCCGAAGTGTACCGCAACGACGCCCAGCGTGCGCTCAAAGCACTGGCCAAGCGGGACGCCGCGTTCGATCTGGTGCTGCTGGACCCGCCTTACCGCATGAAGAACGGCGCGGAGCTGATGCTCTATATGGAAGAAGCCGGCCTGCTCAAGCAGGAAGCGGTCGTGCTGCTGGAATACGAATCGTCGTACGAATATCCGGAAGCGTTCGGCGGATTCGAGCTGCAGCGCAAAGCCGTATACGGGGAAACCGCCGTCTCCATTTACAACTGGAAGACGCAGCAGGGCGAACAGACACAGCCCGCAGAGGAGGATTTGGAATCTTGATGGAAAAAGTGACCAAAATCGAACGCATCGCCGTCTACCCGGGGAGTTTCGATCCGGTGACGCTCGGGCATATGGATATTATCCACCGCGCCGCCAAGCAGTACGACCGGCTGATCGTGGCCGTGCTCAACAATTTGAGCAAGAAGCCGCTGTTCACGGCCGAAGAGCGGGCGGACCTGCTGCGCCAGGCCACGGCCGACCTGCCGAACGTGGAAGTGGACGTGTTCCGCGATCTGCTCGTCAACTATGTCGATCAGAAGCAGGCGCAGGTCGTCGTGCGGGGCGTGCGCTCCGTCACCGACTTCGAATACGAATTGCAGATCGCGACGACGAACCGTAAGCTGAACGAGAACGTCGAGACTATTTTTATGATGACCAATCCGCTGTATTCGTACCTCAGTTCAAGCGTCGTCAAAGAAATTTCGCAGTTCAAAGGCGATATCAGCGAACTGGTGACGCCGGAAGTGCGCACGGCGCTCTGGGCGAAGCTGCACGGCGAATAGAGTATAACACCCATTACCGACAAACGGGCTTCGCGAAAGGTGCATATGCACCCTGCGCGAAGCCCGTTCAAGCAGGAGGAGCTGAACGACCTTTATGCCGCAATTCAGGCTGCCGCGTCTTCGGACGCTGGCTTATTTGCTGTGCCTTGCCCTGCTCGTGTACGTGCTCGTCTACATGCCGACGTCGTACACGATCGAGCGGCCGGGCAGCGCCGACGAGATCAAGCCGATGGTCCGCGTAGCGGGGGCCGACCCGGAAGAGAACGGTTCGTTCCTGATGACGACCGTATCGGTCACGTACGCCAATCTGGCGCTGCTCGGCTTGTCGCTGCTCGACGACGATGCCGAGATCGGCAAACGCAATCAGGATCAGGACGACGACGAATACCGGATCACGCAGCAGTATTACATGAACTCCTCGCAATCTTCGGCCGTGGCCGCGGCTTACCGGGAAGCGGGCGTTCCGTTCGATGTCGAGACGGAATACGTCTTTATTACGACGGTGCCCGACCGCGACCCGCAGCAGCGGGAATTCGTGACGGGCGACAAAATCACGGCTGTCGACGGACAAAAAGTATCCACGCTCGAAGGGCTGCGCAAGCAGCTCGAATCGTATGCGGCCGGCGATACGGTCGAAGTGTCGCTCGAACGCAACGGACGGACGCTGCGGCAGTCGGTGAAGCTGGTCGAGATTCCGAACGAAGACGGCACGACGCGCGCGGGCTTTGGCGTCTCGACAGGCGAAGTGATGCGTATCGATCCGGACGATGCGGCCGACGAAGTGATCTTTACGCAGACGCAGGTGGGCGGACCGTCGGCGGGACTGATGTTCACGCTGGAGATCTACAACCAGCTCACGCCCGGCGACCTGACGCGCGGTTACCGGATCGCCGGAACCGGCACGATCAAGTCGGACGGAACGGTCGGCGAGATCGGCGGCGTGCAGCACAAGATCGTGGCGGCGGAGCAAAAAGGCGCCGACCTGTTCTTCGTGCCGCAGGGCAACTACGCGGAAGCCGAGCTGAAGCTGCGGGAGACGAAGTCTTCCATGAAGCTCGTTCCCGTAGGCACGCTGCAGGAAGCGCTCGATTATATCGACAAAATGTCGGTCAAAAACTGACGTCGCGCCTGGAAAAGACGTCCGCGCACGCAGACGCAAACGCGGACGCCGCAGAGGTGCAAGCCAAAAACGTCCGGGCACCCAAGCAGCATGCCGGACGCGCGAAAAACGCGAAAAGTCCGCGCAAGTTCTACGGGATTCCTACGAAAAATCAATACTCCGTGATCGGCGGCGCGTAATAATCGGCATACATCTCCCGCACGTCCGGAGACGGAAAAGCCGACGCCTGAACGGCGGAAGCCCGGATATCGAGCTGGAGCTGCGGATGGGGAAAATCCGCGGCGCGGACGACGACCGGCAGCTTCGCCGTTTTTTTCATGCTTTTGAGCAGCTGCCGGCCTGTCGGCGAAAAGCCGAGCACGCGGATATACTGCGGTCCGCGGGCGAGGCTGTCGCGGCCGAACATGGGGCCGCGATGGTTCAGCAGCGCGTGCGCCAGCAGCCGCTGCAGCCGGGTGCGCGTATAGCGCTTGGTCTTGATCGCGGCGAGCAGCACCTCCACGCCCGGCACGGGCAGGCGCGGCAGCGCGGCGGCGATGCGGTGTTCCAGGCCCTCGGCCATGCCGGGGACGAGGGCAAGCTCTTCGGGCGGGCGCGTAATAAGCGACGTCAGCAGAGGCTGCGCCAGCGCCTCCCAGCCTTCCGGCAGCATGCGGCCGGCTTCCGCTTCGCGCCGCAGGATGCGCAGCGAAGAAGGCGGCAGGTACGGGGCGGCCTCGCTCAGGCCGCCGGCGCCGCGGGCGAGCGCCGCGCGCACGGCGGTGGCGCTTGCGATCGCGCCGCCGCCCGGCAGGCCGGCATCGTGATAGCCGGCCTGTTCGCGCCGCACGGCGAGCGGCGCCATACCGCTTGCGAGCCGGCGCAGCGCAAGCACGTAATGCAATCCGAGCGTATCGTTCGGATTGCCCAGCAGGGCGGCGGCCGCGGCGGAATCGCCGCCGCCCTGCTCCTGGGCCGCCCTGGCGTAGGCGGCCGGGAAGCTCAGGCCCTCGGCCAGGGCCTGGCGCAGCGCTTCGCGCAGAGCCGGCGATTCGCCGGCCTGCATGCGCGAAGCCAGATCCAGCAGCGGCGCGATCTCGCCGCTCTCGCTGCCGAAGCAGACGCTGTCCACGACGCCCGAGGCGTCCAGCAGCGACACGGCACCGAAAGCGAACCATTCCGCCGGCTGGAGCGCGTACAGCACCGGCAGCTCCAGCACGAGGTCCACGCCGGCGGCCAGCGCCATTTCGGCCCGGGCGCGCTTGGACAGCAGCGCCGGTTCGCCGCGCTGCATGAACGGTCCGCTCATGACGGCGACCGAAGCTTCGGCGCCGGAAATGTCGAGCGAACGGCGCAGATGAAACAGGTGACCGTTATGGAACGGGTTGTATTCGACGACCAATCCGACCGTTTTCATATAAAGATCGGGTCTCCTCCCTTAACAAGTCAGAAAATATATGGTAGAATGAAACTTCGTCCGGCAGATCCCGGAACTTTTTTTACGCTGCGAACGGGAAGACCGCAAGGAACGTGCCGTCCAGGCGCGAACCGCACGAGCGCTTCTCCTAGCTTACACGCGCAAAAGCTTTGGCGAAAGAGACAAATCGCTCTCTAAGCCGCGGCCCGCGCCGAAAAGGGCGTAAATGAAAAATACTTGACTGACGGTTGACAAAACCAAAGATAAGTCGATATAATAACTTTGTTTGTTTGGAGTGATGAATATGCGTCTGCATTTGCGCAGAACGATTCAAAACGGTGAACCGGTTGTTCTGGAAGGCAGCGTGCCGATCGAACAATCGATCCAGGGTCGTACCGACGTGCTTTCCGCCGCTCCCGTTCAAGCCGATCTGACGGCAATGCCGTCGATGGACGGAACGGTAGGCGTAAGCGGAACGCTGAAGGGACATTTGGACATGGTTTGCTCGCGGTGCCTCGAACCGGCTCGCATCGAATTGAACATTCATTTCGAAGAGCGGTTCAAGAAGCGCGAAGAGAATGAAGCGGACCTTGAAGACGACGAGGACATGATCCTCACGGACGACGACGTTTTCGAGCTGACGCCGTATCTGGAAGAGTACGTGACGCTCGGCGTGCCCAACGCGCCCCTCTGCAAAGAGGACTGCAAAGGGCTCTGCCAGACGTGCGGAACGAACCTGAACGAAACGGCCTGCGGCTGCGACAATACGGTAATCGACCCCCGGCTTGCCGGGCTCAAAGATTTCTTTAAGTAAGCGCAGGATGTCCAGCACAAACATCCGGCCTTCGGGCCGGTTGACTTGAATAAGGAGGTGTTAAACATGGCAGTACCTCAACGGAGAACGTCCAAGACGCGCCGCGACAAGCGTCGCACGCATTTCAAGCTGGCGGTGCCGGGCATGGTGAAGTGCGAACAATGCGGAGAGCTGAAGCTGGCTCACCACGTATGCAAAGTTTGCGGAACTTACAAGTCCAGAGAAGTTATTTCTCAATAAGCGATCGCTTCGGCGGTTCCGAAAAAGCCTCGCCGCCCGGCGGGGCTTTTTTTTGTGTTCTTTTTTAATGCCTTTTTTATCCCTCTTTTTGTGTCGGGGCTGCGCTTTTTTGCGGCGCGCCAAGAAGGGGCGGCAGGCAGTAAGTGCGTGCCCCTTTCCTTTTGCGGGAGAATGATTTATACTAGCGGTTAGTACCAGGTTCTAAAATCTTTCGCGGCGGACCTACATAGAAGCGCACAAGAATGCGCGGCTTTCGCGGAAGAGTCGATTCAAAGGGGAAGCGGCCCGGCAGCGGGCGCGAATAATCGGATCAAGCGGGGGAGAAGGCGGCGTTCGGCGCGGCCTTCCCGCTCGCGCAAGTTTTACCCAGCCTACGGGCGGCATAAGGAGGAGACCGGCATCGAACGTTTACCGAAACGGCAGCGCCAGCAGAGACTCGTCGAACTGATCGACGAGAATCCGTTCGTAACCGACCGGGAACTGACCCGCCGCCTCAAAGTCAGCATTCAGACCATTCGCCTCGACCGGATGGAGCTCGGCATTCCCGAGCTCCGCGAGCGGATGAAGCTGATGGCGGAACGGTCTTACGACCAGGTGCGGTCGCTGGCTGCGGAAGAAGTGATCGGCGACATTATCGATCTTCAGCTCGACCGAAGCGGCATTTCGATCTTCGAGATCCGCGACGAACACGTATTCAGCCGCACGCAGATTGCGCGCGGTCACCATATTTTCGCCCAGGCCAACTCGCTGGCCGTCGCGGTCATCAACGACGAGATCGCGTTGACCGCCTCGGCGGATCTGCGCTTCGTGCGCCCGATCCATCTCGGCGAGAAATGCATCGCCAAAGCGTACGTCCGGAGCAGTCCGGGCAAGGCGGGCAGAGCCAAGGTCGAAGTGCTTTCCTATGTCGGGGAAGAGATGGTATTTCAGGGAAACTTCATCATTTACCGGTCCGACGACAAGAACCGGTAGGCGGTTACGACGAGGAGGACGCGGACATGATTATTGCAATAGACGCCATGGGCGGCGACCACGCCCCCGAGAGCACGGCGGCCGGAGCGCTTGCGGCCGCGGCCGAATGGAGCGATCTGACGATCCAGCTGGTCGGCGAAGAATCGAAGCTTGCGCCGCTGATCGGCGCGGGACTGCCCAATCTTCATATCGTCCATGCGGGCGAAGTGATCTCGGGCGAGGACGAACCGGTCAAAGCAGTGCGCCGCAAAAAGGACGCTTCGATGGTCGTGGCCGGACGCATGGTCAAGGAAGGTCTTGCGGACGCGATGATCTCCGCCGGCAACACCGGCGCGCTCATGACGACGGGCCTGCTCGTCGTCGGACGCATGAACGGCGTGGAACGTCCGGCGCTCGCGCCGATGATCCCGACGCTCGACGAGAGCGGGCAGGGCACGCTTGCGCTGGACCTCGGCGCCAATATGGACGCCAAGCCCGAGCATCTGGCGCAGTACGCGCTGATGGGCAGTCTGTACCGCGAGAAGGTGCACGGCATCCAGCGGCCGAGAGTAGGCCTGCTGAACGTCGGCACCGAGCCGGGCAAAGGCAACGAGCTGACCAAAGCGGCTTATCCGCTGATCGCCGAACTGCCGATCAACTTCGTCGGCAACGTCGAAGCGCGCGACATTCTGGACGGCGTCTGCGACGTGCTCGTCTGCGACGGATTCGCGGGCAACATTTTGCTCAAAGCGCTGGAAGGAACGGCCGGAGCGGTATTCAAGCTGCTCAAGCAGGAATTGACGTCTTCGTTCAAAGCGAAGATCGGCGCGGCGCTCGTGATGCCGCAGCTGCGCGGCCTCAAGTCCAAAATGGATTACAAGGAACACGGCGGCGCTCCGCTGCTCGGGTTGAACGGGCTCGTGATCAAGGCGCACGGTTCGTCGGACGCCGAAGCGATCAAAAACGCGGTGCGGCAGGCGAGAACGGCGATCGAACACCGGCTCGTGCCGAGCATCTCGGCAAGCATGGAACACGTAAATCAGCAAATCAGCGGGAAGAGAGTGACGGATCAATGAAGAACTTACGGCCGGTTGGCGTGATCGGAACAGGCAAATATGTGCCGGAGCGCATTTTGGACAACGCAGAGCTTGAGAAAATGGTGGATACGAACGACGAATGGATCGTCAGCCGGACCGGAATCCGGGAGCGCCATATCGCGGCTCCGGAACAGGCGACGTCCGACCTGGCGTACGAAGCGGCCGTTCAGGCTTTGGCCGCGGCCGGCATGACGGCGGATCAACTCGATCTGATCGTCGTGGCTACCGTTACGCCGGACACGTCGTTCCCTTCGACGGCCTGCATTCTGCAGGACAAGCTGGGCGCCAAGAAAGCGGCGGCTTTCGACCTCGGCGCGGCCTGCTCCGGGTTCGTGTACAGCCTCGCGGCGGCGACGGGATTTATTCAGAACGGCATGTACAATAATGCCCTCGTCATCGGTGCCGACACGCTGTCGCGCATTACCGATTACACCGACCGCAACACCTGCGTGCTGTTCGGCGACGGCGCGGGCGCGGTCATTCTCGGCGAAGTGCCGGAAGGACGCGGCTTCCAGTCGTTCGATCTCGGCGCCGAAGGCGCGGGCGGCGGCCTGCTTCAGCAGGCGGCGGGCGGTTCGCGCCTGCCGGCTTCGCAGGAGACGATCGACCAGCGCCGGCATTTCATTCAGATGAACGGACGCGACGTATTCAAGTTCGCGGTCCGCATCATGGGCACGGCCACCGAGGAAGTGCTGCGCAAAGCGGACATGACCAAAGACGATATCGACCTGTTTATTCCGCATCAAGCGAACATCCGGATTATCCAATCCGCCATGCAGCGGCTTGATCTGTCGGAAGATCGCGTCATGATCAACGTGGACAAGTACGCCAATACGTCGGCCGCCTCGATTCCGCTGGCGCTCGTCGAAGCCTACGAACAAGGCCGGATCAAAGAAGGCGACCGCGTCGTCATGGTCGGCTTCGGCGGCGGCTTGACGTGGGGCGGAGCGGCATTGATCTGGTAAGCACTGATCGGGCAAGCAGCATTGTACCGGTCGGGTAAGGGAGGAGCATTCACGATGGGTAAAATAGCATTCGTATTCCCCGGACAGGGCGCGCAGAGCGTGGGCATGGCCCGCGACGCGTACGACGCGCTGCCGGCAGCCCGCGCGCTGTTCGAAGCGGCGGACCGTACGCTCGGATTAGAGCTGACGAAGCTTGCGTTCGACGGACCGGTTGAAGAACTCAAGCAGACGGCGAACACGCAGCCTGCGCTGCTGACAGCAAGCCTTGCACTGCTGGAAGCGGTCAAGGCGGCAGGCATCAAGGCGGATTACGCGGCTGGGCACAGCCTGGGCGAATACAGCGCGCTTGCCGCCGCCGGCATTCTCTCGTTCGAAGACGCCGTATCGACGGTCCGCGCCCGCGGACAGTTCATGGAAGCGGCCGTTCCGGGCGGGCAGGGCGCGATGGCGGCCGTACTCGGCGCCGATCGCGACCAGCTGACCGCGCTGTGCGCGGACATTTCCGCGGCGGGAACGGTCGTCGAGCCGGCGAACCTGAACTGCCCCGGACAGATTGTCGTGTCCGGTTCTGCCGAAGGCGTCGCGGCGCTCAGCGCCCGCGTCAAGGAAGCCGGCGCCAAGCGCGCGATCGCGCTGGAAGTCAGCGGACCGTTCCATTCGTCGCTGATGAAGGAAGCGGCCGAGCGGCTCGGCGAGGCGCTTGCGGACGTTCAGTTTCACGAAGGAGCTTTTCCGGTCGTGGCCAACGTCAGCGCCCGTCCGGTCAGCGGCGCACAAGCGCTGCGGCAGTCGCTCGTCAGCCAGGTGTATTCGCCGGTGCTGTGGGAAGACAGCGTCCGGTGGCTGATCGCCGAAGGCGTCGATACGTTCGTCGAGATCGGTCCGGGCAGCGTATTGGCCGGCCTGATCAAGAAAATCGAAAAATCCGTCCGGATTTTCAGCGTGAACAGCCTCGAAAGCGCGGATGCGCTGGCCGAAGCGCTGGCTTAGGCAAAACTCCGGCTGAACGAATGAAACCCCGTGCGCGGCGGACGCGTAAAGCTTCCGTCCGGACACGGATCTTATTTTCCGGGACGCGCCTTTTCCGTTCGCCGATCGTCGGCCGGGCAGGGCGCGCCCAAGCGGGAGGTTAACATGGAACAGTCAATCAAGGGGCAGAACGCTCTCGTGACGGGCGCTTCGCGCGGCATCGGCCGGGCGATCGCGCTTGAACTGGGACGCCGCGGCGCAAACGTGGCGGTCAACTACGCCGGCAACGAAGCGGCGGCGCTCGAAGTGGTGCGCGAGCTCGAAGCGCTCGGCGTCAAAGCGGCCGCGTTCAAAGCGAACGTGGGCAAAAGCGCCGAAGCGGAAGAGTTGGTCAAAGCGGTGGCCGCCGAATTCGGCAGTCTCGATATTTTGATCAACAATGCCGGCATTACCCGCGACAATCTGGTGATGCGCATGAAGGAAGAAGAATTCGACGACGTGATCGAGACGAACCTCAAAGGCGTGTTCAACTGCATCAAAGCCGTAAGCCGGCCGATGATGAAGCAGCGCTCGGGCCGGATCGTCAACATCTCGTCCGTCGTGGGCACGATCGGCAACGCCGGGCAGGTCAACTACACGGCGGCCAAAGCGGGCGTGATCGGCATGACCAAGTCGTGCGCGCGCGAATTCAGCAGCCGCGGCATTACGGTCAACTGCGTGGCGCCCGGTTTTATCGACACGGATATGACCGACGTATTGTCGGAAGAACTCAAAGCGGGACTGCTCGCGGGTATCCCGCTGAACCGTCTCGGCCGTCCGGAGGAAGTCGCGACGGCCGTCGCTTTTCTGGTTTCGCCCGACGCCTCGTACATGACGGGACAAGTCCTTCATGTCGATGGCGGCATGTACATGTAAACCATCGCTGGCAGGGGTTGTAAACCGCTTGTTTGCAAACCCTGCTTCAAACAGTGGCATTTTGGCGGAGCTTCTCGTATAATACCTTTTGAAGAGGAGGTGAATCGGATGTCTGATGTAATGGAGCGCGTAACGCGCATCGTCGTGGACCGCCTTGGCGCCGACGAAGCGGAAGTTACGCCAACGGCTTCTTTCAAGGAAGATCTCGGAGCGGACTCGCTCGACGTGGTTGAATTGGTCATGGAGCTGGAAGACGAGTTCGACATGGAGATCTCTGACGAAGACGCAGAGAAGATTACGACCGTAGGTGATGTTGTAAGTTATATACAATCTCATACCTAAGGGCGTTAAAGAGTCCCGCTCCGCGCTTTTTCATAAAGCCGGCTCGGGACTTCTCCTTCATTTAGGGAACAATTAGGGATCGAATAGGGAATAAATAATCAGAACTCCCGTTAGCGGGATTCGCAGATATAGAGGTGACCCATATGGAACAGCAGCACAGAGTAGTCGTTACCGGTATGGGAGTCGTGACTTCCCTCGGCAAGGACGTGGAAACGTTTTGGAACAGTTTGCTCGCGGGCAAATCGGGCATCTCGAAAATCGAGAGCTTCGACGTCAGCGAGTATCCGACGCAGATTGCCGCGGAGATTCACGACTTCAATCCCGAAGACTATGTGGAACGCAAGGAAGCCCGCAAGATGGACCGCTACGTGCAGTTCGCTTACGCAGCTTCCACGCAGGCGCTGCAGGACAGCGGCCTGAAGATCGGCGACACCGTCGAAGCGGAACGGATCGGCGTTATCGTCGGTTCGGGCATCGGCGGACTCGGCACGTGGGAAGACCAGTTCACGACCCTGCTGCAAAAAGGGCCTAAGCGGGTCAGCCCGTTCTTCATCCCGATGATGATCGCGAACATGGGCTCGGGCGACGTCTCGATCAAGCTCGGCGCCAAAGGTCCGAACACGTCGGTCGTTACGGCCTGCGCGACCGGCACGCATTCGATCGGCGACTCGTTCAAGCTGATCGCGCGCGGCGATGCCGACGCGATGATCTGCGGCGGCGCGGAAGCGACGATTCGTCCGACGGGTCTGGCCGGGTTCTGCGCCATGCGCGCCATGTCGACCCGCAACGACGATCCGTCCAAAGCGAGCCGTCCGTTCGACAAGGAACGCGACGGATTCATCATGGGCGAAGGCGCCGGCGTATTCGTGCTCGAATCGCTGGAGCATGCCGAGGCGCGCGGCGCGCGCATCTACGCGGAAGTGGTCGGCTACGGCCTGAGCGCGGACGCGCACCATATGACCGATCCCGATCCGGACGGCGCGGCACGCTGCATGAAGATGGCGCTCAAGAGCGCCGGACTGCAGCCCGAAGACCTGGATTACATCAACGCGCACGGCACGTCCACGCCGGCAGGCGATCTGTCGGAGACCAAAGCCGTCAAGATGGCGCTGGGCGACCACGCGTACAAAGTGGCGGTCAGCTCCACCAAGTCGATGACCGGGCATCTGCTCGGCGCGGCCGGCGGCGTGGAAGCGGTCATCTGCGCCTTGTCTCTGGACAACCAGATCATGGCACCGACCATCAACATCGAGAATCCGGACGAAGCGTGCGATCTCGACTACGTGCCGAACACGGCGCGCAAAGCCGAGCTGAACGTCGTCATGTCCAATTCGTTCGGCTTCGGAGGCCATAACGCTTCCGTCATTCTCAAAAAATTCGAAGCGTAAGGAGCCGGGACGTTGAGCGGAGATCTGAAACAACTGCAGCAAAAACTAGGAGTCCAGTTTGCGGATAAGCCTCTGCTTAAACAGGCTTTCACGCATGCGTCGTATGTCAATGAACACCGGTTCAGTCAGCATCATGACAATGAGCGGCTCGAATTTCTGGGCGACGCGGTCCTGGAGCTGACGGTGTCGGAATTTCTCTACAATCGGTATCCCGGCCGGCCGGAAGGCGAACTGACCAAGCTGCGCGCCGCGATCGTGTGCGAGCCTTCGCTGGTCAAGTTCGCGGAAGTGCTGAATTTCGGCTCTTACGTGCTGCTCGGCAAAGGGGAAGAACTGACGGGCGGCCGCAGCCGTCCGGCCCTGCTCGCGGACGTGTTCGAATCGTTCGTAGGCGCGCTGTACCTCGATCAGGGGCTCGAAGCGGTGCGGGGGTTCCTCGACCGCTACGTATTCCCGCAGGTCGCCTGGGACGGCAAACTGCAAATGAGCGACTTCAAGACCGAACTTCAGGAATTGACCCAACATCACAATCTCGGCGTGCTCGAATACCGGATCGTGGAAGAACGCGGACCGGCGCACGAGCGGGAATTCGTGTCCGAAGTGTATATGGGCGAACGCAGCTTGGGCCGCGGGAACGGACGTTCCAAAAAGGAAGCCGAGCAGCAGGCTGCGGCTGCAGCGTTGGAAACGCTAAAACTGTAGCTACAAAAAAAGAGCAAAGAGCGGCCGCATGCTTGACTTCGGGGATCTGCAAGTCTGCCCGTGCCGCTTTTTGCTCTTTTTCGTTGTAAAAGAAAAGGCCGCCGCGTTTGCGGCAGGCCCGCGCACCTCGAACGGGAGAACAGCAGGATCAACAGGAAAGGGGAGGTGAGCAGCGGTCATGTATCTGAAACGGATCGAACTCGCCGGATTCAAATCGTTCGCCGACAAAACGGAAATGGAATTCGTCCGCGGGATTACCGCGGTTGTCGGTCCGAACGGAAGCGGGAAAAGCAATATTTCCGACGGCATCCGCTGGGTATTGGGGGAACAAAGCGCCAAAAGTCTACGCGGCGGAAAGATGGAAGACATCATTTTTGCCGGCAGCGACGCGCGCAAAGCAGTCAATTACGGCGAAGTCTCGCTGACGCTCGATAACGCCGATCAGGTGCTTCCGCTCGATTTTGCGGAAGTCACCGTCACCCGCCGCGTCCACCGCAGCGGAGACAGCGAATACTTGATCAACCGGCAGCCCTGCCGGCTCAAAGACATCACCGAGCTGTTTATGGATACCGGCATCGGCAAAGAAGCGTATTCGATCATCGGGCAGGGGCGGATCGAAGAGATCCTCAGCACGCGCTCCGAAGATCGGCGCGGCATTTTCGAAGAAGCGTCGGGCATCGTCAAATATAAATCGCGCAAAAAAGAAGCGAACCGCAAGCTTGCGGATACGGAGCAGAATCTGCTGCGCATCCACGACCTGGTCACCGAACTCGAAGACCAGATCGGACCGCTCAAAGCGCAGGCCGACAAAGCGCGGCGTTACAAAGAGCTCAAGGAAGAACTGCAGGGCAAAGAGATCTCGCTGTTTGTGTACCAGATCGGCGAGATTCACGAAGCATGGACCGAGGCGTCGGAGAAGCTGGCGAAGCTTGAGCGCCAGCGCGAGCGCCTGTCGGCGATCGTGGAAGAGCACGATCTTACGCTCGATACCGATCGCCAGGCGCTGCGCGCCGCGGAGAACGAGATCGAGGAGCTGCAGGGCCGCCTGCTGCGCTACAGCGAGCTGTCCGAGAAGTCGGAAGGTTACGCGCAGCTGCTCGAAGAGCGCCGCCGCAATCTGGAGCAGTCGCGCGAGCAGCTGAAGGAAGCGATCGAGAACGAAGGCGAACGCTTCGACCAGCGCAAGCAGGAAAGTGCGTTCGTGCAAAACAAGCTCGAGGCGGCGCGGCTGGAACTTGACCATCTGCGGACCGAACTGTCGGCGGAACAGGCCAAGCTGACCGGCGTGACCGAAGGGATCAGCCACGAGCAGGAAGAATCGCTCAAAGGCGATCTGCTGGAGCTCATGAACAAAATGGCGCAGACCCGCAACGAAATTCGTTATGCGGATCAGCAAAAGGAAGGCGTCATGCGGCGCATGAACCGCGTCGACGAGGAATCCGGCCGCTGGGAAGCGGAGAAGAAGCGGCTTGACGGGGAGCACGCCGAACGCAAAGCCGCTCTGGAACAACTCACGGCCGATATCGCGGCGCTGCGCCGCTCGTACATCGAAGAAAGCGAGAAGCTGCACACGCTGCAAAAAAACGCGGCGGACAGTTCGGCTTCGGCGCGCAAATGGGAGCAAAAGCGCGAATCGCTCGTCTCCCGGCGCGATACGATGCAGGAGATGCAGGAAGATTTCGAAGGCTTCATGGTCGGCGTCAAAGAAGTGCTCAAAGCTTCGCGCAGCCGCAGCCTGGAAGGGGTGCACGGCGCGGTCGCCGAATTGATCACCGTGCCTCAGAAGATCGAGACCGCGATCGAGACGGCGCTCGGCGCTTCGCTGCAGCATATCGTCATGGAGAACGAAGCGCTGTCCCGCAAAGCGATCGGCTATCTAAAGCAGCGCCAGCTCGGGCGCGCCACGTTCCTGCCGCTCGACGTTATCCGTCCGCGGCATATCTCGGACAGCGACAAGCGCGCGGCTGCTTCCGCCGGCGGATTCGTCGGCATCGGCGCCGAATTGGTCGAAGCCGACGAGCGGTATGCCGGCATCGTCGGCAGCCTGCTCGGCGGGCTGGTCGTGGCCGAGACGCTCGAAGACGCGAACGTCATCGCTTCGCGGCTGAATTACCGTTACCGCGTCGTGACGCTGGACGGCGACGTCGTCAATGCCGGCGGTTCGATGACCGGCGGCAGCCAGAATCGGCGCGGCAGCAGCCTGCTCGGGCGCAAGCGAGTGCTGGAGCAGCTCGAACGCGAAATCCGCGACAGCGAGCGCGAGATTGCGCGCCTGACGCGCGAAGAACGCGAGAACGGCGAATTGGCCGTTCAAAGCGAACAGCGGCTTGGCGAGCTGCGCGAACGCGGCGATACGCTGCGCGCCGATCAGCAGCGGCTCGACGGCGAGCTGAAGCAGACCGAGCACGGGCTGCGCCACGTGAACGAGCAGTTCGCGCTGCACGGCGAAGAGCGTTCGGGCTATGCGGAAGAGCTGGAAAGCGCGGGCGAAAGCCGCAAAAAAGCGGAAGCGAAGCTCGCGGAGCTGGAAGCCGAAGAAGCGGCGACCCGCCAGTCGATCGCCGCAGCGGAATTCGCGCGCAAAGCGAGCGAATCGGCCAAGGAAGAGCTGCAGGGCACGCTGACCGAACTGCGGGTCCGGGAAAGCCGGCTCGTGCAGGAGACGGCGTCGCTCGAAGAGCGGCTGGGCCGATTGGGCGAAGAGACCGGCACGGTGTCGAACCAGCTGGCCGACCGGCGCAAAATGCTGCGCTCCGCCGAAGCGGAACTTGCGGCGAACCGCAAAAACGCCGAAGAGCATGTGCGCGAACTGCAGGAAGCCAAAGAGCTCAAAAGCGTAACGCAGGAAAGGCTCGAAGAAAAGCGCGGCGAACGCGCCGAGCGGCAGCGCAAGCTGGAAGAACGCGAGGGCGAGACGCACAAGCAGCGCAGCGAGCTGAAGACGGTCGAAGACCGGATTCGGCACACGGAAATTCAGGCCAACCGGCTTGACGTGGAGCTGGAGAATACGCTGCAAAAGCTGGCGGACGAATACGGCATGGGGTACGAGCTGGCGAAGCAGCGGCACGAACTGCCGGAAGATCCGGAAGCGGCCCGCCTAGACGTCCGGGAGATCAAGCGCAAGATTGCGCTGCTGGGCGAAGTGAGTCTCGGCGCGATCGAGGAATACGACCGGGTCAGCGAGCGCTACGAGTTCCTGAACGAGCAGAAAAACGACCTGATGGAAGCCAAAGCGCAGCTGTACCTCGTCATTCGCGAGATGGACGAAGAGATGTCCAAGCGCTTCAAAACGACGTTCGACGCGATCCGCCGGCAGTTCGGCACGGTATTCGCCAAGCTGTTCGGCGGCGGGCGGGCCGATCTGGTCCTGCTCGATCCGGACAATCTGCTGGAGACGGGCATCGACATCGTCGCCCAGCCGCCGGGCAAAAAGCTGCAAAACCTGCAGCTGCTGTCGGGCGGCGAACGCTCGCTGACCGCGATGGCGCTGCTGTTCGCCATTCTGCACGTCAAGCCGGTCCCGTTCTGCGTGCTGGACGAAGTGGAAGCGGCGCTCGACGAAGCGAACGTGACGCGGTTCGCCCAATATTTGCGCGAATTTGCGGAGCAGACGCAGTTTATCGTCGTCACGCACCGCAAAGGCACGATGGAAGAAGCGGACGTGCTGTACGGCGTCACGATGGAAGAAGGCGGCGTCTCCAAGCTCGTGTCGGTCCGGCTCGAAGACGAAGAGATCAGCATCGCTTAATGCTTAATAACGGACAGATTGAAGCAGGTCCCATACGGAAGCCTATTACGACTGGAGGAAGTCAAGCATGAGCTTTTTTCGCAAATTGAAAGAAAGTATCGCGGGCAAGACCGACGCGGTAACCAAACAGTTCAAAGACGGCCTGGAGAAAACGCGCAAAGGCTTCGTGGAGCGCGTATCGAACCTGATGGTTCGCCGCCGCAAGATCGACGAAGAGTTTTATGAAGAGCTGGAAGAGATTCTGATCGGAGCCGACGTCGGCGTCAATACGGTCATGGAACTGATCGACGACCTGCGCGTGGAAGTCAAGAAGCGCCGCCTGAACGACGCCAGCGAGCTGCGCCCGGTCCTGTCGGAGAAACTGATCGGCCTGCTGCGCGGCGAAGAAGACAACTCGCTCAACATGAGCGCCGACGGTCCGACCGTCATCTTGTTCGTCGGCGTCAACGGCGTCGGCAAAACGACGACGATCGGCAAGCTTGCGCACAAGTTCAAAAGCGAAGGCAAAAAAGTGCTGCTCGCCGCGGGCGATACGTTCCGCGCCGGCGCGATCGAGCAGCTTGAAGTATGGGGCACCCGCACGGGCGTCGAAGTCATCAAGCAAAATCCCGGCTCCGACCCGGCCGCCGTCATGTACGACGCCGTACAGGCCGCGAAGCAGCGCCGCGCGGACGTGCTGATCTGCGACACCGCCGGACGGCTGCAGAACAAAAGCAATCTGATGGACGAGCTGAACAAAATTTTCCGCGTCATCCAGCGCGAGATTCCGGGCGCGCCGCACGAAGTGCTGATGGTGCTTGACGCGACGACCGGACAGAACGCGCTCAGTCAGGCCAAGCTGTTCGGCGAGAAAAGCGGCGTAACCGGCCTCGTGCTCACCAAGCTCGACGGCACGGCCAAAGGCGGCATCGTCGTGGCGATCCGCCAGGAACTGAACATTCCGGTCAAACTGGTCGGTCTCGGCGAGAAAGTGGACGATTTGCAGGAATTCGATTCCGAGCAGTTCGTGCACGCGCTGTTCGCCGGCCTGATCGAAGAAGAGTTGATCGAAGAAGAAGACGGGGAACCGCGGCAGCCCGAGTAATCGGACGCGCCGGCCGGTCGATCTCCGAAGAGTGACGCGCAGCCGAATTTTTCGCGCTGCGCGTCTTTTTTTGCTGCCGAGCGCGGGGATGCAAGGTGGCAATATGCGGCGCAAGCCTTTATAATCGAAATATGATGTTTATGAAAACGACGCATGGTTTGCAAGAATAAGGAGGAATGTCCGCATGGCCAATACGCATACGTATTCCCGCCGCGAAGAAGTCGCCAACGCCGTCACGCACGGGATCGGAGCCGCGCTCAGCATTGCCGCGCTCGTGCTGCTGATCGTGTTCGCGAGTACCAAAGGCACGCCCTGGCATATCGTGAGCTTTACCATTTACGGCATTACGATGCTGCTGCTCTACCTGAGCTCGACGCTCGTGCACAGTTTCCCCGAAGGCAAGGTCAAAGATTTCTTCGAGTTCATGGACCACTCCTCCATCTACTTGTATATCGCGGGAACGTACACGCCGTTCATGCTGACCGCCGTTCGCGGACCGCTCGGCTGGACGCTGTTCGGACTCGTCTGGGGCATCGCGATCGGCGGCGTTATCTTCAAAGCCTTTTTCGTCAAAAAGTTTCTGTTCATGTCCACGCTGTTCTACCTGCTGATGGGCTGGCTGATCGTGCTCGCCTGGGGCGCGCTGACCCAAGCCATTCCTGTCGAAGGCATTCACCTGCTCGTCGCGGGCGGCCTCATGTACACCGTCGGTACGATCTTTTACGTCTGGCGGGCTTTTCCTTACCATCACGCGATCTGGCATTTGTTCGTGCTGACAGGCAGCATCCTGCATTTCTTCTGCATTTTGATGTATCTGCTGCCGTAAAAGCACAGAATACAGCACGCCAAAATCAAATTTAAACAATCCTCAAAGATGTTAAGCGTTAACGCTTGACATCTTCTTTTGTTTTCGATATGATAATGAACGTTGATTGATGTGTAAAGTGTTTGGCCTTGACGAGAGGAGCGTTCCGGATGAGTCAGGACAATCGTCTGGAAAAGACGAATCGAATCAACCTGCTGTTCGCTTTTTACGAGCGCTTGCTGACGGAGAAGCAGCAGACTTTTCTGAAATATTATTTCCACGACGATTTCTCGCTTGGCGAGATTGCCGCGGAATTCGAAATTAGCCGCCAGGCGGTGTACGAACACATCAAGCGTGCGGAGCAGACGCTGGAGAATTACGAAGCGAAGCTCGAACTGCTGCGTCGGCACGAGAGCCGCATGCAGGAGATCCGCGAACTGGAAGCCATGTCGTTCGACGACAAGCTGCCGGAAGAGACGCGCAGCAGGCTCGGAACGATCTCGGGCAATCTGCAGGCTCTGGAATAGCGGTACGCGCACGATCTTGCAAATTCGATAAATGAGCGCCTTTCGATATATAATAGTAGAGAAGTGATCGAAACGGGGGTGAACCTATGGCATTTGAAGGATTGACAACGAGGCTCCAGAACGTTTTCGGCAAACTTCGGGGAAAAGGCAAAGTATCCGAAGAAGACGTAAACGATGCGATGCGCGAAGTGCGTCTGGCTTTGCTGGAAGCGGACGTCAACTTCAAGGTCGTAAAGGACTTTATCGGCAAAGTGAAGGAAAAAGCTCTCGGCAAGGAAGTCACCGAGAGCTTCACGCCGGGCATGGTCATCATCGACATCGTCAATAAGGAATTGACGGATCTGATGGGCGGCACGCAGTCCAAGCTCAACAAAAACACCCGGCCTCCTACCGTCATCATGATGGCGGGCCTGCAGGGCGCCGGCAAGACGACGACAACCGGCAAGCTTGCGAAGATGCTGCAAAAGCAGGGCAGCCGGCCGCTGATGGTCGCGGGCGACATCTATCGCCCCGCGGCGATCAAGCAGCTTCAGGTGCTCGGCGAGCAGCTGAACGTTCCGGTGTTCTCGCTCGGCGACCAGGTCAGTCCGGTCGAGATCGCCCGCAAAGGTCTGCAGGAAGCGAAGGACAAAGGCCATGACTACGTCATTATCGATACCGCCGGCCGCCTGCATATCGACGAAGAGCTGATGGACGAGCTGAAGCAGATCCATACGGAGACGAAGCCGGATGAAGTGCTGCTGGTCGTGGATGCCATGACCGGTCAGGACGCCGTCAACGTCGCCCAGAGCTTCAACGAACAGCTGTCGCTGACCGGCGTCGTGCTGACGAAGCTTGACGGCGATACGCGCGGCGGTGCCGCGCTGTCCGTCAAAGCCGTGACCGGCTGTCCGATCAAGTTCATCTCGCTCGGCGAGAAACTGGACGCGCTTGAGCCGTTCCACCCGGAGCGGATGGCTTCGCGGATTCTCGGGATGGGCGACATGCTGTCGCTGATCGAGAAAGCGCAGGCCGGAATCGACGAGAACAAGGCGAAGGAAATGGAGCGCAAAATGCGCAACGCGGAATTCACCTTCGACGATTTTCTTGAGCAGATGGAGCAGGTCAAGCAGCTTGGCCCGCTCGATCAGATCATGGACATGATCCCGGGCATGAGCAAGATGAAGCAGAAGACCGACATGAAGGTCGACGACAAGCAGGTCGGTCGGATCGAAGCAATCGTGCATTCGATGACGAGCGTGGAGAAGCAGACGCCGGATGTGATCAACTACAGCCGTCGCAAGCGGATCGCGGCAGGCAGCGGAACGTCGCTCGCCGAAGTGAACCGCTTGATCAAGCAGTTCGACGAGATGAAGAAGATGATGAAGCAGCTCTCGGGCATGATGGATTCCAAGGGCGGCGGCAAGAACAACAAAGCCATGAAGCAGATGCAAAAAATGAGTAAGGGCATGCGCTTCCCGTTCCGTTAAGCCGGAAGTGAAGCGATTAGGATAAAGCCTTAAAGCAGTTTATTTCTTGAAGGAGGTGATTTTCGTGGCAACTCGCATTCGTCTGAAGCGTATGGGCGCTCATAAAGCTCCTTTCTATCGTATCGTGGTATCGGATTCCCGTTCCCCGCGTGATGGACGCTTTATCGAGGAGATTGGTTACTACAACCCGGTCGCAGAACCGCAAGTAGTAAGCATCAACGAAGAAAAAGCATTGGCATGGCTGCAAACCGGCGCACAAGCGTCCGATACAGTTCGCAATCTGCTGAGCAAAGCCGGCATCATGAAGAAATTCCATGAAGCCAAACTGCAAAAATAAGACAGTGACTCGGAGGGGTTGACGTGGAACAGTTAGTAGCGGTCATCGCAAAAGCTCTGGTCGATCATCCGGAAGACGTCAAGGTCCGTACCGTAGAGAAAGAGTCCCTGGTCGTATACGAACTTTCCGTGCATCCCGATGACGTAGGCAAGATCATCGGGAAGCAGGGACGTATCGCCAAGGCGCTGCGCACGGTCGTGACGTCGGCAGCAGTCAAGCTGGACAAGCGGGTTACCGTGGATATCCAGTCTTAAAGGGAAAGTCCGGTGCGCGTGCGCATCGGCCGCTTTCCGGTCTTAAAGATATACGAAAAGGGGTTAGGAGGTTATCTTCCTAGCCCCTTTTCGTACATGGTCAAGACTTCGGCATCCCCTGCCGCCTTATATATAATGAAGCAAAAATTTATCGAAGCAGCGAAAGGACGGAATTGGAACATGAATTCGAATACCGAACCCCAGTTTTTGAGTGTAGGCAAAATCGCGAACACGCACGGCATACGCGGAGAATTAAAAATTTTTCCGTTTACCGATTTTCCCGAAGTTCGTTTCGCCGCGGGCAAGCGGCTGCTGTTGATCTCGCCGGAAGACGGTTCCAAGCTGCCGGTCAAAATTTTGTCGGCGCGCGAGCAAAAAAACGTGTATGTCGTCAAGCTGGACGGCTACGACAATATCAACCAGGTGGAAAAGTATAAAGGTTGGGACGTCAAAGTGCCAAAAGAAGAAGCGGTCGAAGAAGAAGAAAATGCGTATTACTTCCATGAAATTATGGGCTGCAAAGTGCTGACCGAACAAGGCGAAGAACTCGGCGTGATCATCGACATTTTGACGCCGGGCGCGAACGACGTCTGGGTCGTCAAAAGCGGCAGCGGCAAAGAACTGCTGATTCCTTATATCGAAAGCATCGTCAAAAGCGTCGATATCGCCGCCAAAACGGTCCGGATCGAAGTCATGGAAGGACTGCTCGACTGATGCGCATCGACGTACTCACTTTATTCCCGGATATGTTCGAAGGCGTGTTCGGGGCCAGCATTCTCGGCAAAGCGAGAGACAAAGGCCTCGTCCGTTTGTCGGCCGTCAATTTCCGCGAGTATTCCACGAACAAGCACGGCCAGGTGGACGATACGCCTTACGGCGGAGGCGGAGGCATGGTGCTCAAGCCCGAGCCGATCTTTGCCGCTGTGGAAGACCTGCTCCGGCGCAAAGAAGCGGAAACTCCGCAAACGGAGGCAGCCGCCGAAGACGATACCGTTCCTACTCCGGCCCCGCCCCGCATCGTGCTGCTGTGCCCGCAGGGCGAGACGTTCACGCAGCGCAAAGCGGAAGAGTTTGCCCGGGAAGAACATCTTATTTTTATTTGCGGGCATTACGAAGGTTATGACGAGCGGATTCGGACCGGCCTCGTAACGGACGAGATTTCGATCGGCGATTACGTACTGACGGGCGGCGAACTGCCGGCGATGGTCATGATCGACAGTACGGTGCGGCTGCTGCCGGGCGTGCTCGGCAACGAGAACAGCGCGGTCACGGATTCGTTCAGCACCGGCCTGCTGGAGTATCCGCATTACACCCGTCCGACCGAGTTCCGGGGCATGCAGGTACCGGACATTTTGCTGTCGGGGCATCATGCGAATATCGAGGCCTGGCGGCGGCGGGAATCGCTGCGCCGGACGCTGCAGCGCCGTCCCGAGCTGCTGGATCGGCTTGAGCTGAACAAGCAGGAGTCGAAATGGCTGGATGAGCTCAGACGCGAAGAAGAAGATCGCTTATAGAAGAAAATCGCCTATAGAAAAAAATCGTTCGCGCCGCGAGGCGGGCAGAGCCCTGGAATGTCGTGGAGACGAAATTCCAGGGCTTTTTCTCGTTTCGGCTGCTGCGGCAGATCCGCTTTTTTCTTTTTAAAAGAGAAAGACGGAGCGGGAAGGGACAGTTTGCGGACAAAAGGTTACATAGAGAAGAAGGACGTTGGAACGGCGCTCAAAGCGACGGATGGAAAAGGAGGCATGCAGGATGGGAAAAAAAGATATGAAAAAAGGACTGCCGCTGCTGTTTGCGGTGCTGCTTCTGCTGCTGACGGCGCTGCCGGCAGCCGCTTCGGTCGCGCAACGCGAACTCGTGACGGACGAGGCGGGGTTATTTACCGACAGCCAGATTCGGCAGATGGAGCAGGAACTCGGCAGCGGGACCTATAAAGTGTACGTGCTGACGGAGAGCGGTCTGGGCGAAAGCGACGCGGCCCGATTGTCGCAGCGGACGTACGAAGAGTGGGGACTGAATCGGAATGAATTGCTGCTGCTGATCGTAACGAATCCCAATACGGTGCATCTGGAGCTGAACAATACGGCGCTCGGCCGCGCGGATCGGATTATCGAGCGGGCTTTTTTGCCGGCGGCAAACGAAGACGGACCGGCCGCGGGCGCGCTTGCTGTCGGCGGGTACGTAAACGGAAGCGGGGCATCAGCCAACGGTTTGTCGTCGGGCGGCGGACTGTTCGCCGGAGGCGGCTGGCTGTACGTCATTCTGGCGCTCGGCGTGCTTGGCGTGGCGCTGTACGTGCCGATCAGTATGTTCCGCGCCGCTTCCCGCGTGAAGAAGCGGGCGCAGGAGTTGAAAAACCGGCAGCAAGCCGCTTCCGCCAAAGTGGACGGGATCATGGTGTCGGAGCTGTTTCGCGAGGTGGAGATGGGCTTCGTGCAGGGGCAGACGCTCAAGGAAGCCGAAGCGATCAGCCGCGAAGCGGTCGACCTGCATCAAGCGGGCGGCGAGCTGGCTTCGCGCCTTGAAGCTTTCCGTCCCGGCCCGTTCGCTTCCGGCGCCCAGCGCAAACAGCTCGACGCGCTGAGCAGCGAAGTGGAAGGCTGGGACAGCCGGATCGGGACGCTGTATGAGCGGTATGAGCAGGTATCCGCAAGCTTTGCCGAAGTGCGGCGCCGGGTAAGCGAAGGGCGGACTCTTGCGGCGGAGACGAAGAACAAGCTGGATCGGCTGCGCGGCGAAACGGGCTATCCGCTCGATGCGCTGCAGCGCGAATTCGACGCGGCGTCGGCGCTGCTGGAACGCGCGGACGGGCTGGACGAGTTCGACGTCATGCAGGCGGCCGCTCCGGCCGAGCAGGCGCTCGCAAGATTGGGCGACATTGCGGAGCATGTCGACGCGCTCGGCGGTCTGGCGGCCGAAGCCGCGCAGTGGCCCGGCCGGATCGTGCAGGCCGAGCGCGAGCTGCGTCCCGTCGTGGAACGCGAAGCGCTGATGCTGACCGAAGAAGACCCGTTTCGGTTGCTGAGCGAAGCGGGCGTGCAGACGCAGCGGCTGGACGGTCTGATCCGCGGCGGCGACGTGCCGGAAGCAAGAGCCTGCTCGGCCGGTATCGCCGCGCTGATTGCCGAAGCGAAAGATATCGTGCGCCGGCGCCTGGACAGCCGCTCTTCGTCGGCCCAATCGCTGCGGGACGCGGAGACGCTGCTGCGCGAGATCGAAGAGTTCGGTCCGCGTTACGAGAGTGAATGGAACGAACTGCGCGCAAGCTATGCCGAGTCGCATCTGGGTGAACAGCGCGCGCGGCAGGAAGAGATCGGCCAAGCCGAAGACGAGATTCGCCGGCTGCTGCCGGAGATCCGCTCCGCGCTTAATCCCCAGGTGCAGTATTACAAGGCGGCACGGGAGAAAAGCGACCGGGCGGACGAACTGGCGGCGCGCGCGCGGGAAGCCATGCGCGAAGCGCTGGGGTATGCCGATCAGCTGGCCGGACAGCGCCGTTCGGCGGAGCAGCGCCTGGAAGGGGCTCGCAGTGTTTTCCGTCAGGCGGGCGGGACTTACCGGGCGATGAATATGCGGATGCCGGAGTACGACCGGGCGCTGCAAGCGGCGGAGACGGACAGCGAAGCCGCCGCTTCGGCGCTGCGGAGCCAGCCGGTCGACCTGCTGCGCGCGGAGCCGCTGCTTGCGGCGTACGAGCGCGGCGCGGCCGATTTTGCGGGGCATATCCGCGAACTTCAGCAGAAGCGCGACGAAGCAATGACGCAGCTGGAGCGGCTGAACAGCGATTTCCTCGGCCGGGAGCCCGGTTATCGGCTTCACCTGCAGACGCGTCCTTATGCCGCGCGGTACGGGGAATTCGAAGCCGAAGCCCGTCGGCTGATCGCGGCCGGCCGCTTCGACGAAGCGCTGGCGCAGGCGGCGTACGGACGCCAGGTGCTGGACGAAATGGAGCGCGACTACCGCCTGGCCGTCCAGCGAGCCAACAACAACCGCCGCGGAGGCGGGGGATTCGGCGGAGGCTTCGGAGGCGGATTCGGGGGCCCGGGCAATCGTCCGGGCGGCGGCCGTTCATCCGGAGGTTCGAGTTGGGGCGGTAGCGGCCGCTCCAGCGGTTCGTCTTCCTGGGGCAAAGGCGGGGGAAGCGGCCGTTCGTCCGGTTCTTCCAAATGGTAAAAAGCCCGGATTCCGCGGGGTAGAAGCGAGTCTGGAAAATAAATAGGGCGCGGCGGAGAAAATTTGTGAGAATGTCTTGCCTTTTTGTGAAGTTTCATGATAAAATCAATCCGTTGTGTAATCTTGCGGTCCTCTGCGAATGATGAGGCGGAATTTATTTCCGAAGAAGACGTACGAACGCATGTGTGGAAGGAGGAAACAAACATGAATTTGCTTCAAACTCTTACTCAGGAACAACTGCGTACAGACATTCCAAGCTTCCGTCCTGGCGACACTTTGAAAGTGCACGTTAAGGTTATCGAGGGAACTCGCGAACGTATCCAGTTGTTTGAAGGTGTTGTGATCAAGCGCAAAGGTGGCGGCATTGCCGAAACTTTCACGGTTCGTAAGATCTCTTACGGCGTGGGCGTGGAAAGAACTTTCCCGATCAACTCGCCAAAACTCGACAAAATCGAAGTCGTGCGTTACGGTAAAGTCCGTCGTGCGAAACTGTACTACCTGCGCGATCTGCGCGGTAAAGCAGCCAGAATTAAAGAAGTTCGCCGTTAATTTTCTTTCGGGAAAACAAACGGGCGAAAATGGGGAGCTTGGAAACAAGCTCCTTTCGTTTTATTCTCATAACGGTTAAGAATATGAGCATTTCTCAAAACCGGAAGGCCGCGAAGCTTTTTTCACGGTCGGACGTTTTTGCAAAATGCTGATGTTCGGATATCACTCGTAAGGAGAGGGCAAGCTAATGGAAGAGAACGTGAACCATCCCGCGCAGAGATCGGAAGACGCGCCTAAAAATCCGAAAAACAAAGTCAAAAGCGAGACCCTTGAATGGATTAAGGCAATCGCGATCGCGCTGGTACTCGTTTTTGTGATTCGCTGGCTGTTGTTCGCGCCTTACATGGTCGACGGAGAATCGATGCACCCGAATTTCCAGGACGGCGAACGCGTAATCGTCAACAAGATTTTGTACGATATCCGCGCCCCGCACAAAGACGAAGTCATCGTGTTCAAAGTGCCTTCCGAAGACAACAAAGAATTTATCAAGCGCGTTATCGCGCTGCCGGGAGATACGGTTAAGGTCGAAGGCGACGACGTTATGGTTAACGGCAAGCTGATCGAAGAACCTTATATCCAGGGCGTGCTCGACGAAGCCCACAACAACGGCGAGACGTACAACAACAATACCAATTTCCCGAACCCGAACTTCCCGGACGGAACCGTTCCCGCGGACCATGTGTTCGTCATGGGCGACAACCGTCCCAACAGCAAAGACAGCCGGATGATCGGGTACGTGCCGTTCAGCGACATTACCGGCCGCGCCGATCTGGTGTTCTGGCCGTTCAGCGATCTGCATATCGTCAATCATTAACCGCCGTTTGCCGCAAGAAGGCAAGCGGAGCATGACCGGCCGTCGCGCGGGCAGTTGGCGCAAAGCCGTTAAGAGAGGTGACTCACCGTTATGACAATTCAATGGTTTCCCGGTCATATGACCCGGGCGCGCAGACAGATCGAAGCGAAGCTGAGCCTGATCGATCTTGCGATCGAACTGCTCGACGCACGCCTTCCGCTGTCCAGCCGCAACCCGATGATCGGCGACATTCTAAGAGACAAACCCCGTCTGATCCTGCTCAACAAATCGGATCTGGCGGACCCCGAGATGACGAAGAAATGGATCGACTATTTCCGCAGCGAAGGCCATACGGCGATTGAGACCGATTCGTCGGGCGGTCGCGGCATGAAAGAAATTTCGATTCAGGCCAAAGCGCTGCTGCAGGAAAAGATTGATCGCCAGATTTCCAAAGGCATGAATCCCCGGGCCGTGCGCGCTTTGATCGTCGGCATTCCGAACGTCGGCAAGTCGACGCTGATCAACCGGCTGGCCGGCAAAAGTATCGCCGAAACGGGAGACCGTCCGGGCGTGACCAAAGGCCAACAGTGGATCAAGGTCGGCAAAGAAATGGAACTGCTCGATACGCCGGGTATTCTGTGGCCGAAGTTCGAAGATCAGAACGTCGGCATGAAGCTCGCGGTTACCGGAGCGATCAAGGAAGACGTGCTGAACGTGGAAGAGATTACGTTTTTCGCGGTCAAGTATTTTGCGGAGCATTACTGGCATCGGTTGTCCGAGCGCTTTGATCTCGGCGAACGTCCCGACGCGTTCGACGACGCGGACGAAATCGTACGCATCATGGAAGTGGTCGGACGCAAACGCGGCTGCCTCATGAGCGGCGGACGCGTCGATCTGCAAAAAGCGTCCATTTTGTTCCTCAGAGAACTGCGTGCCGGAAAAATGGGCCGCTTCTCGCTGGAAGAACCTTTCTAACAAACGCAAGGAAACGCGGGTGCGCGCAAGCGGCCAATTAGCAGAAGCAACAAGCCAGCCGCCGCGCACACCGCGCGGGAGAAGATCGCTGAACGAGACGTATGGACCGCGCTTGACGGAAGCTTGCATGACGAGCAGCCGGAGCGGTGCATGAGCCGCGTTCCGCGATCTTTTTTTGCATGGACGGTAAGATCGGGAACGAGCGTCAACAGATCCGTGAAAATCGGTTAAAATAAAACAAAGAACGGGGGAACGCAGAATGCCGAAAGAGAAAAAAGCAAAAGTGGAGATCGATCGCCTGCTGCTGGAAAAAGAATGGTGGACGGAAGGATACGAACGTATCGCCGGCGTCGACGAAGTCGGCCGGGGCTGCATGTTCGGCGACGTGGTCGCGGCCGCGGTCATTCTTCCGGCAGGGCTCAAGATCGACGGGATCGACGATTCCAAAAAGCTGTCCGAGAAAAAACGCGACGAGCTGTACGACATCATTATGCAGGAAGCGGTCGCCGTCGGAGTGGGCCGTGTCGACGCGGAGACGATCGACCGGATCAATATCAGACAGGCTTCGCGCCTGGCGATGAAAATGGCTGTCGAAGCGCTGCCGGAGCAGGCGGATGCCCTGTTGGTCGATGCGGAGAACATTCAGGTGGAACTGCCGCAGCGCGCTATTATCAAAGGCGACTCGCTGAGTCAGAGCATCGGAGCGGCTTCGATCGTGGCCAAGGTGACGCGGGACCGGCTGTGCGCCGGAGAATGGGAACGCGATTATCCCGGTTACGGGATTGCCGTGCACAAAGGGTACGGAACGGCCGTGCACCGCGAAAAGATTTTGGAGCTGGGCATCAGTCCGCTGCACCGGCACAGCTTTTTGGTCAAAATGAAAGCGGAATACGAGCAGCTGCGTTAGAAAAAGACGACGAAAAACGCGATATTGCCGGTAGGCGGTTCTTATTGCCGGCGTCCTTTTGTCCGATATACCGGATAGAAGGTCTGGCCTCGTCTGAGGTCAAGCCAAATTCAGGAAAGCGGGGTGAGCGGGATGAACATCGGTTCGTTATTCAAAAACATCATCGGAGACGCCAAGCCCGGCGAGATCAAGCAGGTAGACCTCAAAGCGGGACAGGTCGTCCGGGGCGTCGTCCAATCGGTATCCGAAGACGGCAAAGAAGCGGTGCTTCAGATTCAGGGCGTCAAAGTGAACGCCAAGCTGGAAACGCCGCTGCAGGCGGGGCAGACGTCCTTTATGCAGGTGCAGCCTGCGGCGGAAGACGGCTCGATCGTCCTGAAGCCGGTTGCGGCTCCTCCGGGCGCCGCAGCCGGGGCGCAGTCGATGGAAGACACGCTGAAGCAGGTCGGCCTGCCCGACAACAAGCCGAACCGCGAGTTGATCCGCATGATGCAGCAGGCCGATATTCCGGTCACCCGCGAGCAGACGACAGAAGTGCGCAATCTGCTTGCGCAAAAGCCGGCTGCGGTAGACGCGCAGCAGTGGGTACGCTCGATCGGCATTTTGCAGCAGCGCGGACTTCCGTTGACGCCGCAGAGCGTGGCCGGCATGCAGCAGGCCGTATTCGGACCTCCGGCATCGGCGCTGCTGCAAAATCTGGAGCAGCATGTCGCGGCCGCGCTGTCGCAGTTCGGCGAAGCGTCGGGCGACGAAGCGGCCGGATCGGGCCGTCCGAACGTCGGCGCGCAGGCGGCGAACGCGGCCGCTTCGGCCGCTGCGCCAGCAGCGGGTAACGCTGCCCCTGCGGGTGGCAGCGGCGTGCCGGCGCCGAACGCGGGCGCCGCTCCCGCCGGGACCGCGGCCCCGGCCGGCAGCCCGGCCAATCCGGCCGCTGCCGGAGCGGCGGCGCCGGCGGACGGCGAGCAGAGCCCGCCGCTTGCGGCCCGCACCGCCGCCCAGGCGGAAGCCGGCGCTGCGCCCGGCGCCGGCGCAGCGGCCGAAGCTCCCGCCGCTGCGCAGGCCGCGGGGCGCACGGCTCCCGCGGCCGGCACGGCCGGCGCAGCTTCGGCGCCGGCTGCGGCGGCCCAGCCTGCCGCCCAGCCGTCCGCGGCGACCGCGAACGGCCAACCGGCGCCTGCGGCTGCCGGAACGGCCGCGCCCGGCGAAGCCGACGCGGCCCTGCTGCGCAAAGTGCAGGCGCTGCTCGACGAGCTTCGCTCCGCCGCCGCAGGCGGCACGGCCGCAGCGGGAAGTTCTCCCGCGTCGGCCGCGCAGGGCGCGCCGCAGCAGGCGCAGGCCGATGCGGCGGAGGGCGGCCCCTGGGTCGGCCGACTGCTCAAGATGCTCGGTGCGGAGCACGAGCATCAGGCCGCGCGTGCGACGCTGCTGAACGCGGCTCCGCCCGCGCCCGCCGCGCAGCCGGCGGCCCAGACGCCGCCGGCCTCGGCCCAGGGCCAGACCGCGCAGCCGCCGGGAACGCCGCCGGCCCAGACCCAGCCCCAACAGACGCCGCCGGTATCCGCGCAGGCGCAGACCGCCGCGGCTCCTGCCGCAGCCGCGGCCAATACGGACACCCCAGACAGCTTGTCGGCTGCCGTCCGCACGGCGGCGGAACAGGCGCTGCGCGGCCTGCAGGGGGAACTCGGCCGTCCCGAGAGTGCCGCTTCGGCTTCCGAAGCCCGATCCGCCCAAACGGCCGGCACTCCGCAGTTGGCCGAAGTGCGCGAGAATCTCAAGTCGCTGCTGCTTCAGCTGTCGGCTTCCGATTCGCTGCCGCCCGCGCTCAAAGACGCGGCGCAGCAGGCCGTTCAGCAGATGACCGGGCAGCAGCTGCTGCTCAATACCGATCGGACCGCGCCTTTTGCCCAGGTGACGATGTTCCTGCCGTTTGTCGGTCCCGACGGCAACCAGACCGCGTCCGTCCAGATCGAATCCAGGCGCGGAAGCAAAGGCGAGCTGGACGCTTCGAACTGCCGGCTGTGGTTCGACCTGGATATGAAGTCGCTCGGCCGTACGGTCATCGACGTGCAGGTCGTGGATCGCAAAGTCAGCCTGAATTTCCGCAACGACGAAGAATGGGCGCGCCCGCTGCTCGAAGCCGGCCAGCCGCAGATCGCTTCGGCGCTCGATGCCGCAGGCTATCAGCTTATGGCGCTGCGCACGGACGCGCTGCCCGAGCGAACCGCTGCCGCGGGCGAGACAGGCACGTCGCTGTCCTTCGTGCCGCAGGCCTATCGGGGAGTGGATGTGAAAATATGAAAGAGTCCAAACCGGAAGAAGCGGCGCGCAAACGCGCCGTCGCCCTGCGTTATTCGCCGGAGCAGATGTCCGCGCCGACGGTCGTCGCCAAAGGCAGCGGCAGCATCGCCGAAGCGATCCTCGCCCGCGCGCAGGAAGCCGGCGTTCCGATCCAGGAAGATGCGGCGCTGGTCGAAGTGCTGTCCAAGCTTGATCTCGACCAGCAGATTCCCGGCGAGCTGTACGGCCTCGTGGCCGAGCTGCTGTCCTTCGTGTATCGCAGCGACCGGGAAGCGGCCAGAAGAGCGGGCCGGTGAACGGCCCGCCGGAAGACCGTCCCATCCCGCCGACGCGGCAGGACAAAGGCCGGGCCGCCGAAGAAGCGGCCGTTCTGCATTTGCAGCGTCAAGGGTGGACGATCGCCGAGCGGAACTGGAGCTGCCGCTCCGGCGAACTGGACGTCATCGCCACCAAAGGGCCGATTATCCTGTTCGTGGAAGTACGCAGCCGGAGCGGCAGCGGATTCGGCCTGCCGGCCGAGTCGGTAGACGCGCGCAAAGTGCGCAAAGTACGGCAGACCGCCGAAGTGTATTTGCATCGGTTCGGCTTGTCCGACCGCGAAATTCGCTTCGACGTGATCGCCGTCATGCTCGGCCGCCGACTTGAGATCCGCTCGCTGGATCATATCGAAGAAGCTTTTTAGCGGCAGTCGACTGCTTTCGGCAGCGCGACAATTCGTCTTACGCCCGATATCGGACGAATCCAACTATGGAAAAGGGATTTGCGTCCTATGAACGAAAAAAGGCTGCCCGGAGATTTCCGGGCAGCCTTTTTATTATGTTGATCGCTGCAAGCAAAAGAGGGAGCAGCCTGCGCCAACAGAAGCTACGTCCGCTACAGCTCGGCCCCCCGCCGATCCATCTGCCGGTACTGCAGCGCTTCGGCGATATGCTCCGTGCGGATACCGGCGAAGCCTTCCAGATCGGCGATCGTCAGCGCAAGCTTCAGAATCCGGTCGCGCGAGCGCATGCTCAGTCCCAACGCGCCGATCGCGCTGTCCAGCAGCACGTTGGCTTCGCGCGGCAGAGCGGCGTATTTGCGCAGCGAAGCGCCGCTCAATTCGCTGTTCACCCGAAGACCGATTGAACGGTAGCGATTCCTTTGCCGCTCGGCGGCGTCCCGAACCTGATCGCGCAGCCGGTCGGACGAAGCGCCCGGCGTCGACAAAGACCCGGGCGGAGGCTGCGGCACTTCGACCTGCATATCGATCCGGTCGAGCAGCGGCCCGGAGATTCGGCTGCGATAGCGGGCGATCGCATGCGGCGAGCAGGTACAGGCCGATTGGCCGTCTTCGCCGCGGCCGCCGCCGCACGGGCACGGATTCATGGAGCAGGCGAGCATGAAATGCGCGGGAAACGTAAACGCGGCACGCGCGCGGCTGATCGTGACCGTCCGGTCTTCGAGCGGCTGACGGAGCACTTCGAGCGCGGTGCGGGAAAATTCCGGGAGTTCGTCGAGAAACAGAACGCCGCGATGGGCGAGGCTGACTTCGCCGGGACGGGGAATCGAACCGCCTCCCGCGAGTCCGGACGGAGAAATCGTATGATGCGGCGAGCGGAAAGGCCGCTGCGTTACCAATCCCCGGCGAACGCTGTTCAGCCGTCCGGCCGCGCTCAAAATTTTCGTCGCCTCCAGCGCTTCGGCTTCGCTCAGCGGCGTCATGATGCCCGGCAGTCGTTTGATCAGCATCGTCTTGCCCGTACCCGGGGGACCGCACAGCAAAATATTGTGCATGCCCGCCGCCGCGATCGTCAGCGCGCGCTTGGCTTGTTCCTGGCCGAGCACGTCCGCATAGTCGTCGGCGGGGTGGCTAGGGTCGGCAGCGAGAAGAGAAGGCTGTGCAGCGTGGCGCAGCCCTTCTGCGTCGAACGCATACTTCATTTCTTTGCCGGCGGCCAGCTCTTTGCGCTGCCGCTCCGGGACGAGAGCGCGCAAATGCGGCAGCGCATGCACCGCAAGTCCGCCGGCCAGCGCCGCTTCGTCCGCGTTGGCCGGCGGCACGAGAATGGCGTCGAACCCCCGGCGCCGCGCACAGTCGGCCATCGCGAGCACGCCGGGCACGGGGCGAAGCGTGCCGTCGAGCGACAATTCGCCGATTGCGACGAAGCGCCGATCTGCCGGCAGCTCCAGCTGCCCGTCGCTGAGCAGAATGCCGAGCGCAATCGCGAGATCGAGCGACGAGCCTTCTTTGCGCAGGTCGGCCGGAGCCAGATTGATGGTGACGCGGCGGTTCGGAAAGCGGAAGCCGCAGTTTTTGAGCGCCGCTTTGACACGGTCTGTCGCTTCGCGAATCGCGGAATCGGGCAGGCCGATGATCGCCGTCTGCGGCAGGCCGTTCGTAATGTCGACTTCCACTTCCACGATTACACCGTCCACGCCGTACAGGCAAGCGCTGTAACTTTTTCCATACATGGCAAAAACACCTCTTTTTCATCGGATGGCGGAATATTCCCGCTGGCCTCGAAAAAGGGTGCTTCCTCTTTTTTCGATCGATTATACAGCTTCCTTCATTGTAAACCGGCGGCCGAAGAAGTCAATATGGAGCTTTTTTTGCACAATTCGCATCAAACATATTTACAACAATCAAATTTAATGCGATTATGTTTGTAAATCAATTTCGGACATGACCGAAAAAGGAGAGGAGTGAGCACAATGGGCAAAGTCAACGAATATCCGCAGCTTCAACTGGACAACATGCTGTGCTTTTCGATTTATGCCAGCTCGCGCGAGATTACGAAAATGTATCAACCTTATCTGGAGACGCTGGGCGTCACCTATTCGCAGTATTTGGTGCTGATCGTATTGTGGGAGCAGGACGAACGGACGGTCAAGGAGCTGGGCGAAGAACTGTTCCTCGACTCCGGCACGCTGACTCCGCTGCTCAAGCGGTTGGAGAATGCAGGTTTCGTGTCACGCAACCGTTCGACCGAAGACGAGCGCAAAGTGTTTATTTCGCTGACCGACCAAGGCCGGGAACTGCGCGAAAAAGCGGCGCACATTCCGGAATGCATGTCGAGAGACCTGCATATGGACGTACCGGAATTCGTGGAACTGCTCGGCAGATTCCAGAATTTGCTGGCGCGCGCGCATGACGTAAACCGTTCTTCCTCGGGCAAATAAGCGGCAGTCAATCTGTTGAACGCCGGGTTAGAATCGATATTACCGGAGCCTTTTGGGCTCCGGTTTTTGGCATGTTGATTTTTGTCGAAAAAGACGGAATCCTTCAAATTTCAAGAAAGCGTTTCAATTTTTATCCGGAGTCGTGCTATAATGATTGAGGTTGTACTTTTTCTGCCTGGCAACCCGCCTGGTGCGAGCCAATTTGATAGGAGGATTCACAAATGAATATCCACGAATATCAAGGCAAAGAAGTTTTGCAGCAGTACGGAGTTTCCGTGCCCCGCGGCAAAGTAGCGTTCAGCGCGGCGGAAGCCGTGGACGCGGCCCGCGAGCTTGGGAGTCCAGTCGTCGTCGTAAAGGCGCAGATCCATGCGGGCGGACGAGGCAAGGCCGGAGGCGTCAAGATCGCCAAAAGTCTGGATGAAGTGCGGACCTACGCCGAAGAATTGATCGGCAAGGTACTCGTGACCCATCAGACAGGTCCGGAAGGCAAAGAAATCAAGCGTCTTCTTATCGAAGAAGGCTGCGACATCAAAAAAGAATATTATGTCGGCGTCGTCGTGGACCGGGGAACCGGAAGCGTCGTGCTGATGGCCTCGGAAGAGGGCGGTACGGAGATCGAAGAAGTGGCAGCCGCCACACCGGAGCGGATTTTCCGCGAAGTCGTCGATCCAGCCGTTGGTCTGCAGCCGTTCCAGGCACGCCGCCTGGCGTATGCGATCAACATTCCAAAAGAACTTGTGAACAAGGCAGCCAAGTTCATGATGGCGCTCTACACCGCTTTCGTGGACAAAGACTGTTCGATCGCCGAGATCAACCCTTTGGTCGTCACCGGCGACGGCGACGTCATGGCGCTGGACGCCAAGCTGAACTTCGATTCCAACTCGCTGTTCCGCCACAAAGACATTTTGGCGCTGCGCGATCTGGACGAAGAAGACGCGAAGGAAATCGCCGCTTCCAAGTTCGACCTGAGCTATATCGCCCTTGACGGCAATATCGGCTGTATGGTTAACGGAGCCGGACTGGCCATGGCCACGATGGATATTATCAAATACTACGGCGGCGAACCCGCCAACTTCCTGGACGTAGGGGGCGGTGCCACCAAGGAAAAAGTAACGGAAGCGTTCAAGATCATTTTGTCCGATCCGGAAGTCAAAGGGATCTTCATCAATATCTTCGGCGGCATCATGCGCTGCGACGTTATCGCGGACGGCGTAGTCGAAGCCGCGAAGCAGATCAAACTGGACAAACCGCTCGTTGTGCGCCTTGAAGGCACCAACGTAGACCTCGGCAAGAAGATCCTGAATGAATCGGGACTCAATATCGTATCCGCGGACTCGATGGCCGACGGGGCACAGAAGATCGTAGAGTTGGTCTCTTAATCGGATTCAGCTTGGCTAACGACAGAACGGCCAACGAATGCGGTGTGCGTACGCGGCCGGTTCTGGTTCGATGCGCAGAACCGGCCGGATCGCCGCGGCGTCAGTTTCGCAAACCGACTTTAAACGGAGGATGTGGATCGGCATGAGTATTCTGGTGGACAAACATACAAAAGTGATTACGCAGGGCATTACGGGCGAGACAGGGCTTTTCCATACGAAAGGCGCTTTGGAATACGGAACACAGATGGTTGGGGGCGTAACTCCCGGCAAAGGCGGTACCGAAGTTGAAATTCAGCTCGAAAACGGCAGCGCCGTCAAACTTCCGGTTTTCAATACGGTAAACGACGCGGTCAAAGCGACCGGCGCAACCGCAAGCGTCATCTATGTACCGCCGGCTTTTGCCGCGGACTCGATCCTGGAAGCGGTAGACGCGGAGCTTGATCTCGTCATCTGCATCACGGAAGGCATTCCGGTGCTGGACATGGTCAAGGTCAAGCGCTACATGGAAGGCAAAAAGACGATTCTGATCGGACCTAACTGTCCGGGCGTCATTACGCCTGACGCTTGCAAAATCGGCATCATGCCGGGCTATATTCACAAAGCCGGCAAAGTCGGCGTCGTATCCCGAAGCGGAACGCTGACGTACGAAGCCGTGCACCAGCTGACGACGCGCGGCATCGGCCAGTCGACTGCGGTCGGCATCGGCGGAGACCCGGTCAAAGGTTCGGAGTTCATCGACATCCTGAAGATGTTCAACGAAGACGAAGGCACGCAGGCCGTCGTCATGATCGGCGAAATCGGCGGCACGGCCGAAGAAGAAGCGGCCGAGTGGGTCAAAGCCAACATGACGAAGCCGGTCGTCGGCTTTATCGGCGGTGCCACGGCGCCTGAAGGCAAACGCATGGGCCATGCCGGCGCGATCATCTCGGGCGGCAAAGGCACGGCAGCCGAAAAAATCGCCAAGTTGGAAGAGTGCGGCATTCGCGTCGCTCCGACTCCGGCGGAAATGGGCGCTACGCTCGTAGCTGTGCTCGAAGAGCGCGGCGTGCTGGAGACGTTCACGGCGGGTTGATTTCCGGTTTCTTTTCTGGCACAATAACGAAAAGAAACTTAATCGGATAAGCAAAACCGACGAGGCAGGCAGCCTTTCTTTCCCTATGGGAAGAAAGGCTGCCTTTTCGCGTTTGCCGCTTGTTCGCAAAAAGGAGCGGGTAATCTCTATGACGCGACAACGACTGCCTGAAGCCCTCTGGCTGCTGGCACTGCACGAAACGAAAGGCATCGGTTGGCACCGTTTGTACGGATTGATCAAGATCGTATCGGAGCGGCGCATTCCGTATTCGCGGCTGTTCGAGCTGACCGAGCAGGAGTGGACGGCTCTGGGCGCGGAACCGAAATCGGCCGCGGCGGCCTCACGCCTGAATATCGCGCAGGCGTTCGAACGGGCGGAGCAGCTGCGCAAGCTTGGCATCGAACCGATTTCTTTTTACGACGACGAGTATCCTACTCTAATGAAGGAAACCGCCAAACCGCCCTGGCTGCTGTATACGATCGGACGCCGCGAGCTGCTGAACGAATTTGGCATCGCGATCGTCGGTACGAGAACGCCTACTTCCTACGGCCGCGTCGTCTGCGAACGGATCGCCGGAGCTCTGGCGGAACGAGGCATATGCCTGGTGAGCGGCATGGCACGGGGCATCGACGGATACGCCCACCGGGAAACGCTCAAGCGAGGAGGAACTACGATCGCGGTGCTCGGAGCAGGGGTGGACGTGCCTTATCCGCCGGAACATCGGCAGCTGCACCGGGAGATCGCCGAGCAGGGCTTGCTGGTGTCGGAGTTTCCTCCCGGTACGCGGCCGGTGCCGGGCTTGTTCCCGCTGCGCAACCGGATTATCGCCGGTTTGTGTCGCGGCGTGCTGATCGTCGAAGCGGCGCAGAGAAGCGGTTCGCTGATCACGGCGGATTATGCGCTCGAATGCAACCGCGACGTGTTCGCCGTGCCGGGGCCGGTCACTTCGCCGAAAAGCGCGGGAACATTCGAACTGATCAAAAACGGGGCGAAGCCCTGCGCAAGCGCGGAAGATATTTTGGAAGCGTACGGCGATTGCTTCGCTCCCCTGCCCCAAAGCGCTGCAAAAAAAGAGGGACATGAAAAATTGACAAAAGAGGAGCGGAAGATATACGTTATATTGGAGCAAGGGGATGCAAGCATCGACGAACTGCAGCGGAAGACCTCCTGGGAGTTTGGACTTTTACATTCCGTTCTGCTATCTTTAATCATAAAAAGCCAGGTGAAGTCGCTCTCCGGCGCCATTTACACGTGGATCGGATAAGCGATTCGTCGACCCCCACTTTCGATCCAGTTCCAGTCAAGGCACACAATCAACGATAGACGCGGTCCAGGGCAAGGGGCCCATAAAGCCGCGCTCGCACAACCTGAGAGGAGGACGAACCTATGGCTGATGCGCTAGTCATCGTGGAATCGCCCGCAAAGGCGAAAACGATAGGCAAATACCTAGGCAGCAAATTTATCGTCAAAGCGTCCATGGGCCATATTCGGGATCTTCCGAAAAGCCAGATCGGCGTCGAAGTCGACAACGAATTCAATCCGAAATATATTACGATTCGCGGTAAAGGCTCGATCCTGAAAGAATTGAAAGACGCCAGCAAAAAAGTAAAAAAAGTGTATCTCGCGGCCGACCCCGATCGCGAAGGGGAAGCGATTGCTTGGCACTTGGCGCATGCGCTCAATATCGACAACGTGCAGGACTGCCGCGTCGTGTTCAACGAAATTACGAAGCAGGCGGTCAAGGATGCGTTCAAGACGCCGCGTCCGATCAACATGGATCTGGTCAATGCCCAGCAGGCGCGCCGCATTCTCGATCGGCTGGTCGGCTACAAGATCAGTCCGCTGCTGTGGAAAAAAGTCAAAAAAGGACTGTCCGCGGGACGCGTACAATCGGTTGCCGTCAAACTGATCATCGACCGCGAGAACGAAATTTCCGAGTTCCTGCCCGAAGAATACTGGAGCATTACGGCTCGCCTTGCTGTCAAAGGCAACGAATTCGAAGCCAAGTTCCACCAACTGAACGGCAGCAAAAAAGAGCTCGGCAGCGAACAGGACGTCCAGGAAGTGCTGGCCGCTTTTGAAGGAAAAGATTTTGTCGTAAGCGAAGTCAAAGAAAGAGAACGCCAGCGTCATCCGTCTCCTCCATTCACGACAAGCTCGCTGCAGCAGGAAGCCGCGCGCAAGCTCAATTTCCGCGCAGCGAAGACGATGTCGGTCGCTCAGCAGCTGTATGAAGGTATCGATCTCGGCAAAGAAGGCACGGTCGGCTTGATTACGTACATGCGTACCGACTCGACTCGGGTCGCCGCCAGCGCCCAGGAAGAAGCCAAAGCTTTTATCGGCGAACGTTACGGCACCGAATTCTCGCCGGAGACGCCGCGCCAATATTCCAAAAAATCCGCGGGTTCGCAGGATGCCCACGAAGCGGTTCGTCCGACTTCGATGGAACGCGATCCGGAATCGGTCAAAGCGGTCATGAGCCGCGACCAGTTCCGTCTGTACAAGCTGATCTGGGAACGTTTCGTTGCCAGCCAGATGTCTTCGGCCGTGCTCGATACGCTGTCCGTGGACATCGCAGCCGGCGACACCACTTTCCGGGCGGTCGGATCGAAAGTCCGGTTCCAGGGTTTCATGAAAGTGTATGTGGAAGGCAACGACGACGGAAGCGTGGAAGAAGACAAGTTCCTGCCGGCGCTCGTCAAGGGCGACAAGCTTGAACACAAAAACACCGAACCGAAGCAGCATTTCACGCAGCCGCCTCCGCGTTATACGGAAGCCCGTCTCGTGAAGACGCTCGAAGAACTCGGAATCGGACGCCCGAGTACGTATGCGCCGACATTGGAGACGATCCAAAAGCGCGGATACGTGGCGATCGAAGAAAAGAAGTTCATGCCGACCGAGCTCGGGGAATTGATCAACGAACAGATGGAACAGTTTTTCCCGGAGATTCTCGATGCCGAGTTCACGGCGCATATGGAAGAAAGCCTCGACCATGTGGAAGAAGGCGAAGAACAGTGGGTCCGCGTGTTGAGAGAGTTTTACGACACGTTCGAGAAACGTCTCGAATTCGCGGAAGAAGAAATGAAAGAAATCGAAATCCAGGACGAAGTTTCGGACGAAGTATGCGACAAATGCGGCAAGCCGATGGTGTACAAAATGGGCCGGTTCGGCAAATTCCTGGCTTGTTCCGGGTTCCCGGACTGCCGCAATACCCGTCCGATCGTCAAAAATATCGGCGTGACCTGTCCGAAATGCAAAGAAGGGCATGTCGTCGAGCGCCGCAGCAAAAAAGGGCGTATCTTCTACGGATGCGACCAGTATCCGGAATGCGACTTCGTTTCGTGGGACCGTCCGTCGCCGAAGCCTTGTCCGGTATGCAGCTCGCTGATGGTCGAAAAACGCAGCAAACAGGGAACGAAGCTTCAATGCACGTCGTGCGATCATACGGAACTGCTGGAAGACAGCGAAGACGCAGCGGAAGTTTAATATAGGGGGAACATGAAGTGAGCAGCAATCAAAGAGTAACGGTAATCGGAGCGGGACTGGCGGGAAGCGAGGCGGCTTGGCAGATCGCCAGCCGCGGCGTTCCGGTCACGCTCTACGAGATGCGGCCGAAAGTCAAAACGCCGGCCCATCACACGTCGTATTTTGCGGAACTGGTATGCAGCAATTCGCTGCGCGCAAACGGCTTTACGGGAGCGGTCGGCGTGCTGAAGGAAGAAATGCGCCGGCTCGATTCGCTCGTAATCGGCAAAGCGGATGCCAGCGCCGTACCGGCGGGCGGAGCGCTTGCCGTCGACCGGGACCTGTTCTCGGGCGGCATCACGCAGGCGCTCAAAGAACATCCGCTCGTCGACGTGCGCGAAGAAGAAGTGACGGAGATTCCCGAAGACGGCATTACGATCATTGCCACGGGTCCGCTCACTTCCCCGGCACTGTCCGAACAGATCAAAAGCTTCATGGGCGAAGAATATTTCTACTTCTACGATGCGGCGGCTCCGATTATCGAGAAAGATTCGATCGATATGGATAAAGTCTACCTCGCTTCCCGCTACGACAAGGGCGAAGCGGCGTACCTGAACTGCCCGATGACCGAAGAGGAGTTCGATCGTTTCTACGAAGCGCTGATCGCGGCGGAAACCGCGGAACTCAAAGAGTTCGAAAAAGAAATTTATTTCGAAGGCTGTATGCCGATCGAAGTCATGATGCAAAGAGGCCGCCAGACCGCGCTGTTCGGTCCGATGAAACCGGTCGGCCTGCCGGACCCGCGCACGGGCAAAAATCCGTTCGCTGTCGTGCAGCTGCGCCAGGACAACGCGGCCGGCACGCTGTACAATCTGGTCGGCTTCCAGACGCATCTGAAATGGGGCGAGCAGAAGCGGGTGTTCCAGATGATTCCGGGCCTCGAGAACGTCGATATCGTCCGCTACGGCGTCATGCACCGCAATACGTTCATCAATTCGCCCAAGCTGCTTGAGCCGACCTACCAGTGCAAGAACAAGTCGAACCTGTTCTTCGCCGGGCAGATGACCGGCGTGGAAGGGTATGTCGAATCGGCCGCATCGGGCCTGATCGCCGGTATCAACGCCGCGCATCTGGCGCTCGGACGCGAACCGATCGTTTTCCCCGAAGCGACGACGCTCGGAGGCATGGCCCGTTATATCACGACGGCCGATCCGAACCATTTCCAGCCGATGAACGCCAATTTCGGCCTGCTGCCGAAACCGGAACAGAAGATCCGCAACAAAAAAGAAAAAAACGAAGCTCTGGCCATGCGCGCGTTGGATGCGTTGACGGCTTTCACGGCGGAACACGCGCTGAATCCCGTTCGCAGCTGACCGCCCTATCCGGAGAGGAGGATCATGATGGAAATTTCTTTTCACGCGACGACGATTTGCGCCGTGCGCAAAAACGGCAAGTCGGCCATAGCCGGCGACGGCCAGGTCACGATGGGACAGAACGTGATCATGAAGCAGCACGCGAAAAAGGTACGCCGGTTGTACCGCGGACAGGTTTTGGCCGGATTTGCCGGTTCTGTCGGCGACGCCATTACCCTGTTCGAGAAGTTCGAAGCCAAGCTTGAAGAACATCAGGGCAATCTCCAGCGCGCCGCGGTGGAGCTGGTGAAGGAATGGCGGACCGATCAGATGCTGCGCAAGCTGGAAGCGCTGATGATCGTCATGGACAAAGACGGCATGCTGTTGATTTCCGGCAACGGCGAAATCATCGAACCGGACGACGACATTATCGCGATCGGTTCGGGCGGCAATTTTGCTCTGTCGGCCGCGCGCGCACTCAAACGCCACGCGGAGCTCGAAGCGAAAGAGATCGCCGAAGCTTCGCTGCGGATTGCCGCTGAAATTTGCGTTTATACGAACGACAACATTATCGTCGAAGAACTTTAACGCCAATTACGGGCCGTGGGTCGTGCGCGAACGGCGAACACGCCTTAAAAGTGGAGGGTATGGCCATGAAAAACGAAGCCCTGACACCGCGGGAAATCGTAGCGGAGCTGGACAAGTATATCGTAGGACAGAAGAAGGCCAAGCGTTCGGTAGCCGTTGCCCTGCGCAATCGTTATCGCCGCAGCCTGCTTCCCGAAGAAACGCGCGACGAAGTCGTGCCGAAAAACATCCTGATGATCGGACCGACCGGCGTCGGCAAGACGGAAATCGCGCGTCGGCTGGCCAAATTGGTCGGCGCGCCGTTCATCAAGGTGGAAGCGACCAAGTTTACCGAAGTCGGTTACGTCGGCCGCGACGTCGAAGCGATGATCCGCGATTTGGTGGACACCTCGATTCGCATGGTCAAAGCCGAGCGGACAGAAAAAGTCAAAGACCGCGCGGAAGAAATGGCGAATGAGCGGATCGTCGAAATTTTGGAGCCGGCTTCCAAATCGTCGACTTCGCAGCGCAATCCGTTCGAAATGCTGTTCGGCGGCGCACAGGGCAAGACGCCCGAGCCGGAACCGGAAAAAACCCGCTACGAAGAAGGCAGCCTCAGCGAACGCCGCCGCAAAGTGCGGTTCGATCTGCTGGCCGGCAAGCTCGAAGAGCAGGTGATCGAAATCGACGTCGAAGACGCGATGCCGAACATGTTCGACATGCTCGCCGGGCAGGGCGGCAACGACCAGATGGGCATGAACATTCAGGAGATGCTCGGCAATTTCCTGCCCAAGCGGAGCAAGCGCCGCAAGCTGCCGATTCGCGAAGCGCGCAAAGCGTTGATCCAGGAAGAAGCGTCCAAGCTGATCGATATGGACGACGTGAACCAGGAAGCGGTGCGCCGCGCCGAACAGGCTGGCATCATCTTTATCGACGAAATCGACAAAGTGGCCGGCGCGGGCCGCGGTCACGGACCCGACGTCTCGCGCGAAGGCGTGCAGCGGGATATTCTTCCCATTGTCGAAGGATCGACGATCGTCACGAAATACGGTCCGGTCAAAACCGATTATATTTTGTTTATCGCGGCCGGCGCTTTCCACGTGGCGAAGCCTTCGGATCTGATTCCCGAACTTCAGGGCCGTTTTCCGATCCGGGTCGAGCTGGAGAGCTTGACGCTGGAAGACTTTATCGCCATTTTGACCGAACCGCAAAACGCGCTCACCAAACAGTATGTGGACCTGCTGCGCACCGAAAACATCGATATCGGATTTTCCGAGGAAGCGATTCGCGAAATCGCGAGCATCGCCGCTTCGGTCAACCAGAATACCGAAAATATCGGAGCCCGCCGTCTGCATACCATTTTGGAAAAGCTGCTTGAAGACCTTTCCTTCGAAGCGCCGGAGCTGAATTTGGAACAAATGACGATTACCCCGGAATACGTACGTGAAAAACTTTCGGATATCGCCAAAGACCGCGACTTGAGCCAGTACATTCTCTAAAGGTTTCGACCTTACTTGATTCCATGGGGAATATGGAAAAATACGGAGAAAATCAGGACGCAAAAGCGATTTTCACCGTGTAAGCATATTCATTTTTTACGTCAAATTGATGAATGTAAGAAAGATATCCATATAAGAAAAAGCCCTGTCTTTCAACTGCGGAAAGATAGGGCTTTTTTCTCATTGTTTTATAGGCCCAACTCGAAGAAACTTAGATTAGATAATATGTAGGTTGCGGCGGAGCCTGTAGGACGGAATTTGCGAAAAAAGCTAGAGTTTATCGTAAAGATCAGGTGCAGCTCAAAAAAAAGAATAGTGCAGTCGAATTTAATTTTGTATAATTTATAAAGTGCACAAGCTTTATTAACTAAAGGAGTGGAATCGATGAACATTTTGAACGATACCGGCTTTACCCGCCTGCGCAGCGCAATCGATGCTTCAAACACGAGACAGCAGGTCATTTCCAACAACGTGGCGAATGCGGACACGCCGTATTTCAAACGTTCCGAGGTCTCTTTCGAGAGCCTGCTTCAGTCGGAAATGAACGGTGTAAGTTCGATTAAGGGCCGGATGACGAACGCTCGTCATATCGAAATCGGTTCTGCCGGTTCCATTCCGACCGCACGCATCACAAGCGACAAGAGCACGGCCATGAACAACAACAAAAACAATGTCGATATCGACACCGAGATGACGAGCCTGGCCGAAAATCAGCTGCGCTATAACACGTACATCGAAGAGGTCAATCACCAGATCAAAATGATGCGCACAGCGCTGGGAGGCAATGGATAACGATGAGAATCAGCAGCGGATTTGACGTTAGCGCTTCGGCCCTTACGGCCCAACGGCTTCGCATGGACGTCATCTCGTCCAATATTGCGAACGCCGATACGACAAGAGCCCAGGTCGTCGACGGCCAGGCTCAAGCTTATCGCCGCAAAGTGACGGTGCTTTCCGAAAATAACCAGACTCCGTTCTCCCAGACCCTTAACGCGGCGATGAAAGGCAAAAGCTCGGCAAGCGGCGTCAAAGTCACAGGAATCCAGGAAGATCAAGAGCCGTTCAAACTGGTCTACAACCCGACTCACCCGGACGCGAACGGCGACGGCTACGTCCAGATGCCGAACGTCGACATCGCGAAGGAAATGGTGGACATGATCTCGGCGACGCGCTCCTACGAAGCGAACGTCACGGCGTTGAACGCAACGAAGTCGATGCTGATGAAGGCGATGCAAATCGGCAAGTAATTCCGGTTAGCGCTTGAACAGACACCACAGACAAATCACGGACGCTTAAGCGGACCGATCGGAAAGGGAGATTGCGATGATTCAAAACCATATGTTCAACCCGGTTCAAATGGCGAACCGTGCCGTGTCTAACCTTCAGGACAAGACGGCCGAGGCTACCCCGCAAGAAACGATGCAAAACTTCGGCAATTATCTGCAGGACGCTCTGCAAGGAGTATCCAATATGGAGAAAACGGCAGATGAGACCGGGAAGCAATTCATGCTTGGACAAGCGAGTGTGGACCAAGTGATGATTACGGGCGAACAAGCCCTTCTTGGACTTCAGATGACTTCGCAAGTGCGCAACAAAGTAATCGAAGCTTACCAGGAAATCATGCGGACACAACTGTAAAAAAAAGCGAGCCAAGTATAATGCTGCGTAGTGGGGTGAAAATGTGAATGAAAGATTGACCCGAATCAGGGATTCGATTTTGGGTTATTGGAATCGACTTAGCAAAACCCAAAAGGCGCTGTTGGTCTCGACCGTTGCCATCACGCTGCTGACGATCGTGATTCTGACCATGCAGTTTTCAAAGACGGAATACGAAGTTGCTTTTCAGGACATGAACGGCGAAGACGCGGCTGCGGCCATGACTTATCTGGATTCCGCCGCCATTCCGTATAAATTGAGCGCAGACGGCAAGAGTTTGTCGGTACCGAGTACCAATGCCGCGAGAGTCAGAGTGGACGTGGCTTCGCAGGGCATTATTCAGAACGGCTCGATCGGCTTCAACAAAATGTTCGGCACGACGACTTCCGCACTCGGAATGACCGAGAACGAGTTTAACGTAAAGTACAAAAGCGCATTGAACGGCGAAATCGAATCGATGCTCAAAATGATGAGCGGGGTCGAGACGGCGCGGGTACTTATTAACCTGCCCGAAGAAAGCCTTTTTGCCAGCAGCGAGAATCAAGATCAAGCTTCGGCTTCGGTCGTGATGACTTTCAAGCCCGGTTTCCGGCCGAGCCAGGAAGTGATTGACGGCTATTTCAATCTCGTCAAGACTTCGGTTCCGAATTTGCCGATCGACAATATCACGATTACGAGCGATAATGCCGAACTTTACGCTTCCAACGCGGGCAACGGTTTTGGAGCCGGTTCCGCAGGGGCGATACAGGATAACCTGGCAATTCAGCGCAAGTATGAGAGCGATATCGAGAAAAGCGTGAAGATGTTCCTGGGGAGTATGGTAGGAGCGGATCGGGTTAATGTACTCGTCGCTTCGAAGTTGAACTTCGATCAGGTGAATTCGACCGAAAACAGATACGAACCGGTCGACGTGGAAAATATGCGGGGCATCGAAATCAGCGTGCAGGACGTTCAGGAGAGTTATACCGGAGCGGGAGCCGCGGACGGCGGCGTAGCGGGAACGGGAACGGAAGCCGTGCCGACGTATCCGGGCGATACAAGCGCCGGACAATCGACGTCTGAAAGCTCCAACAAAATCGTGAATTACCAAGTCAATCAAATCACGAAAGAAATCGTTCAGAGCCCGTACATCGTAAAGGACTTAACCATCAACGTAGCGATTGAACCGCCTGAAGGCTCGACGGAGTTAGATAGGACTGTTACAAAAAATGTTACAGATATTCTCGTTAACATCATCGGTGCTTCGCTTGCCGACTCGGGAACGACTTACAATGAGACGGAGCTTGGGCAAAAAGTCGCCGTATTTTCTACCCCGCCATCCGCTGCAACGGCAGCGGCCGACACGGGCATCTCCAGAACGCTTCTGTGGAGCATCATCGGCGGATTGGCTTTACTGCTTGCCGCAGCCGTTTTCCTGGTACTGCGTCGCAGAAGAAAAAATCGCGAAGAAGAACTGCTCGAAGAAATGGCGCTTCCGACGCCGGCCGAAATGCCGTCCATCAGTTTTGAGACGGTTAACGGAGAAAGCCAGACGCGCAAGCAGCTCGAATCGCTCGCCAAAAAGAAACCGGACGAATTTGTCAATCTGCTGCGCACATGGCTAGCCGATGAATAGGAGTGAATAAGTGTGGCCAAAGCAAGCGCGCAAACGTTGAGCGGAAGACAGAAAGCTGCCATTCTGCTCATCTCTCTCGGGCCGGAAGTTTCGGCTCAGATCTTCAAGCATCTGCGCGATGAAGAAATCGAGCAGCTGACGCTCGAAATCGCCAACGTGCGAAAAGTGGACAGCTCGGAAAAAGATTCGGTACTTGCCGAGTTCCACCAAATTTGCCTGGCCCAGGAATACATTTCGCAGGGCGGCATCAACTACGCAAAAGAGATTCTTCAAAAAGCGCTCGGCGAACAGAAAGCGCTTGAAGTCATCAATCGACTGACGGCCACTTTGCAGGTCCGTCCTTTCGACTTTGCGCGCAAAGCCGATCCGAGCCAGATTTTGAACTTTATCCAAAACGAAAATCCACAGACGATCGCGCTTGTGCTCTCGTATCTGCAGTTCGAGCAGGCGTCGGTGATCTTGTCTTCGCTGCCTCAGGAGAAACAAGCCGAAGTCGCGCGGCGGATCGCCATGATGGACAGCACTTCGCCGGAAGTTATCGCCCAGGTAGAACGCATACTGGAACAAAAGCTGTCTTCGACGGTTACGCAGGATTTTGCGACGGCAGGCGGTATCGAATCGATCGTTTCGATTTTGAACGGCGTCGACCGAGGAACGGAACGGACGATTCTCGACTCGCTCGAAATCCAGGATCCGGAACTGGCAGAAGAAATCAAGAAAAGAATGTTCGTGTTCGAAGATATCGTCAATATCGACGATCGTTCCATTCAGCGGATTATCCGCGATGTCGAAAATGCCGATCTTCAGCTCGCGCTCAAGGTCGCCAGCGAAGAAGTTCGCGAAGTCGTATTCAAAAACATGTCCAAACGGATGGCGGATACGTTCCGGGAAGAAATGGAATTCATGGGGCCTGTACGGCTTCGTGACGTGGAAGAAGCCCAGACTCGTATCGTAACGATTATCCGTAAGCTGGAAGAAGCGGGCGAGATCATCATCGCACGCGGCGGAGGAGATGATATCATTGTCTAACCTCATTAAATCTTCGCAGTACGTGCCAAAAGAAGACTTTGTCAAGCTTGATCTGCATCGGCATTATGCCTCCAAGCAGGAAATCGACGGCCATGAGGACGAACCGAGGCTTCCGCTTGCGGATCAGCAGACGGTTGTCCTCAAAGACGAAATGATTCGGGATGCGAAAGAATTCGCGGAATTTCAAATTCGGGAATCCGCCGAACAAGCCGAACGCATGCTTGCCGAAGCGCAGCAGCAGATTGATCTCTGGTGGCAGGAAAAGCGCGAGCAGGACGAGCATTTGGTGGAAGCGGTCAAATCGCAGGGGTTCCGCGAAGGTTATGAGGAAGGCAGAGCACAGGCGGAAGCGGAGCTTGCCGTTCAAATCCGCGAAGCGGCCGAAGAAGTGCAGGCGTTGATCGAGGAAGCGGTTCGGACCAAAGAAGAAATCATTCAGGAAGCCGAACCTTTTCTCGTCAGTCTGAGTTCGGCGATTGCCGAAAAAATTATCGATCGCAAGCTGGAGCAGGACGAAGCTTTGACCATTTCGCTGATCCGCCAGACGCTTTCGCGCAAAAGGGAGCAGGGCACCATTACGCTTTGTGTGGCGCCGTCGCAGTTTTCCCTGATCAACTCCGCGCGTGAAGAGCTTGCTATGTCGATTGATTCGCAGGCCGAGCTGCAAATTTTGCCCGATTCGACCGTCAAAGACCGCGGCTGCGTGATTCGATCGAACTTCGGAAGCGTCGATGCCAGAATTGATACCCAACTGACCGAAATCAAACGCGAATTGCTGAGAATGGCGCTGCACGAAGAAGCTTCCGGTTCCTGATTGGCGGGCTGGACCTCCTAGTCGGACATAATCCTATAGGAACTCAGGTAACTTGCCGGGTTTTTTTAAAATGCGGAAATAGCACTTTTTAGCCTTAGAGGTTTTTTCGGAACGATGTACAATGATAAGTGTAAAGCGAACGACGGCGCGGAGGTGAAGGGATGAAAGAAATTCTGGTCGACAAGTATTTGGAACAGCTCAGGCAGCTGGATCCAATCCGGGTAAACGGCAAGGTGACGCAGGTTATCGGGTTGATGGTCGAATCGGAAGGTCCCGACGCGAGCATCGGCGAGGTTTGCTACATTTATCCGACCAAAACGTCGACTCCGCTCCAGGCCGAAGTCGTCGGATTCCGGGATAACAAAGTGCTGCTGATGCCGCTCGGCGAACTGCAGTCGATCGGCCCGGGATGCGACGTGGTCGGCACGGGCAAGCCGCTGACCGTACAGGTCGGTTCGGAACTGCTGGGCAAAGTGCTCGACGGTCTGGGAAGGCCGCTGGACGGTTCGCTGCTTCCGGCACGCATGGCCCACGCTTCGACGTTCAACGTGCCGAGCAATCCGCTGCAGCGTCCGAGAGTGCACGAGCCGATCAACGTCGGCGTTCGAGCCATCGACGGGCTGCTGACCATCGGCAAGGGACAGCGGGTCGGCATCTTCGCCGGCTCGGGCGTCGGCAAAAGCACGCTGATGGGCATGATCGCCCGAAACACTTCGGCGGACATCAACGTGATCGCGCTGGTCGGCGAACGGGGCCGCGAAGTATTGGACTTCATTGAACGCGACCTGGGGCCGGAAGGCCTGGCACGCTCCGTCGTGATCGTCGCAACGTCGGATCAACCGGCGCTGGTACGTATCAAGGCGGCGTTGATCGCGACTAGCATTGCCGAGTATTACCGGGACCGCGGCATGAACGTCATGATGATGATGGACTCGGTTACGCGGTTTGCGATGGCTCAGCGCGAAGTCGGGCTGGCTGTCGGCGAACCGCCGGCGATGCGGGGTTATACCCCGTCGGTATTCGCGACGCTGCCCAAACTGCTCGAGCGGGCAGGAACGGGGCCGACCGGATCGATCACCGCTTTCTACACCGTGTTGGTAGACGGCGACGATATGAACGAACCGATTGCCGATGCGGTGCGCGGGATTCTGGACGGACACATCGTGTTGAACCGGGGTATCGCCAACCGGGGACACTTTCCGGCCATCGATGTGCTGGCCAGCATCAGCCGGGTCATGAAAGACATCTCGCCGGAAATTCAAACCGACGCGGCCAACAACTTGAAACGGCTGCTCTCGGTATACAAAGAGTCGGAAGACTTGATCAACATCGGCGCTTACCAAAGAGGGTCCAGTGCCGAGATCGACGAAGCGATCGAGAACATTCAACGCATCTGGGATTTTACAAAACAAAAAGTGGACGAAAAAACAACGCTGGACGAAACGATCGAACGTTTAATCCAAGAATTCTCAAGGAGCTGACCTTAAGAAATGTTGAAATTCAACTATTCATTTCAAAAAGTCGTGGATCTGAAAACAAGCGAAAAAAGTCATGCCGAAATGCATCTTTCTTCGGCAATCGGACAATTGCAGGCTGAAAAGCATACGCTGGGCCAACTGTTCTCCGATAAAGATCAGATGGCCGATTCCCTTCAAACTCAGGCCACAAACGCGGTTTCAGCTTTCCAACTCCAGCAGATGCAGGATTATATCAACTACATCGACCAGTGCATTTTGCAAAAACGCCAGGATATTCAAACGGCGCAGGTAAAAGTCGAAGAAAAGAAAGAACATCTCACGACGAAAATGCTGGACGAAAAAGTGTGGCTGCAAGCGCGTGGCAAAGCACTGGAGTCGTTCCAAAAAGAAGAATCGCTGCGTGAGCAAAACGAACTTGACGAAATGGCGACCGTTCGATTTGCTTCCCGCACCCGCTAAGAACGCAGGCGAAGCGGAATCAGCAAGTGCAACAAGTGCAAAGGGAGGTCAAAGGCATGGCGAAAGCCGGAGCAGAAGCCGATATGAATCTTGAAGAAGGATCGGGAAGCAAAGCGGGACGAATCCTGCTGTTCGCGGTACCGATTCTCTTCACGGTCGTACTGGTCGGTGCACTGCTGGCGTTGACGAATCCCAATACGCGCAACACCGTATTGGAGACGGCGAACAAAGTGCCGCTTGTCGGCTCGATGCTTCCCAAACCGACTTATACGCCGGCACAGCAGGCGCAGAAGCAGGAAGAGAAGCAGGCCGCAAGCGCCGAAGCAACGATCAGCGAACTGAAAACCCAGCTTCAACAGAAAACTACCGAACTAAAAACGGCGCAAAAAGCTCAAGCGGATACGCAGACCAAAGTGGACGATTTGCAAAAGCAGCTGGATACGGCCGCAGCAGCCCAGACAGCCAAAGCGGCTGCGGCGCCGGCGGAAGAAGAAGGACCGAGCAAGCAGGTCAAGCAGTTGGCCCAGACTTACGGCTCCATGAGTGCCAGCAAAGCGGCTCCGATCCTTCAGACGCTGACCGATGCGGAAATCGCGATGGTGCTCAACGCGATGGGGACAGAGCAGCGTTCGGGCATTATGCAGAAGATGACAGCCGACAAAGCGGCCAAAGTCTCGATCATGCTCAAAAACGCGACTTCGGCCAAAGCGCTGGAAGCGGCGGCCAATACGGCGCGTACAGCGGCCGACAAAGCGAGTCAGCCTACGCAAGCGGCGACTTCGACGGCAGGGTCGCTGAATCAAGACCAATTGGCGCAGACGTTTTCTTCGATGGATGCGTCGAGTGCCGCAACGCTGCTGGCCCAGATGGCCAAAACCAATCAAGCAAAGGTGTTGACCATTTTGAAATCGGTAGACGATACGACCCGTTCCGGAATCCTGTCGCAGATGGCGGGTACGGATAGCGAAACGGCTGCTTCCCTGGCCAATAAGTTGATCGGCGGTTAAGTCCATTTGAGAGGAGGTGAATCAAGAAAATATGGGAATGAGCATTTCAGGAATGACGACAGGAGCTCCGGCGGCCCCGGCTGCCGCTGCTGCAGGAAGCAAAGCAGGTACCGTTACGGTCGCAAGCGGAGCAGCAGCCTTATTCGGTCAATCGCTTCAGCAGTTGATGGGAGCCGCGGTCTCCGCGACAGGATCGACTACAACTGCAATTGCGGCTGAAACGCCGGCCAATCCGATTTTGTCCGCGCTTCAGCAGTTGATTACGGCAACTGAGCAAACGAGCGGCGAGAACCAACAGTCGAACGACGGTGCGGCCGAAGAACTCGAACAGAAGCTCGACGAACTGATGCAGCAGCTTGATGTACTGGATGAACAGTTGACGGAAAATCCGGAATTGATGCCGATGCTTCAAGGCTGGATTCAGCAGGCGCAGGCGCTTCTCGGCAGCGTTGAAGAAGCAGGCGGAACCGAACAGGAACAGCCAGCTGGAAATGCGGTTCAGGCACTGGCTTCAAACCCGGCTACGCTGAAATTTGCACTTCAAGATACGGTGGCCCAACTGATCGATCTGCAGCAATCGGATCAAGCGGCACCTGCAGTAAAAGTTCAGGCTCAGCAGGCGTTGGCAGCTCTTGAGCAGACGATTCAGACTGTCGATAGCGATACGCAAACCAAAGCCAAACAAGGTCTGACGCAGCAGCCGGCAGCAGTCGTTCAGCTTGCGGATGACGCACAGCCGACAAAAAATGATCAGACGGTCTCCAAGCCGGCGGCAGAAGCGCAAGCGACGAACACGGCGGAGTCCAAAATCGTATCGGCGAAAAGTCAATCTCAGCAGGCCGGTACGCAGCAGGAAGGACAATCTTCCGAAGAAGCGTCGCAGGAGATCAAGCCGCAGGGCACGATTACGGCGGGAGAACTGGCTATGCGTACAAACGGCACGACGCCAGCCAAGCCGGTTGAAGCGGTTCCTGTACACCGTATGGCACAAGAGGTTGAGAAGCTTGTCGTCGACCGACTGGAAATTTTGCAAAAGCAAGGATTTACCGAAGCCAAAATTTCGTTGACGCCCGATCATCTCGGCAAAGTCGATATCCGGATTACGATGCACGCCGGACAGCTGGTTGCCCACTTTGTGACCGAACATGCCGCTGCCAAAGATATGCTGGAGCAGCAGATGGTTCAACTGAGAGGATCGCTGCAGGGACAAGGCTTGACGGTAGAGCGGCTTGAAGTGACGCAAAGTTCTTCTCTGCAATCGCAAATGGACCAAAACGGTGGACAAGCAAGCAGTAGACAACAGCAGGAAAAACGCTCCCGTGCCAGAGAAGAAGCCAACGACGATGCGATCTTGGCGGCTGAACTCGGCGAAGAACTCGGCGAATGGCTGAGACAAAAAACGGCGGCGCAGTCCGGCAGTTCGTTTATAGCAGAAGCGTAATTCAGATTGGAGGCGAAAATTTTTGGCGAACAACAATGTTTCAACTTCGAACATTTGGCCTAACTATTCCACACAAAACGTGCAAAAAGCGGCAGCGGTTCCTTCCAAGGATTCGGCAACGATGGGCAAAGAACAATTTTTGACCATTTTGATCGCGCAGCTAAAAAACCAGGATCCGCTCGCCCCGATGGACAATTCGCAGTTTACGGCTCAAATGGCGCAGTTCTCTTCGTTGGAACAGCTGATGAACATGTCTACGCAGCTGACGCAGATGAATGCTTCGATGGGTTCGGCTTCCCAACTGATCGGCCAGAAAGTCACCTGGTACGATACGGAATCGAAAAACTATTTGACCGGTAACGTAGCTTCCGTGTTGCAAAAAGACGGAAAAATGTTCGCGGCCGTAGGCAAGTATCTCGTTCCGACTTCGGAGATCACGATGGTAGAACCGGCTGGAGCGGCTGACGACAAGGCAGAAGGCGTTACGCCGGGTAAAGCACCGGATCCGGCAGCTTCGACAGACGCGGCGGCAGCAGCCAAAACGGATGCCGTTTCCAAAGAAACGACAGAAGCGAAGACGACGGAAGCAGCTCCGGCAGCAGACAATCAGGCTCCGCAACAATCCGTAGAGGAGGCAGCCGGTACGCCGACATCCGGAACTAGCGGAGGTGCGCAATGAACGACCCGATTCGCGTAGGGCAGTTATATCCGGCGAAAATGCCGCCGACCGTATCGAGGCCCACAGGTCCGAACGCGGGACAGGAAAGCTTCAAGAACGTACTCGAAGATAAACTGCTGAAGTTTAGCGGACATGCTTCGAAAAGGCTCGAACAGCGGGGTATCGAATTCAACCCGGAGCAGCTTCGCAAAATCGGCAGTGCTATCGACAAGGCGGCCGCCAAAGGCTCCAAAGAATCGCTCGTTTTGATGCAGGATCTGGCCCTGATCGTAAACGTGCGCAACCGCACCGTAGTTACGGCAGTCGACGGAGGTTCCATGAAAGACAATGTGTTCACTCAAATCGACAGTGCCGTCATCGTTTCCTAGTTTGACCGGCTGGCCCGATAGGAAGCCGTATTACCGCCGAACGCATGACGCGGTAAAAAATAGCACTTTATAGCCGGGTTTTTTTCCGGCAATGACAGTAAAATGAAAGCAATTCAAGTTTATACGATCATACTCAAAATTGTGCACAATCACAGGAGGAATCATTTAATGTTGAGATCCATGTATTCGGGCGTGTCGGGTATGAAAGGCTTCCAAACCAAACTTGACGTCATCGGCAACAATATCGCGAATGTAAATACGGCCGGATTCAAATCTTCACGCGTTATGTTCAAAGATATCCTCAGCCAAACGGCAGCAGGCGCAACAGGTTCTACAGCAGAAGTAGGCGGTTCTAACGCCAAACAGATCGGTCTGGGTGTATCGATCGGTTCCATTGACACCTTGCACTTGGCGGGTAGCGCCATGACAACGAACAACCCAACGGATCTTCGTATCGACGGTGACGGCTTCTTCGCAGTCGGACTGACCGCTGAAACGGATGCCGCAAATGCTTTCTTGACAAGAGCAGGTGACTTCCATGTTGATGGAACGGGCAACTTGGTTAACTCGGATGGACTTTTTGTTCTTAATACTGGAGGCGGAGCGATCAATGTCCCGCAAGGTTCGACTTTTTCGATTGGTAGTGACGGAGTAGTCGCGATCAAAGCTGCTGACGGAACGATTGCAACAGATAACCGGATAGCTGTTGTTGTAGTACGTAACCCGGAAGGATTGGAAAAAGCAGGCGGCAACCTGTACCGGGTAGGACAAAATGCTATGGCAGAAGGCGAGACGATCGTATTTGAAGCCGAAGCCGATGGGCCTAATGCAATGGCCGGGGGCATCGTAGCCGGCCAGCTGGAAATGTCCAACGTCGATCTGACGAGCGAGTTTACCGAAATGATTACGGCGCAGCGCGGATTCCAAGCGAACTCCAGAATCATTACGACCTCCGACGAAGTGCTCCAGGAAGTCGTTAACCTGAAACGTTAATCCGGATTGATTAGCGGCGGAAAGGCAGGCTGATTACAGCCGCCTTTCCGCTCATTTACGGGAGGAAAAATATGATTCCAGTGACTCGTTTGAACGGATCGCCGCTGTGGCTCAATGCGCTGCAGATCGAAATGGTAGAAGAAACGCCGGATACTTACGTTACGTTGGTAAACGGAAAGCGCATGATCGTGCTGGAAAAGGCTGCCGACGTCGTCAAGCTGATGACCGACTATTATGCCACGATCGGCTTGCATACGGCTTCGATTAAGGTACAGAATATGGGGGAAGAAGAATAATGAAGAAACTTTTGCCATGGATCATTACGATGTTTCTGGCGATCACACTGATCGTGGTGGCCGTGTTTCTGGTTCTGAGCCGCGGAGGCGATGACACAGCGGCAGCAGCCGAGAAAAAGGAAGAAGCCAAGCAGGAAAAGAAATTGTCGGCCAAAGAAATCGTGGCGGTAAGCTCGGACATCACGGGCATCAAAACGAATCTGTCGGATGCGGGCTACATCGTGCAGATGGATTTTTCGATTCAACTCGACAGCGCGAAAGTCAAAGCCGAGTTTGATGAAATCAAAGAGATCACGATCAAGCCGATCATCTTGATGACATTGGCAGATACGACGCCGCAAAGCTTGAGTACGGCAAAAGGCAAGATGCAGCTCAATACGAAGCTTAAAAACCTCATCAACAAATCAATGCCCGAAGGCAAAGTGGTGAGCGTCAACATCACCAACTTCATTTTGGCCAATATCTGATCTGAGGGCTTTGCGGTTCGCCGCATGAGTCAAGACCGCGCCGCCAAAAGGCGGCCGTGTCTATGGGAGGGGGGTGAAAGGTTTGGTTGATGTATTATCCCAGAACGAGATCGACGCACTGTTAGCCGCGCTCTCATCAGGCGAAATGGATGCCGAAGAACTCAAAAAAGAAGACACGCAGCGCAAGATCCGTTCCTACGATTTCAAAAGAGCAGTACGGTTTTCCAAAGATCATATTCGAAGCCTGACCCGAATCCACGAAAACTTTGCGCGAAATCTGACCACTTATTTTTCCGCTCAGCTTCGTACCTTCGTTCAGATCAGCGTCGTGCAGGTTGAGCAGCTGCCCTATGACGAATTCATCCGCTCCATTCCGAAAATGACCGTTCTGAACATTTTCGAAGCGGAGCCGCTGGAAGGACGCATGGTGCTGGAAGTCCACCCCAACGTCGCGTATGCAATGGTAGACCGGATGCTGGGAGGATCGGGAACGGCTCCGCTCAAACCGGGTGCGCTGACGGAGATCGAGACCATTATCATGGAACGAATTTTCAGCCGCGCTCTGGAAAATTTGCAGGAAGCCTGGAAAACGGTTTTCGACCTTTCGCCAAGAATGGAAGCGCTCGAGACCAATCCCCAGTTTATGCAGATCGTATCGCCCAATGAGACGATCGCATTGATTTCGCTTAGCACGAAAATCGGTGACACGACGGGAATGATCAATTTATGTATTCCTCACGTGGTTATCGAGCCGATCATGTCGAAGCTGTCGGTGCATCACTGGTTCGTCTCGCAAAAGAAGGCGCGCGTGCCCGAAGAACTCGAAGCGCTGCGCCAACGGGTTACCCGTGCCCAGCTTCCGCTGATCGCCGAGCTCGGCCAGTCCCAACTGACGATTCGCGAATTTCTCAGTTTGGCTCCGGGCGACGTTATCACGCTGAATAAGGCCACGGAAGAAGGACTGGCCATTCGGGTCGGAGACAACCTGAAATTTATCGGCAGTCCGGGCATGATCAAAGACCGGATCGCCGTGCAAATCGACGAGATCGTCAACGAAGGAGTTGAGGAATTTGACGAGTAAAGATTATTTGTCCCAAGAAGAGATAGACGCGCTGTTGAGACAGTCCTCCGAGTCGGACGACGCAGACGCGTCGGGCGGAGCGGAGAAAACCGTTGACGACTTTCTGACTCCTCTTGAGCAGGATGCGTTGGGTGAAATCGGCAATATCACGTTCGGAAGCGCGGCAACGGCTTTATCGACGCTGCTCGGCCGCAAGGTGGATATCACTACGCCGAAAGTTTCCATCATTACGAGAAGCCAGTTTGAATCCGAGTTTCCTAAGCCGCACGTTGCCGTACACGTCAACTATGTGGATGGGTTCCAGGGAATCAACTCGCTCGTTATCAAGACGAGAGACGCCCAGATTATCGCCGATTTGATGCTTGGCGGGGAAGGGGACCCGCAGGATGAAGAACTGAACGAAATCCATATCAGTGCCGTGCAGGAAGCGATGAACCAGATGATGGGTTCTTCCGCGACTTCCATGTCCACCATTTTTAACCGCTTTGTCAACATATCCCCTCCCGCTATCGATATTCTCGATATGAGCAATGGGGACGGAGTCAGCAATCTTCCCGTGGAAGAAACGCTTATTAAAGTTTCTTTCCGCCTCCTGATCGGGGACCTGATCGATTCGACGATCATGCAGCTGATTACGGTCGACTTTGCCAAAAACATGGTCGAAATTTTGTTGGGCGGAGGAGCTCCGGAAGAAACGCCGGCTCCGGTCGAGCAGCCGCAGGCAGCCGCCCCGGTCCAACAGCAGCCTCCCGTTCCGGAACCGCAAATGCAGCAGCCGCCCGTTCAGAACGCGCCGTATCCGGACCCTTATGCCGCTGCCGCGCAGCAACAGGGAATGCCGCCTTACGGAATGCCGGCTCAGCAGGGAATGCCGCCGTATCCGGGCTACGGAGCACCGGGTATGCAGCCGCCTTACGGTATGCCTTATCCGGGTTACGGACAGATGCCTATGGAGCAGCAGCAGCCGCCTCAACCGAACCATTACGGAACGCCGGGCCGTAACGTAAATGTCCAACCTGTTCAGTTCGGCAATCTGCAAAATGGCGGGTACGGATCTGCGGATGAAAATAATTTGGGATTACTGATGGACATTCCACTCAAAGTAACCGTAGAATTAGGAAGGACCCAAAAGCAGATCAAAGATATTCTGGAATTGTCTCAGGGGTCTATCGTCGAGTTGGACAAACTTGCCGGCGAGCCGGTCGACATCCTCGTGAACAACAAGCTAATCGCCAAGGGCGAAGTCGTCGTCATCGACGAAAACTTCGGCGTGCGCGTGACAGATATCGTCAGCCAGTGGGACCGCATTCAAAACTTACAATAATAACGTAATCGACAGGGAGGATTTTTAATCAATGGCAAACCGTATTCTTATCGTGGACGACGCGGCTTTCATGCGCATGATGATCAGAGATATTTTGACGAAAAACGGGTTTGAGGTCGTAGGGGAAGCCCAGGACGGCTCGCAAGCGATCGAAAAATTCAAGGAGCTCAAGCCGGATCTGATCACCATGGATATCACAATGCCGGAAATGGACGGAATCGCCGCCTTGAAAGAAATCAAGAAAATCGACGCAAGCGCAAAAGTCATCATGTGCTCGGCCATGGGCCAGCAGGCAATGGTTATCGATGCGATCCAAGCAGGCGCCAAAGATTTCATCGTCAAACCGTTCCAATCCGATCGCGTTGTCGAAGCCATCAACAAAACGCTTGGCGCGTAAGATGGGAGTCGGCCCATGCTTTTACTGAATGAAGAGCAGCCGAACTTTACAGCGGATACCGGCGTCTATTCTTATCTGGTATGGGTAATCTTCGTCCTGATCGTAATTGTCGCCCTTATCGTTTTTTTGATCCGTTACCTGGGCAAAAAAAACCGGGGCTGGTTCGGTGGCCGCTCCGTCCGTACACTCGGCGGAGTCGGACTCGGCCAAAATAAATCGCTGCAGATTATCGAAATCGGGAGCAGCGTTTATTTGATCGGCGTCGGCGACGACATCTCGCTGATCGACAAAATTTCGGAACCCGAGCAAGTGCAGAAGCTGCTCGAGGCATTGGAGCAAGAAAGTGCCAGCCCGAACATCGCTTTGCCTGCCTGGGCGGAGAAACTCACATCCAGATTCCGAAGCGGGTCGAAGGCTCCTTCCGAAGCGGAAGAGCTTGAGGCGGCTTCATTCCAGGAATTGTTCGAGACGCGTCTGCGCGAATCGTCCGATCGACGGCGAAAAGTCGAAGATCTGCTGGAACACGAGGAATCTGCTGACCGATCGAGGGAACCATGAAAAAAAAGTTAACGATTACGTTTGTTCTTATGTTTGCCTTTCTGTTTATCCAGCTTCTGCCATCGGTACATGCGACCGGCACGGAAAATCCGATCCCGAATATCGATCTTCAGATAGGCGGGGATTCGGAAGGCGCTCCGGCAACGAGTACGCTGTCGGTTCTGCTTTTGATTACCGTCATCAGTATAGCGCCGGCCCTGCTGGTGTTGATGACCAGTTTTACCCGCATCGTCATTGTGCTCAGTTTCGTCAGAACGTCGCTCGGTACGCAGCAAATGCCGCCGAATCAGGTGCTCGTGGGACTGGCACTTTTTTTAACCCTTTTTATTATGTCCCCGACGCTTTCTTCCATCAATGAGACGGCGCTCCAACCGTACGTCCGCGGCGAACTGACGCAAATGGAAGCACTGGACGAGGCCGCCATTCCGATGAAAGAATTCATGTTCAAGCATACGCGGGAAAAAGATCTGCTGCTGTTTATGGAATATACGGGCGCAGAGAAACCGGAAAGTTTCCAAGACATTCCGTTGACCGTGATGGTGCCGGCTTATGCGATAAGCGAGATGAAGACCGCTTTTCAAATGGGCTTTATGATTTACATTCCTTTTCTGGTAATCGACATTGTCGTATCCAGTACGCTGATGGCGATGGGGATGATGATGCTTCCGCCGACCGTAATTTCGCTGCCGTTCAAGATTTTGCTGTTCGTGCTCGTAGACGGTTGGTATCTGGTCGTCAAATCGCTGCTGCTCAGCTTCGATACGGGCTAAGGAGCCGAAGATCGGATAAATTCGGGAGGGAAACGATATGGATTCAAACTTCATTATCGGTCTCGCCGGCCAGGCAATATACGTCGTATTGAAAGCCAGCGCCCCGATGTTGATTTTGGCGCTTGTGGTCGGATTGATCGTAAGCGTCTTTCAGGCGACGACCCAGATCCAAGAACAAACATTGGCTTTCGTTCCTAAAATCGTGGCCGTTATGCTATCGGTGCTGATCTTCGGTCCCTGGATCCTGAATACGCTTGTTGATTTTACTTACACTATTTTAAATAATCTGTATCTGTATGTCGGATAAGGCCGGTCTATAATGATAAATCTGCTGCAGGCTTTTCCGGTATTTTTACTTATTTTTTGTCGGGTCACTTCCTTTTTCCTTATTGCGCCTTTGATTTCTTCGCGGAACGTGCCTACGCGCTTCAAAGTAGGACTGGCGACGATGGTGGCTATTCTGGTCTATCTGAGTTACGGAACGGCGCAGACGGCGTCTTTTGACGGCGAATACGTGCTGTTGATCATTCGGGAGATTTTGATCGGGCTGCTGCTCGGCTACGCCGCCTACATGATTATCATTGCGATTCAGATCGCCGGGGCGATCCTCGATATCCAGATCGGTTTCGGTATGGCGACCGTATTCGATCCGACGACCGGCGTTGTCACTCCGTTGACGGGACAATTCAAGTACATGATCGCGATGCTGATGTTTTTATCGATGAACGGTCATCACAGGCTGCTCGACGCCATTGTCTACAGCTATAATTGGGTGCCGATCGATAACGAGCTGTTCGTAAAAATTTACGACGGCAGTATTATGGAATTTTTGCTACGCGCTTTTGCCATGGTTATGGTCGTTGCTTTTCAAATGGCGGCTCCGATCGTCGTGGCTTTGTTTTTGACGGACGTCGGTTTGGGCTTTTTGGCAAAAACCGCTCCGCAGTTCAATATTTTCGTTATCGGCGTTCCGATCAAGATCATCGTGGGGCTTATTCTACTGCTGCTGTTGATGCCGAGTTTAACGTACATTTTCGATCATCTGTTTACATTGATGGCCGAGTCGATGCAAGGATTTTTGGGCACGGTCGGAGAACGACCCCAGTAAAGCGGCGTACGGCGGACAGCGAAAGGAGTTAGGCAGATTGGAGCTCAGGCATAAACTGGATCTACAGCTGTTTTCCGGAGAAAAAACAGAGAAAGCGACGCCGAAAAAGCGCGACGAAAGCCGGAAAAAAGGGCAGGTTGCCAAAAGCCAGGAGCTTCCGGCCGCAGCGATCCTTATCGCGTCGATCGTCATATTGATGATTTTCGGCAGTAACTTTCGTACGACCATCACTCATCTGTTCACGGACGTATTCAACAACCGGATGAACATGGAGATCACGATTTCCAACGTGATGAACATGATGATGCAGTACATGCTTGAGATCATGAAACTGCTGGCTCCCATTTTTATCGCTGCCGTACTTATTGCCATCGTTGCAAGCTTCGGTCAATACGGCATTTTGTTCGTAAGCGAAGGCCTGAAGCCGAAATTCAGCAAAATGGACCCGATCAAAGGGTTCAAAAACATCTTTTCTCTGCGCTCGATCGTCGAACTACTGAAATCGTTGTTCAAAATGTCGATCATTGCGTATCTCGTCTACAGCACGCTGCAAGGTCAGATTAGCGTCATATCGAAAATGCACGCCATGTCTCTTGAAGACATTTTGGATTTCGGGGCATCGGTTACGATTTCCCTGGGCATTAAAATCGGTGTCGCTCTTATGATCCTCGCGGTGTTCGACTTTATGTATCAAAAGTACGAATTCGAAAAAGGCATCCGGATGTCGAAACAGGATATCAAAGACGAATACAAAAAAGCGGAAGGCGATCCGATGATCAAAGGCAAAATCCGCGAACGTCAGCGCCGTATGGCGATGCAGCGAATGATGCAGGATGTCCCGACCGCCGATGTCATTATTACGAACCCGACGCATTACGCGGTAGCACTCAAGTACGACGGAAATCAGATGCAGGCTCCGGAAGTCGTGGCAAAGGGACAAGATTTCGTTGCCCTTCGTATCCGGGAAGTAGCCAAAGAAAACGGTGTTCTGATTATGGAAAACAAGCCGTTGGCACGTGCGCTGTTCGCTCAGGCGGAAATAGGGGATACGGTTCCGGCAGATTTGTTTCAGGCCGTGGCCGAAGTGCTGGCTTACGTATATAAGTTAAAAGGCAAAGTGAAGTAATCGAGCCCGGAGGGAGAAAATTATGAAGAAAACGGACATAGTCATTCTTGCCGGCGTTCTTGGGATCATCTTGATGATGATTCTGCCGATTCCGACGTGGCTGCTCGATATCCTGATCATTATCAATATCGCGGTGGCGATGCTGATCATGCTGCTCGCCATGAGCACCAAAGAAGCGCTGCAATTTTCCATCTTTCCAGCGCTGCTGCTGATCACGACTTTGTTCCGATTGTCGCTTAACATTTCGACGACCAAACTGATTTTGGGTCAGGCCGATGCGGGGTCCGTTGTCGCGACCTTCGGCGAATTCGTCGCAGGCGGAGAGATCGCGATTGGTTTTATCGTCTTCCTGATCTTGGTTGCGGTTCAATTTATCGTTATTGTCAAAGGTTCTGAACGCGTAGCCGAAGTAGGGGCGCGCTTTACGCTCGACGCGATGCCCGGCAAGCAGATGAGCATTGACGCCGATCTGAACGCCGGCCTGATCAATGAACAGCAGGCGCGTGAAAGACGTTCTAAAATCGAGCGCGAAGCGGACTTCTACGGCGCAATGGACGGTGCGAGTAAATTCGTAAAAGGCGACGCGATCGCCAGCATCATCCTGCTGATCATCAACTTGGTCGGCGGGTTTATTATCGGTATGACCATTCACGGCATGGAATTCGGCGACGCGCTGTCGACCTACTCCATCCTGACGATCGGCGACGGTCTCGTCAGCCAGATTCCGGCGCTGCTGATCTCGACGGCTTCGGGCCTGATCGTGACACGCGCTACCTCTGAAGGCAACCTGGCGGACGACGTGGTCGGCCAGCTGTTTTCTTATCCGAAATTGCTCTACATCGTGGCCACAGCTATCGCGCTGCTCGGCTTCCTGACTCCGATCCATTTGTTCTCCACGCTTCCGCTTTCGGCGCTCATGTTCATTGCGGCGCGCCGCATGCAGGCTAACCTGAACAAGAAGCAGGTAGCGGAAGAGATGCAGGAAGAAGAACAGCAGATCGAAGAGGTGCGCAGTCCCGAGAGCGTGGTCAGTCTGCTGCAAATCGATCCGATCGAGTTCGAATTCGGCTACGGCCTGATTCCGCTCGCGGATATGCAGCAGGGCGGCGACCTGCTTGACCGGATCATCATGATTCGTCGGCAGTGCGCATTGGAGCTCGGACTCGTCGTTCCGGTTATCCGGATTCGCGACAATATCCAGCTGCGTCCGAACGAATACGTCATCAAGATCAAAGGCAACGTGGTCGGCCGGGGAGAACTTTTACTGAACCATTACCTGGCGATGAGCCCGGGATTCGACGACGAGAGCATCACCGGAATCGAGACGATGGAACCCGCGTTCGGACTGCCGGCGCTGTGGATCGACGAAGCGACCAAAGAACGCGCGGAACTGTCGGGGTACACGGTGGTCGATCCGCCTTCGGTTGTCGCCACGCACCTGACCGAACTGGTCAAGCGCCATGCGCACGAACTGCTCGGACGCCAGGAGACGAGAGCTTTGATCGACAATTTGAAAGAAAGCTATCCGGTCCTGGTCGACGAACTTATTCCTTCCGTGCTGGCGATCGGCGATATTCAGAAAGTGCTGGTCAAGCTGCTCAAAGAAAAAATTTCGATTCGCGATATGGTGACCATTTTCGAGACACTGGCCGATTACGGCACGTACACGAAAGATCCCGACATTTTGACGGAATACGTGCGACAAGCGCTTTCCCGCCAAATTACGCAGCAGTTTACGCAGCAGGGAGAGACGATGCGCGTCATTACGGTCGGACCGAATCTGGAAAAGAAAATCGCCGAAAGCGTGCAGCAGACCGATCAGGGCAGTTATCTGGCGCTTGATCCGGTATCGACGCAGGCCGTGTACCAGAAGCTGACCGAACAGGTAAACCGGGCCGTTCAATCCGGTCAACAGCCGATTCTGCTCGCTTCGCCGACGATCCGCATGTACATGCGCCAAATCATTGAACGTACGATGCAGGATATTCCGGTGCTCTCTTACAGCGAGCTTGAGCCGAGCGTCGAAATTCAAAGTGTCGGAGTGGTGAACTTATGATCGTAAAGCGTTACGTAGTAGAGACGATGATCGAAGCGATGCAGAAAATCAGGACCGATCTCGGATCGGACGCGGTGATTCTCAGCACAAAAGAAACGAAGGTAGGCGGTGTGTTCGGCTTGTTCGGCAAAAAAAGGCTGGAAGTCGTCGCCGCGTTGGAAAGCGACAAAAAAGAAGCGCCGCCCAAACGGGAAACAGCCGTTCCGGTCGAAACGCCTCTGGCCGTACCTTCCACAATGCCCAGAAGCGCCGGAGCCGGCGCTTATCGCAAAGCAAGCACAGTTTCCAATTCGCAGCAAACGGAGCCGCAGACCGATCAAAACGAGCCGAAACCTAGGAAAAACGTCACGGTTTCAGCCGTGGATAAGAGTCTGGAGAACCTTCGTATAAAACCTGAGGCCCTATCTTCCGATAATCCTTTTAACGGGAGTATGAACTCCGTTTCTGCCCCGGAGCAAGCAGCGGCCGTTTTCGAAGCTCCCCAGCTTGTCGTTCAAGCCGAACAGCAGCGCCAGTTGGAGCGCAGCATCCGAGAGTATCAGGGCGAGCGAGTGCAGGGTAAAGAAGACCGCCTGTACGAAGAACTGCATCAGATGCGCCTCATGATCGACAAGCTATCCAAAGACAAAAGTGAAACCGAACACATGCCGGAGCCGTTGGAACAGATGCTGAGCCGTCTGCGCGAAAACCAGGTGGACGAAGCACTGATCGAACAATGGCTCGGAAGTATCCGCAGCCAGGACGGCGAACCTTTCTCCGATGATTCGGACGAAGAACTCAAGCGGGAAATCCGCCGTTTCGCTTCGGAGCGGGAAGGCGGAGGAATCGACCCGGAGACGCAAATCGTGTACATCGCCGGTCCGACCGGAGTCGGCAAAACGACGACGATTGCCAAAATGGCAGCCGAACAAATGTTCAAAAAGAAACGGAAGGTAGGCTTCATTACTTCCGATACGTACCGCATCTCCGCGATCGAACAGCTTCGGACTTACGCGTCGATTCTCAACGTGCCGCTCGAAGTCGTGCAGTCGCCGGGAGATTTGCAGCGTGCCTTTCAGAAGCTGGAACACTGCGACCTGATTTTGATGGATACGGCCGGCCGGAATTACCGGAACGAGATGCTCGTGTCCGAACTTCAGGCGCTGATCGCTCCGGTCGAACGCAGCGAAACGTATCTCGTCTTGAGCCTGACTTCCAAAGAGATGGACATGGCCGAAATTACCGAAAACTTCAATCAATACCGACTGGACAAAGTGATCTTTACCAAAGCCGACGAGACCGGAAGCTTTGGCAGTATCTTTAGCTTGCTCTATCGCTATCCCCTCAAGTATTCTTACATCACGAACGGACAAAACGTACCGGACGATTTGCTGCTTCCTGATGGAGAATTTCTCGTGGACCTTCTGTTGGGAGAACAGAGCCTATGAGTGACCAGGCCGCGGCGCTCAGAGAGCTGATCACCTCGCTAAGAACCGATCCGGCCAAACAGGGAGACCCTTCCGATCCATCGGGCAAAACCGCGCATATCATAGCGGTCACGAGCGGCAAAGGAGGCGTCGGAAAGTCGAACTTCACTTTGAATTTCGCGCTGGAACTGCAAAAATTGGGGCGAAAAGTCCTGGTGTTCGATGCCGACATCGGAATGGCCAACATCGACGTGCTGATGGGCGTCCGTGCCCGGTACAATTTGTTTCATCTGTTGAAGCGGGAAAAAAGCATGAGCGAGATTATCCAGTTGGGGCCGAACTCGCTTCCTTTCGTTGCGGGAGGGTCGGGAATGGCCGAATTGTTTTCGCTTTCGGACGAAGATCTGCTCTATTTTACGCGGCAGATCGAAGAAATCGCGCACGATCTCGATTATATTCTATTCGATACCGGAGCCGGTCTATCCAAGGAAACGATTCGGTTCATTACCGCTTCCGACGAATGTATCGTCGTGACGACGCCGGAACCGACCGCGATCACGGACGCTTACGCGTTGGTCAAAGTCGTGCACGACCTGGAGCACTCCGCCCGTTTTCGGCTGGTCGTCAATCGAGCTTCCGATCGGCGGGAAGCGCAGCAGACGTCGGACAAGATCCGGCTTGTGGCCGAAAAATTTTTGCAGCTGGACATTCCGGTTCTCGGTCATGTCAGCGACGACCCGCACGTCAGCCAGGCGGTCAAGAAGCAGACGCCTTTTTCTATCCGGTTTCCAAACAGTCAGGCTTCGAAAGACATCCAAGAGCTGGCACTTCGTTACACGCAAAACACCTTGCAAGTTCGAGCCGATTCGCCGAAAGGGATCAAGGGATTTGTGAGCAGATTATTAAAACGGTGAAACTGATTCTGGAACCGAACAGGAGTTGAAGGTATGGCGCCATATCGCGTGCTTGTGGTCGACGATTCCGCTTTTATGCGCAAAATCGTATCGGACCTGATCGAACGGGATGTATCGTTCTCCGTTGTCGATACGGCAACGAACGGGCGGGAAGCCGTCGAGCAAATTATGAGAATCAAACCCGACATCGTCACGATGGACGTGGAGATGCCGGAAATGAACGGACTGGAATCGCTCAAGGTCATCATGCGCGAATACCCGCTGCCGGTCATCATGCTGTCGGGAATAAACGAAGAAGGCATGCGCGAGACGATCATGGCGCTGGAAGCGGGGGCATTCGATTTTATCCGCAAGCCGTCGGTCTCGAACTCGCAGGATATCGAAGCGGTCGGCGAAGCGCTGCTTCGCCAGCTGCATGCGGCCGTTCACGACTCCACCTGGAGAAAAGACAAGCCGCTTCCGTCGAAAGCTTCAAGCGCGCTTCCGGAACAAGCGGCTGCGCCCGAGCTGCCCGAAGCCGAAGCTTCCGGCACTTCGGCGCGCCAGCCGGAGGAACGCACGCCGGAGACGCCGCGTCCGAAGATCGCGGCTCCGCCGCCTGCGGACCGAAGCCGCCCCGAGTCCTCCGTCACGGACACGGCGCCGCGTTCCGGCGCCGCGATGCCAAAAGGAAACGCGGGAATGCCCGCAGGGCAACCTCCTGCGGCTGCCCGCCCTTCGGCTCCCCGCGAAGAGAAAAAGCCGGAACGCGCGCCGAATGTGCGCCCGTCGGCTCCGGCGGACAAGCCTAGAAGCGAGTTCTCCGCGGCTCCGGCGAAAAAGCCGCTGCAGGTGCCGCCTGCGGCAGCCAAGGCGCCGGCCTTCGACCGGAAAGCGCCGGACAAAACGTCCGAGCGTCCTCCGGCGACGCCGACCTTCTCGCGATCTTCCGCCGGCGACTCGATCGATCAGATCGTCGCGGTAGGCTGCTCGACCGGAGGGCCGAGGGCGCTGAAGGAACTGCTGGAAAACATTCCGGCTTCGTTCCCCGCTCCGATCGTCATCGTGCAGCATATGCCGCCTAAATTCACCCATTCGCTGGCCCAGCGCCTGAATACGCTCAGCCAGCTCGAAGTCGTCGAAGCCCAGCAGGGTATGCCGCTGCGCAAAGGAACGGCCTACATCGCGCCGGGCGGCCAGCATCTGCTCGTCAAACGTGCGGGAAGCGGCCAATACTCGATTGAATTGTCCGACGCTGCGCCGCAGAACGGTCACAAGCCGTCTGTCGGGGCCATGTTCGACTCGCTGCTGCCGATGAACGAAGTTCGCCGGCATGCGGTCATCATGACCGGTATGGGCAGCGATGGGGCCAAAGAAATGAAGAAGCTGTACGACTCGGGGATTGCCACCACGATTGCAGAAAGCGAAGAGACGTGCGTCGTTTACGGCATGCCTCGTTCCGCCGCCGAATTGAATTGTGTCATGCACCTTCTTCCTCTGCCGCAAATTGCAACAAAATTAAATCAGGTCGTGAAATCTTAATTGCATTTTAATGGAGGAGGTGTCTCGCAATGGACATGAATCAGTATCTATCTATGTTTATTGATGAGTCGAATGATCATCTGCAATCGTTGAACGAAAAAATGCTGGAACTTGAGGGCAGCCCCGAGGATATTAGCATCGTGCAAGTTATTTTCCGCTCCGCGCACACCTTGAAAGGCATGGCGGCCACAATGGGATTCGAAGACTTGGCCGCGCTTACCCACCAAATGGAGAACGTGCTCGATCTGGTGCGCAACGACAAGCTGAAAATGCAAAACTTCATTTTCGATACGCTGTTCAAAAGTCTCGACGCGCTTGACGCAATGGTGCAAGATATTACGCAGGGCGGCGAAGGCAAAGCGGACGTTACGGCGATCGTCGCTTCCCTGCAGTCGATCGTGCGCGGCGAAGTGCCGAGCAGCGAAGGATCGGTGCCCTCGGCCGCTGGCGCTTCGGCTCCGGCATCCCCGAACGCCGTTTCGGGCGTTCCGATCTCCAAAAAACAGATCCAGCTGGACGAATTCCAACATTCCATTCTCAAACAATCGCTCACGGCAGGACATCGGGTACTCTATATCGAAGTTTCCATACGGGAGGATTGCCAACTGAAAGCGGCTCGCGCCTACATGGTCTTCGATCTGCTCGAACGAAGCGGCGAAGTCGTCAAGTCCCATCCGACCGTTCAGGAAATCGAGCAGGAGAAATTCGATCGCAGTTTCTCGCTTTATTTCATTACCGAAAAAGATCCGGAAGAACTGCAGTCGATGATTTTGAACCTGTCGGAAATCGAAGATGCGAAATTGGTCTCGATCGACATGGACACGCTGAGCCAACTGGCGGAGAAACTCGAAGCGGACGTCGAAGAAGAAGCGCCGGCCGTCATCGAAGCGGCAGTCGTGGAAGCGGCACCTGCAGCGGCAGCCGACAAAGACAAACCGGCAGCCGCCAAAAAAGTGGTCGCCGCGCCTTCGCGGACGATCCGCGTCGATATCGAACGTCTCGACGTGCTGATGAATCTGTTCAGCGAGCTGCTGATCGACCGGGTCCGGCTTGAACAGCTGGCCACGGAAATCAAAAGCCAGGAACTGACCGAATCGGTCGAGCATATGGGCCGCGTCAGCAGCGATTTGCAGAATATCGTCATGAAGCTGCGGATGGTCGCGATTGATACGGTGTTCAACCGCTTCCCGCGCATGGTGCGCGATCTGGCGAAGTCGCTCGGCAAAAAGCTCGACCTGGTCATCACGGGAGCCGAGACCGAACTCGACCGTACCGTCATCGACGAGATCGGCGATCCGCTCGTCCACCTGCTGCGCAACTCGGTCGATCACGGCATCGAATCGATCGCCGAGCGCGTAGCCGCGGGCAAACCGGAGACGGGTACCGTCAACCTGCGCGCTTTCCACAGCGGCAACCATGTCTTCATCGAAATCGAAGATGACGGCAAAGGCATCGATCGGCACAAAATTCTGGCTTCGGCGCTCAAAAAAGGCGTCGTGACCGAAGACGAGTCGCGTTCGATGACGGACGAGCAGGTATATCAACTGCTGTTCGCTCCGGGCTTCAGCACGGCGGAAGTGATCTCCGACATTTCGGGACGCGGCGTCGGCCTCGACGTCGTCAAGTCCAAGATCGCTTCCCTGGGCGGCCATGTCGCGGTGACGTCGACGCTCGGCCAAGGCACGCTGTTCTCGGTCCAGCTTCCGTTGACGCTGTCGATCATCTCCGCGATGATGATTCGTCTCGGTTCGGAGAAATACGCGATCCCGCTGTCTTCCATCGTGGAGACCGGTATCATCCGCAAAGAACAGGTCCGCAACGTGCACGGCAGCAAACTGATTCCTTATCGGGATGCCCACATTCCTCTCATGTCGCTGAGCCGCTTCTTCGACGCCGTGGATTACAACGAAGAGGATGAAGAAGAAACGGAGATCGTCGTTATTCGCAAAGGCGATCGCCTGGCGGCTTTGGCCATCGACTCGTTCATCGGCCAAAACGAAATCGTCATCAAGAACCTGGGCAAATACCTGCCTCAAGTTCCGGGGATTTCCGGCGCTACGATACTCGGGGACGGCCAGGTGGCTTTGATTCTCGATCCGAACGCGCTGATCAAATAATCGAATCCCGGCCGTTTGGCCGGGTTCGACTTACGTTTCGAGCCTGCGTAGGATTCAGGATTGCGGAGGAAAGCCGCCGACGGAATCGTTAACGCGGTCAAGGGCCAAGGCCCAATAAAGGGGGATTTTTTTGTGGCAGAACAAATTAAGGTAATCGTGTTTGCATTGGGTAATGAAGAGTACGGTATCGACGTGGATAAAGTGCGCACGATCGAGCGCATGATGCCGATTACGCGCGTACCGAAAACGTACTCCTTTATCAAAGGGGTCATCAATTTGCGCGGTGTGGTCATTCCGGTCATCGACCTGAGAGGCCGGTTCAACCTGGAAGAGACGACGTACACCGATCAGACCCGGATTATTATCGTGGCTGTCGGCGATATGGAAGTCGGCTTTATCGTCGATGCGGCCAACGACGTCGTCGATCTCGACCGCGACAATATCGATTCGCCTCCGGAAGTCGTCGGCGGAGTCAAAGCGAAGTATTTGGACGGAGTGGCCAAAGTCGGCGAAGATCGTCTGCTGATCATGTTGAATCTGGCGGAAGTGCTGAATCGCGGTGAAGTAGCCCACCTCGAACAGCTTGAGGATTAAGCGATGGAAATTTATTCGAAACTGGAAGGCTTCAAGCTTGACGTACTGAAGGAAGTCGGCAATATCGGCGCCGGTCATGCCGCCACCGCGTTATCCCAGCTGCTGAACAAACCGATCGACATGGCAGTACCCAAAGTACAGCTTCTTCCGTTCGAAGACATTGCGGAAAAGGTGGGCGGCGCGGAAAAAATCGTGCTGACCGTCTTTTTCCGGGTCGAAGGAGACGCTCCGGGCAATCTGTTCTACATTATGGCGCCTGAAGCCGGCAAGTCGCTCCTGCGCCGTCTTGGCGCTTTCGTGCCGACGGAAGGATTGGAACTGTCGGAGATGGAGCAGTCCGCTCTTGGCGAAATCGGCAACATTTTGGCCGGCTCGTATCTGTCGTCCCTGGCCGACTTTACGAATCTGGCGATGTCACCTACCGTTCCCGCGCTTGCGCTGGATATGGCGGGGGCGATTCTCAGCTACGGAATGATCCAGTTCGGAGAGATGGGCGATGCGGCGCTGTTGATCGACACGACATTCGTACAAGGCAACGATGAGGTTGAGGGACAATTTTTCCTCATCCCCGATCCGGAATCGTTCAACAAAATCTTTACGGCGCTCGGAGTTCCGTTCGACAATGACTGACGGACAAAATCTGGTCAAAGTCGGCATGGCCGATCTCAACGTAGTCGGGAATTCCGGAATTCTTCGTACCACGGGACTCGGCTCCTGCGTCGGCTTGACACTGTACGATCCGCAGGTCAAAGTGGCCGGTATGGCTCACGTCATGCTGCCTACGTCGGATATCGCTCGGGAAAGTCAAATCAATATTGCCAAGTATGCGGATACGGCCCTGCCGGCGCTGGTCGACCGATTGGTGGATCTGGGCGCTTCCAAACGGCGGCTGGTCGCCAAAATGGCCGGCGGGGCGCAGATGTTCGCGTTTGCCGGAAGCGGAGATACGATGCGTATCGGTCCGCGCAACGTGGAATCGTGCAAAGAAATGCTCAAAAAACTGGGCATATCGCTGTTTGCCGAAGATACGGGAGCCAATTACGGCCGAACGATTGAAATCAGTTCGGAAACGGGGATTTTGACCATACGCAGCGTTCAAAAAGGGGTAAAGGAATTGTAGCGATGAAGGGAACCATAAGAGTAAATCTGATATTCGCTTTGATCGGATTTGTAGTTACTTTTCTATTCGCGGTCCGAACCAACCTCCCCGTAACCAGTTTGATTCGGGGAGGCGTCGGAGCGTTGGTCTGGTTTCTCCTGGCGTTTCTTTTTCGCATCGTGCTCGGAGCACTTGAGCCGCTGCCCAAAGAAAATCAGGGCAGCGGCTCTTCTGCGCCGGATGGCATTCCGGACGAGGACATGCGGGGATCCAGGCTGGATCTGGTAACGCCCGATGAAAGCGACGAATTAAACGATTTGTTAAAACCGGAAGCGGATAAGACTCGGATGACCGACGAGCGAACTGCGCAGTCAAACGGATTCAAGCCGCTCAATCCGCCAAAGTTGGTATCGACGCAAGATAACGATCCCGAAGAACTGGCGAAAGCCGTACGTCATCTCACAGAAGATGAAGGAGGGAGATAACAATGGATGAACGCAAATCCGGTCAGTTGAACCACCTGGATTTATGGATTCGCTGGAAAGAGCATAACGATATCGAAGCCAAGAAGAAACTGATCGAGAATCACTTATCCATTGTCGATTACGTCTCTTCGCGACTGGCGGTGGGACTCCCGAAAAACGTGTCCAAAGACGATCTGGCAAGCAACGGGGTCATGGGGCTAATCGACGCAATCGAAAAATTCGATTATAAACGGGGTCTTCAATTCGAGACTTACGCTTCCTGGCGGGTACGGGGTGCGATTCTCGACGGACTGCGCCAAGGCGATTGGGTGCCTCGGTCGGTGCGGGAAAAAGCGAAAAAGATCGAGGAAGCTTACCAAAGGCTGGAACAGGAAAACATGCGGGGCGCTTCGGACCTGGAGATGAGCGAGTTTTTGGGCATTTCCGAAAAAGAATTCCAGCAGATGCTTCAGGACGTATCGGTCATGTCGCTTGTGTCGCTGGAAGATCCGATCCGCGACGAAGAATCGGAGACCCGGATTTCGGTGCTGGTCGACGAAAAAGCCAAAAATCCCGATCACAAAGTGAACGAGTTTTATTTGAAGGAAGCTTTGGCGAAAGGGATCGACAAGCTGACCGAAAAAGAGCGGATCGTCATCTCGCTGCTGTATTTCGAAGACTTGTCGCTGAGCGAGATCGCGGAAGTCATGTCGCTGTCTCCTTCGCGCATATCGCAGCTGCACTCCAAAGCGATTTTGCGTCTGCGCGGAACGCTGGACAAGCAAAAAAGCCTGCTTATGCAGGATCGGTAACACTTGAGCGACAAGAGGTCGGGGGGATTCTGGCCTTGGATAGGGAAAGTTGGGAAATCCGAAAGGGGAGTTATCCGTGGTTGAACATCTGGCTTTGGACCGGCATCTTGCTGTCGTATTCGAGCCCTCCAAAATGTCGGCCCGTTTGCGTTTCTTGAAAGCGGAAGAAGACTTTGCTTGTACGGAAGAGAGTTTGAACCAATTTTTGCACGATCACGATGTCCGGTTCGGGCTGCTGCAGGATCGTATCGCTGCGTTCGTCGCCTCGCCGCAAACGTATGCTTTGGAAGACTTTGAAATTGCCAGGGGGCTCGCGCCGATCGATGGCAAAGACGGTTACATTGAATTCATGTTCGAACAAGAAGACGAAGCCAGACCGATGGAACGCGAAGACGGCCGAGTCGACTACAAAGAACTGATCCGTCTCAAAAACGTGGGCAAAGGCCAGCTGTTGGCCCGCAGACACGCTTCCCGGCCGGGAACGTCGGGCACCACGGTAACGGGAGAAGAAGCTCCGTTCAAACCCGGCAAGGAAATTCGATTCAAAGTCGGAAAAAACGTCGTGACGGACGAAAATCATACATCGCTGTACGCGACGATCGAAGGCATGGTCAGTCGGACGGATAACGGAAAAATCAACGTATTTACCGTCTATGAAGTGCACGGTGACGTGGATTACAGCAGCGGCAACGTCGATTTCGTGGGTACTGTCGTGATCCGGGGCAGCGTGCTGCCGGGATTCCGCGTCAAAGCGGCCGGAGACATCCGGGTCCAGGGAGGCGTCGAAGGCGCCGAATTGTTTGCCGAAGGCTCGATCGAAATCACGGGCGGAATTATCGGTTACCATAAAGGCATCGTCAAAGCCGGAATGAACGTGAAAAGTTCGTTTATTCAGGACGGCAACGTGGAAGCCGGAGATACGATCTTCGTCTCGCAGAGCATTATGCATTCCGAAGTAAGAGCCGGAAAAGACGTCATTTGCGGCGGAACCAAAGGGCTAATCGTCGGCGGGCATGTCCAGGCGGGCGAAAGTGTGACGGCCAGAACGATCGGGAACACGATGGCGACGGCCACGGCAATCGAAGTAGGCGTTCTGCCGAATCTTCGCAATGAATTGGCGGACCTACATAACAAATTGCGCGAAGCCGCCGACAATGTGCAAAAAACGACGCAGGCGCTCGGGATGCTGGATCAAATGGCGCAGGCCGGTACGTTGAACGCCGACAAGCTGGCACTTCGCGCCAAACTGAGCGTGACCAAGCGGCAGCAGGAAAAAAACCGGGCCGACGTCAAAGAACGGATCTTCGAAATCGAACACATTTTGGAAGATGCCAGCCGGGCGCGCGTCGTCGTGAACGATACGATTTACGGAGGCGCCAAAGTTGTTATCGGTCGTTACACCAAATTTCTGAAGGAAACGGCATCTCGGGTGTCTTTTCAATATCAGGAAGGCGATATCGTCATGTCCGCAAATCGCTGAGCATTCGCTGGCGGTTTTTGACGTTTGAATCGGATGCACAAGCAATGAGGGGGGCTTCATGATGAAAGCGATCGAAGTTCAATTGGCGGTTCACCGCGCTCCGGAAACGAGCCGTATGCAGCATGAACAGCTTCAGCGTCCCTTGACCGACCAGATGCAGATTGCCGAGCGGGCAAACGTCGAGCTGGAGCGCGCCCGTCACCGAAGCGCGCCGACCGCGGAAGCGGCCGATACGAAAATCCGCAAGGACGGACACGGATCCGGGCAGCACGAGTCCGGTTCCGACGATAGCCGCGAACGGGAAGAAGCGGAAGCCCGGCTTGCGGCCGCGCCCCATCCTTTCAAAGGAAAACATCTAGACTTGTCGCTGTAAGAAAGGAAACTGAGATGAACGATGCCTGGCTTTACGTGGTTCTGCTCGGAGCTGCGGCCGTCGTGTATGCCTTTCTTATTCCGAAGGCATCGGCGTCCAAGCCCTCTTCCGGGAGCGATCGCGTCGTAAAAGAAGTGGAACAAACCCTTGAACAGTACATGGCCGAAATGGAAAAAGAAAATGACGACCTGGTCAACCTGCTGGTGCAAATCCGCCAGGAGACCGGGGCCAAGCAGCTGTCGCTGCAAGAACAGCTCGGAGAAATGCGTACCCGCTTGTCGGAAATGGAACGCACGACAGGCAAGCATGAAGCCAAAATCGAGCAGCTGTCCGCTATCGAAGCGCCGCTTGCGACGATGCGGATCGCCCGGGATGCTTTCGTTCAGCCGGCAGGCGAACCTGCGGCGATCGCGCCCGCCCCGGAACCGGAACTTGAAGCGGAGCCGGAAGATTCCGTACGCAACCGCTACCCTCAGCTTTTCGAGCTGCACGATCAGGGCAAATCGGTGGATGCCATCGCTAAAGCGACAGGGCTCCAGCGAGGCGAGATCCAGCTGATTTTGCGGTTGGCGAAAAGGGAGGAAGCGTAGTGTTCAAAAATCGCTCGTTTATGTTCGGATTGGGGATCGGGATCATCGTGGGTGCGCTGCTGCTGCAGCTGATGCTGCTGGCGCAGACGGGCCGCGAAGCGCTGCCCGCTTCCGGGGACACGCCAAGCACCCGGACGCAGCAGGAAGGGACGGACACGGCTCCGGCCGATAACGAACCCGCAGGGAATGAACCGGCCGCCGACACCGGCACGCCGGCTGCTGCCGGCGACGAGGCCGACGTTCCGGCGACCGGGCCGGCTTCCGATGCGGAAACGGCTCCCGAGGCAGGAACGGATTCGGAAGCGAAGACTCCCGAAGCGACTCCGGAGGCGGCCCCGGATACCGAAGCACCTCCGGCGGATACGGATTCCGAAGCCACCCCGACGACGACCGCGCCTCAAAGCGATAGCGCTCCGGCTGCCACAGCGACCGACGCGCAAACGCCTACGTCCAAAGCGCCGACGACCAGCGCCCCTACGGCCGAAGCGCCGACCAAGCCGCAGGCCGCCCAGCCTGCGGAAGCGCCGAACGCCGGCGACAAGCCGGCCGCAAGCAAGCCTGCCGCCGAAGAGACGGCGCAGCCGGCCGAGCCGTCTTCGTCGTCCGCAAGCGAGCCTGCCGCTCCTGCGAAACCGGCCGCGCCGGCTGCTACCGAGCAGCCGGCGCCAGAACCGGCCAAGCCGGCCGCTTCCGGCAACCTGAAGCCGCAGGAATCGGCGGCTGTGCAAAATTCCCGCGTTTCGTTCGAGATCGAAAGCGGCATGAATCTTCAAACCGTGTCGCGCGCGCTCGAGAGCGCGGGTATCGTCGAAGACGCCGCCGCTTTCCAGCGCCTCGCTGCGCAGGAAGGCGTGACCGCGAAACTGCAGGTCGGCGATTATGCGTTCGAGCCCGGCGATTCCTACGAAGAGATCATTCAGGAAATCTCGACGCCCAAAAAAGAATAGATTGCCGAAAAAGCCGCGACTTCGTCTGGAAGCCGCGGCTTTTTTTGCGTTCGGTCGCAAAAATGGTTTTCGCGCCTAAATAATGCTGTTGGGGATTGCGCAGCGCAATTCATTATGATAAACTAGAAAACGGTGTTAAAACACACGCTGATTGATTTTGTGGAAGGTGCTTTGCCCAGGGCAGAGTCTCCATGGAAGATGATTTCGGCGGAGGTACATCAAAAAAACCAAACCCATAGGAGGTGTATGGAGAATGGCAGTTATCTCCATGAAACAGCTTCTCGAAGCTGGCGTACACTTCGGTCACCAAACTCGTCGTTGGAACCCGAAGATGGATCGTTACATTTTTACCGAAAGAAACGGAATCTACATCATCGACCTGCAAAAGACAGTCAAGAAAGTTGACGAAGCTTATAACTTCGTGAAAAGCCTGGCTGGCGAAGGCGGTACGCTCTTGTTCGTAGGTACCAAAAAACAAGCTCAGGATTCCGTAAGAGACGAAGCGGAACGCTGCGGCATGTACTTCATCAACCAACGTTGGCTCGGCGGCACGCTGACCAACTTCCAAACGATCCAAAAGCGGATCGACCGTCTGAAAAAGCTCGAAGCTTGGGAAGAAGACGGCACGTTCGAAGTTCTGCCTAAGAAAGAAGTTATCCTGCTCCGCAAAGAGAAGGATCGCCTCGAAAAATTCCTCGGCGGCATCAAGAACATGAAAAAACTGCCTAGCGCGCTGTTCATCATCGATCCTCGTAAAGAGCGTATCGCTGTTGCAGAAGCACGCAAGCTGAACATTCCGATCGTGGGCATCGTCGACACGAACTGCGATCCGGACGAAATCGACTACGTTATCCCAGGCAACGACGACGCGATCCGCGCCGTTAAACTGCTGACAGGTAAAATGGCCGACGCTATCATCGAAGGCAACCAAGGCGAACAAACAACTGCATAAGTCCGGCGGCGCCGATCTCGGTGCTTGACCCAAGACGAAGGCAGAGTTAATAAAAGAGGGCGGTTGGTGGTGAATAGCCTCTTAACCGCCCTTTTTTTAGGGGTAAATCCCGCAAACCAATACTTATCTGGAGGTAATCAACAATGGCAGTAAACGCGAGCGCGGTAAAAGAACTTCGTGAAAGAACAGGCGCAGGTATGCTTGATTGCAAAAAAGCGCTGGAAGAAACCAACAACGATATCGACAAAGCGGTAGACGTACTCCGCGAAAAAGGCTTGTCCGCAGCAGCGAACAAAGCCGGCCGTACCGCTACAGAAGGCACGGTAGAATCGTACATCCACGCAGGCGGCCGTATCGGCGTTCTCGTGGAAATCAACTGCGAAACGGACTTCGTCGGCAAAACCGACCAGTTCAAGAGCTTCGCGCGCGACATCGCGATGCATATCGCTGCCGCTAACCCGCTCTACGTTCGTCGTGAAGAAGTACCGACAGAAGCTCTTGAGAAAGAAAAAGAAATCCTGAAAGCCCAAGCGCTCAACGAAGGCAAACCGGAAAAAATCGTTGAGAAAATGGTTGAAGGCCGCATCAACAAATACTACGAAGAATACTGCCTGCTGGAGCAATCGTTCGTTAAAGATCCGGACAAAACGATTTCGCAGCTGCTGAACGAAAAAGTAAGCACGATCGGCGAAAATATCTCCATCCGTCGTTTTGCACGTTTCGAACTGGGCGAAGGCCTTGAGAAAAAAGTCGACAACTTCGTTGAAGAAGTTATGGCTCAAGTCAAGTAATTCAGACCGGTAACTAAAGAACAATCACAGCTTCTGTGTATGGGGGGAACACTTGGTGTTCCTTCTTTTTTAACCAGGGTTCCCGCCCTTACGCAGGCAGCGGAAAAAAGCGGAGGGTATAATTGATGCAGCCTGCATTTAAGCGAGTGGTACTCAAAGTCAGCGGCGAGTCGCTTGCGGGACAGAACGGATACGGAATTGACGGATTGACCATTGCCGATATTGCCGAACAAATCAAGGAAGTCGTGGAACTGGGTGTCGAAGTCGCCGTCGTCTGCGGCGGCGGCAACATCTGGCGGGGAATTGCCGGCAGTGCGAGCGGCATCGACCGTTCGACGGCGGATTACATGGGGATGCTGGCAACCGTCATGAACTCGCTGGCGCTTCAGGACGCGCTGGAGTCGATCAATGTGCCGACCCGCGTTCAGACCTCGATCGCCATGCAGCAGATCGCCGAGCCGTACATCCGCCGCAGAGCCATCCGCCATCTGGAAAAAGGCCGCGTCGTGATCTTTGCAGCCGGTACGGGCAATCCGTTCTTCTCGACCGATACGACGGCCGCACTGCGCGCCGCGGAGATCGAAGCGGAAGTCATCTTGATGGCGAAGAACAAAGTGGACGGCGTCTATTCGGCCGATCCGTTCGTCGACAGCACCGCGGAGAAGTTCGAACAGCTGACCTACATGGAAGTGCTGAACCTGAATCTGGGCGTAATGGACTCTACCGCTTCTTCCTTGTGCATGGACAACAATATTCCGCTGATCGTATTTGCCATTACCGAAAAGGGTAATATCAAAAGAGTCGTTCTCGGTGAAAAAATCGGAACGATCGTCAAAGGGAGTGTAGATTAAGATGCCTCAAAGTGTGAAGAAAAACGCGGAAGAACGGATGGGCAAAGCGATTCAGGCGCTTCAACGCGACCTGAGCACGCTGCGCGCCGGCCGTGCGGTACCGGCTCTGCTGGACCGGATTCAAGTCGAATACTACGGAGCTCCGACTCCGCTTAGCCAACTCGCGAACATCAACACGCCGGATTCCCGGACTTTGATGATTCAACCGTGGGACAAGTCTTCGCTGGGCGAAATCGAGCGCGCGATCCAGAAATCCGATCTCGGTCTGACGCCGGGCAACGACGGCAACGCGATTCGACTGAGCATTCCGCCTCTGACCGAAGAACGCCGCGGCGAACTCGTCAAGCTGACGAAGAAGTTCGGCGAAGAAGGCAAAGTGGCTGTACGCAACATCCGCCGCGATGCCAACGACGATATCAAGAAGATGGAAAAAGGCGAAATCTCCGAAGACGAATCCCGTGGCCATCAGGAAGACATCCAGAAGCTTACGGATAAATATATCGCGGAAGTCGATCGAGTCATCGCTGCAAAAGAAAAAGAAATTATGGAAGTTTAAGACCCCGCGACCCCTCCGTTCCAGGTGGGGTTGTGTCTTTTTTAGGGACATCCGCGGGAGCTGAAGGCATGGGGGAGAAGACATGATAAATCGGTTTCGCTCGTGGATCGGTCCGAAGGAACGCGAGCTGGCATCCGGACCGGCCGAGCCGTCGGCAGAGAACGTACCGCAGCATATCGCCATCATCATGGACGGCAATGGCAGATGGGCCAAAAAATTCGGCATGCCGCGCATTGTCGGTCACCAAAGCGGGATGAAAGCGGTCAAGCGGGCCACGATCGCGGCGGACGAAATGGGTGTGCGCTATCTGACGTTGTATGCCTTCTCCACGGAAAATTGGAGCAGGCCCAAAGAGGAAGTCGACTTCCTGATGCGGCTGCCGCAGGAGTTCCTGGCCCTTGAACTTGAAGAGTTGATTCAGAAAAACGTACAGGTACGCATGATGGGCAATATGGAAAACCTGCCCGAACATACGCTCAAAGCGATGCGGGAAGCGATTCGCCGCACGCAGGGCAACACCGGACTCGTGCTCAATTTCGCTTTGAATTACGGAGCCCGCCGAGAGCTTGTCGAAGGCATTCGCGAAATCGCCCGCGGCGTCGAAGCGGGACGGATCAGAGCGGAAGACATCGATCAGGCCATGATTTCCGCGCATCTGCAAAGCGTCGACATGCCCGACCCCGATTTGTTGATCCGCACGAGCGGCGAACTGCGCATCAGCAATTTTATGCTGTGGCAGATCGCGTACAGCGAACTGTGGTTCACGAACGCGTATTGGCCGGAATTCGGCAGGGAACATCTTAGGGAAGCGGTAGCGGAATACCAGCGGCGTACGCGTCGTTACGGCGGTTTGAAATGATCGCCGGGCGCCTGAGCCCGATGGGGCCCAAGCGAACAGGTACGGCGGTTTGAAATAGCGGCGTTGCCCGGACGGAGGATGAAACGGTGAAACAACGAATTATAACCGGCGTGGTAGCCGGCGTGTTGTTCTTGGGATTGTGCGTAGTCGGAGGCATCTGGTACCCGGCGTTGATCATGCTGATGGCCCTTGTCGGCTACTACGAGTTTGCGAAGATGAGCACGGGGGCGCCGTTTCGGTCGGAAGCCTGGATCGGCTACGTAGGCGTCGCCTACCTGACCTTTCCCTGGCATGTATGGAATATGGATTTTCCGCTTCCTCCTCTGCATGCGGCCTGGCTTATGCTGTTGCTGCTGCTCTGCGCAACCGTACTTACCAAAAACGAAATCAATATCAGGCAGGCATCGCTGCTGTTTCTAGGCGCGGCTTATGTCGGCTTGGGTTTTTATTATATTGCCATCTCGCGCGAAACGCCGGACGGGCAAGGACTGTTCTGGACGTTCATGCTGCTGCTCAGCATTTGGGGCAGCGATGCCGGAGCGTATTTCACCGGCAAAGCGTTCGGCAAAAACAAGCTGTGGCCCGCGATCAGTCCGAACAAGACGATCGAAGGAGCGGTCGGAGGCATTTTGATCGCCGTTCTGATCGCGCTCGGATTTTCGCTGGCCGCGCCGGATATGGTAGACCCGCTGCGCGCGATGCTGATCGGCCTGGCCGCTTCGGTCGTCGGACAGATGGGGGACCTGATTCAGTCCGCCTACAAGCGCGTATACGGAATCAAGGATTCGGGCAGCATTCTTCCCGGTCACGGAGGGATATTGGACCGCTGCGACAGTTGGCTGGCCGTATTCCCGTTCGTACATATCCTGCTTTTGCTTCCTTACTAGTCCGCGGGCCGCGGCAGACCGATTCGGCAAGGAGAAGGAAAGGGGCATATCAAGCATGACGAAAAAAATCGCGCTGCTCGGCTCTACCGGTTCGATCGGAACCCAGACGCTGCAGGTCGTAGCCGAACATCCCGAACGTTTCGAGATCGAAGCGTTGGCGGCCGGAGGCAATACGCAGCTGCTGCTGGAGCAGATCCGGCAGTTCAAGCCGTCCAAAGTGTCGGTCGCGACGCGGGAAGCCGCTCAGGCGCTGAAATTGCAGGTACCCGCAGGCACACAGGTCTATTTCGGCGAAGAAGGGCTGATCGAGATCGCGGCAGGAACAGACGCGGATACCGTCGTCACGGCCGTGACAGGCAGCATGGGGCTGCCGGCGACGCTTGCGGCGATCGACGAAGGCAAAACGATCGCGCTCGCCAACAAGGAGACGCTCGTAACGGCCGGCCATCTCGTAATGCGCCGCGCCGCCGAAAAAGGCGTTTCGATTCTGCCGGTGGACAGCGAACATTCCGCCATTTTCCAATGCTTGAACGGAGAACCGCGCGAGCGGCTGCTCGGCATCACGCTGACCGCTTCGGGCGGTTCGTTCCGTCATTTGAGCCGGGAAGAGCTGGCGGGCGTGACGGTGGAAGACGCGCTCAAGCATCCGAACTGGTCGATGGGCGCGAAGATCACGATCGATTCGGCGACGATGGTCAATAAAGGGCTCGAAGTGATCGAAGCGCATTGGCTGTTCGGTCTCGGCTACGACGAGATCGGGGTGCTGCTGCATCCCGAGAGCATCATCCATTCGTTTGTGGAATTCGAAGATACGAGCCTGATCGCCCAGCTCGGCAACCCCGATATGCGGGTTCCGATTCAATACGCGCTCACTTACCCGGATCGCATTCCGCTTCGGACCAAGCGATTGTCGCTGGCCGAAGTAGGCAGGCTGAACTTCCGGGAGATGGATTTCGGCCGCTTCCCTTGTTTAAGAATGGCCTATGAGTGTGGTAGAATGGGAGGAACCGCACCGACCGTATTCAACGCCGCGAACGAAGTCGCGGTCGCACGCTTTTTGCGCCGCGAAATCTCGTTCCTGCAGATCGAAGAGATCCTGGAGAACGTATCGGCACGGCACGTCGCCTCGGCCGATCCCGATCTGGAGACGATTCGCGAAGCCGACGAATGGGCAAGGCGGATCGCTTCCGAATAACGGAATCTACGCGATATTCGGGGCTTGACCCACAGGGAGGATCAGACCAGATATGATGACACTTCAGATCGTCGTTCTGACCGTATTGATGTTTTTCGTCGTCGTTACGGTCCATGAATGGGGACATTACTACTTTGCCAAGCGCGCGGGGATTCTCGTACGCGAGTTTGCGATCGGCTTCGGTCCCAAGCTGTTTGCTTATAAACGAGACGAGACGATGTTCACCCTGCGCCTGCTTCCGCTCGGCGGCTATGCTCGAATGGCCGGAGAAGATCCCGAACTCGATCCGATCCAGCCCGGGCAGACGATCGCCGTCCGTTTGTCGGATGCCGGCGTCGTCAAGAAAATTTTTCTCGACCAGCTCGATAATCGCCGCAATGTCGTAATCGGCGAGATCGAATGGATCGATATCGAAGAACGGATGCAGATTCGCCTGAACGTCGACGGCGAAACGCAGCATTTGGAAGTCGATCGCAAAGCGGATATCGTCACACGCGGCCAAGAGCTTCAGGTGGCGCCCAAAGACCGTCAATTCCGCAGCAAAAGCGTCGGCAAACGGGCGTTGGCCATTTTTGCCGGACCGCTGATGAACTTCGTGCTGGCTTTCGTGCTGTTCCTGATCTACGTACAGGTGGCAGGCGTGCCGGACGAGAAAGCGACGGGCGTCGAAGTGTCGAGCGTCGTAGCCGGAACGCCGGCCGCTTCCGCCGGGCTGCAAGAAGGCGACGTGGTGCAATCGATCGACGGACAGCCGGTGCAAGGCGAACTGTCCACCGTCACCCAACTGATCAACGCTTCCGGCGGACAGCCGGTCGAGATGTCGGTGCAGCGCGGCGGCGAAAGTCTGCAAATCCCGGTTACGCCGAAAATGGTCAAAACGGAAGACGGGCGCGAAGTGCTTCAGGTCGGCATCGCGCTGAGCCAGCTCAAGCGCACCGCTTCCTTTACCGAGACGTTCCAGTTTGCGGGCGAATCGTTCAAAAACGGCAGTACGGCGATTTTGGACGCGCTGCGCAAATTGGTGTTCGAACGCTTCGACATCAACCAGCTCGCCGGTCCCGTGGGTACGCTTCAGGCGACCGGGCAGATTGCGAGCCAGGGCATCGACCAGATGATTCTGTGGACGGCGCTCGTCAGTATCAACCTCGGCATTTTCAACCTGCTGCCGATTCCGATGCTCGACGGCAGCCGGCTCATTTTCCTCGGGATCGAAGCGATCCGCAGACGGCCGATCGATCCGAACAAGGAAGGCATCGTACATTTCGTCGGCTTCGGGCTCATTTTCCTGCTGATGATCGCCGTCACGTACAACGATATTTTACGCATCATCAGAGGATAGCTTAACTTAGGTTCGTTCGATAAACGGAGGGAATATCATGGCAAGCGACAAACAGGACAAACAGTTCGTTACGGAAATCACGCCGCAGAGCGAAGACTTTTCGCGCTGGTACATCGACGTTATCAAAAAAGCGGAATTGATGGATTACGCGCCGGTTCGCGGCTGCATCGTGTTCCGTCCGGACGGCTACGCAATTTGGGAACATATTCAGCAGGAGATGGACCGCCGGTTCAAGGAAACGGGACACCGCAACGCCTACTTCCCGATGCTGATTCCCGAAAGCTTTTTCCAAAAAGAGAAAGAGCATATCGAAGGATTCAACCCGGAGCTGCCGTTCGTTACGGAAGCCGGCGGCGATATTCTCGAAGAACGTCTGGCGGTGCGTCCGACTTCGGAGACGATGTTCGGCCATATGTATTCCAAATGGATCAAATCGTACCGCGACCTGCCGGTGCTGATCAACCAATGGGCCAACGTCATGCGCTGGGAGAAGCGTACGATGCCGTTCCTGCGCACGAGCGAATTCCTGTGGCAGGAAGGCCATACCGCGCATGAAGACGAGAAGGACGCACGCGAAGAAACGATGCGCATGCTCGAACTGTACCGCGATTTCGTCGAAGACTTCCTCGCGCTGCCGGTCATCATGGGCCAGAAGACGCCTTCCGAGAAATTCGCGGGCGCGGTCGACACATTCTCGATCGAAGCCATGATGAAAGACGGCAAAGCGGTGCAGGCCGGTACGTCCCATTACATGGGCACGAACTTCGCCAAAGCGTTCGAAATCCAATACCTGAACCGCGACAACGAATTGGAATTCACGCATACGACGTCGTGGGGAACGAGTACCCGCCTGATCGGCTCGTTGATTATGGCGCACGGCGACGACCGCGGCCTGGTCATTCCTCCGAAAGTGGCGCCGACCCAGGTTATCCTTATTCCGATCGGCCCGCCGAAAATGCGCGATATGGTCATCGAACGCGCCGACGCGCTGTTTGCCGAACTCAAAGCGGCCGGCATTCGCGTCGCCATGGACGACCGCGCCGACGTGCGTCCGGGCTGGAAATTCAACGAATACGAAATGCGCGGCGTGCCGGTCCGGATCGAAATCGGGCCGCGCGATATCGAGAACGGCGTCTGCCTGCTGGCTTCGCGCCTGGGCGGCGACAAGCTGACCGTGCAGCTCGATAACGTGGTCGCCGACGTCAAGCAGCTGCTCGACGACGTGCAGACCGGCATGTTCAAGCGGGCGCTCGAATTCCGCGACGAACATTTCCACGCCGTGGACAATCTGGATCAAATGCGTGCGCAGATGGAAGAAAAACGCGGATTTTTCCTCGCCGGCTGGTGCGGAAGCGAAGCCTGCGAAGACACGGTGCGTGCCGAGACGGGCGCAACGAGCCGCAACATTCCGTTCGATCCGCAGGAACGCAAAAATACGTGCGTGGCATGCGGAGAAGCATCCAAGCATACGGTCGTATTCGCCAAAGCGTATTAATTCAAAGCGCCCGCCGCCGTTCGATCGGAACGAGGCGGGAGAAAAGCGTGACACCGGGCCGGTACGGCCGGACAACCGGATGAAGGCTGGCTCGGGATAAAGCTTCCGGCGGCGGGGCGAAGAAGGATGCCCGCCGCGGAAGCTCTTCGCTTTTTAAGAAACAAAGGGGGACAGACGATGAGTGAGACGGCAGAGCGCAGACAGCGGCTCGAACTGCTGATGAGGCAGGCCGAGATGCCGGCCGGCGCGGCGGACCCTTATTTTAACGACGGCCATATCGAACGGGTGGAGATCAGCCGGTCGAATCGGGATTGGAAAATCGTGCTCGTCAAAGACACGCTGGTACCGGCGCAGATCTACCGGACTTTTTGTTTGCAAATACAGGAGCGGCTGAAGCATATTGCCAAAATCCGCTTCCTGTTTCAATATACGGGCGAGAATCGGCAGGGCGAGATCGTCGACGAATACTGGAAGCTGTTCATCGAATGGGCGCAGCGCGAAATCCCTTCGGTCAACGGCTGGATGGCGCGGGCGCAGGCCGTAACGGAAGGGAACATGACGACCGTATCGTTTGCCGACGCGACGTCGCTGGAACTGGGCCGCAAACGGAATATCGATCGCGCGCTGACCGATTTTTACGCCAAATATTTCGGACTTCAACTTCAGGTGAAGCTTAACGTGGGCGAAGGAGAAGCGGCTTCGCAGGCCGCCAAAGCGGCATTCGACGAGATGCGCCGCCGCGACGAGATGGCCGCGATCGAGAAGATGATGGCCGAGATCGACGCCGAAGTCAGTGCGGGCGAAGGCAGCGAGAACGACGAGAACATCAAGCTGCAGGTCGGCTACGATATTCGCGACGAAGCGATTCCGCTGCAGAACCTGCAGGACGAAGAGAAGAAAGTGACGATCCAGGGTCTGATTTTCGGCCTGGAGAGCAAGGAACTTCGCAACGGCAGCACGCTGTTCACTTACTATCTGACGGATTACAGCGATTCGCTGCAGATGAAAATGTTCGCCAAGAACAAAGAAGACCTCAAAGTGATGAGCCTGCTGGCCAACGGCAAGTGGGTCAAAGCGCGCGGGCGCGTCGAATTGGACCGGTTCATGCAGATTCCGGAACTCGTCATGATCCCGTCGGACCTGATGGAGATCAAAACGCCGCCGATTCGTATGGACAACGCGGAGAACAAACGGGTCGAGTTCCACCTGCATACGAAGATGAGTACGATGGACGCCGTCTGCTCGATCGAAGAGTACGTCAAGCGCGCGGCGAAATGGGGCCACAAAGCGATCGCGGTCACCGACCACGGCGGCGTGCAATGTTACCCGGACGCGGCCAAAGCGGCCAAAAAGAACGGCATCAAAATGATCTACGGCGTCGAAGCGAACGTGGTCAACGATGCGGTAGCCGTCGTGCTCAATCCGCGTGACGAAGAATTGAAGACGGCCGAGTATATCGTATTCGATATCGAGACCACCGGCCTGTCGATCACGCAGAACAAGATCATCGAGATCGCCGCGGTCAAAATGAAAGAAGGGCACGAGACGGGGCGGTATTCCACGTTCGTCGATCCGCATGAGCGTATTCCGTACCATATCCAGCAGCTGACCAACATTACGGACGACATGGTGCGCGGTGCGCCCGATATCGACAGCGTTATCCGCGAGTTTGTCGAATTTGCCGGCGACGGCATTTTGGTGGCGCACAACGCAAGGTTCGATATGGGCTTCATTCAGGCGACGCTGAAAAACTTCGACCTGCCCGAACTTGAGAATCCTGTGCTCGATACGCTGGAACTTGCGCGATTGCTGCATCCGACGATGAAAAATCACCGGTTGAACACGCTCGCGACCAAATACAAAGTGTCGCTCGAAAGCCATCACCGCGCGATCGACGATACGATAGCGCTCGGCGGCATCCTGAACGGACTGATCGACGAAGCGATCAAAGAGCGCAGCCTCAACAACCTGAGCCGGCTGAACGATTTCGTCGGCAAAGACCTGTCCAACTCCCGTCCGTTCCACTGCGGCATCTACGCGTTGAACGATGTCGGCAAAAAGAACCTGTACCGCCTTATTTCCATGTCGCATACCGAGCATTTCAAACGGGTGCCGTGCATGCCCAAATCGAAGCTTGAGAAAATGCGCGAAGGGCTGCTGATTTTGTCCGGCTGCGAAAAAGGCGAGTTTTTCGAAGCGGTGCTCAACAAAACAGTTGAAGAAGCGGAAGAAGTGGCGCAGTTCTACGACATTCTGGAGATCCAGCCGCTCACCATGTACATGCATCTGGTGGACAAAGGGCTCGTCGGCAGCGCGGAAGAATTGAAGCTTGCGGTCGAAAAAGTGTGCAAGATCGGCAGCAAGCTGAACAAGCCGGTCGTGGCGACAGGCAATGCGCATTATCTCGATCCCCGCGACAAGCTGTACCGCGACATTACGATCCACGGCATTACCGGCTTCAGCCCGCTCAAAGACCAGAACAAGCCCGACGCGCATCTGCGCACGACGGAAGAGATGCTGGAAGAGTTCAAGTTTTTGGGCGCGGAAAAAGCCAAAGAAGTCGTCGTGACCAACACCTCGGAGCTTGCGGACCGGTTCGAGGAACTCAAGCTGTTTCCTTCCGAACTGTATACGCCGGTTATCGAAGGCGCCGATCAGGAGATCCGCGATACCTGTTATTCGACAGCCAAAGCGATGTACGGCGACGAACTGCCGGAAGTGATCGTGGCACGATTGGAAAAAGAACTCGGACCGATCATCAAGTTCGGCTTCTCCGCCAACTATCTCATTTCCGAACGGTTGGTCAAAAAGTCGAACCAGGACGGCTATCTGGTCGGTTCGCGGGGTTCCGTCGGCTCGTCCGTCGTCGCCATGTTCCTCGGCATCTCCGAGGTCAATCCGCTGCCGCCGCATTACGTGTGCCGCAATTCCGACTGCAAACACAGCGAATGGTTCCTTGACGGCAGCGTGCGAAGCGGTTTTGACATGCCGAACAAAGAGTGTCCCGACTGCGGGTCGACGATGCTCGGCGAAGGGCACGATATTCCGTTCGAGACGTTCCTCGGCTTCAAGGGCGACAAAGTTCCCGATATCGACTTGAACTTCTCCGGCGAATACCAGCCGCAGGCGCATAATTTTACCAAAATCATGTTCGGGCCGGACAATGTGTTCCGGGCGGGCACGATCGGCACGGTCGCGGAGAAGACGGCTTTCGGGTTTGCGAAAAAGTACGAAGAACAGCATCAGAAGCGCTGGCGTTCGGCGGAGCTGAACCGGCTCGCTTCCGGCTGTACCGGCGTCAAGCGCAGCACCGGGCAGCACCCGGGCGGTATCGTCGTGCTGCCGGACTACATGGAGATCGAAGACATCACGCCGGTGCAGTTCCCGGCCGACGACGTGAACGCGGAATGGAAAACGACACATTTCGATTATCACGCGTTCGACGAGAACCTGCTCAAGCTCGATATTCTGGGCCACGACGATCCGACGATGATGCGGATGCTGCAGGATCTCACCGGCGTCGATCCGACGAGCATTCCGATGAACGATCCCAAAGTCATGAGCATGTTCAATTCGACGGAATCGCTTGGCGTTACGCCGGAGCAGATCCGTACGCCGGTCGCGACGTACGGCGTGCCGGAGATGGGCACCAAGTTCGTCCGCCAGATGCTGATCGAAGCCAAGCCGTCGAGCTTTGCGGATTTGCTGCAAATCTCGGGACTTTCGCACGGAACGGGCGTATGGCTCGGCAACGCCGACCAACTGATCAAGAACGGAACGTGCAACATCAAGACCGTAATCGGCTGCCGGGACGATATCATGCTGTTCCTGATCTACAAAGCCGGCATGGATGCGAGCCTCGCGTTCAAGATTACGGAAAGCGTACGGAAAGGCAAAGGGCTGCCGCAGGAATGGATCGACGAGATGAAGCGCTGCAAAGTGCCGAACTGGTACATCGATTCCTGCCTCAAAATCCAGTATATGTTCCCGAAAGCCCACGCCGCGGCTTACGTTATCTCGGCCGTGCGGACCGCTTATTTCAAGCTGTACCATCCGATCGAATACTACGCGACGTATTTCTCGGTCCGCGCGGCGGATTTCGAAATCGAATTGTTCTGCCAGGGATACGAAGCGATCGGCCGCAAGATCGTCGAGATCGAGCAAAAAGGCTTCCAGGCGCTGCCGAAAGAAAAAGCGATGCTGCCGATTTTGGAAATGGCGCTCGAAATGACGGCCCGCGGATTCACGTTCAAGACGATCGACCTGTACCGCTCAGACGCCAACAAGTTCACGGTGGACGGAACGAGCCTCCTGTTCCCGTTCTCGGCGCTTGCCGGTCTCGGCGAAAACGCCGCGAAAAGCGTCGCTTCGGCGCGCGACCACGGCGAATTCCTGTCGATCGAAGACTTCCAGCAAAAATCGAAAGCTTCCAAAACGATCATCGAACTGCTGAACCAGCTGGGCTGTTTCCGCGGCCTGCCGGAGAGCAACCAGCTGTCGCTGTTCTGAGAAAGAGCGCAGCAGAGGCGTTTGTAAAGCGTCCGTACTTGTCACCACTCGGGCATTATGGTATAATCGGAGTAGGATTTTGGAGTTAGACCCAGTAGGAGATAGATCTTTGTGTAGAGAGTGGGGCAACCCACTCTTTACTTTTGGGCTGATATCTTCTGCGCCGCCTTTGCGGACGGAACCTGACAACGCTTGGAGGGTGAATGCTTGAGCACACCAAAGATTAAATCAACCGTAGAAGAGATGATCGAACCGTACCTGAACGAACAGGGATTCGAACTGGTCGACGTGGAATACGTCAAGGAAGGCGGAAGCTATTTCTTGCGCATTTACGTGGACAAGGACGGAGGCATCGATATCGACGACTGCGGGCAGATCAGCGAGTACATGAGCCAGAAACTGGACGAGAACGATCCGATCGAGGAGGCTTACTTCCTGGAAGTGTCTTCGCCGGGAGCCGAACGTCCGCTCAAAAAAGCGGAAGACGTCCTGAAATCGGTCGGTAAAGACGTTTTCGTTACGACTTACGAGCCGATCGGCGGATCGAAGGAATTCGAAGGCAAGCTGCTTTCGTTCGAAGAGGGAGAACTTGTGATCGCCATCGGCAAGAAGCAGGCGGCTGTGCCTTACGACAAGGTCGCCAGCGCCAGACTGGCTATTATTTTCTAATATAGAGAGTCCTGAAAGGGGGAGCGTTGGGCAAATGAGTACGGATTTCATTGAAGCTTTGAACGAGCTGGAGCGGGATAGAGGAATCAGCAAGGAGATTCTTTTCGAAGCGATTGAAGCGGCGCTGATTTCGAGTTACAAGCGCAATTTCAATACGGCTCAAAACGTGCGTGTGGATATGAATCGCAATACCGGGGTAATAAAAGTATATGCGCGTAAATTGGTCGCGGAGGAAGTGCTCGACGACAGAACCGAAATTTCGCTCGAAGGCGCGCGGGAGATCAACCCGCATCTGCAAATCGACGATATCGCGGAACTCGAAGTGACGCCTCGCGACTTTGGCCGCATCGCCGCCCAAACGGCGAAGCAGGTCGTAACGCAGCGCATACGCGAAGCGGAACGCGGTTTGATCTACAACGCATTCGTCGACAAGACGGAAGACATCGTGACGGGAACCGTGCAGCGCATGGACGCCCGGAACCTGTATGTCGATCTCGGCAAGATCGAAGCGGCGCTGCCGCTGACCGAACTGATGCCGGGTGAGAAGTTCGCGCATAACGAACGGATCAAAGGCTACATCACGAAGGTCGAGAATACGACCAAAGGGCCGCAGATCATCTTGTCCCGGACGCATCCGGGCCTGCTGAAGCGGTTGTTCGAACTTGAAGTGCCCGAAATTTTCGACGGAGTCGTCGAAATCAAGTCGGTTGCGCGCGAAGCGGGCTTCCGCTCCAAAATCGCGGTCTACTCCCGCAATCCCGAAGTCGATCCGGTCGGTTCCTGCGTAGGCCCAAAAGGCATCCGCGTACAGACCATCGTAGGCGAGCTTCGCGGCGAGAAGATCGATATCGTCAATTACTCCGAGAGCGTGGAAGAATATGTGGCGAACGCCCTTAGCCCTTCCAAGGTGATCGAAGTCGAAGTGTTCGAAGCCGAGAAAATGGCCCGCGTCATCGTGCCCGACTATCAACTGTCGCTTGCGATCGGGATCAAAGGCCAAAACGCCCGCCTTGCGGCGAAGCTGACCGGCTGGAAGATCGATATCAAGAGCGAGACGCAGGCCGAGGAAGAATTCGGCAGAGAACGCACGTACGACGGCGAAATGCCGCAGGACTCCGTGTCTATTGACTAGCCCTGCGTTCGAAGCCCGAAAGCTTCGAATCGCGGATCGCCTGTCGGTTACAGGAGAAAGCGGGGATTCCAATCATGAAAACGAAAAAGGTTCCGCTGCGCAAGTGCGTGGCAAGCCAGGAAATGCTGCCCAAAAAAGAATTGATCCGGGTCGTCCGCACGCCGGAAGGCCGGATCGAAATCGATTTGACGGGCAAAAAATCAGGCAGAGGCGCTTATCTGCGCGCGGACGCGGACTGCTTCAGGCTCGCCCAGAAGAACAAGTCGCTCGACCGCGCGCTCAAGCAGCCGGTGCCGATCGAAATTTACGAACAACTCGCCCGGGATTTTATCCGGGTCGAGCAACAATTCCGGGAATTGCAGGAGAAAGAAGCAGACGATGAATAATGAGCTTTCGGGACTGGGGCTGGCCATGCGCGCCGGAAAGATGGTTACCGGAGACGAGTTGGTCCTTAGAGCCATCCGGTCGCGCGAAGCCAAGTTGATCGTTTTGGCCGGCGACGCCTCACCCAATACCCAAAAAAAGTTTCGAGACAAGTGCGGAACGTACGGCGTTCCCCTGCTTATCGGTTTCGACCGCGAGCGTCTCGGCGCCAGCATCGGCAAGCCGGAAAGACTCGTGCTTGCATTAACGGACCAGGGGTTCGCCGACATGATCCGCAGGAAACTGGGGACAACGTCGGAGGTGGAGTATATTGAGTAAACCAGAGAACAAAGTTCGGGTCTATGAATACGCCAAATCGCTCGACATGAGCAGTAAAGAAATCATTACCATTTTGAAAAGACTCGAAATGCCGGTGAACAATCACATGAGTGTGATGGAAACGGACGCGATCGGCAAAGTGGAACAATTTTTTCAGAAGATCAAGTCGAATGCCTCCAAACCGGCATCTCCAAGCAGCAAGCCGCAATCGAACGGTGACCAAACAACAAAAACTTTACAAGAAAAGCAGGTAGGTATGAATAATAAACCACAAACCCCAAACAGTAGTCAGTCGCAAAGTCAAAGCGGTAACCGTCCGCAGGGCAGCCGTCCTTCTTCCGTAGGCGGAGGACAAAGCCGTCCGCAAAGCAGCGGCGGCGCAAGCCGTCCCGCAGCAAGCGGACAAGGGCAGCGTCCTAGCGGCGGCGGCCAAGGTACGACGGGCCAGCGCCCTAGCGGCACAAGCCCAAGTTCGCAAAACCGTCCTGGCGGCACTTCTTCGCAAGGCCGCAGCGGTACGCCTTCGAGTTCTTCAAACAGCAGCTACGGCGGCAATCGCAGCAGCGGCGGTCAAGGAGGCCAAGGCGGTAACCGTACCGGTACCGGCGGTCCAGGCGGCGGCAATCGCAGCGGCGGCGGAGGCCAGGGCGGACGTCCGGGCCAGCGTCGTTCCGACGACAGCCGTGGCGGATTCCGCGGCGGTCAAGGCGGACGCGGAGGCAAAGGCGGACGCGGTGGCAATCGCAACCAGCCGCCAAGAGAGAAGATCGACAATACGCCGAAGAAAATTATCGTGCGCGGCACGATGACGGTCGGCGAAACAGCCAAACTGCTGCATAAGGATGCTTCGGAAGTCATCAAGAAGCTGATCATGCTCGGCGTTATGGCCACGATCAACCAAGAGCTCGATCTGGAGACGATTCAGCTGCTCGCCGGCGATTTCGGCGTCGAAGTGGAAATCAAGATCCCGGTCGAAGACGATCGTTTCGAGACGCTCGAAGAAACCGACGACGAGGCGGAACTCAAAGAACGTCCTCCGGTCGTTACGATCATGGGTCACGTCGACCACGGTAAAACGACGCTGCTCGACGCTATTCGTTCCACGAACGTAACCGGCGGCGAAGCAGGCGGCATTACTCAGCATATCGGCGCTTACCAGGTCGAAATTAACAACAAAAAAATTACGTTCCTGGATACGCCGGGCCACGAAGCCTTCACGGCGATGCGTGCACGCGGCGCCCAGGTTACCGATATGACGATCATCGTCGTAGCGGCGGACGACGGCGTTATGCCTCAGACGGTCGAAGCCGTTAACCACGCGAAAGCGGCGAACCTGCCGATCATCGTGGCGGTCAACAAAATCGACAAGCCGGGTGCCGATCCGGACCGCGTCAAGCAGGAACTGACCGAGTACGGCCTCGTTCCGGAAGAGTGGGGCGGCGACACGATCTTCGTCAACGTTTCCGCGAAACAAAGAATGGGCCTGGAAGGCCTGCTTGAAATGATTCTGCTCGTAGCCGAAGTCAACGACTACAAAGCGAATCCGGACAAGCGTGCGCGCGGTACGGTCATCGAAGCCGAGCTGGACAAAGGCCGCGGACCGGTTGCACGGATTCTCGTTCAGCACGGTACGCTCAAAGTGGGCGACGCCTTCGTGGCAGGCAACTGCTTCGGCCGTATCCGGGCGATGGTGAACGACAAAGGCCGCCGTCTGAAGGAAGTCGGCCCTTCGACTCCGGTCGAAATTACGGGTCTGACCGAAGTGCCGCAGGCGGGCGATCCGTTCATGGTCTTCGAAGACGAGCGCAAAGCGCGCAGCATCGCCGACAAGCGTTCGATCACGCAGCGCGAATCGGATATGGGCGCCAATACCCGCGTTACGCTTGACGATCTGTTCAAGCATATCAAGGACGGCGAGATCAAAGACCTTAACGTCATCATCAAAGGCGACGTGCAAGGTTCGGTCGAAGCCCTCAAAGGCTCGCTCGGCAAGATCGAAGTGGAAGGCGTGCGCGTCAAGATCATTCACAGCGGCGCCGGCGCGATCAACGAGTCGGACATTATTCTGGCGGCGGCTTCCAATGCCATCGTGATCGGTTTCAACGTTCGCCCGGACAACCAGGCCGCGCTGACAGCCGAGCAGGAGAAAGTCGACATTCGTCTGCACCGCGTCATCTACAACGTGATCGAAGAAATCGAACAAGCCATGAAGGGCATGCTCGATCCGATCTTCAAAGAAACGGTCATCGGCCAAGCCGAAGTCCGCAGCACGTTCAAAGTTACGAAAGTCGGCGTAATCGCAGGCTCCATGGTCATTCAGGGCAAAATTGCGCGTAATGCGGAAGCTCGCCTGATCCGTGGCGGCATCGTCATTTACGAAGGCAAGATCGACTCGCTGAAGCGTTACAAAGACGACGCCAAAGAAGTCGCTCAAGGCTACGAGTGCGGCATTACGCTCGATTACAACGATATCAAAGAAGGCGACATCATCGAAGCCTATGTGATGGAAGCCGTCGAGCGCTAAAAAGTGGGGTGAAGACAAATGGCTAAGATTAGAGTAGGCCGGGTTGCGGAAGAGATCAAGAAGGAACTCAGCCAGCTTATCCAGAGCGAACTCAAAGATCCCCGGATCGGATTCGTTACCGTCACCGACGTAGAGGTGACGGGCGACCTGTCCGAAGCGAACGTATATCTGAGCATTTTCGGCGATGAGGACCAGAAGCAGCAGTCGTTGGCGGGTATCGCCAAAGCGACAGGCTTCCTTCGGACCGAGATCGGCAAGCGGATTCGGCTGCGGCATACGCCGGCACTGTTTTTCCATGTCGATGAATCGATCGCCTATGGCAACAAGATCGACGTTCTGCTCGGTCAGATCAAAAAAGAAGAACCAGTCAACAACAAAAAAGGAGACGGCGATGCGGACGTATGAGCAGGATTTGATCGATGCGCGACGATTTATCGAAGAGCACGATGATTTCCTGGTCGTGGCGCACGTACAGCCCGACGGAGATGCAGTCAGTTCCACCCTTGCGGTGGGCTGGCTTCTCTCGCGTTTGGGCAAAACCTTCACGTTGATCAACGAAGGGCCGATTCCCCAACGTATGACGTACATGGCCGGCGCGGCCGACATTCTCGATATGAGTCGGACGGAACGCACCCGGACGTACGGGAATGTCATCTGTGTGGACTGTGCGGATTTCAAACGCGTCGGCCTCGTATCGGAATGGATGGAGCCGGAAGCGAACATGCTGAACGTCGACCATCATCCGACCAACGACGGGTACGGGACCTGTACGCTGATCAAAGCCGATGCGGCCGCGACGGCAGAGATCCTGTACGATCTTTTGGCTTCGTTCGAACTGGGCTGGGATCGCGAAATCGCGGAAATGCTCTATACCGGCATTTTGACCGATACGGGCGGTTTCCGGTATTCCAGCACTTCGCCCAAGGTGATGCAGATCGCTTCGCATTTGCTTGAACTCGGCGTCAACGGTCCGGATCTGGCGGATTCGCTGCTCGAACAGTTGACCAAGCCGCAGTTCGACGTGCTGACGATCGCGCTCGGCACGCTGGAAATGTCCGGCGACGGCCGGGTGGCGTGGGTGCATGTGACGCCTGAACATATGCTTCAGACCGGCGCTTCCAACGAAGATCTGGAAGGGATCGTCAATTATCCGCGCAATATTCAGGGCGTCGAAGTCGGCGTTCTATTCAAAGTCATCACCGATAATGCGGTCAAGGCCAGCATGCGCTCCGCCGGAAAAGTGGACGTGGCCGCCATTGCCGCCGAATTCGGCGGAGGCGGGCATGTGCGCGCTGCCGGATGCCGCATGGAAGGGTCGCTGCAGGAAGTGACCCGTAAGGTGATCGAAAGGATTCAACAATCGCTATGAATGAATTCGACGGTGTATTGCCCGTGTACAAACCTGCGGGGATGACGTCCCACGACGTCGTCGCCAAATGCCGCAGGCTGCTCCAAATGAAGCGGATCGGCCATACCGGCACGCTCGATCCGTCCGTGACCGGCGTGCTCCCGCTCTGTCTGGGTCGCGCCACGCGGATGGTCGAGTATTTGCAGGAGATGCCCAAAGAATACCGGGCGGTGCTCAAGTTCGGCATCGCGACCGATACCGAAGACCTGACGGGTACCGTGATCGAGGAAATGGCCCAGACCGGCATTACCGAAGACCGGGTGCGCGCCGCGCTGTCGGATTTTATCGGTCCGATCATGCAGACGCCTCCGATGTATTCCGCGATCAAGATCGACGGAAAACGATTGTACGAGCTGGCGCGCGAAGGCAAGACCGTCGAGCGCAAAGCCCGGGAGGTCGTGATTCACGAACTTGAGGTGACCGGTTTCGCGCCCGGAGACCAGCCGGAAGTCTCGCTTCGGGTGCTGTGTTCCAAAGGAACGTATATCCGCACGCTTTGCGTCGATCTCGGTGCCAAGCTGGGCGTTCCTTCGACCATGGCCGCCTTGCAGCGTACGCAGTCGGCGGGAATCGGGCTCGACCGCTGCCTCACTTTCGACGATATCGAGCAAAAGCTTGAAGACGGCAGCTTCGAACAAGCGCTTCTGCGCGCGGACAAAGCCGCTTCGCATATGGCGGAGCACGTCGTGAACGAAAGCCGGTTGATCAACGCGCTGCAGGGGCAGAAGCTTGCGCCCTGGGCCGTTACGCCTTCTGCCGAAGGCGCCGAGCGCGAGTTCAGACTGTATACGCCGGACGATCGTTTCATCGGAATCTATGAGTGGAATGAAGAAGCCGGGAAAGTCGTTCCGGTCAAAGTGTTCCTTCCCTAGAGAGCCAAGCGGAAGGGACCGGCCGGAAGACGACGGGCGGAAAATGCAGGTGATCGCAAAGTGAAGACGATAACGTTAACTTATCCTTTAACGATACAAGAAAGTCTTATTCCCGTGCAGCGCCAGGTGCTGGCAATCGGCCAGTTCGACGGCCTGCATCTGGGGCATGCCAGCGTCATTCGGCGCGCGCTCGATCTCGGGCAGAGTCTGGGACTGCCGGTATCCGTCCTGACGTTCCATCCGCATCCCAAAGACGTGATGGGCAAAGGCGACTACGAAGGCTATCTGACCCCGCTGTCCGACAAAGAAGCGATCTTGGCTTCGATGGGCATCGACTATATGTACGTCGGGGAATTCACGTCCGAATTTTCGAAAGTGTCGCCGGCCGAGTTCGTTTCCGGTATGCTGAAGCCTCTGCAGGTCGATACCGCGGTCGTGGGATTCGATTTCCGGTTCGGCCATATGGGACAGGGAACGGCCGAAGCGCTCGCTCCGCTGAGCGGCGGCGCTATTCGGGTAGAGACGGTTCAGCCGTTTTTGCTCGATGGGGAAAAAGTCGGCAGTTCGGGCATCCGGGCCGCGCTCAAAGCGGGCGATGCGGAGAAAGCCGCGCGCTGGCTGGGCCGTCCGTACCGGGTCGCCGGCAAAGTGGTCGGCGGCGACAAACGCGGCCGCACGATCGGATTTCCGACTGCCAACGTCGAGCCTTCCGGACATTACGTGACGCCGGTCAAAGGCGTCTATGCCGTCCGGTTCGGCCTCGGAGACGAAGTGCTCGAAGGCGTCATGAACGTGGGCGTCAAGCCGACGTTCACCGACGGCATCGTCAAGCCGACCTACGAGACGCATCTGTTCGATTTCGATCGGAGCATTTACGGCGAGGAAGTCTGGATCGAACTGATTCGCTATATTCGTCCCGAACGCAAATTTTCGGGCATTGACGAACTGGTTGCGCAGATCGCCAAAGACGCGGAGCAGGCGCGCAGCATTTTAAGAAGCTGACGGTTTACATTTGACCGAAGGTTTGCTATACTGATTTATGTTGCTCGCACGCGTGCAAGCGACTTAACCCTCGCTTGGTTTCTGGCTTTCACCGGCCGTTACGAGGCGATCGGGGATACTTTTAACGAAATTAGGAGGTGAATTAGGATGGCATTGACACAAGAACGCAAGAACCAACTGATCGAGGAGCACAGAACTCACGAATCCGATACCGGATCTCCTGAAGTTCAAGTTGCTGTCCTGACGGCCAACATTTTGAGCCTGACGGATCACCTGCGTACGCACAAGAAAGACCACCACTCGCGTCGCGGTCTTCTGAAGATGGTCGGACGGCGTCGTAGACTGCTGGCTTACCTGAAAAATAACGACGTTAGACGTTATAGCGCACTGATCGAAAAGCTCGGCCTGCGTCGCTAAAATTAAAAAGCATTGCACAAGCAGCCTGGTTGTGAACCGTATGGTCTTTTTTGGAGCCGACGGCAGCAGCCGGGTTGTTTTTGTACTGACGATTTTCGATATTTTATATAAGATTACCGAATTATAGATGCCCGAGGAGGAATTTGATGGAACAGCAAGTAGAAATGCAGCTGGGGGGACGAACCCTCACGCTCAAAACAGGCCGTTTGGCCAAACAGGCGAACGCCGCGGTCATGGTCCATTACGGAGAAACGGTCGTTCTGTGTACCGTTACCGCGTCCACGCAGCCGAAAGACCTCGACTTTTTCCCGCTGACCGTGAACTATGAAGAAAGAATGTACGCGGTAGGCAAAATTCCCGGCGGATTCATCAAGCGCGAAGGCCGCCCGAGCGAAAAAGCGATTCTGTCTTCCCGGTTGACCGACCGTCCGATTCGCCCGCTGTTCCCCGAAGGCTTCCGCAACGACGTTCAGATTCAAAACATCGTTATGAGCGTCGATCACGACAACGAACCGCAAATCGCGGCCATGATCGGCACCTCCGCGGCGCTGAGCATTTCCGACGTGCCGTTTGACGGACCGATCGGCGGCGTAGCTGTCGGACGCGTAGACGGTCAATTCATCGTCAATCCGACGCTTGCGCAGCAGGAAGTCAGCGAATTGTACCTCGTCGTCGCCGGCACCAAAGACGCCATCATGATGGTCGAAGCCGAAGGCAACGAAGTGCCGGAAGAAATCATGCTGGAAGCGATCATGTTCGGCCACGACGCCGTCAAAGAGATCGTCGTCGCTATCGAACAGCTCGTCGAGAAGTCCGGCAAGCCGAAAATGGCTGTCAAGCTGCATGCGGTAGACGCCGACGTGAATACGGCTGTTCGCGCTTTTGCGGGCGAGCGTCTCAAAGACGCGGTCCGGATCGCCGAGAAGCATGCCCGTCAAGACGCGATCGACGCGGTGAACGACGAGACAGTCGCACACTTTATCGAGCAGTATTTGGAGACGCCGGCCAAAATGGACGACGTCAAAGAAATTCTGCACGATATCGTCAAGGAAGAAGTGCGCCGCCTGATCACGCACGACAAAGTGCGTCCGGACGGACGCGGTCTGGCCGAGATTCGTCCGATCAGTTCCGACGTGTCGCTGCTGCCGCGCGTTCACGGTTCGGGCCTGTTTACCCGCGGACAAACGCAGGCGCTGAGCATCTGTACGCTGGGCGTGCTGGGCGATGCACAAATGCTCGACGGCGTCTCGCCGGAAGACACGAAGCGCTTCATGCACCATTACAACTTCCCTCCGTTCAGCGTCGGCGAAGCCCGTCCGCTGAGAGCACCGGGACGCCGCGAAATCGGACACGGAGCGCTCGGCGAACGCGCGCTGATGAAGGTGCTCCCTTCCGAGACGGAATTCCCGTATACGATCCGCCTCGTTTCCGAAGTACTGGAATCGAACGGCTCCACGTCGCAGGCCAGCATCTGTGCCAGCACGCTGGCGATGATGGACGCGGGCGTGCCGCTGAAAGCGCCGGTTGCCGGTGTAGCGATGGGTCTGATCAAAGACGGAGACCATATCTCCATCTTGTCCGACATCCAGGGCATGGAAGATCACCTCGGCGACATGGACTTCAAAGTTGCGGGAACCAAAGACGGCGTAACGGCAATCCAGATGGATATCAAAATCGACGGCATCAGCCGCGAGATTTTGGCCGAAGCGCTGACGCAGGCCCGTGAAGGCCGCATGCACATCCTTGAGCAGATGCTGCAGGCGATCCAGGAACCGAGAGCCAAAATGTCGAAATACGCGCCGAAGATCACGATCATCAATATCAAGCCGGAGAAAATTCGCGACGTGATCGGAGCGGGCGGCAAGATTATCAACAAGATCATCGAAGAGACCGGCGTCAAGATCGATATCGAGCAGGACGGACGCGTGTTTATCGCTTCGACCGACGAAGATATGATCAACCGCGCTTCCGATATCATTCAGGGGATCGTGCGTGAAGTGGTCGTCGGCGAAGTTTACGAAGGAACCGTCCGACGGATCGAGAAATTCGGCGCTTTCGTCGAACTGCTTCCGGGCAAAGACGGGCTTGTACACATTTCGCAGCTGGCTGCGGAGCGCGTCGTCAAAGTCGAGGACGTCGTCGCCCTTGGCGACAAACTGCAGGTCAAAGTTACCGAGATCGACGCACAAGGACGGGTCAACCTGTCGCATAAAGTGCTGTTGAACACGGAAACTTCGGCCAAACTTTAAGACTTTCGGCGCGTGCAAAAGACAGGAAAGAGACAGAACTTGCTTCTGGCTCTTTTTTTTGCGTTTGACCCCGCGGCGGTGTTTGGCGGCGCGGGCCGCGTGCGTAAGACGTTAAATCGGATCAATGTCCGCCCAGAGCGGACTAAAAGGACCGGAACGCGTACGGTTGAGTGCCGAGCGAAAGTTTGTTAGGATAGAGTTTGCACGCTTATCTGGACCGATACGTATCGGCTGAGCGCACGGGAGGGGAATAACGCTTTGAAAAAATATACATTAAGCAGTGGTCTTCGGGTAGTCGCCGAGCATATTCCGGGTTCGCGTTCGGTTTCGTTCGGCATCTGGGTCAAAAACGGATCGCGTAACGAAACGCAAGCCGATAACGGCATTTCGCACTTTATCGAGCACATGCTGTTCAAAGGAACGGAACGCTACGACGCCAGAGCCATCGCCGAACAATTCGATGCGATCGGCGGCAACGTCAACGCTTTTACGTCGAAAGAATATACGAGCTATTACGCGAAAGTGCTGGACGAACATCTGCCGATTGCCATGGATATTTTGTCGGACATGTTTTTCAATTCGAAGTTCGATCCCGAAGAATTGTCGCGGGAAAAGAACGTCATTTTCGAAGAGATTTCTATGTATCTGGACGATCCCGATGATCTGGTGCACGACCTGATCGTGGAAGCGGCTTACGAAGGCCATCCGTTGGCGATGCCGATACTCGGCACGCAGGAGCATCTCGCTCCGATGACTTCGGAAGACCTGCAGCGGTTTCTGCACGAGCGCTACACGGTCGACAATACGATTGTGGCGATCGCCGGCAATCTCGGAGACGATCTCGAAGAGCTGCTCGAACAGCATTTCGGTTCGTTCGGCCGTAAGGGAACGCCGTCTCCGATCGTCGAACCGTCCTTCGACGGCGGACTCGTGTACCGCAAGAAGAAAACGGAACAGAACCATATCTGTCTGTCGTTCCAGGGGTTCGGGTATGACGATCCCCGGCAGTACGCCATGGCGCTGCTCAATAATTCGATCGGCGGAGGCATGAGCTCGAAGCTGTTCCAGGAAATCCGGGAAAAGCGCGGCTTGGCCTACTCCGTCTATTCGTATCACAGCGCGCATGCCGACAGCGGCTACTTTACGATCTATGCCGGAACCGCGCCGAAGCAGACCGCCGACGTGCTGAAGCTGACGCAGCAGGTGCTGCATGAAGTGCAAAGCCGGGGCTTGACCGAAGACGAGATCCGCAAAGGCAAGCAGCAGCTCAAAGGCAGCCTGATCATGGGCCTCGAAGGCAGCGGAAGCCGGATGAACCGTCTCGGCAAAAACGAACTGATGCTCGGCCGCCACGAGACAATCGACGAGACGATCGCCAAAGTCGAAGCGGTGACCGAAGCCGACGTCCGGCTCGCGCTCGACCACTTGTTCGCCAAACCGTTCGCCGTGGCGATGGTCGGCGGCTCGGACCGGGCGATTAACGCATTGAGGAGAGATGAACTTGTCCCATCTGATACAAATTAAACGGTTCGCCGGGAACGAAGACCTGGCGATTCCGCGCAAAATGACCGAACTTGCCGCGGGTTACGACCTGCAGGCCGCCGTGCTCGCGCCGATCGTGCTTGAGCCGATGCAGCGGACGCTCGTGCCGACAGGTATCGCCATCGCGATGCCGGGCGGGCTCGAAGCGCAGATTCGTCCACGCAGCGGCTTGGCGTTCAAGCATGGCATCACATGCCTGAATACGCCCGGCACGATCGACGCGGATTACCGCGGGGAGATCAAAGTGCTGCTGATCAATCTGGGCGAGGAGCCGTTCACGATCGCGCGCGGGGAGCGGATCGCGCAGATGGTATTCCAGGAAGTGCCGGAGACGGAACTGGCCGAAGTGGAAGAGCTGTCCGACACCGTTCGCGGCAGCGGCGGATTCGGGCACACCGGCAAATAAACGATATTTTGCGGGCAGCCGCGGCTTCTTCGCAGCGAAGAAAGCCGCGGGCTTTTTTCGCTTGCGGGCCGTTTTCGTAGCGTGCGGACGTCTTGCTTTTTATTTCGAGACCCACTATGATATTCACAATGCAAACCTTGATGTTTAGCGATTTTGCCCCATATAAAGGAGAGACAAGCCAGATGTCGAATGAAACGTTTAACGTAGCCGTAGTCGGCTCGACCGGTGCGGTCGGCGAACAAATCCTGAGATTGCTCGAAGAGCGCAACTTCCCGATCAAGACCTTGAAACTGCTGTCGTCCGCGAGAAGCGCGGGCAGCAAGCTGAAGTTCAAGGGCGAGGACGTGACGGTCGAAGAAGCGAAGCCGGAGAGCTTCGAAGGCGTGCAGATCGCGCTGTTCAGCGCGGGCGGAGACGTGAGCAAGGCGCTCGTGCCGGAAGCGATCAAGCGCGGCACGGTCTGCATCGACAACACGAGCGCTTTCCGGATGGATCCGACCGCTCCGTTGGTCGTGCCCGAAGTGAACGCGGAGAAAATTTTCGAGCATAACGGCGTGATCGCCAACCCGAACTGTTCGACCATCCAGATGGTGGCCGCGCTGAAGCCGCTGCAGGACCGCTACGGCCTTAAACGGATCATCGTATCGACGTATCAGGCGGTATCCGGTTCGGGCGCCAAAGCGATCGCCGAGCTGAACCGCCAGACGAAAGCGATCGTGAACGGCGAGCCGGTCAACCCGGACGTGCTGCCTGTCGCTTCGCTGCCGGTGAAGCATCAGATCGCGTTCAACGCCGTGCCGCAGATCGACAAGTTCACGGACAACGGCTTTACGTACGAAGAGATGAAGATGATCAACGAAACCAAAAAAATTATGGGCGACGAGTCGATTCAGGTGACCGCGACCTGCGTGCGCATCCCGGTCGTGTACGGCCATTCCGAGTCGGTGTACGTGGAACTCGGTTCGGAATACGATCTGGCCGAAGTGCGTTCGCTGCTCGAAAACGCGCCGGGCTTGACCGTGATCGATGATCCGGCCAATCAGGCGTATCCGCTGGCGACCGACGCCGCGGGCAAAAACGACGTGTTCGTGGGCCGTTTGCGCCGCGACCTCGATTCGCCGACCGGGCTGAACCTGTGGATCGTCTCCGACAATCTGCTCAAGGGCGCGGCGTGGAACGCCGTGCAAATCGCGGAAATCATTGCGGCTCGTTCGCAGCAGGCCTAAACGAAAGGAAGAGACCATGGCTATTCGGGTTCAAAAATTCGGCGGGACGTCGCTGTCTTCGGAAGAAGCGAGAGCGCACGTCGTCCGCCACGTTCAGCGGGAGCTGGCGGCCGGTTATCAACTGGTCGTCGTCGTGTCCGCGATGGGACGCAGCGGCGATCCGTACGCGACCGACACGCTGCTCGGCTGGGCGGCAGGCACGAGCGGCAAATCGCTGCCGGCCAAAGAAAAAGATTTGTTGATGGGCTGCGGAGAGATCATCTCCGCGGCTACGCTTTGCGGCATTTTGCATCAGGAAGGCATTGACGCGACCGTGCTGACCGGAGCGCAGGCCGGCTTCATGACCGACAGCCATTTCGGCAACGCGCGGATTTTGGAGATGCGCCCCGAGCGCATTTTGCGCGAACTGCAGGACCACAGCGTCGTGATCGTGACCGGGTTCCAGGGACAGAACGAATACGGCGATCTCACGACGCTCGGCCGGGGCGGCAGCGATACGTCGGCGACGGCGCTCGGCGCCGCGCTGCATGCGGAGATCGTGGACATCTATACGGACGTGAACGGCATTCTGACCGCCGATCCGCGCCTGGTGGAAGACGCCAAGCCGCTTGAAGTGGTCAGCTATACCGAGATTTGCAACATGGCTTACCAAGGCGCCAAAGTCATCCATCCGCGTGCGGTCGAGATCGCCATGCAGGCGCAAATCCCGGTGCGGGTCCGTTCGACCTTTTCCGAAGAAGAAGGCACGCTCGTCACGCATCCGGAGAACTTCGCGGACGTGTCGGCCGGCGTGATCGACCGTTTCGTGACCGGCATCGCCTACGTGAGCAGCGTCACTCAGATTACGGTCGAACAGCCGGACCCGAGCGGCCAGCTGTCGCTGAACGTGTTCAAGGCGATGGCCGAGAACGCGATCAGCGTCGACTTTATCAACGTGACGCCGGTCGGCGCCGTCTACACGGTGTTCGACACGGAAGCGGAGCGGGCTTTGGCCGCGCTGCGGGAGATCGGCTACGAGCCGCGCGCGCTCAGCGGATGCGCCAAAGTCTCCGTTATCGGCGGAGGCATCAACGGCGTTCCGGGCATCATGTCGCATATCGTCGAAGCGCTGACGATGCAGAACGTGCAAATTTTGCAGTCGGCCGACTCCAATACGACGATCTGGGTGCTGGTCAAAAAAGACGATATGGTCAAAGCGCTCAAAGCGCTGCACGCCAGATTCGAACTGCATCGTTAAGCGATAAGCACACCCACCATAGAGCACGCAGAGGGAGCGAATGAAAAATGGATTTCGGACGATTGATCACCGCCATGGTCACTCCTTTCGACGAGCACGGAGAAGTGGCATGGGAGCATATTCCCGCTTTGATCGACATGTTGATCGAGCGGCAGCGGACGCAGTCGATCGTCGTGTTCGGCACGACGGGCGAATCGCCGACGCTGAGCGACGAAGAGAAAATCAAGCTGCTGGAGATTGCGGTGCGGCATGCGGCCGGACGCTGCAAGATCATTGCCGGAACAGGCAGCAACGATACGCAGCACAGCGTCGAGCTGACCCGCGAAGCGGAAAAAGCCGGCGCCGACGGCGTGCTGCTCGTCGTGCCGTATTACAACCGGCCGAACCAGGCCGGATTGTACGCGCATTTCGCGGCGATCGCGCAGGCGACGAGTCTTCCGGTCATGCTCTACAACGTGCCGAGCCGGACGGCTTCGAACCTCGAAGGCGCGACGACGCTCCGCTTGGCGCAGCTGCCGAACGTGGTGGCCGTCAAGGAATGCGGGCCGGCCGACCAGGTCGCTTATATCGCCGCCAACGCCCCCGCAGGCTTTCGCGTCTATTCGGGCGACGATGCCGCTTCGCTGCCGGCGCTGTCCGTCGGGGCATACGGCATCGTCAGCGTGGCGAGCCACGTCGTCGGCGAGCGCATGAGCCATATGCTTGCCGCGCACGCCGGCGGCGACGCGGCCGGCGCGACCCGCGTGTACCATTCGCTGCTGCCGGTATTCAAAGGGCTGTTCGCCTGTCCGCATCCGGTACCCAATCCGGTCGCGGTCAAATACGCGCTGACGCTGCGCGGGTACGCCGTGGGCGGGGTGCGGCTGCCGCTTGTCGACGCGACGGACCAAGAGAAACGCTATATCGAACATTTTATGGCCGAATTTTCCTGAAAACAGATTTTTTTCACGGTTCAAGCGCCGTTTCCATTATAGGAAACGGCGCTTTTTTGCGTGTCCGAAACACGATGAAATCGGGCCGGAACAGGTCTTTCGAACGGTTCCTATAGGGAATGAGAGGGCTTTCGACTTGTATTTTGGGTTTTCATTCATGTATAATGGACGCAAGTGACTGGGTGCGGGTTATAGAAAAACAACACGAACCATATTTGACGGAGGTTCGTGCATCGGCTTGATCGGTTGGCATCGGGCGGCTTTTGTGTACCAAAAGCCCTCTCGAATCCATAACGGTGCAAGTCCTTGTTCGAGCTATGCCAAAAACCGGAAAAATAGCAAACGTCCAACTCTTATAAAACAAACAAAACACTAATAATTAGGAGGTCTATCCATCTTGGTAAAGAAAAACAATACTACGGAGAAGCTGACGATTTTCGCTCTGGGCGGCGTTGGCGAAATTGGTAAGAACATGTATGTCGTACAGTATGACGACGATATCGTCGTCATCGATGCAGGCCTGAAATTCCCGGAAGAAGACATGCTCGGAATCGACCTGGTCATTCCCGACATCAGCTATCTGACCGAGAATCGCGATAAAGTCAGAGCCATCATCGTCACCCACGGCCACGAAGACCATATCGGCGGTCTGCCGTACGTCCTCAAGCACCTGAACGTTCCGCTGTACGCGACAAAGCTGACACTCGGCCTGATCGAGAACAAGCTGCGCGAAGCGAACCTGTTGGGCGAGACGAAGCGTATCCTGATCGACGCCGATTCCGAACTGAAACTCGGCAGCACGCTGACGGCTACGTTCTTCCGGACGAACCACAGCATTCCCGACTCCGTCGGAGTCGCGATCGAGACGCCGGAAGGCAACGTCGTGCACACGGGCGACTTCAAGTTCGACCACACGCCGGTCAACGATCAATTCGCGGATCTGCAGCGCATGGCCGAAATCGGTCAAAAAGGCGTCCTCGCCCTGCTGTCCGACAGCACCAATGCCGAGAAGCCGGGCTTCACGCCTTCGGAGCGCAGCGTCGGCATCGTGCTGGAAGACATTTTCCGCAAAGCGCGCCAGCGCGTAGTCGTTGCGACGTTCGCGTCCAACGTGCACCGGATTCAGCAGGTCGTCAACGCGGCGATCGCTACCGACCGCAAGATCGTCGTCATCGGACGCAGCATGGTCAATGTCGTAGCCATCGCGTCGGAACTCGGCTACCTGGAAATTCCGGAAGGCATGATCATCGAGCCGGAAGAGATCAACCGGATCGGCGCCGACCGCGTCGCGATCCTGTGCACAGGCAGCCAGGGCGAGCCGATGTCGGCGCTCAGCCGCATGGCGCGCTCGACGCACCGCAAAGTCGATATCCTGCCGGGCGACACCGTCATCATCGCGGCTACGCCGGTACCGGGTAACGAGAAATACGTCGGCCGTACGATCGATGCGCTGTTCCGCCTCGGAGCGGAAGTCATCTACAGCGGTTCGAACAAAGGCGTGCACGTATCGGGTCACGGTTCGCAGGAAGAGCTGAAGCTCATGCTCAACTTGATGCGTCCGAAATTCTTTATTCCGATCCACGGCGAATACCGCATGCTGCGCAAGCACGCCCAACTCGGCGAAGGCGTCGGCATCGACCCGAACAACATCTTCCTGATCGACATCGGCGATACGGTCGAGATCCAGAACGGCGAAGCGCGCAAAGCCGGCAAGGTACCTTCCGGCAACGTGCTGATCGACGGTCTCGGCGTCGGCGACGTAGGCAACATCGTTCTGCGCGACCGCAAGCTGCTGTCCCAGGACGGCATCCTGGTCGTCGTCGTGACGCTCAGCAAGCAGGACGGACGCATCGTATCCGGTCCGGACATCATTTCGCGCGGTTTCGTCTACGTACGCGAATCGGAAGGTCTGCTCGATGAAGCGAACCGCGTCGTTACGAGCACGCTGCAGCGCCTAATGAGCGAGAACGTCAACGAATGGGCTTCGCTCAAATCGGGCGTCAAAGATTCGCTCGGACGTTTCCTGTTCGACCAGACCCGTCGTCGTCCGATGATCCTGCCGATCATCATGGAAGTGTAACAAGCCGCGCCGTCGATCGACAGACTGCGTGATCGCCCTTTTCGGCCCGGGAACGGAACGTTCCCGCCGGAAAGGGCTTTTTGTTTTGCTTTGTGTTTGCTTTTGTTTTTGCTTTTTTTGCCACTGAAAAGGAAAGGCGAGAGGCCGTGCGGACGCAGCGGTTTTCCCTGCCTTTTGGCGAACTTATGTGCTATTATGGGGAGAGCGTGTCAACGGCAGGAGGGATTGGGATTGGCTCAGAAAAAAGGGACGGGAACGCGTGCCGCCGGCAAGCCCCGCGCGAACGGCAGCCGTGCGGCCTCGACCAAAAACAGCAAAAAAAAGAGCAGTGCGCTCGGCAGCGCCCTCAAATATGAAATCTACGGCATCGTGCTTATTACGCTGTCGGTCATCGGCTTGTCCGGACAAGCCTTTATCGGTCAGCTGTTGTCGGCCGGCTTCGGACTGGTGCTGGGCAAAGCCTATGCGATCATCCCGCTGCTCGGCGTCTATATCGGCCTGTATCTGATGATTCGGCGGGGCATTCCTTACGGATGGAGCTCCCGCAAGTCCGGCCTTGTGCTGATTGCGCTGGCCGGCGTGCTGACGCTGTCGATCGTGGAAGCGCAGTCGCACACGGAGCTGGAAGGGCAGATGAGCGCCAACGGCATTTTGGCCGCCGCCCAAAGCGACCTGCAGCGTTCGCTGATCGCCCCGGACGGGCCGATGAGCGAGACAACGCCGTTTCTCCGTCCGATCGGAGGCGGCTACTTCGGAGCGCTGCTGCTGTCGCTGCTGTTTCTGATGGTGGGCATGCCGGGAGCGATTCTCGCTGCCGCCGTGCTGCTGATCATCGGCCTGATGCTGGTGACGCAGCGGTCCTACGTAGACCTGATGAACGGAGTTCGCCGCAAAGCGGGCGAAGCGGCGCGTTCGGCCGGAGCGCGGCTCAAGGAAGAGCGCGCCGCGTCGGAAGAGCGCAGGCTCGAAGCCGAGCGGCAGGCCGAGATTCGGGCGCTGGACAAAGCGGAAGCCGCCGAGCGCAGACGCGCGGCGCGGCCGGAGCCCGAGCTTGAGCCCGGCGAAGAGACCGAGCCGCGCCGCGGAGCGCTCTCGCTGCCCGGCCGCCGGCGCAAAGCGGTCGAAGAAGCGGAGCTTGAAGGTGCGCAAGCGCCGCCGGAACAAGCCGACCGGATCGGCGCCTACCGGGTGCCGGCCGAACCGGGCCGGTCTGCCCCGGCGGATGATGCCGCAAGCGCCATGCCGATCGGCCGCGCGCTGCCGGACAATCCGGATACTGAGGCGGCGCCGCCCGCGAACGGCGCGAAGAGTTCGCCGCAACCGGAACGTCACGCGCCGATCATCCGCGATTTCTTCGAGCATATCCGCGCGGAGAAAAAAATCGACGTCCCGTCCGCCGCGCCGGGTGCGGTGCCTGCGGACGATGACGACGAAGATTTCGAAGAAGCGGCCGTTTCGCTGCCGGGAGCGGCTCTTGCGGTCGGCATTCCTCCGACCGAATTGACTTCGGCCGAAGGCGCGGCCGGAATGGCGGATTCGCCTTCGGACGGCGGATTGTTCCCAATGCCGGACGGAGACCCTTCCATTCCGGCCGCGGCAGGCCAACTGCTGGAAGTCGCCGAAGGCGAGCGGATCAAGCCGCCGCCCAAGCCGTACAAGCTGCCTCCGCTGAGTCTGTTGGCCATGCCCAAGGAAGATACTTCGGCGGCGGCGAACCAGGCCGATTACATGCAGACGGCGCGCAAGCTTGAGACGACGCTCGAAAGCTTCGGCGTCCGCGCCCGGGTGCTTGAAGTCGTCCGCGGCCCGGCCGTAACCCGCTACGAGATCCAGCCCGACGTCGGCGTCAAGGTGAGCCGGATCGTCGGACTGACCGACGATATCGCGCTGGCGCTTGCGGCCAAGGACATCCGGATGGAAGCGCCGATTCCGGGCAAGTCCGCGATCGGCATCGAAGTGCCGAACAACGAAGTGTCCATGGTCACGATGCGCGAGGTGATGGATTCGCCCGTCTTCGAAGAAGCGCCGTCCAAGCTGACCGTCGCGTTCGGCCGGGACATTTCCGGCCAGACGATCGTCGGCAACCTGGCCCGGATGCCCCATTTGCTCGTGGCCGGGGCGACCGGTTCGGGCAAGTCGGTCTGTATCAACGGCATCATCGCCAGCATTTTGTACAAAGCGAAGCCCGACGAAGTCAAGTTTCTGATGGTCGATCCGAAGATGGTCGAACTGAACGTCTACAACGGCATTCCGCATCTGCTGGCGCCGGTCGTCACCGATCCGCGCCGCGCCTCGCTTGCGCTCAAGAAGATCGTGGTCGAGATGGAAAAGCGCTACGAATTGTTTTCCAAATCGTCGACGCGCAATATCGAAGGCTACAATACGCTGATGAAGGACAATCCGTCCGCCATTCTGCCGTACATCGTCGTCATCGTCGACGAGCTGGCCGATCTCATGATGGTCGCGGCCGGCGACGTGGAAGACGCGATCGCGCGTCTCGCGCAAATGGCGCGCGCCGCCGGGATCCACCTGATCATCGCCACGCAGCGCCCGTCGGTCGACGTCATTACCGGCGTCATCAAAGCGAATATCCCGTCGCGGATCGCGTTCGGCGTCTCGTCGCAGGTCGATTCGCGGACGATTCTCGACATGGGCGGAGCGGAGAAGCTGCTCGGCCGCGGCGACATGCTGTTCATGCCGATGGGCGCGTCCAAGCCGGTCCGCGTGCAGGGCGCTTTCCTCAGCGACAACGAAGTCGAGGAGATCGTCGCCTACTGCAGCGGCCAGGCGGAAGCGGAGTACGATACGGCGCTCGTGCCGGAGATCGACGACAACGCGCCGGACCCCGAAGAAGCGATGGACGAATTGTACGATCAAGCCGTGCAGATCGTCGTCGAAGCCAAGCAGGCTTCGGTATCGCTGCTTCAGCGGCGCATGAGAGTGGGCTACACGCGCGCCGGACGTCTGGTGGATGCGATGGAGGCCCGCGGCATCGTCGGCCCTTACGAGGGCAGCAAGCCGCGCGAGGTACTGATCTCGATCGAGCAGCTGCAGGCAAGCCGGGCCGCCGCCAATTCCTGACCGGCTGCCGCCCCGACCCCGGATTCCTTCGTTCGCATCCGCGCTTCCCGCGCGCTGCGGACGAAGGAATCTTTTTTTGTTTTCCCGCCGTGAGCCCGATCCGTCCCCTCTTCGAGTTGATTCCGCTCTCGGCGGTGAGTTAGAATAGTCAAGAATGGTTAGAGAATTAGAGCAACCCTATCATCGAGCGGAATCCGCCGAAAGCCTAAGGAGTGATGTCAATGAGTACGACCGGATTTGAACGGGCAGCGGAAGGCCGGATTCGCATTCACGTAATGCCGACCAAGCGGTTCAAGACGTTTGCCGTTTCCCTATATGCCGGAGCCCCGCTCCGCGAAGAGACCGTGACGCCGATTGCGCTGACGCCGTTCGTGCTGCGCCGCGGCAGCGCCTCCTACCCGGAGACGATGCTGTTTCGCGAACGGCTCGAAGAATTGTACGGAGCCGGCTTCGGCTTTGACGTATACAAACGCGACGGCAGCCAGATCGTCCAGTTTCGCATGGACACGATCAACGACGCTTTCGTGAGCACGGACGAGTCGCTGCTTGAGAATTCGCTGTCTTTTCTCGGCGAAGCGCTCACCCGGCCCGCGCTGGAAAGCGGTGTGTTCAAGCATAAATTCGTCGACGCCGAACGCGACAACGTGCGCAAGAAGCTCGACGCGATCATTAACAACAAAGCCCGCTATGCCGGTTCGCGCTGCGTGGAAGAGATGTTTGCCGGAGAAGCTTACCGGTTGAACGCGCTCGGCAAACGCGAGGCGCTGGAACATCTGGACGCACCGGCGCTGCACGAATCCTACCGCAAATGGCTGTCCGAAGCGACGCTTGACCTGTACGTGGTCGGCGATACGACGCTTGACGAAGTGCGCGGCATCGTGCACCGGTATTTCGACGTCGCCGGACCCGGCCACGAGCCGCACGAATACGCAAGAAGCGCCAAAAGCGAAGGGGCGGGCAACCCGCACGTCGTCAAAGAAACGATGGACGTATCGCAGGGCAAGCTCAATATCGGGTTCAAAACGTCGATCGACTACGCGGACGACCGTTACGCTTCGGCGCTCGTGTACAACGGCGTGCTGGGCGGGTATCCGCATTCCAAGCTGTTCCAGAACGTGCGCGAAAAAGCGAGCCTGGCCTATTACGCGTCGTCGCAGTACGAACCCCACAAAGCGTTCGGCACGATCCAGTCGGGTATCGAGATCGGCAACTACGAACGGGCGCTGGACATTATCCGGGTGCAGCTTGACGCGATGAAAGCGGGCGAGATCACGGACACCGAACTCGGCCAGACGAAAGCGATGCTCGGCAACGATCTGCGCGAAGTACGCGATTCGGCGTTCCAGATGATCCAGCACGATTTCGGCGGACGGCTGTCGGGCCGCGAGCGTTCGGTGGCCGAGCTGATCGAACAGGTCGAGAGCATGACGGCGGAGCAGGTCGCGGTCGCCGCGCAGAACTTCCGTCTGGATACCATTTACTTTTTGACCGGAAAAGAGGGGGAATAACGATGGAGCGTATTGTCTACGAGCATTTGCAGGAAACGCTGTATTACGAAAAGCTGGATAACGGGCTCAGCGTCTACGTCCTGCCCAAAGAAGGCTTCCAGAAAACGTACGCGACGTTCTCGACGAATTACGGTTCGGTCGATAACCGTTTTCGGGTTGCCGGTCAGGAAGAGCACCGGGTGCCGGACGGCATCGCCCATTTTCTGGAGCACAAAGTGTTCGAGGAGCCGGAAGGCGACGTGTTCCTGAAGTTTTCGACGCAGGGCGCTTCGTCCAACGCGTTCACGAGCTTCGACCAGACGACCTACCTGTTCTCCGCGACCGAGAAAATTTCGGAGAATCTGGAGACGCTGATCGACTTCGTGCAAAATCCGTATTTTACCGACGAGAATGTCGAAAAAGAAAAAGGGATTATCGGACAGGAAATCCAGATGTACCAGGACAATCCGGACTGGCGCGTGTATTACGGATTGATCGAAGCGCTCTACAAAGTGCATCCGGTGCATATCGATATCGCGGGCACGATCGAATCGATCGGCGAGATTACCAAAGAGACGCTGTACGCGTGCTACAATACGTTCTACCATCCGAGCAACATGCTGCTGTTCGTCGTGGGCGGTGTCGATCCGCAGCAGGTCATCGAGCAGGTCAAAGCCAATCAGGCGTCCAAAAACTACGGCCCGCAGGCGGAGATCGAACGTTTCTTCGACCCGGAACCGGAAGAAGTGGCGCAGGAACGCAAAGAGCTGAACCTGCCCGTGTCGCTGCCCAAGTGCCTGTTCGGATTTAAGGAATCGGCGCCGAACGTGGACGGACCGGAACTGGTCAAGCTTGACCTGACGACGGAAGTGATGCTCGACCTGCTGCTCGGAAGCAGTACGCCGCTGTACGAGAAGCTGTACGACGAAGCGCTGATCACCGACGGTTTCGGCGGCGATTTCCGCGCTACGCCCGAATACGCCTTCTCTGTCATCGGCGGCGACACGCGCGATCCCGAACTGCTGATGGAACGCATTCGCGAAGAATCGGAGCGGTTGGCGGCAAGCGGCTTCGAAGCGACAGCGTTCGAACGCGCGCGCAAAAAGAAAATCGGCGGTTATCTGCGCATGCTGAACTCGCCCGAGAGTATCGCGCACGAGTTTACCCGCTACAAGTTCCGCGGCGGCGACCTGTTCGCGATCCTGAAGATTTACGAGGACATGACGCTCGAAGACGTCAATACGCGGCTGCGTCAGCATGTCCGCTGGGATCGCCGCGCCGTATCCGTGGTACGCGGGGCGTGATGCCGGACGGGGAAAAAAAGGCCGGGCGGCGCAAGCCGTCCGGCACGGCCGTCCTCGTGACCGGCGCGTCCGGCGGGATCGGTTCGGCAATCGCCGAACGTTTTGCCGCGGACGGATGCCGGGTGGCGCTGCATTATTCGTCTTCGGCGGAAGCGGTGCGCGCGGCAGCGGACCGCTGCGCGTCGCTCGGAGCGGCCGAAGTGCTGACCGCGCGCGCCGACGTGCGCAGCCGGGCCGAAGTGCTGCGCATGCGCGACGAGCTCAAATCGGCGGGCTTCGTGCCCGACGTGCTCGTCAACAACGCCGGCGTCTCGCATTACGGCATGCTGTGCGACGTGACGGACGAAGAATGGGACCGCGTGATGGAAGTCAATCTCAAAGGCACTTTTTTGTGCAGCCAGGCGTTCATGGAAGAAATGGTCTCCCGCAAATACGGAAGGATTATTAACATCTCTTCCGTTTGGGGGCTGGCCGGCGCTTCCTGCGAAGTCGTCTATTCGGCGGCAAAAGGAGGAATCAACGCCTTTACCAAGGCGCTTGCCAAAGAACTTGCCCTGTCGGGCGTTTCGGTAAATGCGGTGGCTCCCGGAGCCGTGCGCACGGCAATGCTTGATGCGCTGTCCGCGGAAGAATTGGCTGCGCTGGCGGAAGAAATTCCGGTCGGGCGACTGGCCGAACCGCGCGAGATCGCGGAGACGGTCCGTTTCCTGTCGCTGCCCGAGTCGGCGTACATGACCGGACAGATTCTGAGCCCGAACGGCGGATGGGTCACCTGAGGCCCGGCGCGAAGCGCGACGCCCCGCCCAAAGATGAAGAATCTGTTTCTTGCGTTTAAACGGCATTTTTAATATCATTAGACAAAGGTCGGAGTCATGGGCTCGGACCGGCTTCAGCCTTCAAAATTGCGCGCGACACGGAAGTGGGATGGATCATGGAAACTAAACAATGGTATATGGAATATCGCATACATAAGAATCGGCCGGGCCTGCTCGGGGACATCGCGTCGATTCTGGGCATGCTGGAAGTCAATATCATCACGATCAACGGCGTCGAAGGACGGACCCGGGGCATGCTGCTGGAGACGACGGACGACGAGAAAATTCAACTGCTGGGCGCCATGCTCAAAAAAGTCGACAGCGTCACGGTGACGGCCCTGCGCCCGCCGAAGCTGGTCGACATTTTGGCGGTGCGCCACGGCCGGTACATCGAGCGCGACTCGGACGACCGCAAAACGTTCCGGTTTACGCGCGACGAACTCGGTCTGCTGGTCGATTTTCTGGGGGAACTGTTCAAGCGCGAAGGCAACCAGGTGATCGGGCTGCGCGGCATGCCGCGCGTCGGCAAGACGGAATCCATCATTGCCGGCAGCGTATGCGCGATGAAGCACTGGACGTTCGTTTCGTCGACGCTGCTGCGCCAGACGGTGCGGAGCCAAATGTCGGAAGAAGAGATGAACCCGAATAACGTGTTTATCATCGACGGCATCGTCAGCACGATCCGCTCGAACGAAAAGCATTACCAGCTGTTGAAAGAAATCATGGCGATGCCGTGCACCAAAGTGATCGAGCATCCGGATATTTTTATGCGCGAGTCGGAATACGACCATTCGCAGTTCGACATGATCATCGAGCTGCGCAGCACGCCGGACGAAGAGATCATTTACGACACGTTCGCCACGAGTTATACCGACGACATCTAGGGCATTGAAGCCTTGTTCGGAACAGCGTTTCCGCAGGGCTTTGCATACAACAAGGAGGGATGAACGGAATGTCCGATCTGGGACAGCAGTTAAAAGAAGCCCGTTTGCAAAAAGGGCTGTCACTTGAAGACGTGCAGGAAATGACCAAAATCCGTAAACGTTATCTGGAAGCGATCGAGCAGGGGGATTTCAAGGTTCTGCCGGGCAGCTTTTACGTCCGGGCCTTCATTAAGACCTATGCGGAAGCGGTAGGACTCGATCCGGAAGCGCTGCTGCAAAACCATCCCAAGGACGTGCCGGCCGCCGAGCCGGAGAACGTCATGGAACCGGTGCTGACCAAACGTTCGGCCCGTACGGCCGCAGCGGCGGGGTCGGGCGGAGGAAGCGGACGTCCGGGCGGACGCAGCGAAGGCAGCAAAGGGCTGTCGACGGCGCTGATGTGGACGTTCCCGATCCTGATCCTGATCATCGTGGCCATCGTATACGTCAACAGCAACAAAGACGATACGCAGGCCAGCGACGATACGACGCCGGACACGGCGGCGACGACGAAGCCTGCGGACAGCGCGACGACGACGCCTGCCCCTGCGGACACGACGCCAACGGATACGACGGGCGGCGGCACGCAGGCTCCAGCCACAACCGATCCGGCAGCTCCGCCAGCGGAAGAGACGCCGCCAGCCGAAACGCCGTCCACGACGGAGACGCCTCCGGCCGACACGGGTACCGTGGACGGCGGAACGGACGCGGAACCGGCTGAAGGAACCGAAGGAACCGAAGGAACGCCGACGGAAGATCCGGCGGCTCCGGACGAAGCCGGCACGACCGGCGAAGAAACGCCTGCGGAGACGGGCACTCCGAACACGACCGGGGCGACGCTTGTCACGCCGGCCGGCCAACAGGGCAAGACGACGATCTTCGACGCGCAGCCTGCCGCTGCGGGAACACCGGTCAAAGTCACAATCAACGCGAGCGGCATGAGCTGGCTGGAAGTGTATCGCGGCAGCACGAGCGGCGAGAAGCTCTACTACCAGAACACGAAGGAAGGCGAATCGATGTCGTTCGATCTGGACGCGCAGGGTCTGTATATCAAATCGGGCTACTCGCCGGTAACGGACATCAGAGTCGACGGACAGCCGATTGTCGACGGTAAGACGACTTCCCGTTTGCAGGTTAATTTGAAGAATTGATTGCAACAACTAATTTCACCCGAAAGGAAGAGGATCTGTGGCTTCTGAAAATTCAATGGATATCGTATCCAAAATGGATATGCAGGAACTAAAAAACGCAATCGATCAGGCGGAACGCGAAATTACGAGCCGCTTCGATTTCAAGGGAACCAAGACCAGCTTCGAACTGGACAAAGACTCGCTGACGATCATCTCCGACGACGAGTACAAACTCGGCGCGGTCATCGACATTTTGCAATCGAAGATGATCAAGCGCGGCGTCCCGTTCAAAAATCTGGATTTCGGCAAAATCGAGACCGCGTCGCTGAATACGGTCCGCCAAAAGCTGGGACTGAAGTCGGGCATCGAATCGGACAGCTCCAAAAAGATCAATACGCTGATCCGCGATTCCAAGCTCAAAGTCAAAAGCCAGATTCAGGGCGATCAGATTAGAGTCACTTCCAAAAGCCGGGACGATCTCCAGGCCGTCATGAAGCTTCTGCGCGAAGCCGAACTGCCGATCGAACTGCAATTCACCAACTTCAAATAAGACAGTCCCACGAAGCATGCCCTTCGTTTCCCCAAGGAAACGGAGGGCATTTTTGCAGGTGCTGAGGGAAGCCGCCGACGTTTTGACACCCTAACATTCGGATATTATACTTGTAAGGTTGAAAAGAGAAATCGGGCGAAGGCTCGATCGGAAGGAATGGATGCACAAATGAATCTTCCCAATCGCATTACGCTCAGCCGAATTTTCATGATTCCGGTCATGATGGTCTTCCTCCTCGCGGAACTGCCTTTTCTGCCGGAGCCTATCGTCTGGCACGGAGTGGAGCTGGGCTGGGGCCAGCTGATCGCGTGCATCATCTTCGTCGTCGCCTCGTGTACCGACGGCATCGACGGCTATATCGCGCGCAGCCGCAACCTGGTGACCAATCTGGGCAAGCTGATGGACCCGCTCGCCGATAAGCTGCTCGTATCCGCGGCGTTCATCTCGCTCGTGCAGATGGACAAACTGGCCGCCTGGATGGCGATCGTCATCATCAGCCGCGAATTCGCCGTCACCGGCCTGCGCCAGATCGCGCTGCTCGACGGCGCCGTTATGGCCGCCGGCTCCGGAGGCAAGATCAAAACCGTTCTCCAGATCGCGGCCATCGTCGTGCTGCTGCTGAACAACCTCCCGTTCGAGATCTGGTCTTTCCCGGCCGATACGATCCTGATCTGGGCCGCCGTGATTGTCACCGTCTACACCGGCGTCGATTACTTTGTACGTAACCGTCATTTGCTGAAGCAGTCGAACGCGTAAGCTTAAGCCGTATCTCATTCTCGTATTTTCATAAGGAGCGTGACGCGTAGTGAAAGCCGAAATCATCGCTGTAGGGACCGAGCTTCTGCTCGGCCAGATCGTGAATACCAATGCCCAATATTTGTCGCAGGAGCTGGCCGCGCTCGGCATCGACGTCTATTTCCAGACCGTGGTCGGAGACAACAAGGAACGTCTCAAGGAAGCGATCCGCCAGGCGCAGGGACGGGCGGACGTACTCGTCTTTTCGGGCGGCATCGGACCGACGCAGGACGATCTGACGAAGGATGCGATCGCCGAAGTGCTCGGCCGGGATCTGCGGAACGATCGTCCGGCCATGGACAAGATCGCCGAGTTTTTCGCGGACCGCGGCGTGCCGATGACCGACAACAACAAGCGTCAGGCGCTCGTGATCGACGGCTGCACCCCGCTTCCGAACGCGACGGGACTTGCGGTGGGCGTGGCGATCAGCGACGAAGCCGGCCACCATTACATCGTGCTGCCGGGCCCGCCGAGCGAGCTCAAGCCGATGTTCGAGGCCGAAGCGAAGCCCTGGCTGCTGCATCAGGTGCTGACCGACGAGATGCCGCTGTATTCGCGCATCCTGAAGTTTGCCGGTATCGGCGAATCGGCGCTCGAAGACAAGCTGCTGGACCTGATCGACGCGCAGACGGACCCGACGATCGCGCCTTACGCCAAAGAAGGCGAAGTGGCGATCCGTTTGTCCACGAAGGCGCATGACATTCAGGAAGCCGACAAAAAGCTGACCGCGCTCGAAGTGCAGATCCAGAGCCGGCTGCCGCAGCATATGTATGCGAGCGAAGACGTGGCGATCGAAGAGACGATCGTGAAGATGATGGCGGATCTTGGACTGACCGTAAGCGCGGCCGAGAGCTGCACCGGCGGCATGGTCATGGAGAGCCTGACTACCGTGCCCGGCAGCGCGGCCATGCTCAGAGGCGGCATTGTCTGCTACTCCAACGAGATGAAGGAGAAGCTGCTGAACGTCCCGCACGATTACCTGGAAGGCGAAGACGCGCCCGGTGCGGTCAGCCGCGAAGTAGTGGAGGTGCTCGCCGAACAGATCCGCATGATCACGGATACGGACTATGGGCTGTCGGTCACCGGAGTGGCCGGACCGGGCTACTCGGAACGCAAGCCGGTAGGGCTCGTCTATATCGGCATCTCCGAGCGGGGCAGCGAGACGGAAGTGTTCGAACTGCGTATCAAGGGCAACCGGGACACCGTTCGCAAACGGTCCACCAAGACGCTGCTGTACCGGTTGTGGCTGCGCCTTCTGCAGGCGGAGAAGCAGGACTGATTTCACCGGAAAACAGCAGGCGAAAAAAGGTGCGAAAGTCTGCCGCGGACCGCGCAGCAAAGCGCTTTTACATTGACCGTACCTGCTTTTTTTGGTATAATAAACATACGGAAGAACCGCGGCGATACCTCAGACTCGCCTGCGGTTCTTTTTGCGACTTAGGGGTTTTTTAGCTTTGCAGACCGCGTCGGAAAGGGAAAAAGCCGTTCGAAAAAAATACGAATGTATGTTCGAAAAAAAGCTTGGCAAACCCGTCCAAAAGCGTTATGATAGAGGTACAGAAGACGTACAAAACCAATCAGATAAGGGTGTGGATATATTGTCAGATCGTCGTGCTGCGCTGGATATGGCGCTTCGCCAAATAGAGAAACAATTCGGAAAAGGTTCCATCATGAAGCTTGGAGAATCGACTCACATGAACGTCGAGGTCGTACCGAGCGGTTCTATCGCTCTGGACGTCGCATTGGGAACGGGCGGAATGCCGCGCGGACGGATCATCGAAATTTACGGACCGGAATCTTCGGGTAAGACGACCGTTGCGCTGCACGCGGTAGCCGAAGTGCAAAAAGCAGGCGGACAAGCCGCTTTCATCGACGCCGAGCACGCGCTCGATCCGAAGTACGCTTATAACCTGGGCGTTAACGTCGACGAACTGCTGCTCTCGCAGCCGGATACCGGCGAGCAAGGCCTTGAAATCGCCGAAGCACTCGTACGCAGCGGCGCGGTCGATATCATCGTTATCGACTCCGTAGCGGCTCTCGTACCAAAAGCCGAAATCGAAGGCGAAATGGGCGACTCCCACGTCGGTCTGCAAGCCCGCCTGATGTCTCAGGCGCTTCGCAAACTGTCCGGAGCCATCAGCAAGTCGAACACGATCGCCATCTTCATCAACCAGCTTCGCGAAAAAATCGGCGTTATGTTCGGTAACCCGGAGACAACGCCGGGCGGCCGCGCGCTGAAGTTCTATTCGACCGTACGTCTTGACGTGCGCCGTATCGAGTCTATCAAAATGGGCAACGATATCGTCGGCAACCGGACACGTATCAAAGTCGTGAAGAACAAAGTCGCACCTCCGTTCAAACAAGCGGAAGTGGATATCATGTACGGAGAAGGCATTTCCAAAGAAGGCAGCCTGATCGATATGGGAACCGAGATGGACATCGTCGAAAAAAGCGGTGCGTGGTATTCCTACTCGGGCGAGCGTCTGGGTCAAGGCCGCGAGAACGCGAAACAATTCCTCAAAGACCACAAAGAAATTTCGCTCGCGATCGAAACGAAGATTCGCCAAGCCAGCAATCTGATTACGCTTGTCGAAGAACCGACCGAAGCTCAGAAAAAGGCCGAAGCGGACGAAGAACAAGAACTGCTCGAAATCGAGTAACAACGGCTGCAAAGTCGTTTGAATAACTCGTTTGAATAAGATGCAAAGCTCCGGCCCGTATGCGGCTGGAGCTTTTTCTTTTAACCGGTTTTTTTAAAAAATCGAATTTGGTACAGGATCGAAGAAAAGAGGGATAGATATGAGCTTTGGAAGAAAACCGTACGGAAGCAATCGGAACGCAAACCGGCGCGGCAGCTCCGGCGACGGCGACGGCGAAAGCAAAAACGAAAGATCATACGAAGAACGGCTGAACAATCTGGGCGATTTTCCCGAAGAAGAAACGCAGGAAGTGACGCTGGTCGAACTGCTGCGGCGTCCGCGCCAAAGTTACCGGATCTATTTCGGTCCGCATTATATCACCGTGCACGAATCCACGATGGTTCGCTATGGCATGACCAAAGGCAGCTTTTTCGACAAAGAAGCGGTCGACAATATCGTGCGCGACAACGAACGGCAGATTGCCTATGCGCACGCCATTAATTTTTTGAGCTTCAAGGCGCGCACTTCGGGCGAGATCGAGCAGAAGCTGCTGGAGAAAGAGATTGATCCGGAAGCGGCGGCGGACACGGTGCACAGGCTGCAGGAGGAGAATCTGATCGACGACGCTTCCTACGCCCAGGAATGGGCGCAGCAGCGGGTAACGGGGCGCAAAAAAGGCAAAGTACTCGTGAAGCAGGAGCTGAAGCGCAAAGGCATTGATCAGGAACTGATCGATGACGCGCTGGACGCGCTGGGCGAAGACGACGAGCTGCGCAGCGCGGAAGAACTCGCGATCAAAAAATGGCGCACGACCAAGGGAGACCTGTGGGATCGCAAGCGCAAAACGGCCGCTTTCATTATGCGCAGAGGCTTCTCCAGCGATATTGCGCGCCGGGCGCTGGACCTTGCTTTAAGCCGTGAAGGCGAAGATGCGGAAGAACTCGGAACGGAATTCGATTGATCCGACTTATTATCCGCGCACAAATTTGGCAATAGCTTGACAACAACTTTTGACGAAGACTACAATAAATGAGGAACGTCAGTGGAATGAGAAGCCTTTTTCCTTCCAAAAATGCGCTGTGCATCCCTGAGTTCTGCCTAATTGACTCTCCCCCGCTTGCCAAAGCGGGATCGGCAGCGACTTTTTTCGGTCGTCTTGCCTTATGGGAACGGTCTTGGGACCGAGCCTTGAATGGATGAATGAGGGTATGATAACCAAAAAGCTTTATCCCGAGGAATACCTTGGAGGAACGAACGAGGAGGTGAGCAGAAATGCCAAATTTCTGGGTCGCGATTCTCGTTGCAGCCGCATTATTCTTTGGGTTCGTGATCGGATATTTTATTCGCAAATCTCTTGCTGAAGCTAAGATTTCCAGTGCGGAGCAGGCCGCTGAACAAATCGTGGAAAACGCGAAAAAAGATGCGGAAGCACTGAAGAAAGAAACGGTTCTCGAAGCGAAAGACGAAGTGCATCGAATCAGAACCGAAGCTGAAAAAGACATTCGTGAACGTCGGAATGAAAATCAACGACTAGAGAGACGATTGTTGCAGAAAGAAGAGTCGCTGGATAAAAAATTGGAATCGCTTGAACGTAAAGAAGAACAAGTGGCTAACAAAGAGAAACGCATCGAAGAAACCAAGCAGCAGATTGAAAGAACGCTTGCGCAGCAGTTGGCCGAATTGGAACGGATCTCCAACCTGACCACGGACGACGCAAGAAGCATCATCTTGAGCAGTGTCGAACAGGAAACGAGACACGAAGCCGCCCAAATGATGAAAGACATCGAAATGCAGGCCAAGGAAGAAGCGGACCGCAAAGCCCGGGAGATCATCTCGCTCTCGATTCAGCGCTGCGCCGCCGACCACGTGGCCGAGACGACGGTGTCTGTCGTTTCGCTGCCGAACGAAGAAATGAAAGGCCGGATCATCGGCCGCGAAGGACGGAATATCCGTGCGCTTGAGACGCTGACAGGTATCGACCTGATCATCGACGATACGCCGGAAGCCGTTATTTTGTCGGGCTTTGACCCGATCCGCCGCGAAATCGCCCGTACGGCACTTGAGAAGCTCGTAGCCGACGGACGGATTCACCCGGCCCGGATCGAAGAAATGGTCGAGAAGTCGCGCAAGGAAGTGGACGAGCGCATTCGCGAATACGGCGAACAAGCGACGTTCGAAGTCGGCGCGCACGGCCTGCACCCGGACCTGATCAAGATTTTGGGCCGTCTGCGCTTCCGTACGAGCTACGGGCAGAACGTGCTCAAGCACTCGATGGAAGTGGCTTACCTGGCCGGCCTGATGGCCGGAGAACTGGGTCAGGACGTGACGCTCGCAAGACGCGCCGGCCTGCTGCACGACATCGGCAAAGCGCTTGATCACGAAGTCGAAGGTTCGCACGTCGAAATCGGCGTCGAATTGGCCAAAAAGTACAAAGAGCACGCTGTCGTTATCAACAGTATCGCTTCGCACCACGGCGATACCGAAGCGACTTCGATCATTGCCATGCTCGTCGGAGCGGCGGACGCTTTGTCCGCGGCAAGACCGGGAGCACGGCGCGAGACGCTCGAGACGTACATCCGCAGACTCGAAAAGCTGGAAGAGATTTCCGAGTCGTTCGATGGAGTCGAGAAGTCTTTCGCGATCCAAGCGGGCCGCGAAGTTCGCGTCATGGTTCAACCGGATCGGATCGGCGATGCCGAGAGCTTCAAGCTGGCACGTGATATCACGAAGAAAATCGAGAGCGAACTCGATTATCCGGGGCATATCAAAGTGACCGTTATCCGCGAGACGCGGGCGGTCGAATATGCCAAATAGAACGGCTGCCGCGTCGTAAGGCGCGACTTCCCGTTCGCAGCAATCCACTTACACCCAAGCAAACGGCTGCTTTTCCTTCACGGGACGGAGCAGCCGTTTCTTCTTGTCCGAAGGAATCGGGCGGGAGACAGAAAGGAAGACAGAAATGAAATTGATTTTTATCGGCGATATCGTCGGAAGTCCGGGCCGCCGCGCGGTCAAGGAAATGCTGCCTTACCTCAAATCGAAATATAACCCGCATATCATTATCGCCAACGGCGAAAACGCGGCTTCGGGACGAGGCATTACCCATGCCATCGTCAGACAGCTGTTCGAACTCGGCGTGCATGGCATTACGATGGGCAACCATACGTGGGACAACAAAGAAATTTTGGAGTTCATCGACGACGAACCGCGCCTGATTCGTCCGGCCAACTTTCCGCCGGGCACGCCGGGCCGGGGGTATACGGTCATCAAAGCGAACGGCAAAGAACTCGCGATGGTGAATCTGCAGGGGCGCACGTTCCTGCCGGCTATCGACTGTCCGTTCCGCGCTTCCGACGAGATCGTGGACGAGCTGCGCCGGAACCATAAATGTATCCTGGTCGATTTTCATGCCGAAGCCACGTCGGAGAAAATCGCGATGGGCTGGCATCTCGACGGCCGCGCTTCGCTTGTCGTCGGCACGCATACGCATGTGCAGAGCAACGACGACCGCATTCTGCCGGGCGGAACCGCTTATTTGACCGATGCGGGCATGGTCGGTCCGCGCGACGGCATTCTCGGCATGCAGCAGGAAGGCGTGCTGTACCGCTTCAAGACGCAGATGCCTTCGCGCTTCAACGTCGATGAAGAAGGCAAATGGCATTTCCACGCCGTTTACGTCGATATCGACGAAGAAACCGGGCAGGCACGCAAGATCGAAAAGATCCGCCAGATGGAAGACCAGTTCCGCATGGAATAAAGACTCGAAACTTTTCAATCTTTCGCAATATTTTGTCGTTCTGCCTCGAAAAAGAAGGATTTTACGTACGTGTCGCGAATAGTTGTTACGAAGTAGCCATTCAAGCCGTATCCGCTGCTTTCCGTCACTAGATGTCACACTACTGTTTATCACTTCTTCCCAGAGGAGGTACCTGCTCATGGATGTATTAAAAGTTTCTGCCAAATCCAATCCCAACTCCGTTGCCGGTGCGCTTGCGGGCGTGCTGCGCGAGCAAGGAGCCGCCGAACTTCAGGCGATCGGGGCGGGAGCCATCAACCAAGCGGTTAAAGCGGTAGCTATCGCGCGGGGCTTCGTAGCGCCCGGCGGGGTCGATCTGATTTGTATTCCGGCCTTTACCGACGTCATCATCGACGGAGAAGAACGGACGGCTATCAAGTTGATCGTAGAACCGAGGTAAACATCGATTCGCATACAGGGTTACACCGACAAGACGGACTTTCGCCGTGCAGGCGAAAGACGTCTTTTTGGCGCGGGTCTCCTTGGCTATCCGACTTTTTCTTTTGACAGGGAAGGTGTATAATAGAGCCTGCGCGGGTATTTTTAAGTATGCCCTCCCGATCGACGCATAAAATAGAGAAAACAAAAGGAGTGACTCGCAATGAGTAAAATCGTACCTGTAGGCGTGTCCGCACGTCACATCCATCTTAGCCAAGAACATGTCGAGAAATTGTTTGGACAAGGATATCAACTGACGGAAATGAAAGCTTTGTCGCAGCCCGGCCAATATGCCGCCAACGAAACGGTGGAAGTCGTGGGCTCCAAAGGCACGTTCCCGAAAGTCCGCATTCTGGGCCCGTCCCGTCCGTCGACCCAGTTGGAAATCTCGCAGACGGATTCGTTCGCGCTGGGCGTCAAAGCTCCGGTGCGCGAATCGGGTAAAACGTCCGGCACGCCGGGCATCCTGATCAAAGGACCGGCCGGCGAAGTGCAGATCGAAGAAGGCGTGATCGTGGCTGCCCGCCATATCCACTTCCATACGTCCGATGCCGCCAAATGGGACATTCAGGATCAGCAAATGCTGAAAGTACGCTTCGGCGGAGATCGCGGCGTCGTATTCGAAAACGTCGTGGCGCGCGTCTCCGATTCGTTCGCGCTCGATATGCATATCGATACCGACGAAGCGAACGCCGTTCTGGCGAAAACGGGCGACACAGCCGAAATCATCGGATAACTGCCGTTTCCGTGTCGAAATCATATAAGTGCATACCCGGTCATACAAAAAAGGGATCGCCCTCGGGCGATCCCTTTTATTCATGTACGGGCAGATTCGCGGTCTCAATACTCGAATGTGAAGATGATGACGGCCGTGCCGTTGTCGGCGACTTTGAACGCGTAACCGACCTGCTCGGCAGCCGTGGCGAGACAGGCTTTCATGATGCGGTTCAGCTCGCTGCGGGGCGAAGCGGAACCGAAATCGTGCGTGACACTCAGGTCGCCGGAGCGGCGCTCGATCGCTTTGAGCACTTTTTGCTGCAGCGCCGAAGTCGTCGAGGTCATCTCGCCGCCTATGGAAGCCAGCAGATTGCGGGACTTGGCGCTCGTTTTCGCTTTTTCGGTCAGCTTCGCGCGATAATCGGTAGTGGCCGCCGGCACGTGTGTACGCGTCCACGTATGATCGCGGGCGAGCAGCTTGTCGGTGACCAGATAATACGTGTAGGAGATTTCGTCTTTGCGATCGGGCGTCGGGTCGTCCCAGGTCATGTCGAGGTTATACCAGCTGCCGTCGAGCTTGACCTTGTTCCATACATGGTTTTGTCCGCCGGCCTCGCCTTCCACGATGCGGGTCGGAATGCCGGCCAGCGTCAGCATCCGGTAGCCGAGCAGCGTATAGCCCTGGCAGACCGTCGTGCCTTTGGTCAAGCCTTCATAGGCCGAGTAGCGGGTCATCGAGTCGTCGTAGGCGAAGCGCTTGACGATATAGTCGTGAATGACTTTGACTTTGTCTTCCGCGGTCATGCCCGGCTTAATGATCGTTTTGAGCGTGGCTTTGGCCTGGGCCGTGACGTATTCGGTCTGCTGCTTGTTCTCCAGGTAGGATACCGTGAACCGGACCGAAGCACTGGAGCCGGTCACGCTGGCCCGCGTATCGATCCGATCGAGCGTATACCGGGTATACGGTTCGGCTTTGACGGAAGCGCCGTCGAGCAGGCTGTTCAGGCGGGAGTATTGGGCGCTGCCCATTTTGACGGTGAACGTCGTTTTTTTCTGTTCCAGCGCGGCCGAGATCGTGGCGATGACCGAAGAGTCGGACGCCGCGGCAGACACGGAGTAAGGGGCGGACGGAAGTACGGCGGCCGAGCCGACCAGCGCCGCGGCGAGCGTCAAAGCGATACGTTTCTTTTTCAACAATGTTCCTCCTAAAGTCTGAAACCGGGTTATGCTTGTCGATCAAGCAGGCTTTTCAGTCGTTTTTCAAGTATACTGCATAAAGGGGCCGAAGGTTGCAAAAAAGCAAAAAGCGAATTTCAAAGCTTGGCCTACGCGAAACGAATGGAATGACGCATGGCAGTATGATATAATTTTTTACCGTAACGATCAAAAGTTGGCAGCGACGCAAGTCAAGCGATCGAAGCCGAGCCGTACCCGTCGAGATCAAGCCCGGCATTCGCCGAATCCGGGGTCTATACGATAAATGGCGCGCATGCAGCAGAAGCCGCCGAAGCAGAGAAAGGGAGCGAACCGCATGACAATACAAAGCAGCGCAAGCCAGGGAAACGTCCCGCCGCGCACCGAAGCCGGAAATTCCGCCGCGTTGTGGAATCGGGAAGACATTTTGGGCAAAGCCCGGGAATTGGCCGGATTGGTCTCTTCCAGCGAAGAAGTGCGGGTGTTCCAGCAGGCCGAACGGCAAATTCAGGGGCATGAACGGATTCAAACCCTGATCCAGACGATTAAAAAGAAACAAAAGGAAGTTGTCGCGTTCGAAGCGATGAAAAATAAAACGATGGCGGCCATGATCGAAGCGGAGCTGCGCGAGCTGCAAGACGAACTCGACGGAATTCCGATCGTGGGCGATTACCAGCAGGGACAGGTCGAGATCAACGACCTGCTGCAGATGATCGTGTCGGCTATCCATGACACCGTATCCGAGAAGATTGCCGTGGAACGAGGGGCGGACAGCCCGCCTTCTTCCTGCGGTTGAACTGAACTTCGGGGCGTAAGCCAAGCAGGCGCGGGCGATCTTCTCCGCGTCTTTTGTTTTTGCACCAAAAAGCGACGATTGCAGAGGAGCGGACCCTATGGAACGTGATCGAATCAGCGGGAACGAAATCATTCAAGCCGAGCCGCAGCCGGGCGGGCTGCCGCGGGAACTGTTGGACAGCGGGGACCTTTTGACGTGGCGGATCGAAACGTATCTGCACGAAGCGCAGTGGTGGACGCTGAGTCTCGGCGGAGAGATCCGGTCGGCGGTTGGCTGCCTGCGGATCGGCGCCGAAGAAGCGGAGATCGCCAACGCGGCGGGCGCTGTCCGCAGCGAAGAGGAAGCGCGGCGATTCGTCCGCCTGCTGAACGCCGTATGCGGCGAACTGCGGCAAGGCGGCGTGCGCCGGGTAATGGCTTATGTCGGCAGCTGGCAGACCGACCGCTTGACGGCGTACCAGCAGGCGGGCTTTCGCGTCGCGGCGGTCGAGCCCGACTATTACGCCGGCTGCTGGGCCGACGGTGCTAGCACGAACGGCATCCGGCGCCTGGACCGGCTCATGCTGGAGAAGCTGCCGGAGAGCGAAGCCGGCTCGTCCGCGCGCGGGGGCGGCGTTATCCACGCCGCGCCGCCGATCGTGCGCCGGGTCGAGCTGCGGGACAGCCAGGGACTGCTCGCGATGAAGAAGCAGCTCGACCGCGAGACGACTTCCATGCTGTACGAACCGGGCGAGCGGCGCATGACCGACGGCGATCAGCTGGAGCAGATTCGCGGCCTGCTGCGCAGTTCCAACTCGCTGATGCTCGTCGCCGAAAGCGACGGCTGCATCGTCGGCTATCTGGAAGCGACCGGCGGCAAAGTCCGGCGGAACCAGCATACGATCTATATCGTGATCGGCATTCTGGAAGATCATACCGGGTACGGGCTCGGGCGGCAGCTGTTTGCGGAAATGCTGGAATGGACGAAGCGCCGCCGTATCCTTCGCGCCGAATTGACCGTTCAGGCGTCCAACCAACGCGCCTACCGGCTCTACCGTTCGATCGGGTTCAAGCTGGAAGGCATCATGCGCGGAGCGCTGATTGTCGAAGGCGAGCCGGTCGATCTGTATCAGATGGGATTGGACCTGCGCACGATTCAGCGGAGCAGGGTTGACAAATAATTCGAGTGTGTCATAATGATAATATCATATTCGAAACTTGTATGGACCGATTTTATCAAATGCTGCGATGGTGATGCTGATGAACGGACAGAACGAATCTAACAACCGTGAAGAACAAACGAATTACGATGCGAAGAAGTATCGGACACCCGACGGAGCGCCCGCCGATATCGTGATGTTCACGCTGACCAAGCGCGAACGCAAGACGGTGACGAAGACGCTTCCGCTGCGCGAACTGCGCGTCATGCTTATTCGCCGCCGGGCCTGGCCGTATGCGGGCAAATGGGCGCTGCCGGGCGGATTTTCCCGGGACGACGAATCGCTGTACGAAACGGCGATGCGCGAACTGAAGGAAGAGACCGGAGTCGTTGGCCGGCATTTGGAATATTTGAGCGTCTACAGCGATCCGGGCCGCGATCCGAGAGGCTGGATCATCTCACACGCATTTTTCGCGCTCGTGGAAGAAGAAGTGCTGGAGAAGCGTCAGGCGGCGGACGACGCCGAGGAAGTGGGCTTGTTCACGATCGAAGAAGCGCTAGACGAGCTGGATCTCGGGTTCGACCACCGGGCTATTATCGCGGATGCCTACCGGCGCATTCAGGAGAAAATGCTGCAGACGACGATCGCCCGCAAGTTTTTGCCGCAGGCGTTCACGCTCAGCGAATTGTACCAGGTGATCAAGGCTGTCGTGCCGGACTTCGAAGAACCGAATTTTATTCGCAAAATCACGTCCACGCGCAGCCGCAAAGGCATTCTGGAAGAAGTGCGCGACGAAAACGGGGCGCCGATCAGCTCGAACCAGTATTCGCAGCGTCCGGCCCAGCTGTATCGTTTCCTGGATAACGTGCCCCGGCTGTCGATCTATTCCTGATCGGCGGGGCCGACGACAAGGAGGAATTCCGATGAAAGCTCTGATCGTAATCGATTATACGAACGATTTCGTGGACGGCAGCCTGCCCGTGGGAGAACCGGGGATCGCGATCCAGCAACGCATCGCCGAACTGACCGGGCAGTTTGCCGCCGCCGGCGAGTATACGGTGATGGCGGTCGATCTGCACGAAGAGAACGATCCGTATCATCCCGAGAGCGCGCTGTTCCCGCCGCACAATATTCGCGGAACAGCCGGCCGGGAACTGTACGGAACGCTCAAGACCGTCTACGAGCGGTACGAATCGGCGATCTACTGGATGGACAAGACGAGATACAGCGCTTTTGCGGGAACGGACCTGGCTCTGCGGCTGCGGGCGCGAGGCATTACCGAAGTCCATCTGATCGGCGTGTGCACAGACATCTGCGTGCTGCATACCGCGGTCGACGCTTACAATCTCGGCTTCGACATCGTCGTCCACGCGGACGCCGTGGCAAGCTTCAACGCGGCGGGCCACGAATGGGCGTTGGGTCATTTTACAGGCAGCCTCGGCGCGAAAGTCATCTCGGCCTGAGTGCCGCCTGTTTCCCTGAAGCCGCTTCGCACTTTTACGCATGACTTGCATCCGCGCGCGCTTCCGGTCTTGATCGACCGTGCGCGGACAGCCTTTTTTTGATTCGGGATTGAAGGAGGAGACGGTATGGACACGACAGGCATGGCTTTACATACGGACAAATACCAGATCAACATGATGTACGCACACTGGATGAACGGGACGCACAAGCACAAAGCGGTGTTCGAAGCGTACTTCCGCACGCTGCCGTTCGGCAACGGCTATGCGGTATTCGCCGGGCTGGAACGGATCGTTCATTACGTATCGAACCTTCGTTTCCACGAAGACGATATCCGCTATCTGTCCGAACAGGAAGAGAATTACGATACGCGTTTCCTGGAAGAACTGCGCACATTCCGTTTTAACGGCAATATCCATTCGATGCGCGAAGGCGCGGTCGTTTTTCCAAACGAACCGCTCGTCCGCGTGGAAGGCAGCATCTTCGAAGCGCAGCTGGTTGAGACGGCGCTGCTGAACTTTATGAATTTCCAGACGCTGATCGCGACCAAAGCCGCACGGATCAAGCAGGCCGCGGACGGCGACACGCTGCTTGAATTCGGGACACGCCGGGCGCAGGAAGCGGATGCAGCCGTATGGGGCGCCAGAGCCGCTTACGTAGCCGGTTTCCACGCGACGTCGAACATGATGGCGGGCAAGCGCTTCGGCATCCCGACCAAAGGCACACACGCGCATTCCTGGGTGCAAAGTTTCACGAGCGAACAGGAAGCGTTCGACAAGTACGCCCAGGTGCTGCCGGACGGTTCGACGCTGCTCGTCGATACGTTCGATACGCTCCGCAGCGGCGTGCCGAATGCGATCCGTACCGCGAAGAAGCTCGAAGAACGCGGCAAGCGGCTGAATTCGATCCGGTTGGACAGCGGCGACTTGGCGTATCTCTCGATCGAAGCCCGCAAAATGCTGGACGAAGCGGGACTGGATTACGTCAAGATCGTCGCTTCGAACGACCTCGACGAACATACGATCACCGAGCTCAAGACGCAGGACGCGCGTATCGACGTTTGGGGCGTAGGCACGCAGCTGATCACGGCGCACGACCAGCCTTCGCTGGGCGGCGTCTACAAGCTGGTCGAACGCGAAGTGGACGGAATGATGCAGCCGACGATCAAAATCTCGGCCAATCCGGAAAAGGTGACGACGCCGGGCAAAAAAGACGTGTACCGGATTATCGACCGCGGAACAGGCAAAGCGGTAGCGGACTATATCTGTTTCCCGGAAGAAGACGAACCGCGCAAAGGCAAGCAGCTGAAGCTGTTCAATCCGCTGCACACGTATATTCGCCGCTACGTCAAAGATTACGAAGCGCAAAGCATGCTGGTGCCGGTGTTCGAAGAAGGACGACTGGTCTACGAGCTGCCTGCGCTGGAGCAGGTGCGCGAGTATCATGTCTCCCAGCTGAACCAGTTCTGGCCGCAGTATCTGCGCAAGCTGAACCCGGAAATCTACCGCGTCAATATCAGCGAAAAAGCATGGAAGCTCAAGCAGGGACTGATCGACCGGTACATGGAAGAGACGGAAGTGCCGGAAGAAAGCTGAGGGACGAGGCTGACAGCCAAGGTCAATAACCGACGCGCCCCGGAGCGAACGCTTCACCGTCCGCCCGGGCCAACCGGGATTGTCCGGGCTTCGCTCTTATAAGCAAAAGCGGAATCCCTGAGCAGGGATTCCGCTTTTTTGCGCCTGCCGCCCACAGCCTCTTCCCTCGCTGGAACCGGGCTCCGCATTGGAGTAAGATAATAAAGGGAAGCGGTCCGGCGGAGTCCGGCCGTATGGCAATCGTATAGGAGGAGAGCGACATGACAGAGAAATTTCTCGCGTTTTGGTTGGAAGAATCGGAAGGGCGCGTCACCGGTTCCGTGCAGGAGCTTGAAACGGCGGATCTGCCGCCGGGCGAAGTGCTCGTTCGCGTCCGGTATTCCGGCGTGAATTACAAAGACGGCTTGGCCAGCATCAAGGAAGGGCAGGTCGTGCGGCAGTATCCGTTCGTGCCGGGCATCGACCTGGCGGGCGAAGTGATGGTTTCGGAAGACGAACGCTTCGCCGTAGGCGACCGGGTGCTCTGCACCGGCTACGGGCTGGGCGTCTCGCACTTCGGCGGGTACAGCGAGCAGGCCCGGGTGCCGGCCGATTGGCTGATCAAGCTGCCGGAAGGGCTGACGATGCGGGAAGCGATGATTCTCGGCACGGCGGGCTTCACGGCCGGTCTGTCGGTGGATGCGATTGTCAGCGCCGGCCTGACGCCGGAGAGCGGTCCGGTGCTCGTGACCGGCGCTTCCGGCGGAGTCGGCAGCGTAGCGGTGGCGATTCTGGCAAAATTGGGCTTTGAGGTGACGGCCAGCAGCGGCAAAGAAGCCGAATGGGATTGGCTCAAGCGGCTCGGCGCTGCGCATACGATCTCGCGCGAGGAAGCGCAGGAGCCGTCCAAAGGCCCGCTCGGCAAAAGCCGATGGGCGGCGATCGTCGACCCGGTCGGCGGTGCGGGCACGGGCGAACGGCTCAAAAGCGTGCGTTATCGCGGCGTACTGGCCTTGTCGGGTTTGACGGGCGGCGGCGATTTCGCCACGAGCGTGCATCCTTTTATCCTGCGCGGCGTAACGCTGGCCGGAATCGATTCGGTGCAGTGCCCGCTGCCGTTGCGGCTGGACGTCTGGAACAAGCTGGCGGCAGACTGGAAGCCGGAAGCGATCTTCGAGCACGGCGTGCACGAACTGCCGCTCGAAGAGGTGGGTGGAGCGCTTGCGCGCATCCTCAACGGGGAAGCGGTCGGGCGCCAGCTGATTCGGATCTCGGCGGAATAAATATTGCCTATATATAAAGAGGAGGCTGCAAACATGGCTCAAGACGTACCCGTCTATCTGCTGACCGGATTTCTCGGCAGCGGCAAGACGACGCTGCTTCAGCGCCTGGTGTCCTATTGGCAGCAGCAGGGACTCAAGCCCGGCGTCATCATCAACGAATTGGGCGACGTCAATCTGGACGGCCTGCTCGTCGAAGCGGAAGTGCCGACGTCCGAGCTGCTCGGCGGCTGTATCTGCTGCACCGTGCGCGAAGACCTGGCGGGCGAACTGGCCGGACTGGTCGAGCGCGATCGGCCGGACGTCGTCCTGATTGAAGCGACCGGAGCCGCCAATCCGATCGACCTGCTCGATTCGGCGACCGAAACGGCGATGTACGCCGGCATCGAGATCAAAGGCTTGATCGCCGTGGCGGATGCCGCGCATCTGCTGGAGATGCACCGCAGCCGCGGCGGCCGCACTTACGCGCTGATGCAGGACCAGATCCGCAGCGCTTCGATCGTCGTGCTGAACAAGATCGACCGCGTCAGCGAACAAGAAGCGGAGCAGCTGGAGCAGGCGATCGCAGGCTGGAACGCTTATGCCCCGATCGTCCGCACGGTGCGCTGCGACACGGATCTCGGACCGCTGCTGGAAACGGGCTTCACGCCGGAACGGGCGGCGGACGGACCGCTGCGCCGCACGCCGGGCGGCGGCTTGAACATGCTCGGATCAAGTCACGGCCATGTGACGTCGTACACCCACCGCTTCGCCCGCCCGGTCGACAGCGAGAAGTTCGAGGCGATGATCGGCGAACTGCCGCGCGAAATTTATCGGGCCAAAGGGCTGCTCACTTTTTCCGATACGGCGAGCCGGTTTTTGTTCCAATACGCTTTTCGCGAACTCGATTTTATCAAAGTGACGCCGCAGGGGCAGCTTAACGATATGGCTGTCTTTATCGGCGAGCATTTTTCGGCAGCGGAACTGCGCCAAAAACTGGAGCGGCTGGAACTCGAAAGCGAGCAGGCGGAAGTTAGCGAGTAAACGCGGTGAAAGGGTTTCATTTTTGTCACTTCTCGGGTAATGGTAACTATCAAAGGCCAGCGGGCCTTAACCATATTCCGGGAGGAACCCAACATGACCCACATGACCGTGACTACATACAAAGAGTGTATCGACGCCTGCATCCGCTGCATGAACGTCTGCAACGTCAGCTACGTTTCGAGCCTCAAAGGGCTCGATATTTTCGAACTTCGCGAATGTCTGCGCCTCGACCGCGAATGCGCGGATCTGTGCGGGGTCGCGATTCAAGCGATGACACGCAACAGCCCGTTCGTCGCCGAAATTTGCGAACTGGTCGCCAAAGCGTGCGATGCGTGCGCCGAAGAGTGCATGAAGCATCCGCACGAGCACTGCCAGGAATGCGTTCGGGTCTGCCGCGAATGTGCGAGCATCTGCCGGGGCATTCTGGTCGCCGCTTAAGCCGCGAACCGAATCGCCAACCGAATTTCAACCGGAACCCGAAGTTCACCGAAGACCGTCTCCTTGCGGAAGCGGTCTTTTTGCATTTCTTCGTTATTTTTCATTTTTGTATTTCTTCGTTATTTTCATTCTCTTTTCCAGCCGGCCGACTTGAAAGCAGCCCAAAAAACCCCGACGAAAGCTTTGTTCCGCCGGGGTTTTTTTACGCACAAAATTTAAGAGGTTCAGCCCTTGGTGCCGGCCGTCAGATTCATGCCTTCGATAAAATATTTCTGGAACAGGAAGAACAGGACGATGACCGGCAGCAGGACGATAACCGAACCCGCCATAAGATAATTCCACTGCGTCTGCACGCTGCCCCGGAACGACTGGAGACCGATCTGCAGCGTATACAGCACCTCGTCGTTGACATACAGCAGCGGACCGAGGAAATCGTTCCATGCGCCGTTAAAAGCGAACACCGCGATCGCGGCCAACGCCGGCTTCGACAATGGCAGGACGATACGCGCCCAGATGTACAGATGGTTCGCCCCGTCGATCTTGGCCGCTTCGCTCAGTTCCCGCGGGATGCTCAAATAGAACTGCCGCAGCATGAAAATGTAGAAGGCGCTGCCGAGAAACTGCGGGATGATCAGCGGGTAATACGTGCCGACCAGATGCAGCTTGGAGAACAGCACGTACTGCGGAATAAGCGTCACGAACCCGGGAATCATCATCGTGGCGAGCAGGACCGAGAACCAGAACTTTTTGCCCCGAAAAGCGATACGCGCAAACCCGTAGGCGATAAACGAATTGACCAGCACATTGCCGGCTACCGCAAAAGCGGCCAGCATCAGCGTATTGAACGCATACAGGGTGAACGGAGCCGCCTGCCACGTATGGACATAGTTCTCGAAATGGAATTGATTCGGGATAAAAGTCGGCGGATACTGCGCGATTTCCTGCGGCGACTTCAGCGACGTGGCGATCATCCACCACAGCGGCAGCAGGAACAGCAGGCTTCCGACAGACAAGACGATGAACAGCAGCGTATCGCGCACCGAGCGCTTTTTCATCAATCTTCGCCTCCTTCGTAGTACACCCAGCGTTTGGACATGCGAAGATTGATCAGCGTCAGGATCAGCACGATCACGAACAGCACCCAGGCCATCGCCATCGCGTAGCCCATATCGAACAGCTGGAACGCCTGATTCCACATGTACAGGTTATAGAACAGCAGCGAGCCCATCGGTCCTCCGCTGCCGCTGTCGGTCATGACATAACCTTCCTGGAAAATCTGGAATCCGCCGATAAAGCTCGTCACGACGTCGAAAAAGATGACCGGCGAGATCATCGGCAGCGTAATGTGGATAAAGCGCCGGAACGCGGACGCGCCGTCGAGCTTGGCCGATTCGTACAGCTGTGCCGGAACGCCCTGCAAGCTCGCCAGATACAGCAGCATGCCGCCGCCCACGCTCCACATTTTCATCAGGATAATGGCGGGCTTGGTCCACATCGGATCGCTCAGCCAGGCCGGACCGGGAATGCCGACCCAACCGAGCATCGTATTGATCAGGCCCGTCGAAGGGTTCAGCAGTTGAATCCAGAGGAAATAGACGCCGACACCCGACAGGACGGCCGGCAGATAATAGATCGTGCGGAAAAAGCGCATGCCGACGATTCGCTCATTGAGCATCAGCGCCAGCAGAATCGATCCGATCGTCGTCAGCGGCACCATCAAGGCGACGTAATACAGCGTATTGTACAGCGATTTCCAGAACAGCGGATCTTCCGTGAACATGCGCATGTAATTGCCGATCCCGATAAAGTCCATGCGCGACGTCACGTCGTAATTGGTGAAGCTGCCGTACAGCGAGAACAGCATCGGGAACAGCGTGATGCCGAACAGGCCGATCAGCCACGGGGAGATGAACAGGTAGCCCTGCAGTTCTTCGCGGCGTGCGAGTCGGGATCGTTTCTTTTTCGTTGGAGTAGGGGTGAGCGTGCTCGTGGTGTTTTTCATACAGGCCTCCTTTGCGCAAAAAAGGGTAAAGGAGCCGCTGTCCGGTCGAATCCGGAGCGGCTCCCGTCAGGTGCGTGCGAAGCGGAAATTTATGACTTGTTTTGATCCGTTACTTGTTTTTGTTCATCAGCGATTGGACATCCTGCTGCGCCTGCTGCAGTGCCTGCTGCGGCGTCTCCTTGTCCAGGAACACGGCGTCCATATGCGGATTGATCAGGTCTTTGTAGCCCGAAGCGCTCAGCGGAACCTGGAATACTTTGGTGTTCTCCAGATTTTCGACCGAAGCTTTGTAGACCGCGTTTTTGTTCGCTTCCGGGTCTTCGGCCGCTTCGATATTGGCGACGTTGTCGAAGTTTTCCATCGCCCAATATTTTTGCGCGTCGACGTCGGTCAAATATTTGATAAATGCCCACGCTTCGTCCGGATGGTCGGCGCCCTGCGGAATTTCGACCACGAAGCCGCCGCCGCTGCTCCAATGGCCCGAACCGTCTTCGCGTTCCGGGATCGGCGCCACGCCGATATCGAGATCCTGACCGAATTCCTCGATCTGCGTATTATACGTGCCGGTCTGGATATACATCGCGACTTTGCCGGAGATAAACGGATCGCTGACGCCGCTGCCGAAGTCGGCTTTGATCGCGTCGACCGTTTGGCGGCCCAGACGGTCCTGCCACGATTTCAGCCATTCCAGCGTGGCGACTTTGCCCGGCGTGTCGATCGTCGTGCCGGCATTGTCGTCGAAGTATCCGCTGCCGCCGTCGCCGTTGATCAGCCAGTTGTCGACGCCGAAGTCGCCCCACAGCGGATAGAAACCGACGCGTTCGTACGTGCTGCCGGTTTTCTTGTCCAGCTTCTGCGCGTACTCTTCGAGCTGGGCCCAAGTCTGCGGCGGCTGCTCCGGGTCGAGCCCGGCTTCGCGGAACGCTTCCTTGTTATAGTAGAGCAGACGCGTATCGGTGTTGAACGGAAGCGCGTACGCTTCGTCGTTGTACAGCACGTTGTTCCAAAGTTCCGGGTAGAACCGGCTTTGGATATCATCCTGCTGCAAATACGCTGTCAGGTTGGTATTTTGGTTTTTGCTGGCCCGCAGGTTGACGTCGGCATAATCGTTGACGATGACGTCGGCGGGATTGCCGGCCGCGATCGAAGCCAGATTTTTGGTCCAAATGTCGCCGAAAGGCAAATAAGTATGCTTCACGACGATGCGGTCCTGCGAGCTGTTAAAATCTCCGATGATTTTCTCGATGATGGGACGGCGCGTCTCGGAACCCCAAAAAGTCCAGAAATCGATCGTCACTTTTTCCTGGGCCGCTCCGTCGCCGGACGTGCCGGTCGTCGGCGCTCCGGACGAAGATCTCGACTCCGGCGTGCAAGCCGTCAGCAGCAGCATGCAGGACAACATCGTGAGCCAAGCGGCATGCCAAATAGGTCTCGCTCTCAAATTAATAATTCCTCCTCTGATGTAGGTTAAAAGGTCAAAACACGGAAACTACCAAATATCACGCTTTATAGATTACACGGAAGTTCCATGCTTGAACCGATTAAAGCGTCCCCGTCCGATCCGAATATTCGTTTTGAACGATATTGCTTGCTTCTTGCGAGGCAACCTTCTATAATGGCGAAAAGACTTATCGAGAAATGTCCATGAACGGGACAGTATCCGATCGACACAGCGGAAGCAGCGAGCCGGGACGGTGAAAGCCGGCGCCGCACCGATCGGAGAAACGCACCCGGGAGACGGCGATTCGAACGAATGTCCGCGGCCTGGCGCCGCCGGTATTCCGCGTAGAATGGCCCGGTCACGGCACCGTTACCGCCGCTCAAGAGGTTCAAGCCCGTTTGTTCGCAAAACGACGCTTGGGCTATAAGAGTGGTACCGCGGGAGCAAAAGCTCTCGTCTCTTCTACAGAGACGAGAGCTTTTTTGCGTGCTTTTTCGGAGGATAACCTGGATCACAATAACTTGCAGGAGGCCAAAGAGATGATAGTATCGAACATTGGAGCGGAGCTGGACAGGCTGTTGGATTGGGAAAAAGGGACGGCGGAACCGCTGCTGGAGCAGCCGCCCGACATGAACTTGGGAGACGCGGCGTTTCCGTGCTTTGCGCTGTCCAAAACGCTGCGCAAAAATCCGCAGCTGATCGCGGCCGAACTGGCGCAGCGTTTTGCGCTTGCCGGCGTGCAAGCTTCGGCGGCCGGCGCGTACGTGAACTTCGCGCTGGATCGCGGCCTGCACGCGCAGACGCTGCTGGAACGGGCCGAACTTCATGCCGTTCAAGGGGAAGGCCGCACGATCGTGATCGATCTGTCGTCGCCGAACATCGCCAAGCCGTTCGGCGTCGGCCATCTGCGTTCGACCGTGATCGGAGCGGCGCTGTACCGGATGTACGAAGCGGCCGGCGAGAACCCGATCAGCGTCAATCATCTGGGCGACTGGGGAACGCAGTTCGGCAAACAGATTACGGCGTACAAGCGTTGGGGCAGCGAAGAACGGCTGAACGCGTCGCCTATACGCGAATCGCTGGATCTGTACGTGCGGTTTCACGACGAAGCGGAGCAGGACCCCAGCCTTGATATCGAAGCGCGCGACTGGTTCCGCCGGTTGGAGAGCGGGGACGAAGAAGCGCTTCGGCTGTGGACCTATTTCGTCGACGTCAGCCTGACCGAATTCAACCGGATGTACGACCGGCTCGGCGTCTCGTTCGACCGGGTGCTGGGCGAAAGCTTCTATAACGATAAAATGGGCGCGGTCGTCGAAGAGCTGCGCGCAGGCGGACTGCTCGAAGAAAGCGACGGCGCCCAGGTCGTCCGGCTCGACGAGGAAGGCATGCCGCCGTGCCTCATCTTGAAGTCCGACGGAACGACGATCTATCCGACGCGGGATCTGGCGACGGCGCTGTACCGGCACGACGTGCTCGGCGCGGAGAAACTGCTGTACGTCGTGGGCGCCGAGCAGTCGCTGCATTTCCGCCAAGTGTTCGCGGTGCTGCGCAAAATGGGCCGGGATTGGGCGGAAGAGTGCCGGCATATCCCGTTCGGACTCATGAAGTTCGAAGGCAAGAAAATGTCCACGCGCCGCGGCAAAGTCGTGTTCCTCGAAGAAGTACTGGACGAAGCGGTCGCGCGCGCGTCCGAGATCATGGCGGCCAAAAATCCGCTGCTGCATAATCGCGAAGCGATCGCGGAAGCGGTCGGAATCGGAGCGATCGTGTTCGGCGACCTGAAGAACAACCGGATCGGCGAGATCGATTTCTCGCTCGAAGAAGCGGTGCAGTTCGAAGGCGAGACCGGACCTTACGTGCAGTACACGCATGCGCGGGCGCGCAGCGTGATCCGCAAAGCGCAAGCGGCAGGCTTGCCGCACGGTTCCGGGGATGCGGCAGAGTCGGAAGCCGGCGTGCCCGGGCATGAAGCCTCATCGGCGGCGTCGGAGCCGTCAGGCGAACAGGCTTATACGTGGGACGACGCTTCCTGGGAACTGCTCAAGCGGCTGTGCGATTACGAGACCGAGCTTCGGCGCGGGCTGCAGCGGCACGAACCGTCGGCGATCGCGCGCTACGCGCTGGATCTGGCCAAGCTGTTCAACCGGTTCTACCACCACAACAAAGTGCTGACCGAAGTTCCGCGGGAGCGGCAGATCCGTCTGGAACTGACGCGGTTGACGGCGCAGCGGCTGCGCTGGGCGCTGGAGCTGCTCGGAATCGGTTCGCCGGAAGAAATTTAGGCGCGGCGTGCGCGCAGGAAGGATTTTGACGAAAAATGTCCGTGGGCTGCAACCTTTTTCGAAGACGTGCCGTCTGGGAGAGTGAGAATAAGAAAATCAAACCCAAACTAAAAAGAGGTGGCCCTTATGAAAAAAACAGTCAAAGCTTGTGCAGCCCTCGTTATGGCAGGATCGTTCGCTTTCGCCGCATCGGCATCCGCGTTCAGTGACGTATCCGATTCCGGAAATGCCAAAGTCGTCGAATCCCTGCAGCAAAAAGGAATCATGAAAGGGATCGGTTCCGACCGGTTCGCCCCGTCCGTCGACCTAACCAACGCCCAGGCGGTACAGCTGATCGTCAACGCGTTCGGCCTCGAGACCGACCCCGGCGTCGACCCTATGCCGGACCCGAAATTCAACAACGACGCCTGGTATGCGCCGGCTTATGAAGCGGCTCTGCACAACCAGATCAAGACGGTTACGAAAAGCGACTCCGCAAACGGCAAAATAACCCGCGAAGCGTTCGCCAGCCTGCTGCTCGAAGGCATCAACACGACGGGCCAATACCCGACGACGAAAATGTTCATCGTGTTCGAAGATGAGAACGAGTTCACGAAAGAGCATATGAACGCAATCCAGACGCTTGGCAATATGCGCATCCTGTCCCCGGCAAGCGGCGAGTTCCGCCCTCAGGAGCCGATCACCCGTATGGAAGCGGCGCAAATGGTCTATAATGCGGTCGAGTTTATCCAGAACGTCAAAGGCGTCAGCGACGAAGGTTGGGAGACGAACAGCGTGAGCGTCGTAACGTCAAAAGAAGCGGACGGACGCGTCAAAGCGACGCTGAAAGCTTCCCTGCCGAACCCGGGTTACGGATTGAAGATCGAAGGCGTGAAGTATGACGGCGGCAAAGCGGTCGTTCAATACTCGGTCACCAATCCCGATCCGGACATGATGTATCCGCAGGTCATTACCGACGTCGAAGCTTCGACGTACCTGACCGGCACTTACACCGAAGTGACGACCGAGCAGACCGGCGGCGCTGCGCCCGTAGCGGATGCCAAATCGTTGAAATAAGCAGAGACAAGCACAAATTAGTAGAAAAAATAAGCATAGATCAGCATGGAATCGAAAACGGCCGGGCTGGATCGAAGATTTATCCCGGCTGCAGGGCTCTTCCCGTACGCGGGAAGAGCCTTTTTGTATGCCGGATCGCCGAGAATCGGCTCTATAGGGCGAAATGGTGTATAATGACCGTTAAGTTCATGACACACGTCGCGTGTTAGATCGGCGAGAGAATGGAGAGGACGCAGAATGGCCATCATGACGACGACCGAAGCGGACGGAAGAATCAAAGCCACGCTCAAAGTATCGCTCCCGAATCCGGGATACGAACTGCATATTCGCGAAGTGATCTACGCCGACGGCAAAGCGGTCGTCCGGTATGCCGTCGAGTCTCCGCGGCCCGGCTTGCTGTATCCGCACGTCATCACCGAAGCGGAAGCTTTCGTGTATCTGACCGGCGTGCCTGCCGAAGTAACGGCCGAACAGATCGGCCGGACGCCCGGCCGGGCGGATGCGAAGCTGCTGGAATAGGAAGCAGCCTGAGCTTGGCAAGCCGCGGATGCCTGCTTCGAGAGCATTAAGTTTTTCAGGCACAGCTGAAACTACGCCAAAAACCCCCGACTCTCCATATGGAGGATCGGGGGTTTTGACGCTTTTCGGGCGGAGCGCCTGAAGCGAAGTTAGAAGTGAAGTGAAGTGAAGCGGTCCGGCCTGAGCCGGTCCGGGAATCTTTTAGTCGGCGTTCGCGCCGCCGAAAGCGGGACGCGCTTCAAAGCCCGATTCCGGCTTGCCGGTGACCGGCGTGATCGAATCGCCGCCGCCCTGCTGCAGCTGATACATCTGGAAGTATCGGCCGCCGTAAGCCATCAACTCGTCGTGATCGCCGCGTTCGACAATCTCGCCGCGGTGCAGCACGAGAATCTGGTCCGCGCTGCGGATCGTCGACAGACGGTGCGCGATGACGAACGTCGTACGGCCTTTTTTGAGCACGTTCAGAGCTGTTTGGATCAACGATTCCGTCTCGGTATCGATATTGGCCGTCGCTTCGTCGAGGATCAGAATAGCCGGATCGAATGCCAGCGCCCGGGCGAACGAGATCAGCTGGCGCTGTCCCGCGGACAGCGTGCTGCCTTTTTCCACGACCGGTTCATCGAATCCGCCCGGCAGATCGGCCAGAATCTTGTCGGCGCCGACTTCGCGCAGCGCTTCGTTCACGCGTTCGCGGCTGATCCGCTCGTCGCCGAGACTGACGTTGGACGCGATCGTGCCGGTGAACAGGTAAGGATCCTGCAGCACGATGCCCATATGCTGGCGAATATGCTGCTTGGGCAGATCAAGCACGCTTTGGCCGTCGATCGTGATCGTGCCTTTTTGCGGATCGTAGAAGCGGAACAGCAGGTTGATGATCGAACTTTTGCCCGAACCCGTATGTCCGACCAAAGCGACCGTCTGGCCCTGCTTCGCTTCGAACGAGATGTTTTTGAGCACGTAATCTTTTTTATAGGCGAACGACACGTCTTTGAATGCCACGTCGCCCCGATAACGCTTCATGCCGCCGTCGGTGACGTTCTCGCCCGGCTCGTCGAGCAGTTCGAACACGCGTCCCGCCGACACCATGGCCGAGTCCAGCGCAGCCAGTTGGTTCATCATGCCGGTAATCGGCTGGAACAAGCGTCCCAGAATGTCGACGAACGCGTACAGCGCGCCGAGCGAGATGATGGAAGCCGCTCCGTCGATCGTGGAAGTGCCGAAGAACCAGATGACGACCGTGAACGACAGATTGCGCAGCACGTTGACCAGGTTATGGGAAGTGAGCGAGTTCAAGTTGAGCATTTTGTTCTGGTGCTTCATGTAATCGCCGTTCAGTTCCTCGAATTCGTCGCGCGTCTGCTTCTCGCGGCGGAACACGCGAATGATCGACATGCCCTGAATAGACTCGTTGATGATCGCGTTCAATTCGCTGAGGCGCGAACGGATGACGGTGTTGTATTGGGTCGCGATTTTGCGGTACAGGTAGATCCACAGGATGATCAGCGGCACGACGAAGAGCGAGACCGCCGCCAGACGGGGATCGAGAATGAACAAAGCGATATAAATGCCGGTGATGTACACAATGCCGGTCGTGAAATTGGACAAGACCGCGATAAACAATTCTTTGACCGCTTCCGTGTCGTTCGTAATGCGGGAGACGACTTTGCCGGCCGGCAGATTGTCGAAGAAGTTGACCGGCAGCCGCTGGATATGCGCGTACAGATCAAGCCGCAGCCGCTGGATGACCCGGTTGGCCGAAGATTGCAGCCAGTAGGTCTTGCCGAATTCCATCGCGATCGAGATGGCGAGGAACAGCAGGTAGAGCAGGATCAACTTCATAATGCCCGGAATTTCCGGTTCGTAGAAGCGGAACAATTCTTCCTTGGACAGACGCTCGGCCGGGTACGAGACCGTTCCGCCGGCCGTTTGGATCGTGAGCGTTCCGCTCTCGAAGCTGCGATCGCCTTCGACGACCGGAATCGCTTCGTCGACGAACACGAAGCCCCGGCCAACCTGCAGCACATGGACTTCTTCGCCGCGCGCTTCGCCTTCGGCAAAGCGATTGCCGCGCTTGTAATGGCCGTCCTGATAAGCGACCGTGCCTTCGCCGGCTGCTTCCGTTTCGTAGTACGGATCTTCGATGCCCATCACGTGGTCGTCGATCATCGTTTTGGCGATGAACGGACTTGCGAGTTCGGCGCCGACGCCGATCGAGAGCGCGACGATAGCGGCGATAAACGTGCCTTTGGCCGTGAGCGCGTAGCGCAGCAGGCGTCGGGTTGTTTGTTTCTTCGGCACCGCCGTCGTTGCTTCGGGGTGTCCGGTATTAGTTGTCATGGTCGGTATGCACCTCCTCGGAGGAGAGATTGGATTCCACCTGCTGCCGGTCGTACTGCTCGCGATACCAGCCGCCCTGCGCGATCAGCTGCGCATGGGTGCCTTGTTCGACGATACGGCCTTTTTCGAGCACGACGATATGGTCGGCATGTTCGACGGCGGATAGGCGGTGGGTCGAGATCAGCGTCGTTTTGCCTGCGCGCTTCTCCCGGATATTATGAATGATGCGCGCTTCGGTACGCGCGTCGACGGCGGACAGGGCATCGTCGAGAATCAGGATCTGCGGCTCGGCGATAAACGCGCGTGCCAGCGAGACGCGCTGCTTCTGACCGCCGGAGAGCGAGACGCCCCGTTCGCCGACCCGGGTCTCAAGCCCGTCGGACAACGTTTCCAGGTCGCCTTCGAACGCAGCGGTGCGGATCGCCTCCATGATGTCGGCTTCATCCGCGTCCTGCTTGCCGTACCGGATATTTTCGCGCACCGTTTTGGAGAACAGGATCTGTTCCTGCGGCACGTAACCGATCCAGCCGTGCAGCCGGTCTTTGCTGAGCGATTCGATCGGCGTATCGGACATCAGAATCTCGCCCGAACCGGTCGGATATTCGTGCAGCAGCTGCTTGAGCAGCGTCGACTTGCCGCTGCCGGTCCGGCCGACGACGCCGAGCGTCTGTCCGGCGAGCAGCTTCAGGCTGACCTGTTCCAGATTGTCGACCGCGGACGTCGGATAACGGAAAGTCACGTTCCGGAATTCGATCGATTCCGGCAGGGCGACATCGGTCGGCTGCTGCGGTTCTTCGATATCCGCTTTGGTGAACAGCACTTCGTTGACCCGGTCGAGCGAAGCGCCGCCGCGCTGCATGATGTTGATCAACTCGCCGATGGCGAACATCGGCCAGATCATCATGCCGAGGTACATGTTGAACGTTACGAGGTCGCCGAGCGTCAATTCGCTGCGGAAGACGAGGTAGATTCCGTAAGCGAGGCCGATCAGATAGCTGAGGCCGACGCATAGGCGAATATAAGGTTCGAACACCGCGTCGACCCGGGCGACCGCCAGGTTTTTTTTGTAGACGTCGTTCGTAATATCGGAGAAACGTTTCTCGTCGTGGCGCTCTTGGACATAGGCGCGAATGACGCGGATGCCCGCGACCGATTCAAGCACCTGGTCGTTCATGTCGCCGAACGAATCCTGGGCCAGCGTGTAGCGCTGGTGAATGATTTTGCCGTAGATGCTCATGCCGATCGCGATAAACGGCAGCGGGATCAGGGCGGCGAGTGTCAGCTTCCAGCTGACGATAAAGCCCATGGCGAGCAGCACCGTCAGCAGGAACAAGGTAGAGTCGGTCAGCGTCAGCATACCGAATCCGGCGGTCATCGCCACGGCGCGCAGGTCGTTCGTAGCCCGGGCCATCAGGTCGCCGGTCCGGTTGCGCTCGAAGAACGGCGGCGTCATATGCAGCAGATGCGCCATAAAGCGGCTGCGCAGCAGTCGTTCCACCAGATTGGAGCCGCCGAACAGCTGGCGCATCCATATGTACGTAATGCCGTACATCACGACGAGCAGGGCCAGAATACCGCCGATATACATCAGCAGCCGTTCGGTCGTGATCAATCCGCCGGCGATGTCGTCGACAGCGATGCCGATCAGGCGGGGCGGCAGCAGCTCGATAACGCCGACCAGCACGAGGAAGAAGACCCCGATCAGGTAACGTCTTTGTTCTTGCTTGAAAAACCAGCCTAAATTTTGAAGGACGGAAAACATTCCATCACTTCCTTTCTTCCCAAGAGAAATTTACCAATCATTTGTGCGAAAATCGCAAAAAAAGCATATCGCGGCGCGCGATATGCTTAAAAAAGCGATTCATATGGCGAACGAGGGGACAAAACCGCTCGTCGCATTTTCTCGTCTGGCGGGTGCGAATCCTTGACTCCTTAGGAGGGGGAGACGCAAGCCGGCAAACGGCGGACGGAAGCTTCATCGATATGAAGTTCGGAAAGGGCGCACTGCAGGCCATGGGCGTCGTCGAAAGTGGGGCCAAAGCTTTCCTTGAACGTTAACATCGAATTCACTCCTTCCTGGGTTTGATGATCGCAAATGATCTCGTATGCCCCGATTTTAGCACCGTCTCTTTGAAAAAGTCAACGAAAAAGTTTTCGATTGTGAACGAAATGTGAACGGGGGAGGAAGAGGCGGGGCTGCGGTTTGTCGCGGCCTGCATTCTGCGTTATGATAAAGGCATCACCGAAACGTCCGGAAGGACGTCTTCGTCAACGCGCCAAGGAGGGAAACCGATATGACTCTTAACGTTACGCAGCAGGCGGCCGATTGGTACAAGAAGGAACTCGGACTGCAGTCGGGCGATTACATTCGCTTCTATGCGAGATACAGCAACACGAGCGAGATCCACCCGGGCTTTTCGCTCGGCATCGCCACGGAAGATCCGAGCAACCCGGGCTTGACCCAGGCTTCGGAAGGCATCACGTTCTACATGGAGGAAAAAGATCTCTGGTATCTCGAAGGGTATCGGCTTAACGTGACGTATTTGCCGGAACACGACGATATTTTGTACGCGTACGAACGGGAATAGCGCGAAAGTTTGCGCAAGAACCCTACAGCGAAGAAGCCATCATTCGAACAAAAAAAGACGAACGTACCGGCATGACCCGGTCGTTCGTCTTTTTTGTGCATTCAAGGCAGGCGGTCCGGACGGAAACGCTCGCCGCGTATTCAGGCCGTTACAGCTGCGCCGTACCTTCCAGCGCGAAATCGAAATCGTCGATATCGAACACCTGAATCGGGACGGCCGCCGCGATGATGCGTTCGATCATCTCCAGCTGGTCGGTCAGCACGGGAGCTTCTTCCTTCAGCGCCGACAGCAGCAGTTCCGTTTCGATCGGATCGAATACTTCTCCGTAGTGGGCGTTGTCCACCGCGTTGATGATGCTGAGTTTGATCTGATCGCCGAGCAGGATCGGAGCGCTTTTGGCCCACGGCACCGACAACGCTTTTTGGATCTTTTTCTTGTTCAGCGGTTCTTCGAAGTAAGCGATCAATTCCTTGACTTTTTCTTTGACGTGGCGGTCGTCGCCGGGCTCGTTCATGAGCGGCTCCGAACCTTCTTCGAATTCGTAAAGTTCCAACACGGTCGTGTACGGAACGATATATTCGACCGGACGGTTCGCCGCGAGCAGCTGCCCGTAAATCGCGACCATCACGGCTTCAATGACAAAACGTTGAGACATAAGCAGCGGTCCTCCTAGCGGCCGATTCGCGATCTTGCGATCGGTTCGACCAAATCCTTGTTATAGTGGGAAGTATAGCACAACAAAACGGCGAAATCAGCTTTTTGCGGACTTTTCGCGCGCGTTCGAACGCTGCGCGATATGCTCGGCGATCTGTCCGCCGTGCTTGCGCCCGCTCTCGATAAACACTTCGTTGGCGTTGCGCCCGGACGCGATGACGCCCGCCACGTAAAGTCCCGGCACGCCGGTCTCCATCGTGTCGGGATCGTATACCGGCTTGTCGAGATCGTCCGACATCTGCGCCCCGGCTTCGGTCAACAGCTTGCGATCCGGCCGGAACCCGGTCATGGCAAGCACGAAGTCGTTGGCAATGCGCGCTGCGCCTTCCGGTCCCTGTACGACGATGTAATCTTCGCCGATTTCGCTCAGGCTCGAACCGAGATGCAGCGTAATTTTGCCTTTGGCGATCATGCCTTCGAACAGCGGGCGGACCCACGGCTTGATATGCTGCGAAATTTCCGTGCCGCGATAGACCATGTCGATTTTGGCGCCGACCCGGATCAGTTCGAGCGCCGAATCGACCGCCGAGTTGCTGCCTCCGACGATCGCCACGTTCATACCCGCATAAGGATGGGCTTCGCGGAAATAATGCGTCACTTTGTCTTTGTCTTCGCCGGGAATGCCCAGTTCGTTCGGATGGTCGAAATAACCTGTCGAGACGACGACGCTGCCCGCTTCGTATTCGTGCTTGTGGCCTGCGCGGTCAAGCGTCTCGACGCGGAACGTGCCGTCCGATTGCGGACGGACCGAAGTCGCTTCTTCGTAAGACGAGATGCGCAGGTCGTAATGGCTCGCGACTTTGCGGTAATAGGCGAGCGCTTCGTGGCGGAACGGCTTTTCGTTTGGCGAGGTGAACGGCACTTCGCCGATTTCGAGCAGTTCGGCCGTGCTGAAAAATTGCATGTTCGTCGGGTACAGGTAGATGGAATGCACCACGTTATGCTTTTCGATGATTCGGACGGACAGCCCGCGGCGGCCGCATTCGATCGCGGCCGATAATCCGCACGGCCCCGCGCCGATAATCAGGACGTCTTCTTTTTCCATGGTCTTTGGTTGTTCCCCCTTGAGATGTGCTTGCTTGATGCACTTGCGGCTGTTCGCATCTGCGAACAGCGTTCTTTTCCATTATCGCGCAAAGCGGCTTTTTCGTCCAACGCGCAGCGCGAAGACAAGACCCTTTTTCGGAAAAAGCTTGACATTGTTTTTGCCGTTCCGCTAAAATATGGGCAAATAGCCAGCGAAGGGAGAGAAGACCATGACTACAACTTATTCGATTGTACCGACTTGTCATTGTCTCTCCCTGTGCCCGGTGATGCGAACGGACGAAGTCCGTCTATAGGTTTTCTTGCAAAAGAAAGCCGAAGACGGCAGTCCGCGGCGTATTCGACCGCGGATGCTGCTTCAATGCGACTTGTCGAACGCACGTTGATTCTTATCAACGCTGCGCCGGACAGTCGAATCGGACAGCCGGGGAGAGAACTCTCCCCGGCTTTTTTGCGCCCTTTTTTCGGGCATGCCGGAGCTTGGGAGAGTCGGAGGTGCCGCAAGACCCACCCAAATCCCATTTTCCGGAGGCTTCCATGTATAAAAAAACGCAAAAACCGATAAACGAATCGACGAACGAATCAACGCTCGAAAGTTTGAACAATCCGGCGGCGCAAGCCGAAGAAAGGGCGGAAGCGGCCGACTTCGGATTTCCGTTTTCGCACGGCTGGGATGCCGATTGGAACGAAGCCTGGAAGTCCGCCGGATTCGACGCGGCCGGCTGGATTCCTGTCCGAATGACGGCCGATTTCGGCCAGCAGTTCAAGGTCGCGACCGCCGACGGCGAATGGACGGCCGAGAACAGCGGACGACTGCGCCATATGACGCAGGGCGAAGCCGATCTGCCCGCCGTCGGCGACTGGCTCGCCGCCGAACCGCTGCCCGGCGAGCGCCGGGTACGTATTCACGGCGTGCTGCCCAGACGCGGCAAGATTTCCCGCAAAGCCGCCGGCGCTCCCGTCCGGGAACAGATCATCGCCGCGAACGTCGATACGCTGTTTGTCGTGACGTCGCTCAATTTCGATCTGAACGTGCGCCGGCTCGAACGCTATTTGATCATGGCCTGGAACTCGGGCACGCAGCCGGTCATCCTGCTGAGCAAAGCGGATTTGTGCACGGCCGAGTTTCGGGCGCGCGCGTTGGCCGAAGTGTCGGCGGTCGCTCCCGGCGTACCGATTCACGTCGTCAGCGCCCAAACCGGCGAAGGGATAGCCGAAGTGGCCGCTTACTTTGCGGGCGGCCGGAGCTGCGCGCTGACCGGCACGTCCGGCTGCGGCAAATCGACGCTGACGAACCGCCTGGCAGGAGGCGACTGGCTGCGCACGGGCGGCATCCGCGAAGACGACAGCCGCGGGCGGCATACGACGACGCATCGGCAGATGGTGCCGATGCCGGGAGGCGGCGTGCTGATCGACACGCCGGGCATGCGCGAGCTGCAGCCGTGGGAAGGCGAGGAAGACGGCTTGTCCGGCACATTCGCCGATATCGAAGCGCTGGCGCAGCGCTGCCGGTTCCGCGATTGTACCCATAAGCGCGAAGAAGGCTGCGCCGTGCAGGCGGCCGCGGCATCCGGCGAACTCGATGCCGGGCGCCTGATCGGCTACGGCAAGACGCAGCGCGAACTGGCGTTTCTCGAACGCAAAGAAAAAAGCCGCTCTTCCTCCGGCCGCTCGGCCGGAAACGGCAAGCGGGATCGGACAGAGCGGCGGAGCCGGAACTGGATGGACGAAGAATGACGGACTGAGGACAGACTGACGTCAGTAAGCGGACGGAGTGAGCACTTTCTCCAGCGGAGAAGTCGCGCCGTCCGCTTGTTGGCGTTTGGCATGACGTTCGGCCGCAGTGCCTGCCGTACGCTTCGGAGCCGGCGTGCCCGCCGTTTCGCCGGTAGCGCTCTCTTTCGCCTGGGCGACCGAAGAACGGAACGGAGCGCGCTCCGCTTTGAATGCGTCGACCATATCGAGGAACTGGTCGAACAGCAGATTGCTGTCGGTCGGTCCCGGAGCGGCTTCCGGGTGGAACTGAACGGAGAACGCGGGCGCGCTTTTGTGCTTCAGTCCTTCCACGCTGCCGTCGTTGTTGTTGATATGCGTCAGAACCAGGTCCGTCTGCGCGAGGCTGTCTTCCAGCACCGAATAGCTGTGGTTCTGCGACGTGATCAGGCAGCGGTTCGCCGCCAGGTCTTTGACCGGATGGTTCGCTCCGCGGTGCCCGAACTTCAGCTTGGTCGTATCGGCGCCCGAAGCGAGAGCGAACAGCTGGTGGCCGAGGCAGATGCCGAACAGCGGCAGCTGGCCGATCAGTTGGCGGACCGTCTCGATCGCTTCCGGCACGTCTTTGGGATCGCCGGGGCCGTTCGACAGCAGCACGCCGTCGGGATTGAACCGGCGGATGTCCGCCACGTTGGCCGCATGCGGCACGACGACCACGTCGCAGCCGCGTTCGCCCAGCTCGCGGACGATGCCCGCTTTGCTGCCGTAGTCGATGACGACGATACGCTGCTTGGTGCCCGGAACGCGGTACGGACGCGGCGTCGATACCCGGCTCACCTGATCGCGGGTCACGGCGGACGCCTGCAGCTGCTCCAGCAGCTCTTCCGGGCTTGCCGTACCCGTCGTGATCAAGCCGCGCAGCGTGCCGTGATTGCGCAATCGGCGCGTCAGCATCCGCGTATCGATATCCGCGATGCCCGGAATGTCGTATTCCTTCAGCATCGAGCCGAGGTCCGAATCGGAACGCCAGTTGCTCGGCGCGTTCTCGTAGCGGCGAACGACAAAGCCGTGAATCCACGGACGCACCGCTTCAAAGTCTTCACGGTTGATGCCGTAATTGCCGATCAGCGGCTGGGTCATCGTCACGATCTGGCCGCAGTAGGAAGGGTCGGAGAGCACCTCCTGATAGCCGGTAATGCCTGTGTTGAATACGATCTCGCCCGTCATTTGCTGGTCGCTTCCAAAAGAACTTCCCGTGAACAGCGTGCCGTCTTCCAAAATAAGTCTGGCTTTCATGCCGATTCCCTCCTTGAGCTGCCTTCTATATATGAAGAGTTCTGAACTCTGCAAATTTATGTTTAACTAAATATACAACAATAAGAATAAATATGCAACGCGGTCGATAAAAAAAGCGGGGCTTTTCCCGCTTTGCTCCGCTCGTAAAAAGTTTTTGTAAAACTTCGGCTTCCGACTTTAACTCGCTTATCCGCCTCTAACGCGCATACCCGCCGCCGTACGAGGAAGGTTCGTTCCACGCGTTGGACAGCCCTGCCGCAAAAGCAGGCTGCTCTTCCGGCATGCCGATCTCGACGTAGCGGTCTTCGGCGCAGTCGTATTCCACCAGAAACCGGTGCGGATTCGTGCACGCTATGCATGTGGTGCTGCCTTCCAGCAGCAGCTTGCCGGGCTCTTTGGAGACCAGCTTCATCCAGGCGACCGGTCCACTGATGTAACGTGCTCCGTCCGGGCCGAAAGCGCCCGTGCACTGGAAAGTCCGGAAGCAGTGCCCGCAGAAGCAATCTTTTTTTAAGAACATGACCGTGTCTCCTTTCCTACGTGTATTTGATCTTGATTTCGCTTGATTGGGTCTTGATCAATATTCTGTACAATTTTTCGCTTGACAAGATATTACCACGGGTTTTTTCATTGAAACCTTTCTCGCGAAAAACAGACAAATATTAGAGAGAATACACATAGAAAACAGCCCGAAGATTTAAACCGGGGAGCGGAAGGGTATTTATAGAAAATGGGCATTAGGCCCGGCGAAGGAGTGACAGCGAGCGATGAAATTGAATACGCAGCGATGTACGGGAGATCAGGTACGGTTGGATCGGATCGATACGGATTACCGGGCGGACGAACGTCCGGGCGACGAAGAGATCGAAGCCAAAAAGAAAAAATTGAGCCGCCGGCTCGAACATTTGCAGGAAAAATTATTTTCTTCGCGCAGCCGAGCCGTCCTGTTCGTGTTTCAGGGCATGGACTGCAGCGGCAAGGACGGCACGATCAACCACGTTTTTTCTCAGGTCAATCCGCAGGGCGTACGGACGCACAGCTTCAAAGCGCCGACCGACGAGGAACTGGGCCACGACTACTTATGGAGAGCGCATCGCCATGTGCCGGAACTCGGCTATATCGGAGCGTTCAACCGTTCGTATTATGAAGACGTGCTGATCAGCCGCGTGCACGGAACGATCGAAGACAAGCGCGCGCGCAAGCGGTTCGGGCAGATCAACAACTTCGAGAAGATGCTGATGGAAAACGGCGTAACCGTCGTAAAAATCTTTTTGCATATTTCGAAAAAATTCCAGCTCGACAAATTGATCGCCCGTATCGAAAATCCGCATAAAAACTGGAAGTTCGATCCCAGCGACCTTTCCGAACGCAAACATTGGGACAAGTATCAGGCCTGCTACGAAGACGTATTGACGGAATGTGCGAGCAAAAAGCTGCCGTGGCACGTCGTTCCCGCCGACGATCGGGCGATACGGGATCTCGCGGTGCTGCAAATCGCGGTCGATACGCTTGAAGAGCTGGATCTCGAATTCCCGCCGCCGGTACCGGAACTTCAAAATCTGCTGCCGGAACTGCACCGGGAAAGAGACGGGAAATCTTCCAAAAGCAAGTAATTCAGGCAAAAGAGAAAGAGGCCTGAAGCCCAACCCTAGCCGTCGACGTTCGGGCAGCCGATGCCGCGCGCAAAGATTGACCGCGCGGTTTTTCGGATGACCGGAGCGTCGATTGCCGCTGCAATAGCGAACGCTTACATGGCGGAGCGAGATGTACCAAAAAATTAGCAAGGAACTTGCCAAACAAATTGAACTTGCTAGCAAAAAGCGTTACAATCGAAGAGTAAACATTTTGTTCACTAATTCGTAAAAAGTATTTTACCGGCATTTGAATCGGCTTTTGCAAACATAATACGGAGGGTGGCAGCGATGGCGAAACAGTTTTCGAGCACGCACGAGCCATGGGAAAAGTATTACGGTCCGAATCTCGGATACGTACAGGAGCAGTACGAACGTTATCAGGAGAATCCGGAATCGGTGGAACCTTCCTATCGGGAGTTGTTCGAACGCTTCGGCGCACCGCCTCAGCATCGCGCTTTGGGACTTTCGGCCTCTGCCGAAACCAGTCAAACGGGCTTTGATTCGCAATCATTAAAGAAAGCGGTTGCAGCAAGCAAGCTGGTATGGAACATTCGCACTTACGGCCATTTGGCCGCGGATATCGATCCGATCGGACTTGACGAGAAACCCAAAGTCTCGTTCCTCGAACCGCAGGAAGTCGGTCTCACCGAACAGGATCTGGCTTGGCTGCCGGCTTCGCTGATCTGGGACGACGCCCCGCAGGACGTTTCGAACGGACTGGACGCGATCCGCAGGCTGCGGGAGATTTATACCGGCACGACCGCGTATGAGTTTTCCCATGTGCACGACGAGAAAGAACGCGATTGGCTGAATCAGCAGGCCGAAGAACGCCAGCATTCCGCCAAGGAATTGTCCCCGGAAGAACGCAAGACGCTGCTTGAGCGCCTCGTGCAGGTCGAACAGTTCGAAGAGTTCCTGCATAAGACGTTCGTCGGCCAGAAACGGTTTTCTATCGAAGGCATCGATATGCTCGTGCCGGTCATGGACGAGCTCGTACACGGCTTCTCCGAAGCGGGAGCGGAACACGTCCTGATGGGCATGGCCCACCGCGGACGTCTGAACGTGCTCGCGCACGTGCTGGGCAAGCCGTACGGCCGCATTTTCTCGGAGTTCCATCATGCGCCGAACAAAGACGTCATGCCGTCGGAAGGCTCGATGGGCATCAACTTCGGTTGGACCGGAGACGTCAAATACCATTTGGGTGAGAAAAGGGCGATTGGCGACCAGGGCAAGACGCGCCTGACGCTCGCGAACAACCCGAGTCACCTGGAGTACGTCGATCCGGTTGTCGAAGGTTTTGCGCGTGCAGCCCAGGAAGACCGGAGCGTACCCGGTTATCCGAAGCAGAATACAAACGCCGCGGCTTCGATCCTCGTGCACGGCGACGCGGCTTTCCCGGGCGAAGGCGTTGTAGCGGAGACGCTCAACTTCAACCAGCTTCCGGGTTACCAGAATGGCGGAACGGTACATATTATCGCCAACAACCGACTCGGTTTCACGACCGAAAGCGGCGATTCCCGTTCTACGCACTACGCGAGCGACTTGGCCAAAGGCTACGAAATCCCGATCGTGCACGTGAACGCGGACGATCCGGATGCCTGCATCGCGGCGGCGCGCCTGGCGTGCGAATACCGCATGACGTTCAAAAAAGATTTCGTGATCGACCTGGTCGGCTACCGCCGATACGGTCATAACGAGACGGACGATCCCGAAACGACCCAACCGCTCGTGTACAAAAAGGTTCGGGAACACGACACGGCTGCGACCGTTTTTGCAAAAAAATTGCATGAAAGCGGTGTGATTGGGGCAGACGGATTGGCAGAGCTGCGCGGCAAGATCAACGACGTATTCAAGCGCGAGTACGAAGAGATGAAGAGCGGCAAGCAGGGCGAGAGCCATCCGTTCCCGTTCGCTTCCAGCATCGACGAGACGCCGCTCGAATCTGTCGGTACGGCCGTGGAACTCGGCAAGCTGCGCTCGATCAACGAAAATCTGCTCAAGCGCCCGGACACGTTCAATACGTATCCGAAGCTTGAACGCATTTTGCAGCGCCGTCTGACGACGCTCGACGAAGGCGAGAAAGTGGACTGGGGCCAAGCCGAGACGCTGGCGTTCGCGACGATTCTGTCCGACGGCACGCCGATCCGCATCAGCGGCCAGGACGTGGAACGCGCGACGTTCGCGCATCGCAATCTCGTGCTCCACGATGCCAAGACCGGCGAGACGTTCTGTCCGCTGCACGTGCTGCCGGAAGCGAACGCTTCGTTCGCTATCCATAACAGCCCGCTTTCCGAAGCTTCGGTTATCGGCTTCGAATACGGCTATAACGTCTATTCGCCGCAGACGATGGTAATCTGGGAAGCCCAATACGGCGATTTCGCCAATGCGGGCCAGGTCCTGATCGACCAATTCGTCCTGCCGGGACGTTCCAAATGGGCGCAGAAGTCGAGTCTGGTCATGCTGCTCCCGCACGGTTACGAAGGGCAGGGACCGGAGCACTCCAGCGCGAGACTGGAACGTTATCTGCAGCTGGCCGGCGAGAACAACTGCACCATCGTGACGCTTACGAGTGCGGCGCAGTATTTCCACCTGCTGCGCAGACAAGCGGCCATGACGAACCGCGAAGATGCCAAGCCGCTGATCGTCATGTCGCCGAAAAGCCTCATCCGCAATCCGCGCGTCGCTTCGCCGGCCGTCGAGTTCACGGACGGTGTGTTCCATGCGACTGTGGAACAGCGCGGCCTCGGCGAAGCGCCTGATCGTGTAACACGGGTGCTGCTGACAGGCGGCAAGATCGCGGTCGAACTCGAAGACGCGATCGAGAAAGATCCGGAAGCCGACTGGAGCTGGCTGCACATCGTCAGAGTCGAGCAGCTGTATCCGTTCCCGGCACGGGAAGTGTCCGCTTTCCTGGAGCGATTCCCGAACCTGGAAGAGATCTACTGGGTTCAGGAAGAACCGCATAACATGGGCGCCTGGCGCTATATCGAACCGAATATCCGGGCCGTCGCTCCAAAAGGAATCGAAGTGACGTACACGGGAAGACCGGAACGTTCCAGTCCGGCAAGCGGCTACCAGCACATCCATACTTTCGAACAGCAAAAGATCATCCAAACGGCCCTGGGCCAAAATTCATCCAAAAAAAATCAAATGAGTTTGGGGAGGTAGCGCTGTGAGCGACATTAAAGTACCGGAAATGGGAGAGTCCGTCACCGAAGGCACCATTTTGCGCTGGACCGTGGCTGAAGGAGATGCCGTACAGCAGGGCGACGTACTGCTGGAGCTCGAGACAGACAAGGTCAACCTGGAAGTAAGCGCAGAATCGAGCGGTCTGCTCGAAACGCTGCTGCGCCAAGAAGGCGACACCGTTCAAGTCGGCGAAGTCATCGGCCGTATCCGTACGGACGACGGCGCATCTTCGACGACGGGCACCGCTTCGGCTCCGATCGGCGAAGAGACAGCTTCCGCCGCACCGACGCCGGAAGCGGCCGCTCCGTCCGCTTCGCTGGCGACCAGCCCCAAAGCCGCGGAGGCAGTCAGCCCGCCTCCTGCGGAAAGCGGCGACGCCTCGGCCAAAGCTTCCCCGGGCGCGCGCAAGCTTGCACGCGAACGCGGCGTCGAGCTCGGCAGCGTGCCGAGCGCCGACCCGATCGGCCGCGTCTATGCCGGCGACGTGAAATCGTTCGCCGAAGGCGGCACGGCCGCCCAGAATCCGTCGGCGCCTCAGCCGCCGAGCGCGCCGGCCCCGAAACCGGCCGCCGCGCCCAAAGCAGCCTCGGCACCCGCGGCCAATGATCCGCTGAAGCCGATCGAGCGCCAGCGCATGTCGCGCCGCCGTCAGACGATCGCTACCCGCCTCGTCGAAGCCCAGCACAACGCCGCGATGCTGACGACGTTCAACGAAGTGGACATGACCGCGATCCTCGACGTGCGCAAACGTCGCAAAGACGCGTTCAAACAAAAATTCGATGTGAATCTCGGCTTCATGTCGTTCTTCACCAAAGCGGTAGTCGGCGCTCTCAAAGCGTTCCCTGCCGTGAACGCGGAGATCGACGGCGATGAAGTGGTCTACAAGAAATTTTATGATATCGGCATTGCCGTATCTGCCAAAGAAGGACTTGTCGTGCCGGTCGTACGCGACGCGGATCGACTTGGCTTTGCCGAAATCGAGAAATCGATCGCGGGCCTGGCTACCAAAGCGCGTGACAACCAGCTTGCGTTGTCCGATCTGCAAGGAGGCACGTTCACGATTACGAACGGCGGTGTCTTCGGCTCCCTGCTGTCTACGCCAATCCTCAACGCGCCGCAGGTCGGCATTCTGGGCATGCACAAGATTCAGCTGCGTCCGGTTGCGATCGACGCGGAACGGATGGAGAATCGCCCGATGATGTACGTGGCGCTTTCTTACGATCACCGCATCATCGACGGTTCGGAAGCGGTTCGCTTCCTCGTCAAAGTCAAAGAACTGCTTGAAGATCCGGAATCGCTCCTGATCGAGAGCTAAGCCTACGTCCTGCCTGGACACAAGGCATACAGAAAAGCCCTTTTCGAACGTTACGTTCGAGAAGGGCTTTTTTTGTTGTGCAGGGTGCTGTATCTTTTTAGTTATATAGAAGGAAGACGACGGGAAGGCCGAGGATCAGGACAGGTCCGGACGTGCTTTCTTCGTACCGCGATAGTATCGATACAGGTGAACGGTAATAATTTTGACGACCATATAAGAAGGAATCACGATTAGAATGGCGATAAATCCTCCGATCGCTCCGCCGCTGAGCAGCAGGAACACCGTAGTCAACGGATGAATATCGAGCGCCGATCCGTAAATGACCGGAGACAGCAGATTGTTGCGCAGCATTTGCCCCAATACGATAACGAGAATGATCCAGATAACCGAAGCGGGAGAATCGATAAAGCCGACGATCACGACCGGAATCGCACCCAGATACACGCCGATATAAGGGATCATGTCCGTCAGGATAATGAACAGCACAAGCAGCAGCGGATACGGAATGCCGATAATCAAAAAGCCGATCAGGTCGAATACGCCGACGCACGTCGCCAACATCACTCTCCCTACGATAAAGCCGCTCAGCGCGCCGTCAATAGCCATCGCCATCTGGCGGAAAGTAGGCCGATATTTGACAGGAACGGTTTTCAGCAGGAACGCATAGCCTTTTCGATCATCTTTTAACATGAAATACAGAATCATCGGAACGACCGAGACGACGAGAAATACCCAAGCGACCACGGAAAAAGCACTGCTAAGCGAATTTGTAGCGGAATTGATGAAGTTTTCCAGATAGCCCGACAGCTGCTGCGGCAGATCGATCCCGACATCGATATCGTTGATCGGCGTGCCCCAGATTTCTTGTTCCTGCAAATGCAGCATCAGTCTTTGAAGCTGATTGGAGAAGTTCTGGGCCAACTGCGGCAGATTGCTGTTGAAGTTCACAAACTGCGAACGCAGAATCGGCCATACCCAAATCGCGAATCCGGCAAAGATGCTTACCGCAGCCGCATAAAGCAGCAGAATTGACCAGGGACGCACAATATGCCATTTATTCAGCCTGCGAATGATCGGCCTGAACAAATAGTAGAGGAATAAAGACATCACTATAGGAAAAAAGATTAAGCTGAAAGCCGCTTTGAGAGGAGCCAGGATACCCGGAATCTGCGTTAAAAGAAAAAGGATGACAAGAACGAAAATAATATGTAAGCTTATTCGAGCGAAGCGGTCGGACTTAAACATGGAAGCCTCCTTTGGTAAATTGAAAAATATGTAATAAGGTTAAAAAGAAAGCGTTTCATTTATGAAGCTAAAGCTTATTAATAGATGTACACTTCGTTTGCGGCGCCCAACTCACCTTTTGTATCATTATAACTCAAGATCGTTTTTTGTACTTCTTCGCTGGCGACAAACCTGCCGAATAAGTTCGAACATCATAAGGAAGATAAAGGTCGAAGCAAAAAACGAGAAAAAAGTTTGAAAAAGGGGTTGCGTACTTAGCAAGCAGGTGATAAGATATAAATCTAGTCGCCGAGCAAGTGTTTGCTTGACGGAATTTCGAGAGAGCGTGACGGTGATTGGACAGAGTAAGATCTCAGTAGATTGTGAGTTTGTTCTTTGAAAACTGAACAGTGAGTAACGAGAATCATGGAACCCAGCCGGGCCAAGTGATTCGAGGAACCGCGCTTAGCGAAGGGGTTTGATCTTCGGATCTGAATCTTGAAGCCTAAGACGGTTTAGAGTGAATATAGGGAACTTTAGTTCCCGCCAGCCGGAACGAAAATTGCTGACCCCTTTGGGCAAAGCGATTTGCAGTTCCAGCGTCTAGCTAGAACGAGCACATGGTGCTTTCTTGACAAGTCAACTTCAAGACCATCCGCTTTATCCGAATCCAGGCCCTATGGGGTCTCTAATCGGAGTCGCGGGTGCAACAGAGGTTGCACCTTAATGGAGAGTTTGATCCTGGCTCAGGACGAACGCTGGCGGCATGCCTAATACATGCAAGTCGAGCGGATTGGATGAGAAGCTTGCTTCTCTGACAGTTAGCGGCGGACGGGTGAGTAACACGTAGGCAACCTGCCTTTTAGCCTGGGATAACTTCCGGAAACGGATGCTAATACCGGATACATCATTTTCCGGCATCGGAGAATGAGGAAAGACGGCGCAAGCTGTCACTGAGAGATGGGCCTGCGGCGCATTAGCTAGTTGGTGGGGTAATGGCTCACCAAGGCGACGATGCGTAGCCGACCTGAGAGGGTGAACGGCCACACTGGGACTGAGACACGGCCCAGACTCCTACGGGAGGCAGCAGTAGGGAATCTTCCACAATGGGCGAAAGCCTGATGGAGCAATGCCGCGTGAGTGATGAAGGTTTTCGGATCGTAAAGCTCTGTTGCCAGGGAAGAACGTCCGGGTGAGTAACTGCACCCGGAGTGACGGTACCTGAGAAGAAAGCCCCGGCTAACTACGTGCCAGCAGCCGCGGTAATACGTAGGGGGCAAGCGTTGTCCGGAATTATTGGGCGTAAAGCGCGTGCAGGCGGCGGGTTAAGTCGGATGTTTAAGATCGGGGCTCAACCCCGATTCGCATCCGAAACTGGCCCGCTTGAGTGTAGGAGAGGAAAGTGGAATTCCACGTGTAGCGGTGAAATGCGTAGAGATGTGGAGGAACACCAGTGGCGAAGGCGACTTTCTGGCCTATAACTGACGCTGAGGCGCGAAAGCGTGGGGAGCAAACAGGATTAGATACCCTGGTAGTCCACGCTGTAAACGATGAGTGCTAGGTGTTCGGGGTTTCGATACCCTGGGTGCCGAAGTTAACGCATTAAGCACTCCGCCTGGGGAGTACGGTCGCAAGACTGAAACTCAAAGGAATTGACGGGGACCCGCACAAGCAGTGGAGTATGTGGTTTAATTCGAAGCAACGCGAAGAACCTTACCAGGTCTTGACATCGGCATGACCGGCTTAGAGATAAGCTTTTCCTTCGGGACATGCCAGACAGGTGGTGCATGGTTGTCGTCAGCTCGTGTCGTGAGATGTTGGGTTAAGTCCCGCAACGAGCGCAACCCTTGACTTTAGTTGCCAGCATTTTAAGATGGGCACTCTAGAGTGACTGCCGGTGACAAACCGGAGGAAGGCGGGGATGACGTCAAATCATCATGCCCCTTATGACCTGGGCTACACACGTACTACAATGGCCGGTACAGAGGGTCGCGAAGCCGCGAGGTGGAGCCAATCCCAGAAAGCCGGTCTCAGTTCGGATTGCAGGCTGCAACTCGCCTGCATGAAGTCGGAATTGCTAGTAATCGCGGATCAGCATGCCGCGGTGAATACGTTCCCGGGTCTTGTACACACCGCCCGTCACACCACGAGAGTTTATAACACCCGAAGTCGGTGAGGTAACCGCAAGGAGCCAGCCGCCGAAGGTGGGATAGATGATTGGGGTGAAGTCGTAACAAGGTAGCCGTATCGGAAGGTGCGGCTGGATCACCTCCTTTCTATGGAGAATCGTTTCCTGCAACGGAGACATTCAGTCCCGCTTTTCTAGGGAGATAAAAAATAGAAACACTCTAACTCACTGTTCAGTTTTGAGAGAGGGAACTCTTTCAATTCCTTTTGGATTCACTTGGGAAGGTCAAGAGATTTTCGCTTAACGCGAGAACAACTTTTGATCCACACGAAGTGATGCACCCAAAAGTTGTTCCTTGAAAACTGGATACCGAAACGAAAAACTTCGCGTCTGGACTATTCTTCTTACGAAGACGTAGTTCCAAATGAAGTTTGGTTAAGCAAGTAAGAGCGCACGGTGGATGCCTAGGCACCAGGAGCCGACGAAGGACGCGACGAACCGCGATAGTGCTTCGGGGAGCTGTAAGTGAGCGTTGATCCGGAGATTTCCGAATGGGGGAACCCAGCTGGACTCATACCCAGTTACTGATCGAGTGAATTCATAGCTCGGCAGAGGCAGACCGGGGGAACTGAAACATCTAAGTACCCCGAGGAAGAGAAAACAATAGTGATTCCGTCAGTAGCGGCGAGCGAACGCGGAACAGCCCAAACCAGAGAGCTTGCTCTCTGGGGTTGTGGGACGTCTCACATGGAGTTACAAAGGAGTTTGGTAGGCGAAGAGGTTTGGAACGACCCGCCACAGCAGGTGATAGCCCTGTAGCCGAAAGCAAGCTCTCTCCGAGACGGATCCCGAGTAGTGCGGGGCACGTGAAACCCCGTATGAATCCGGCAGGACCATCTGCCAAGGCTAAATACTCCCTGGTGACCGATAGCGAAGCAGTACCGTGAGGGAAAGGTGAAAAGGACCTCGGAAGAGGAGTGAAATAGAACCTGAAACCGTGCGCTTACAAAAAGTCAGAGCCCAATTAAGGGGTGATGGCGTGCCTTTTGTAGAATGAACCGGCGAGTTACGTTTACATGCAAGGTTAAGGTGAGAAGCCGGAGCCGCAGCGAAAGCGAGTCTGAATAGGGCGACTTTAGTATGTAGGTGTAGACCCGAAACCGGGTGATCTACCCCTGTCCAGGGTGAAGGTGCGGTAACACGCACTGGAGGCCCGAACCCACGTACGTTGAAAAGTGCGGGGATGAGGTGGGGGTAGCGGAGAAATTCCAATCGAACCCGGAGATAGCTGGTTCTCCCGAAATAGCTTTAGGGCTAGCCTCGGATTGAGAGTTGTGGAGGTAGAGCACTGATTGGGTGCGGGGCCCGCCAAGGGTTACCAAGTCCAGTCAAACTCCGAATGCCATCAACTTATATCCGGGAGTCAGACAGTGAGTGCTAAGATCCATTGTCAAAAGGGAAACAGCCCAGACCATCGGTTAAGGTCCCCAAGTGTGTGTTAAGTGGGAAAGGATGTGGAGTTGCCCAGACAACCAGGATGTTGGCTTAGAAGCAGCCACCATTTAAAGAGTGCGTAATAGCTCACTGGTCGAGTGACTCTGCGCCGAAAATGTAACGGGGCTAAACACACCACCGAAACCATGGCTTGATGCCTTGTGCATCAGGGGTAGGGGAGCGTTGAATACGGATTGAAGGTGTACTGGAAAGAGCGCTGGACTGTATTCAAGTGAGAATGCCGGTATGAGTAACGAAAAGATCAGTGAGAATCTGATCCGCCGAAAACCCAAGGATTCCTGAGGAAGGCTCGTCCGCTCAGGGTTAGTCGGGACCTAAGGCGAGGCCGAAAGGCGTAGTCGATGGACAACAGGTGGATATTCCTGTACCGCCGTAAACCGTTACGAGCAATGGAGTGACGCAGGAGGGAAGGGACGCGGACTGATGGATATGTCCGTCCAAGTAACAAGTTTGGTCGGTAGGCAAATCCGCCGGCTCTAAGAACAAGTTGCGATGGGGAGCGAAAATTACAGTAGCGAAGGTCCTGGGCTCACACTGCCAAGAAAAGCTTCTAGCCAGGTGAAGGCGCCCGTACCGCAAACCGACACAGGTGGGTGGGAAGAGTATTCTAAGGCGCGCGGAAGAACTCTCGTTAAGGAACTCGGCAAAATGACCCCGTAACTTCGGGAGAAGGGGTGCCCCGGTAGTGTGAATAGCACGAGGGGGCCGCAGTGAAAAGGCCCAAGCGACTGTTTAGCAAAAACACAGGTCTGTGCGAAGCCGCAAGGCGAAGTATACGGGCTGACGCCTGCCCGGTGCTGGAAGGTTAAGAGGAGGGGTTAGCGGCAACGCGAAGCTCTGAATTGAAGCCCCAGTAAACGGCGGCCGTAACTATAACGGTCCTAAGGTAGCGAAATTCCTTGTCAGGTAAATTCTGACCCGCACGAATGGCGTAACGACTTGGGCGCTGTCTCAACGAGAGATCCGGTGAAATTTTAATACCTGTGAAGATGCAGGTTACCCGCGACAAGACGGAAAGACCCCATGGAGCTTTACTGCAGCTTGATATTGGACTGGGGTGCGATTTGTACAGCATAGGTGGGAGCCTTGGATCTCGGAGCGCCAGCTTCGGGGGAGGCGCCGTTGGGATACCACCCTGATCGCATGCTAGTTCTAACCTCGTACCGTCATCCGGTACAGGGACCGTGTCAGGCGGGCAGTTTGACTGGGGCGGTCGCCTCCTAAAATGTAACGGAGGCGCCCAAAGGTTCCCTCAGAATGGTTGGAAATCATTCGCAGCGTGTAAAGGCATAAGGGAGCTTGACTGCGAGACGGACAGGTCGAGCAGGGACGAAAGTCGGGCTTAGTGATCCGGTGGTACCGCATGGAAGGGCCATCGCTCAACGGATAAAAGCTACCCTGGGGATAACAGGCTTATCTCCCCCAAGAGTCCACATCGACGGGGAGGTTTGGCACCTCGATGTCGGCTCATCGCATCCTGGGGCTGAAGTAGGTCCCAAGGGTTGGGCTGTTCGCCCATTAAAGCGGTACGCGAGCTGGGTTCAGAACGTCGTGAGACAGTTCGGTCCCTATCTGTCGTGGGCGTTGGAAATTTGAGAGGAGCTGTCCTTAGTACGAGAGGACCGGGATGGACGTACCGCTGGTGTACCAGTTGTTCCGCCAGGAGCATCGCTGGGTAGCTACGTGCGGAAGGGATAAACGCTGAAAGCATCTAAGCGTGAAGCCCCCCTCAAGATGAGATTTCCCACACGCAAGTGGTAAGACCCCTTGGAGACGACGAGGTAGATAGGCAGGAGGTCGAAGCGTAGCAATACGTGTAGCTGACCTGTACTAATCGGTCGAGGGCTTATCCTACAGCCTTGCGCAGCCAGGCTCTTCGGAAGCATTTGCTTTGGTTGAGCACACTGCGCGAGCAAACACTTCATGACGCGAAGTGGATCGTTTCGGATCCGGTTTTCAAGGTGCAAACCTTGTACAAGACAGAGCTTGTTTAGGAAACACAGGCCCAATCGGGATATTCGTTTCCTAAAGACAACCTGTTCCGGCTTACTTCGTAAGCCTAGGTTTGGTGGTGATGGCAGAGGGGTTCCACACGTTCCCATCTCGAACACGACCGTTAAGCCCTCTAGCGCCGATGGTACTTGGACCGCAGGGTCCTGGGAGAGTAGGAAGCCGCCAAGCCAAAAAGAAAGAGCCTTTACCGTTCATTCGGTAAAGGCTTTTTTGTTGCTTCTAACTAGAATCCATTCAAAAATTTTCGCAAATTTTCCGAAAAAGATGTCAAACTTGTAACTTCTATACCGAATTTATAGTAGAATAGAGCTTGGGTGTAATAAAAACCTGGCTTGAAGCCGATAAGAGTAACATAGGGTTTTTTGAATCGTGACGTTCTTCTTCATTTTAATCCTCAGTTTTTCATGAAGTGCACTCCGGGCAGACGATTTGTTCCGCGCACTCCGCTTTTACTCCGCCTTGAATAGAACAACCACATAGCTGCAAACAGGGCCACTCCCTGTCCGGTTTGATCGGAACGACAACGAGAAAATCACTTGGGGAGGCCTATTTTGAAGAAACGAAATTTTGTATTAGGTTTGATCGCTTTGTCAGTAGGAATGGGGAGCAGTCTAATCGGCGGAACTTCTGCTCATGCGGCGGAGGTGACCCGAACTTATTCGGCTTCCAAAGGGTTTAGTTCGATTGAACAAGGTACGAATCAATGGCATTACGAGAAATTGGCCGGCAGCGCGTACTTGGATTTGATCTATGACAAAAGCGGCAATCGCTGGGCAGCGCCAAGCGGTTATCCTTGGGTATCGGCTACGGCACTACATCCGGATCAAAACTTCGATGCGGTTCGCAAATGGATTGCTCCGGGCAAAGGTGTGATTTCGATTTCCGGCAGCGTGCAAAAAGGAAGTCCCGAAGGCGACGGAGTCGTAGTCAGCATTAGAAAAGACGAGGTCAAGCTGTGGAGCGAGACTTTGACGAATACGAAAGCGGTGACCCCGAGCGGAGTATCCCGAGTTGCGGTCGAAGCCGGGACGGAAATCTCTTTTGTCGTGAATAAACGGGGCAGTTCGAATCACGATCATACGATGTGGGAGCCTGATATTGCGTATACCGGAGCTGCAGGCTCGACTGCCGGCGCAGCACCTTCCAAATCGTCGGCTTCTGCCGCAAACAAAAATTCTTCCGTCGTGTCTGTGCTGGATTACGGAGCCAAAGCGGATGATACGATCGATGATTATCCGGCGTTCGTCGCTGCGATCGACGCGGCCAAATCGATGGACAAACCGGTCTATGTTCCTGCAGGGAATTATGTATTGAGCGATATTTTGACGATTGACGGCGTAAAGGTGCAGGGAGCCGGCAAGTTTTTGACTACGCTGACTTCAACGAATCCCAAGCGCGGGTCGATCGATCTCAAAGGAACCGGCACGGAATTAAGCAATCTCAAGCATGTGTATCAGACGACCGTGGCACGCGGAAACGGAGCAAATGAAAAAAACAGCATTACGGTACGCGGCGCCCAAAATTTTAAAATCGAAAATGTGTATGTCAGCAAATCGAGCACGGCAGGAATCATGATCACGTACGGTTCGAAGAACGGAATCGTTAGCGGCAATACGCTTGAATCGACGGGAGCGGACGGTATTCACATGACCGGAGGCAGCAGCTATATTACGGTCGAGAACAATGTCGTTCGGAAAGCCGGGGACGATACGATTGCGGTAGTCAGTTATATCGACAGCGACAAAGCAGCCGCCCATCATATCGTTATTCGCAAAAACGATGTCGGATATGGTTCGAAAGCGCGCGGTATAGCGGTTGTAGGCGGAACTGACATTACCATCTCCAACAATGCTATCCAGGAAACGTCTATGGCGGGCGTGTATATTGCGGTAGAAGCTTCCTACAATACGCGTAACGTGGATCGGGTAACCGTCTCGAACAATGTCATTGACCATACGGGGCTGGCCAAACCTTCGAATCATCCGAACGTGTTGGTATACGCTTCGCAAGGGATTGTGGACAATGTGGTGTTTAATCAAAATACGATCAAAAACGGAGCTCATCGAGGCATCGGGGTATGGGGAAGCGGCAGCATCAAAAATATAACGTTTAACAAAAACATACTGATTCATCGAATCGGCGAAGCGACAACGTTTGCCAAAGGGAATATCAAGCTGAATCAAAATGAAGGGTTCTGACTTTTGGGAGAAATGAAGCGGAAAACGTAGAGGATTTGAACAAGAGAGAAGCGGATGTCGGGAGGTTCCGGCATCCGCTTTTTTGCGTAATTGAGAGGACTACTGCTTGAACACACACAGAACGGTTTATATATCACTAATCCTGCTTAACCGCTTTTCACTGTTCTGAAACATAAAAAGTAACAATTACCGTAAAAATGGTTAGTTGAACAGAACGCTGAAAACGTTGTAGGCTTGGATAGAACACAGAGAGACAAAAACAGACAGGAAAAGAGTGAAGGAGGAACCTATGAATAAGAAATCCAAAAAAGTGTGGTGGGTCATCTCGGTAGTGGTTATCGCCGCCGCAGCGCTTGCCTTGTGGAGAGGGGCCTTTTTCTTGGAAGAAGAGAAAGCGCAAACCGGAGAAGACACGGAAATCGCCGAACCTACGCTTCCCGCTGCTGAAATACCCGACGGAGCCTTGTCGATCGTAGACGAAGGAGCGACGCCGAATGACGACAGTGACGATCTGGCCGCGATCCAGGGAGCGCTCGATCGGGCATCCAAGGAAGACAAAGCCGTCTATATCCCGTCCGGTACGTATCGCTTGAGCGGAATTCTGATGGTAGACGGAGTCAGCCTGCTCGGAGACGGAGCGGATCAGTCCATTCTGATGTCCACAAATCCCGAAAATGGTTCGATCGATGTCGAAGGAGACGGTGCGGTGCTGAGCGGCTTTGCTCATGTATTCGAGAAAACGGTAGAGCGCGGCAACGGAGCGAATGACAAAAACAGCATTACAGTCAGATCCGCGACCAATTTCAAAATTGAAAACCTGAAAATCGATAAATCGAGTACAGCGGGCATTTTTGTCGGATACGAATCTTCGAAAGGAACGATTAGCGGCAACAGCTTGCAAAATACGGGTGCGGACGGGATACATATTACGAACGGAAGCACCGAGATCGTCGTCGAGAACAATAAAGTACGAGAAGCCGGCGACGATACGATTGCAGTAGTCAGCTATGAAGAAAACTCGCAAACGACCCAGGACATCACGATCCGCAATAACGATGTCGGTTACGGATCGAAGGCGAGAGGCATCTCCGTCGTCGGCGGCGAGAATGTCACGATCGAGAACAACAAAATTCAGGATACCGAGATGGCCGGGATTTATATTTCGGTGGAAAAAGAGTGGGGTACGCGAAACGTCAAAAATATCGTGATTAACGAAAATACGATCGAGCATACCGGAACTCGGATAGCCGGAGAACATCCGAATATACTCGTGTATGCTTCGCAAGGTAATATTGATGACGTCAAATTCAATGGCAATACGATCAGCGATTCGGTCCATGGAGGAATCGGGGTCTGGGGCAACGGCGAGATTGGCAACATCTATTTCGACGCCAACAAGCTGGAAAACAATAAAGGATTGGCTACAAACTTCAAAAGTGGCACGATTCATTCTGAAGGCAATACAGGGTTCTAATTTACAAAAAGAAGCCGGACATTTATGTCCGGCTTCTTTTTGTTACTTTTGGTTGCTAGTTTGCTTAAACTAGGTCTATCAGTCTGCTTGCTTGCGGGAAGAACATGGGCCGTTAGACTCAAAAGATTCCCAAGTACATTGAATTTGATTCAAGGTAAAAGAGGCGGTTTATAAACTAACATCGCAGACACAAATAGTTAGTCGCGAGCATAAAGTTGAACCTTTTAGAAAAGTTTTATGTAAAATTTGTTAACAAGTGCGATCAAACCTGCAAAGCGAGCCGAAAAGTTCGCTCTGCCGCTTAGCCAATAAGTCGGGTAGAGCCGGGAAAAGGAAAGGAGTGGAAGAAACCAAAATTTGATAGCAAAAAGCAAGTATCGGGACTTTTGGCATCTAAACGATGGGCGATGTCTTTCCGCTTTGATCCTTATGAAGACGTGAAGGAACGGGTCCTGTCCGAGTGAGCAGATTACATAATCGGAGCAGTTTGAATGAACAAGAATCAAACTTACTGAATAAATCGGTCTCTCGTCACGAACCCGTGTATCGGCAAAGGTTCGCATTTTCTATTTTTAGTTTTGAAAATGTAAGAGAATTCCAGTGAGTTTACACAACTTATCATCTTTATTTTTTCATTGCGGCATGAAAGTCGAACTATTATATTTTCACATCATGAAGACGGAGGGATTGTGTATGGAATTAAAAGAATATTTGCGCGTGGTCAGAAAAAGATGGTGGGTAGTGGCTCTAACGGTACTGTTGTGCTTTGGAGCGGCTATCGCTTACAACTCGAAATACGAACCCATGTATCGCGCATCGGTTGATCTGATCGTTAACGAACCGTCTATCTCAAGCACCGGGCAAGCCCAGGTCGATTCCAATTCGATTGAAGCCAACCTCAAATTGATCAACACGTACAAAAAAATCATCACTTCCGATTCGATTACCAAGCTCGTCGTGGAACGCCACCCCGAACTGAACCTGACTTCGACGCAGGTCGGCAACAAACTGATGATCGATTCGACGCAAAATACGCAGGTCATCAACGTATCCGTCGAAGATACCTCCTACGAAAGAGCAGCTACGATCGCCAACTCGACAGGCAACGTCTTCGTAAGCCAAATTCCCGAAATCATGCAGGTCAACAACGTCAGCGTGCTGAATGCGGCAGACCCGAACTTGTCGGCAAGCCCGGTTAACGATCATAAACAGATGTTGATCGTCATCAGCCTTGTAGTCGGACTTCTGCTCGGTCTGGGCATCATGTTCCTGCTTGAATACCTGGACGATTCCGTCAAAACCGAATTCGACGTCGAAGATGCGATCGGACTTCCCGTTCTCGCCAAAGTAGACCGTATTGCCAAAAGCGATTTGAAAAATCAACAGGCCGATCCTTCCGGGCAACAGGAAGATTCAGCCCTACTGCGCACTGCCAACGAGCAGCGTTAATCGAGGTTAACCATGAAAATCATTCGACCTGAAGTGTCTGTTCTGATTTATCGGGATCAAATCCTGCCGCCGTCCGAAACTTTCATTAAAAGCCAGGCTGAACGTTTTGAGTCTTTTGATTCTTATTTTATGGGTTCTCGTCTTGTTCCCGGGCTGCAGCTGCAAGCCGATAAGCAGATCATCATTAATACGGGTGGCGTAGCGGGCCGAAGAAAAGAGCTGGAATTCAAGTTGATGGGACCGGGGCGCCGTCTGACGCGCCGTCTTAAAGCGATTCAGCCCAAATTGATCCATGCGCATTTCGGACCCGAAGGCTGCCTGGCCATGCCGATCGCCGAAAAGCTAAATATTCCGCTGATCGTGACTTTCCATGGATATGACGCAACGACCAAAGACGAGTACGCCAGAAAATCGTATTATACGCATCGAAATTATCTGAAGCAGCGTCCGAAGCTGCAAAAGAAAGGCGATTTGTTCATTGCCGTTTCCGACTTCATTCGTGAGAAGCTCATTAGCCAGGGATATCCGCCGGAAAAGGTCATTCGTCATTATATCGGCATTAACACCGATTCTTTTAAGCCCGATTCTTCAATTATTCGCCGCGATACTGTTTTATTTGTCGGACGTCTGGTCGAAGTCAAAGGCTGCGCCTATCTAATTGAAGCGATGTCCCAAGTGCAGGGCAAAAATCCGGAAGCGGAATTGGTCATTATCGGCGACGGTCCGCTGCGAGGCGAACTGGAACGACTGGCCGCATCCAAGCTGACCCATTACCGCTTCCTCGGTACGCAGCCGCATCATGTTGTACGCGAATGGATGAATCGGGCGCGAGTCTTCAGCGTTCCGAGCGTGCGCGCCGAAAACGGGGCCGAAGAAGGGCTCGGTATGGTCTTCCTCGAAGCCGCCGCGATGGGAGTTCCGGTCGCAAGCTTTGCAACCGGAGGAATTCCGGAAGCGGTGGAGCACGGAAAAAGCGGCTATCTGGCTCCGGAACGCGACGCGAAGCAGCTCGGTATCTACATTGACCGGCTGCTGGCCGATCGTACCCTGTGGAAAGAGTTCAGCGAGTACGGACGTATTCGGGTCAACAAGAAGTTCGATCTGGACGAACAAACGCGCCAAATGGAAGATCTGTACAAAATGGTCATCGCCACGCAGTTAAGCGGCGAACAGGTGACACTGGAATCGGTCTTGACACCTGTTCCCGAAGCCCAACACATTTTATGACCGCGAGACCTGGCAGTATACACTCCAAAATCTATCAAAGGCAGGCGATCTAAACGATGACTAGAGCCATGAGCAGTGGAGGTTATCTGGTAGCCAACAAAAACGCCGGAGCGGAAGCTTCGGAATCGTATCGCACGCTGCGGACGAATATTCGTTTCTCCACAATGGGACGTTCTTCGAAAATTTTGTTGGTCACTTCCGCCGGAAGCAAAGAAGGCAAAACGACGACCGCAACCAATCTCGCCGTTTCTTATTCGCAGGAAAACAAAAAAGTGCTGCTGATCGACGGCGATCTGCGCCACCCTTCGCTGCAGCACGTGTTCCCGCGTTCCAACAAGCGCGGCCTGACCGACGTGTTAAGCGGACAATGCGGGCTTGAAGCGGCTGTATCGACAACGGCCATCCCGAATCTGTCCGTTCTTACGGCCGGCACGCTGCCGCCCAATCCGTCCGAAATTCTCGGTTCCGATCGTATGCAGGCGCTGCTTAGTGAAGTGGCCGGTTATTACGACGTAGTGCTGATCGATTCGCCGGCGGCGCTCGACGTCTCCGACGCGCAAATCCTCGGCACGCTGTCCGACGGCGTCGTGCTCGTAGCGCATCAAGGCAAAGTGACCAAAGAACAACTGAAAAAAGTGAAAAGAGGCATGGATCACGTCAATGCACATATTCTCGGCGTCGTGCTGAACAAAGCGTAGCAGCTTCCGTCTAAACATCCCAAAAAACCGAGACAAATGGAGGGGAAAACCTATGAGTGCAGTCAACAACGATGCCGAAGCAACAAAGTACAACGAAGCGGCGTTCAGTAACCTGACATGGAATCGGGGAATCGGATTCAATGCAACGAAACGGAGCATGGATGCGGTGGCTTCCTTGATCGGCTTGATTCTTCTGTCGCCCGTGTTTTTGATCCTGGCGATTCTGATCAAGGTCGAAGATCCTAAAGGGCCTGTCTTTTTCAAACAAAAAAGATTCGGCAGAAACTCGAAAATGTTCAACATCTACAAATTCCGTTCGATGGCTACCAATGCGGAGCAGCGCTTGAAAGAGGACCCGGTTCTGTACCAAAAGTACGTCGCCAACAACTACAAGCTGGAGCAAGGCGAAGACCCGCGCATTACCTCGATCGGACGTTTTCTCCGCAAAACAAGCCTCGACGAACTGCCGCAGCTGCTGAACGTACTCAAAGGCGAAATGAGCCTCGTCGGTCCCCGGCCGATCGTGGCGCAGGAACTCAAAGAGTACAAAGACCGCAAAAACGATCTGCTGTCGGTTAAACCGGGCGTCACCGGATACTGGCAGGTCAGCGGACGCAGCGACGTCGGCTATCCCGAACGCGTCGACCTCGAACTTTATTACGTGTACCATCGCACCATTTGGCTGGATATTCGGATTCTTTTCTCGACTGTCGTCAGCGTTCTGCTCAAAAGAGGAGCTTACTGACCCGACAAGAAGCGAACGACGAACCGTCCGTTTGATCATGATCGAGAAAGAAAGGGTGAATTCGAATGAAAGTCGCAATTATTCACGATTGGCTGACCAGTTATGCCGGATCGGAAAAAGTGCTTGAGCAAATGATTCATATTTTCCCGGAAGCCGAGATTTACAGTCTGGTCGACTTTATGCCCGAGAAAGACCGGGGATTCCTGTTTGGGAAAAAAGTACATACTTCATTCCTGCAAAAGCTTCCGCTCGCCAAAAAGAAGTATCGCCAATACCTGCCGCTGATGCCGCTCGCTATCGAACAGTTCGATCTGTCGTCTTACGACCTGATCCTGTCCAGCTCGCATGCGGTAGCCAAAGGTGTCATTACCGGTCCCGACCAGCTGCACATCTCGTATGTGCATTCGCCGATCCGGTATGCGTGGGATATGCAGCCGCAGTACCTGAAAGAGTCCGGCCTCGACAAAGGACTCAAAGGCACGATGGCCAAAGTCATTCTCAGCCGGATTCGGATGTGGGATTACCGGACTTCGAACGGGGTCGACCATTTCATCGCCAACTCGCAGTTTATCGCCAACCGGATCTGGAAAGTGTACCGCCGGGAAGCGTCGGTCATCTATCCGCCGGTTAACGTGGGCGCTTTTACGGCACGCGAAGACAAAGAAGACTTCTACCTGACCGCTTCCCGCATGGTGCCGTACAAAAAGATGGACATGATCGCGGCCGCCTTCGCCCAGATGCCGGACAAGAAACTGGTCATTATCGGAGACGGACCGGATATGGAAAAAGTACGCAAATTCGAATCGACGAACATTAAGATTCTCGGTTATCAGCCGGACGAAGTGTTGGTCGACCATATGCAGCGCGCCAAAGCGTTCGTGTTCGCGGCCGAAGAAGACTTCGGCATTACGCCGGTAGAAGCCCAGGCCTGCGGCACGCCCGTGATCGCTTATGGCAAAGGCGGAGCGCTTGAGACGGTCAGAGGACTGGAAGAAGCGAATCCGACCGGCGTGTTCTACCAGCAGCAGGCGCCGGCGGCGATCATAGCGGCGGTGCAGCGCTTCGAGCAGGAAAGCGGCAAGATTTTGCCGGCCAACTGCCGCAAAAACGCGATGCGGTTCTCGCCGGAAGTGTTCCGTCAAAACCTGCAGACGCATATTCATAACAAGCAGCACGAAGACAGCCGGCATTTCGGTTCGGAACGAATGATTACGCGAGTGCTGTAAACCATCTTTCAAAACAAAGGAGATATGTTCTCATGGAACTTACATTTATAGGAACAGGTTATGTAGGTCTGGTCTCGGGTGTCTGCTTTTCGGAAATCGGCAATCAAGTGACCTGCGTCGATAAAGATCTGGACAAAGTAGCACGGCTCAACAAAGGCGAGGTGCCGATCTACGAACCGGGTCTGCAGGAATTGATGGAGAAAAACACCGCTTCGGGTCATCTGAAGTTCACGGCGGATCTGGCCACTTCGGTGCAGAACGCGGACATCGTCTTCATCTGCGTCGGTACGCCTTCGCTGGCGAGCGGCGAAGCGAACCTCGAATACGTCGAGCAGGTTGCCCAGGATATCGCGCTTGCGATGAACGGCTACAAGATCGTCGTAACCAAAAGCACGGTGCCGGTCGGCACGAACGACAAGATCAAACAGATCATCAGCCAACTCAGCCCGCATCCGTTCGATATCGTCTCCATTCCGGAGTTTCTGCGCGAAGGGTCGGCCGTCAAAGATACGCTGCGCCCGGATCGCATCATTATCGGCACGAGCAGCGAACGCGCCGCGGCGACGCTCACCGAACTGCATAAGCCGTTGACCGACGAGATTATGGTCACCGAAGTGCGCAGCGCGGAAATGATCAAATATGCTTCGAACGCGTTCCTCGCGACGAAAATTTCGTTTATCAACGAAATCGCCAACATCTGCGAAAAAGTCGGCGCGGACGTGACGCACGTGGCGCAGGGCATGGGCTACGACAAGCGGATCGGTTCTTCGTTCCTGCAGGCGGGTATCGGCTACGGCGGTTCGTGCTTCCCGAAAGACACGCACGCGCTGATCCAGATCGCCGGTAACGTGGATTACGAATTCAAGCTGTTGAAGTCGGTCGTCGAAGTCAACAACGATCAGCGGTTCAACATCATCTCCAAATTGAACCATTCGCTCGGCAGCATGCAGGGCAAAACGGTCGGCATCTGGGGACTCGCGTTCAAGCCGAACACGGACGACGTACGCGAAGCGCCGGCGCTCGACATCATCAAGACGCTGCTTCAGGAAGGCGCCGTCGTCAAAGCGTACGATCCGATCGCAACCGAAAACTTCCGCCGCTTTTTCCGCAACGAGTCGGACGTGCAATGGTGCGATTCCGCAATGGAGACGGCCGAAAGCTGCGACGCGCTCTGCCTGCTGACGGACTGGTCGGAATTCAAGGAGATCGATCTGCGGGAGCTGAACGGGGTCATGAAGCAGCCGATCCTGATCGACGGACGCAACGTCTACTCGAAAGAACAGTTGGCCGACACGAATTTCCAATATTATTCGATCGGACGGCCGGAGCTGGAAAGCCTTTCGCCGTTTCGCAATTCGGTAGCCTCGGATTAATCCGGGGCTCGTCCTAACGGCAGAGAGGAGGATCGGACGATGGCAAACAGTCAAAACCGGCGCAAGCCGGAGCTTCAAAACGGAGAAAGCGGCATGCGGATCTGGTGGTTGAACCCGACGATCATCTTCGCACTGCTGATGACGATCATTCTGATCGGCGCGTATTACATTCCGGAGAACAGTTACCTGTCTTTTTACCGGGTCGACAAGTTCATCGATGAATCCAATATCATCTATTCCATTCTTCCGGTCTGCTGCTTTGTGCTCGGAGGGGTGCTGGCGATGTTGGCCGGACGCGGGACGAAGCCTTCCAACGCGTTCAGCGAAGTAATGATCAAAAAAGATTCCTTCATTAAAATGTGGATCTTCGTTCTGTTCGGTTTTACGATGTTCGGTTACGCGATGTGGTTCCTGATCATGCTGCGCAGCGGATTCAGCCTCAGCCTTTTCCTGAACGTGCTGAGCGGCGAACCGGGCGCGATCTACGGCATCAAGGAAAGCTTCGAAAACGTGGCGGGCGTGACGTCGTTTACAAACTTCGGCATTCCGTTCGTGATCCTGACGTGTTACTACCTGTTTTATAACAAAAAGAAGATCTACATATGGATGTTGGCGGCCGTGTTCCTGTTGACGATGATGCGGGCGATCTTTTTCCTCGAACGTCTCGCGATTATGGAATTTCTCGTTCCGGCTGCCGTGGTGTACTTCTCCATGCGAGCCAAAATGAATCGGAAAACGCCTTTTGTGGCGGTATATCCGATCGTCGGCCTCGTTGCGCTCGTCGGATTTTTCGGCATCAGCGAATACTTCCGTTCCTGGCTCAGCTATTACGTCAATTATTATCCGTCTTTCTGGGAATTCATCGTGACCCGCTTCTTCGGCTACTATGTTACGGCGATCAATACTGGCACGCTGTACTTCCAGCATCTCGGGTTCCATTGGCTGCCATTCCCGAATTCGACAGCAGAGTTCATCTGGAAATTCCCGGGCGTTCCCGACGACGCGTATTCTTCGATCTACGGCTTCGAGCCGCAGGCGCTGATCAACAACACGCTCGCCACGATGGGTAACCCGGAATTCAACAATCCTTCGGGACTGCTGCAGCCTTACAACGATTACGGCCTGTTCGGAGCGTTGGTGTTCTGGGTCATCGTCGGGTTCTTTACCGGCGTGCTGTACAATCATTTCAAAAAAGGGCATACGTTCGGCATGATGATCTATCCGATCTGGCTCGTCGGCGTACTGGAAATTCCCCGGTACTTCTACTTCGGCAGCGGACGCTTCTTCCCGTGCTGGATCATCATTCTCGCGTTCAGCCTGATTCTTCATTATAACCGTAAAAAGCTGACCAGTTGGCGGCTGAAAGGAGTGGGAGCCGGTGACTAAGACGCGCATTTATGTCAACGGGCGGTTTCTGAAAGCTTCGGTAACCGGCGTGCAGCGTTACGCGTACGAGCTGCTGCGGACGATCGATCAGCTGATCGATCGCGGCGACCCGGCCGTGCGGGATTACGAATTCATCGTGCTGGCTCCGACCGGAGAGATCCGGGAGCTGGGCACGAAACATATCGAGGTCAGACAGGCAGGACGCTTCGGCGGGCAGCTGTGGGAGCAGCTGTCGCTGCCGGCGCTGTCCAAAGACGGATTTTTGCTCAATCTGTGCAATGCCGCACCGCTGTTCAAGCGCAAGCAGGCGGTTACGCTGCACGACGCAGCGGTCTATTCGGTACCCGATACGTACTCGGCTTCGTTCAAGCTGTGGTACAAAACGATGTTCCGGGTGCTGGGGCGGACGTCGCCGCTCATTCTGACCTGTTCCAACAATTCCAAAGACGAATTGGTTCGCCACTGCGGCATTCGCGGCGACAAGATCCGGGTCATCTATCACGGCAAGGAACATGTGCTTCAGACCGGCACGTCGCCGGAGTATCCGGCGCAGCAGGGACTGGAGCGGCCGTTCGTGCTGGCGGTCAGCAGCCAGAGCCCGAACAAAAATTTCCGCTCTATCGTTCGCGCCGCCGAGCTGATCGGCGATCAGGGATTCGACTTCGTGATCGCGGGAGGCACGAACCCGAAAATATTCAAGTCGCAGGAAACGGAACTCGGCGATCATGTCCGTCACGTCGGATACGTCGCCGACGAAGAACTGCGGACGCTGTACGAGCGTGCAGCCTGCTTCGTTTTCCCTTCGTTCTACGAAGGGTTCGGCTTCCCGCCGCTCGAAGCGATGGCATGCGGCTGCCCGGTGATCGCTTCCGATACGGCTTCGCTGCCGGAAGTGTGCGGAGACGCGGTCTTGTACTGCGACCCGAACCGACCGGAAGACATCGCCGAGAAAATCGCGCACGTCATGCAGAACCCGGCGCTGCAGCAGCAGATGAAGCAGCAAGGGCTGGCGCAGGCCGCGAAGTTCTCGTGGGAGAAATGCGCTTACGAGACGCTGGCCGAAGTGAAAAAATATGCCGCGGGACGCACCGCCGATCAAACGGCGCGCAGCGACAGCCGCAAAGTCGAAGCCTGATGCTTCAATATCCGCAAGGAGGAGAGCCGCAATGAATATCATGTTTGCAAGTCATACGTACATGGGCAGTCCGTTCGTCGTCGGCTCCCATCACCTGTCGAGGGAGATGGAGAAGCTGGGCCATACGGTCATCCATGTTAGTACTCCGCTCAGTCCTTTCCATCTGTTGAAATGGAAAGACCGCGATATCCAGGCGCGTTTTCGCATCTTGCAGGGCAAACGCGTCGATACGACGGCAGTCGTCAATTCGGTACCGATGTCGCTGCTTCCCTGGGAGATCGCGGGTCCGATATTCAAGCGGACTCGAAAAAACTGGATGCTGCCGGCAATCAAAAAAGTCATGCGCGAAAATCATATGCCGTCGGTCGATCTCCTGCTGATCGACCAGCCGCGGTTCGTCGGCCTGGAGAAGCTGGTGTCGCCCAAAGTGACCATCTATCGCCCGACCGACATTTACAGCAAAATGACCGGAGACGCTTCGATCGCTTCGGCGGAACGCACGCTCATGTCCGTCGTCGACGGCCTCGTCTCCACGTCGGGACCGGTCCTGTCGGAGCTGCGCGAGTACAATCCGTCCGTGCCGACGCTGCTGCTGGAAAACGGCGTGGAATACGAGCACTTCTCCGCGCCGACGGTCGAACCGGAAGACTTGAAGCCGATTCCCGGTCCGCGGGCCGTGTACGTGGGCGCGCTCGACGAACGGCTAGACCTCAAAGGGCTCAAGCTGCTCGCGCAGCAAAAGCCAGGCATTAATCTCGTCATTATCGGACCGGTGAACGACGAGACGAAGCGCGACTTCGCGGAATTCGCCCACGTGCATTTTCTGGGCGCCAAAAAGTACGCGACCGTCCCGGCCTATCTCCAGCATTGCGACGTGGCGCTGCTGCCGCTCAGCAATCATGCCGCCAATGCGGGCCGCAGTCCGATGAAGCTGTACGAATACGCGGCTGCCGGCCTGCCGGTCGTCGTGACCGAGACGCCGGAGCTGCTGCGCCGGCAGGAGAAATTCCTGCACTTCTACCGCGAAAGCGCCGAACTGCCGCTGAAGGTCGAACAAGCGCTGGCGGCCAAAGCCGATAGGAACACGATTCGGGACATGGCCAAAAGCCACGCCTGGGAAGCCAAGGTAAACACCCTTTTGAATTTCATCGACAACTTGTAGATCCAGAAACGCAATCAAAGGAGTGGCGACATGTCTTCGTTAAAAAAGAAAGGGATCAAAGCGGCGAAGTGGTCGAGCGTGGCGACAATTGTCACGATCGTGATCCAGCTGCTTCAGCTGGTCGCTTTATCCCGAATTCTGAGTCCGGTCGATTACGGGCTGATGAGCATGACGATGGTCGTCGTGGCCGCGGCGGTCAATCTGACCGACGTAGGCATATCGAACGCCATCATACATCGTCAGGACGTCAGCCGGAACCATCTGTCCAGTCTGTACATACTCAATCTGGCGACCGGAGCTTTTATCGCGGGCGTGATCTATTTCTCGGCGCCGCTGGTCGTCTGGTTCTATCAAGAGCCGGAGCTGCTTAACCCGGTACGCTGGATGGCGCTGCTGTGCCTGCTGCCCGCTTTCGGCCAGCAGTTCGAAGTGCTGTTCCGCAAAGAGCTCAAGTTCGACAATATCGCCAAAATCCAGATCGTCTCCTACTTCGTCGGCTTCGTGCTGGCGGTAGGCGGGGCATTGGCCGGTATGGGCGTCTACGCGCTTGTCCTGTCCAATCTGGGCAACGCGTTGGTCAAATCGGCGCTGCTCGTCATGCAGGGATGGAAAAAATGGACGCCTGCTCTGCATTTTGCCAAAAAAGACCTCAAAGGCTACCTGAGCTTCGGCGTGTATCAAATGTCGTCCAACGTCATTCAATCGATCATGTCCAATATCGACTATATCCTGATCGGACGCATCTACGGCACCCAGACGCTCGGCTACTACTCGTTCGCGTTCCAGCTCTGCACGATGCCGGTGCTGAAGCTGACGCCGCTGATCAATACGGTCAGCCTGCCGATCTACGCCAAAATGCAGGACAATATCGAGCGGCTGCGCAGCGGTTATATCAAAACGATCGCGCTCGTCAGCTATCTCAACGCGCCGATCTACCTCGGACTGCTCGTGACCGCTCCGATGCTCGTTCCGTTCATTTTCGGCGAAAAATGGGAACCGAGCGTCATGCTGATCCAGGTGCTGGCCATCGCGATGCTGCTGCGTTCGCTGATCGTTCCGATCCAGCCGCTGCTGCAAGCGAAAGGACGCACGGACATGTACTTCCGCTATACGCTGATGGGCATGTGCGTCCAGGTACCGGGTCTTGCGATCGGCACGTACGCGGGCGGCATCATGGGAACGTGTATCGCTTACGTCGTCATCCAGTTGATCTTGATGGTGATCCAATACCACTACGCGATGCGCCGCATGATCGGGCCCTGCCTGGGCGATTATGTGCGCAGCATGGCACCGGGACTGGCTTACGGCCTGATCATGGTCGGAGGCGTCGTTCTCCTGAACGTTTTGTCCGTTGCGGTCTTCTCGCAGCAGGCCAACTTTATTATCCAGGTAGCGCTCGGAGCTTTGATTTACGGAGCCGTGCTCTTCCTTTTCAATAAAGAATTGTTTCAAAACCTTAAGAATAGGCTTATAAGTAAAACTAAGTTAGCTAAATGACGGCGCAGGCGTAAGATAAATTCACACACACCTTAAGGGAGGGCATCAACGATGAATAAAGTGAGAAAAGCGATTATCCCGGCAGCAGGCCTTGGAACGAGATTCTTGCCGGCAACGAAAGCCATGCCCAAAGAAATGCTGCCGATCGTAGACAAGCCGACGATCCAGTATATTGTCGAAGAAGCCGTCTCCTCCGGGATCGAAGATATCATCATCGTAACGGGACGCAGCAAGCGGGCGATCGAAGACCACTTCGACAAAAACATCGAACTGGAAGCGGACCTCGAAGAAAAGAACAAGGAAGAGCTGCTGAGCATCGTGCGCGAAGTGACCAACCTCGTCGAGATCCACTGCGTTCGCCAAAAAGAACCGCTCGGCCTCGGACACGCAATCTGGTGCGCACGCAAATTTATTAACAGCAACGAACCGTTCGCGGTGCTGCTGGGCGACATGATCATCGACAGCGAGGTTCCGTGCCTCAAGCAGATGATGGACGAGCAGGCCCGTACGGGCGGCAACATGATCGCGGTCGAAGCGGTACCCTGGAAAGACGTCAGCAGCTACGGCGTGATCAAAGGCGACAAGCTGACCGACAACCTGAACCTGATCACCGATCTGGTCGAAAAGCCGAAAACGGACGCGCCTTCGAATCTGGCGATGATCGGCCGCTACATCCTGGAGCCGCAAATCATGGACATTCTGGAGCATCAGACGGCAGGCGTGGGCGGCGAGATCCAGTTGACGGACGCGCTCAAAAAGCTCGCCGAGCTGTCGAGAATGTACAGCTTCCGGTATGACGGCACGTTGTACGACGTAGGCAGCAAGCTCGGCTATCTCAAAGCCAACGTCGATTTCGCACTCAAACGCGAAGGACTGGGCAGCGACCTGCGCGAGTACCTGCTGGAGACGCTCGTAGGCAATCCGGCCGCGGCGGAGAAAAAAGACAACCTCAAAATCGTATAAAGATCGAATCGCATAAATGGATTGCGCAAGTCATCAATTGAATCGACAGAAGAGGAGGAGCAAACATGAAATTGGTCTTATTATCAGGAGGCTCGGGTAAACGGCTGTGGCCTTTATCGAACGACGCCCGATCGAAACAGTTTCTGAAAGTGCTCGAAAACGACCGGGGCGATATGGAATCGATGGTCCAACGGGTCTGGGGACAGATCAAAGGAGCGGGCCTGAGCGATTCCGCGGTCATCGCGACGAGCAAAGTTCAGGTGGAGATTTTGCAGAACCAGCTCGGCGGCGTTCCGATCATCGTGGAACCGGAGCGCCGGGACACGTTCCCGGCAATCGCGTTGGCGGCTTCGTACTTGTATTCGCAGGGCGTGAGCCTCGACGAGACGGTCTGCATCCTGCCGGTCGATCCTTACGTCGACGATCGCTTCTTCGACCGGATTCGCGACCTGGACGGCGCGCTGCACAATTCGGGTGCCAAGATCGCGCTGATGGGCGTCAATCCGACGTATCCGTCGTCGAAATACGGCTATATCGTGCCGGAAGCCGGCGGAGCCGATACCGACTACAAACGGGTCGGGCGCTTCACCGAAAAGCCGAGCGAAGATCAGGCCGAGCGGCTGATCGAGCAGGGCGCGCTCTGGAACTGCGGCGTGTTCGCGTTCAAGCTCAGCTACATGATGGACAAGCTGCTGCGCGAAGGGCTGCCGATGGAGTACGAAGACCTGCTGGCGCGTTACGCAACGCTTGAGAAGATCAGCTTCGATTACGCGGTCGTGGAAAAAGAATCGCATATCGCGGTTATCCCGTACGACGGATACTGGAAAGACCTCGGCACCTGGAATACGCTGACCGAAAACATGGGTCTGAAGCAGATCGGCAAAGGCGCGATCAGCGAAGATTCGAGCAACACGCATCTGATCAACGAACTGGACATTCCGGTTACGATCATCGGTATTCCCGACGCGATCGTCGCGGTCAGCCCGGATGGCATCCTCGTCTCGGACAAAGCGGCAAGCCCGCGCGTCAAGGACATGGTCGAAGCCGGACAGCGTCCGATGTACGAAGAACGCCGTTGGGGCTGGTACCGGGTGCTCGATTATTCCAAGTTCGACAACGGTACGGAAGTGCTGACCAAGCGGATCGGACTCGGAGCCGGCAAAAACCTCGGCTACCGAAAGCATATGCATCGGGCCGATACGTGGACGATCATTACCGGGGAAGGCATCCTGGTCAAAGAAGGTTCGATTACGCCGGTCAAAGCGGGCGACGTCGTCACGATCCAGCCGGGCACGTACCACTGCCTCAAAGCGTTCCGGGATATGGAATATATCGAGGTTCAGACGGGCGCGGTCGTGCAGGAAGAAGATTTCGAAGAAATGTTCAGCAGCTGGAAAGACATTGAGCGCCACTGCGTCACGAGCGGCGCCGAGCCGGCCAGAGCCGGCCGAAAAGTGTTATGAGACGCTGGGCGAAGATCGTAATCTCGGGTACCCTGATTGCGGTTATCGGGGTCGGGGGTTACGCCTACTCGGTCTATCGCCCGGTCGTCAACACGTTGGAATCGATTTATGAACCGCTGGAATCGGACGCGGCGATCGCCGCGTCCGATTCCGGCGGCAAGGGAGGCAGCCTGACGGCTTCCGTCGGCAATGCCGGCGTGCCGGCCGTGCGGGAACTGCCCGCCGATCTGAGCGAGCAGCAGCCGTTTAACCTGCTCGTGCTTGGCGTCGACGAACGCGAAAACGATATAGGCCGTTCCGACGCGATCATGATGCTGGCTGTCAATCCAAAGAAGCATTCCGTATTGATGTTCAACATTCCGCGCGATACGCGCACGGAAATCGTCGGCCGCGGCAAAGTCGACAAGATCAATCATGCCTACGCGTTCGGCGGCGTTAAGATGGCGGTCGACACGGTCGAGCATTTTCTCGACGTGCCGGTCGACTATTACGTCAAAGTGAACATGGAAGGGCTGGAGCAAATCATCGACATTCTCGGCGGCGTGACCGTCGACAATCCGTTCGCTTTCGATTTCGAAGGGACGGAGTATGCCGAAGGGCCGATCGGAATGAACGGGCATGAAGCGCTCATGTACGCGCGTATGCGCTACGACGATCCCAAAGGCGATCTTGGCCGCAACGACCGCCAGCAGCGGGTGTTGTCGGCATTGATCGAAAAAGGCAAAAACATTTCCAATCTGACCAAAGTCAATTCGGTTCTGGGAGCGGTCAAAGATCACGTCAAAACGAATCTGACCAAAGACGACATGATGGAGATCGTCACCCGATATCGGACGGAGATCGGCACGGTAGACAAAGACGAGGTGCAGGGCGAAGGCCGGCGCATCGACGGCATCTACTATTATCTGGTCGACGAAGCGGAACAAACGCGTATCCGCGCCGAACTGAACGGGCAGCTGGACCGTACTCCATAAGACAAGAAAGGTCGTGGGCCATGCCAGTCAATCTGTTTTTCGTTCCCCATCAGGACGATGAAGCGCTGACTTTCGGAGCGGGCATACGCAATCATCTGAATGCCGGCGACGAATGTCATGTCATTTTGTATACCGACGGTTCTTCTTCCAACGTCGTTCGCCAGTTGAACGGCGAGGCGAAGAGCAGTATGCACCGCAAGGTGCTGAATCCGGAGCGCGAAGGCTATTCGCCGCTCGACCGCGTCGATCTCGTGCGCTACCGCAACGACGAGTTTTTACGTTCCTGCCTGGCTCTGGGCCTCCCGGTGGAGAACGTCCATTTCGTGCAGCGTCTGCAGGACGGGACGACGACGGTCGAAGACTGCGAACAGCTGATTGGCGAATATACGGACCGTTATCGCGGAGCCCGGGTCAAAACGTTCACGAACCTCGGCGGCAACCACCGGGATCACGCGAACATGGGCACGGCCGCCCTGCAACTTTTTCGACAGGGGAAGATCGCGGATCTGCGCCTCTATGTAGAACCGTACAACCTGCGCCAGGCCAAAAAAGCGTATCGGGGCCTGCAGATACATAAAGAGAAGCCGGCAATCCATGGCGAGTGCGTCGTAGCTTCGCTGAGCGAGTACAAGAAATGGAACCCGGCGCTGGAACAATTTGCGATCGGTTATCATTCGGTCCGGAAGGAAATCGATGCGGCGATCGCCAACCCGGTGTCCTATTATCATAAACCGTACGAACCGGCCTAGCGCAGCAAGCGCTCGGACCCCAACCAACGACAAAGGAGCTGCAAACGGATGAGCAAAATATTGATCGTAGGCGGACAAATGGAGAACAAAGGCGCACAGGCGATGACTTTTACAGTGATCAACGAGATCAAAAAGCGTCACCCCGAAAAAGAAATACTCGTCAACTGTATCGATCCGGATCGCGGTTACGCGTTCGACATTATCAAAATCGGCAAAAAGCTGAAAATCGAAATGTTGGGCGGCGTATTCGGCACGGTAGGCAAGCTGATTCCGAACGCCGAGCATGTCAATGTGACCCGCGGCGAAATGGAACGCATCATGAAAGAAACCGATATGATCGTCGATATCAGCGGTTTTGCCTTGTCTTCGCAGTTCACCATCCGTCACTCGGTCAACTATCTCGTCAATATCATGCTCGCCAAGCGGTACAAAGTGCCGATGGTGCTGATGCCGCAGTCTTTCGGGCCGTTCGATTATGAAAGCAAATACAAATCGTTTATTATGGCGCTGATCAAAAAATATATCACGTATCCGACCTACATCTATGCGCGCGAAGACGAAGGCATGCAGTTTTTGAGCCGCTTCACGACGCGCAATCTGAAGCGGTCCATGGATTTGGTGCTTCAGGGCAGCAGCGATTATAACCTGGACGTGCTGTTCAAGTCGGGCGCGTACAAGCCGAACGAACGTGTCGCCGTCAAAGAAAATTCCGTCGGTATCGTGCCGAACGTGAAAACGATGAAATACGGCTCGCGCGAAGACCTGCTGCAAGCTTATCGCAAAATGACCGACCATCTGCTCAAACGCGGCCTGAACGTGTATCTGCTGCGCCATTCGACGGAAGATCTGGAAATTTGCAAAGGCATCAAAGAACATTATCCGGCCGACGACCGCGTCGTGCTGTTGGAGAACGAATACGACTGTATCGAAATCCATCATATTCTGGAACAGTTCACGTTCATTATCGCTTCGCGCTACCATTCGATCATTCACGCGTACAAAGACGGTATTCCCGTGCTGGCGCTGGGCTGGGCAACGAAGTATCAGGAACTGCTCGGACGGTTCGGGCAAAAAGAATACATGTTCGACGTTCGCGATCTTGCGCATGTGGAGCGGGATATCGAAAGCAAGCTGGATCGCATGATCGAGCGCCGGGACGAAGAGTCCAGACATATCAGCGCCGTGACGGCCGAAATCCAGAGCCACACGATCTTCAGCGAAGTGTTCGGGGAACTGCCGGCGGTAAAGATGACGGACGAACTGGCCGAAGAACTTGAAGACGCCACGCTTCAGATCGGCTGATCGAGCGCCGGTTCGTACGCGCAGGGGGCTGCGTAGAAAAACCTTTACCTTGACTGCCAAGAGGTAAAGGTTTTTTTGCGCCCGCGAGGGATGGGCAGGTCCGGCGATTTGTGCTACCCTTACCGGGAAGCGCGCCGCGCGGATCAGAGAGAAAAAGGAGTAGGGGAAACATGCAGCAGCTATTTATCGGAGATATTTCGCTTAGCGACGGGACGATCGAATCGGTCGTCCTGGTCGAAGGAGAAGTCAGGGTCGAGTTTCGGATCTGGGACGGAGGCAAAGCGTGGTTTCGGTTTGCGGGGGTGATCGGCAGCCGCGACCGCAACGCGGCCGGGCAGGACGTGGAATCGATCGAGATGCAGCCCATTCCGGCGATTCGGGCAGCCGGTTCCGATCCGTTCGTGACGGAGCTGCTGGAAGAACGCCGGGCCGACCGGACGGCTCCGATCGTGCGCTACGCGTTTATCGGCTCGTGGACGATGCGTCCGATTCTCGAAATCTACGCCGAGGAAGTGGATGCGCAGCGCATGTCCTTCCTGTAGGGACAAGGTGGGCAGCCGCGTTTTGACGGAAAAGTTCGGATCCGGCCGCTTCGCCTGCTGTATCTGTTTGGAAAAGAGGAATTACGGTTATTTACGCTTACTTGCATCGCGTCGGAGCTTAAGCCGAACGTCCGCGCAACGTATTGTCCATTTTCCCTTTCGAAGGAGATGAAGCGCATGTCGATCGACCGTTTCATTTGGATCAAGCTCAGCCGCGTCACGAACGAACGGACGAAGAAAAATTTGGCCAAACTGCTGGCTATCCGGATACGCAACGCCGAAAGCGCGGAGCGGACCGTTCGGTCTCACACTTCTTGAAGGCGCTGCCTGACGTGCAGACCACGCAAAAGAGGTTCCTCTCGGAACCTCTTATTCGGCATTGACGCCGGCTTTTTCACATTCTTCCTGCGCATGCAGGGCCGTCTCTTCGTTCGCTTCTTCGATGACCTGCGGTTCGTTGATCCATTCGTCCGACCAACCTTGAATGCATTGAATGGTCGACTGCAGGGCCCGCCCTTTGTCCGTCAATTCGTATTCGATCCGAACCGGCGTCTCCGGGTACACATGCCGCAAAACGATGCCTTCTTTTTCCAGGTCTTTCAGTCTTTCCGAAAGTAAACGTCCGCTGACCGGAAAAGCCGACTGAATATTGCAGAATCGCTGCGGTCCGGACAGCAGCCGATAAATAATCAGGCCGTTCCAGCGCTGCGACAAAATCTGCATACCGCGTTCGAAGCGGGGACAAAGCGTTGAATTTTTCATCTGTTCACCTCCACACTTTCCGTAGGAAAGTTGACCTTGCAAATTCCTTTATCTTCTTGATTATACCACGAATTACGCCAGGAATGCGGATTTCGCCGATTATTTTACGTCGGATCATGAATTTTAGGAAGAACCTTTCTTTTTTGTCGCCGGCTCTTTAGAATCGGAAGAAATTTGACGAAATATAAGAGGAATCTGCTTTAGGCGGACATCGATCTCACTCACAAGAAAGAAGGGGCCCCAATGAACATACTCGACGCGCTCGTACTCAGCATCCCTTATTTGAAAAAGATCACCAAAGAAGATTTCATGATCGGCATTACCGACAGGGAGAAATTTCTGTACTATGCCCCTTCGACCGATCTGGACTTCGGCTTATCCGCGGGCTCCCCGATTCCGCCGGACGACGTCAATCTCCGCAAAGCGCTGGGCGGCCAGGTGTCCAGCACCCGCATTCCGGCTTCGGCTTACGGGGTAGAGCTGGAAGCCAAAGGCATTCCGGTGTTCGACGAGACCGGGAAGGTCGTCGGGGCGCTTGCCGTCGCGTATACGATGAGCACGGAAGAATTCATGCACGGGTTCGGCGACCGGATGGAATCCGTCAGCCGCTCGTTGACCGATTTTGTCGCCTCGATCGCCGCGCAGTCGCAGCAGCTCGCGGCCGCCACGGCGGAAATTCGAGAAAATTCGGGCCGGGCCGTCACGGACGCGCGCCAGGTCAACAAAGTCACTTCGTTTATCCGCGAAATTTCGGAACAGACCAATATGCTCGGCCTGAACGCCGCGATCGAAGCGGCGCGGGTCGGCGAGCTGGGCGCCGGATTCCAGGTCGTCGCCAGCGAAGTGCGCAAACTGTCGGTCGATACGAAGCAGGCGACGCAGAGCATCGAGCAGGCGCTGAACAACGTGCAGAGCAGCATCATGCGCATGGAGCAGGAAATCACGTCGATCTCCGACGCTTCGAACGAACAGGCGCATCTGCTCGGCGAGTTCGGCAGCCTGACGGATCGGTTGAACGAACTGAACGCCGAATTTTCCGAGTTCACCCGCCGGATGCTGGAAGACCGCAGCCGGATGAAATAAGAAGCACATACAAAAAAGACATTCCGCATCTTCGGAATGTCTTTTTTATGTACGAGGGGGACGGCGGCTTAATACAGGGACAGAGCGAGCGTGTCGCTTTCGCGGTACGAGTGCAAAATGGCTTCCGAACCGACAATTTCGATACTGATCAGGGAACCGATACATTTTTTCAAGGCTCTTTTACCGTTACTTAACTTATTATCCAAGGCGCTCGACAGCAGTCTAAGCATTTTTTGAGCGGGCTGTGTGTTCTCGGCGTCAATGTAAACGGGAACCAGTTTTTCTTGAACTGTAATCGTCGTTTTCACTACATTCACCTCATTTATACTTTATCCTGATTTTATTATAAACTTGCTTCCTTAAAAACAAATTAAAAAACCATTAATTTTCTTCGTAAACGTTACTATTTTTTGAATTTTTTTTGAAAAAACCGATTTCCCTCCTTATACGGCGCCGATCGCGTGCATTCGCGGGTTAAATTTAATAATTGTTTACCCTGTGAAGGCTATTCATGAAAACCTTTTTACGTAAATATTTAAGTCATTTTCAAAAAAATGCTGAAAGTATGGAAAATGATTAAACGGCCGGCGCTTTGGGGTAATGTATAACCGGATTGAAACCGCCTTCTGGCTGTCTTGCAAAAAGGGTCTGCTGCGCGTCATTCGACAGGCTTACTGCTTGTTCATCAATCAAAAATAAGGGAGTGTATCCATATGTCGACGCCACGGTTTGAAAACAAAACAGTGATCGTTACGGGTGCGGGTTCGGGTATCGGCCGGGCCGCCGCTTTGAAATTTGCGCAGGAAGGCGCGAATGTGGGATTGTTCGAACTGGACCCCGAACGGGCCGAATCCGTCTGGGGAGAATTGGAAGCGATCCGCCCCGGCAGCGGGTTGATCTGCGTCGTCGACGTGTCCGATCCGGAAGCGATGGAAGAAGCTTACCGCCAGGTGAACGAACAATTCGGCGGATTGGACGCGGTGTTCGCCAATGCGGGCATTAACGGAGCCAAAGGCCCGATCGAGCATATGGGACTGGCCGAATTCCAGAAGACGATCGACGTCAATCTGGGCGGCATGTTCCTGTCGGTCAAGCTGGCGATTCCTTATATGAAACAAAATGGCGGAGGCAGCATCGTGATCACAAGCTCCGTGAACGGCAATACCCGCTTCTCCAGCATCGGCATGTCGCCGTACAGCACGTCCAAAGCGGGGCAGGTCGCTTTTGCCAAAATGGCCGCGCTGGAGCTGGCCCGCTACGGGATTCGGGTCAACACGATCTGCCCGGGCGCGATCACGACCAATATCGACGAGACGACCGAAGAAAACGAATTGATGCACGAGATCGCGATTCCGCTCGCTTTCCCGCGCGGCGGCGATCATCCGCTCGCCGGTCGGCACGGGCTGCCGGACGAAGTGGCGGATCTGGCCGTCTTCCTGTCTTCGGCGGAATCGCGCCATATTACCGGAACTTCGATTACGGTGGACGGCGGGGAATCGCTGCTGTTCTAGGCAGCGGCGCTGTACACGTCATCATCGTACGCCCAAGCGGCAAGCCCGCCGACATGCAGAAGTGCTGTCGGCGGGCTTTTTGGCGCGCGATCTTCTTGATCGGGTATAATCGGGTATAATGGAAACGAAAGATCGAAAACGTGCCGAAGCGTGCTTCGAACACGGCGCGTAACCTCAAATCGCGAATCCGGGAGGGCATCTCTATGGGCTGGTTGTCATGGTTGGCGGAACAAAAAATCGAAGAAGCGGTTCGCCGCGGCGAATTCGACGATTTGCCGGGCAGCGGCAAACCGATTGTGCCGGACGATCTGCCCGGTGTGCCGGAAGAACTGCGGGTCCCGTACCGGATTCTCAAAAATGCGGGTATGCTGCCGGAAGAAATGCAGCTGCGCAAAGAATGTCTGGAGCTGGAAGACCTGTTGGCCGCGTGCGAATCGGACGGCGAAAAGCAGGCGCTGCAAAACCGCCTGACCTCCAAAAAGCTGAAGCTGCGCACGGTGGAAGAGCAGCGGGGCTGGAGCGGCGGCGCATACGCCGAATATGCCGACAAGATCCGCGAGCGGCTCGAAGGGGAGTAGACGGGCGGCGAAGGAAGCGGGGAATAATCGGAAAAGCGGGGAATAACGGAAAAGCGGGGAATCGGGAAAGTGAGAAATCGGAAAAGCGAAAGCGACGGGAGCCGGAGCCGCAAAGCAAAAAGCGCCTCCGCGGGTGGCGGAGACGCTTGGAGGGGCGCTCAGATGTCCGGCACGTCGACCACGACCGCTTCGCGCGGAATGCGCGACAGGTCGAAATGACCGATCAGTTCGGCGGCGGAGATCGCTTCCGGGCGGTCGATCAGCCCGCTGACGTGGGCAAGCCAGCCGACGAGCCGCTCGGGGGGCGTGCCGCGTTCGCGGAACGAAGAGATGGCGATGCCGCCGTGCCGCTTGGCCAGGCGCTTGCCGTCGGAACCGTTCAGCAGCGGGACGTGCAGAAATTCGGGCACGGGCAGTCCCAAAGCTTCGTCGAGCCAAATCTGGCGCGGCGTGGAGTCCAGCAGGTCGTACCCGCGCAGCACGTCCGTGATGCGCATGTCGGCGTCGTCGACGACGACCGACAGCTGGTACGAATGCAGGCCGTCCGCGCGCCGCACGACGAAGTCGCCGCCGCTGCCGGCAGGGAAAACCTGCGGCCCGGCAATACCGTCGACGAACGTCACGTCGCGGCCTTCCGGGAGAGCGAAGCGCAGCGAAGGGTCTTTGGACCGGGCTTTGTCCGCGCGCTCGGCCGGACTGAGATGCCGGCATGTGCCGGCGTAGGCCGGGCCTTCCGAGCCGAGGCCGTGCGGCGCGCTGGCCGCGCCCAGAATGTCGGCGCGGCTGCAGTAGCACGGATACAGGGCGCCGGCAGCTTCGAGCTTGTGCAGCGCGTCTTCGTAGCGCTCCAGACGTTCGCTCTGCGTGTAAGGCGCGTAAGGGCCGCCGACATCGGGGCCTTCGTCCCAGTCCAGGCCGAGCCAGCGCAGGTCGAGCAGCGCGAGTTCGGCCCATTTGGCGCGGGCGCGCTCGGTGTCGATGTCTTCCATGCGGAGCACAAATTCGCCGCCGGCGGCGCGCATATGCAGCCAGGCGATCAGCGCGGTGCGCGCGTTGCCCAGGTGCATTTTGCCGGAAGGGGTCGGTGCAAAACGTCCGCGTCTCATAAGTGTTCACTCCTTGGTGTCCGAATAGGGATTTTACAGGTTCCATATAGAGGTTTTGCAGGTTCAACCGAACCCTTTTAGCATAACGTTCGCGCGGAGCGGCTGACAAGTAGGCTTCGCAGGCTCAACCCGCGGACCTGGATCAAAACGCGCAGATCGAACAGCGAAGAGCCGAATCAAAGAAGCAAAATCGGACAAGAAAATCGAACAGGCAAACCGAACAGGGAAATGGAATAGGGAATAGGGCAAATCGAAGAAACGGAGTGGGGCAGTATGCAAAGCAAGCAGGGAAAGGGCCGCGAAGATTCGGGGCGGTCCGAGATCGCCGATCACGGACATAGCGGCGGTGGGCAGCAAAGAGAGGTGGGCCGGCAGGAGCTGCCGGTCGACCGGGCGCTGCCCGAATTGAAGCGGAGCCTGGCGGCCAATCGCCCGGCGATTCTGATCGCCCAGCCGGGCGCCGGCAAGACGACGCGGGTGCCGCCGGCGCTGCTGAACGAGCCGTGGCTGGACGGGCGCAAGATCCTCATGCTGGAGCCGCGGCGGCTGGCGGCCGTGTCGGCGGCCGATTATATCGCCGAGTCGTTCGGCGAGACGAGCGGCGGAACGGTCGGCTACCGGATCGCGCTGGACAGCAAGACGGGCCGCAATACCCGGATCGAAGTCGTCACCGAAGGCATCCTGACCCGGATGCTGCAATCCGATCCGTCGCTCGAAGACGTGGGGCTGGTCATCTTCGACGAGTTCCACGAACGGAACTTGCAGGGCGATCTGGGGCTTGCGCTGGCGCTGCAAAGCCGCATGGTGCTGCGCGAAGATCTGCGCCTTCTCGTCATGTCGGCCACGATCGACCCGGAGCCGGTCTCCCGGGTGCTCGGCGGAGCGGACGTGATCCGCAGCGAAGGGCGCGTCTATCCGGTCGAGACGATCCACGTGCCGGCTTCGCGCGAACTGCCGCTTGAGCGCCGGACGGCGCAGGCGGTGCGGCGGGCCTGGGACGAGACGGACGGAGACGTGCTCGTCTTCCTGCCCGGCGTGCGCGAGATCGCGCGCGCACGGGAAGAGCTGCTGCGCGGCGGCGGACTGCCCGGCGCGGAGATTCTGCCGCTGCACGGCGGTCTGGGACGCGAAGAACAGCGGCGCGCCGTGCGCCCTTCCGCCGGCGGGCGGCGGAAGATCGTGCTCTCGACCACGCTGGCCGAGTCCAGCATTACGGTCGAGGGAGTGACGGCCGTCGTGGACAGCGGCCTGATTCGGACGCAGGCGTTCTCGCCGCGCACCGGCATGTCGCGGCTCGTGACGCTGACCGAATCGCTGGAGTCGGCCGACCAGCGCCGGGGCCGGGCGGGGCGGACGGCGCCCGGCCGCTGCTACCGGCTGTGGAGCCGGGAAGAAGAAAGCGGCATGCCGGCCGCCCGGGTGCCGGAGATGCTGCAAAGCGACCTCGCGCCGCTTGCGCTGGAACTTGCCGCCTGGGGCGTGCGAGATCCCCGCGAGCTGGACTGGATCGACGCGCCGCCGGAAGCCGGCTACGCCGAAGCGCTGGCGCTGCTGCGCCGCCTGCATGCGCTGGGCGACGACGGCGTTATCACCGCCGAAGGCCGCGCGATGAGCGCGCTCGGCGTGCATCCGCGCCTTGCGCGCATGATCCGCCGCGCCGTCGGCCGCGGGCTCGGCGCACTGGCCTGCGACTTGGCGGCTCTGCTGCAGGAGCAGGCCAACTCGCCCGCGCCTTCGGGCGGCGCGGTGACGGACGCCGCGTCGCTGCTGCCGCGGCTCGAAGCGCTGCAGGCGTCGCCGCGCTTCTTCGGCGGCGCGCGCACGCCGGAAGACCGCGCCGCCGAGCGCGCGGCGCGGCTGCGCGCCATCGCCGGGCTGCCGGCGGGACCGTCCGGCGATCCCGCGGCGGCGGGCCTGCTGCTCGCCTATGCTTTCCCGGACCGGGTCGGCCGGCGGCGGGGAGGAGGCCGCTTCCTGCTCAGCGGCGGGCGCGGCGCGTTCGTGCCGGAGCGCGAGCTGCTCTCGCGCGAGGAGTACCTCGTCGCCGCGGATATCGACGACCGCGGGGCGGAAGGGCGCATCTGGCTCGCCGCTCCGCTGGAAGCGCACGACGTGGAGCGCTTTGCCGCCGAAGAAGGCACGGAAGAAATTCGCGTCGAATGGGACGCGGAGCGCGAAGCGGTGTCGGCGCTGCGCATTCGGCGGATCGGGGCCGTCGTGCTCCGGTCCGTGCAGGTCTCTTCGCCCGACGCGGACGACGTGGCCGCCGCGCTGCTTGCGGGCATCCGCGCCAGCGAAGGCCGGCTGCTGCCGTGGAGCAAGGAAGCGCGGGAGCTTCAGCACCGTATGCGGTTCATGCACGCGGCCGACGACGCGTTCCCGGCGTCGGACGACGCGGCGCTGCTGGCAGATCTGGAAGACTGGCTGCTTCCTTATGCAGCCGGCGTGCGGAGCGCGGCGCAGCTGCGCAAGCTGAATCTGGCGCAGCTGCTGGAACAGCGGCTCACGTGGGAGCAGCGCCGCACGCTCGACGCCGAAGCGCCGACCCGCCTGACGGTGCCGAGCGGTTCGCGGATCACGGTCGATTACAGCGATCCGGAGCGGCCGTCCGTGGCGGTGAAGCTGCAGGAGATGTTCGGCCAGACGCAGACGCCGCGTATCGGGCGCGGGCGCGTCCCGGTCACGGTGCAGCTGCTGTCGCCGGCGCGCCGGCCCGTGCAGATCACGTCGGATCTGGCGAACTTCTGGAAAGAGACGTATTTCGAAGTCAAAAAAGACTTGAAAGGCCGGTATCCGAAGCATTACTGGCCGGACGATCCGAACGGCGCCGAAGCGACGCGGCATGTGCGGCCGAGACGTTGAAGCGGGTGTGAAGAGGCGGAGAGGCGAGGCAAAGGGCGGGCAGGAGCGGGCAGGAGCGGGCAGGAGCGGGCAGACGGAATATCCGTTTTCCCGCTTTTTCGCGCGCTCAGGGCTTTTTCGACCGTTTCGGGCCGCCGTTGAAGGGTAAATAAGGAGCGAGCACAAATCCCAATTCAAAGTTGAAGGAGGATTTTTACGATGTCGAAAAAAATTGTAGGCGTATTCGAAAACGAGCGGGAAGCTTCGCGGGCGATCCAGAATTTGCAGGCGCAGGGGTTCACGTCGGAAGAAATCTCGGTCGTGGCCAAAGACCGCAACGATCTCAGAGCGATCGACGAGGAGACCGGAACGAAGGCGCCGGAAGGCTTGGCGGCAGGAGCGGCGACAGGCGGCGTCATCGGCGGTGTCACGGGACTGCTGGCCGGCGTCGGCGCGTTGGCGATTCCGGGCATCGGGCCGATTCTGGCCGCCGGACCTTTGGCCGCTGCGCTGACGGGCCTTGCGGTAGGCGCCGGAGCGGGCGGCCTCGTGGGCGGCCTGGTCGGCCTCGGCATTCCGGAGAATGAAGCGGAGGAATACGAAGAGCATCTCAACCGCGGCAATATCCTTGTGCTCGTCGACGAAGACAACCGGAGCGGAACGGTCTACGATTCCTTCAAGGAGAACCAGTCGCTCAATGCCAACCGGTATCATCTGACCGAAGAAGGATACGGCAACGAGATGCACACGGGCGGTTCGGTGAATCCGGAGATGAACACGACCGTACCCCGCGCGGGCATGACTAATCCTTCGGGCATGGTCGGACCGGACGCGGGTCTGGCCCCGGACACGATCAGCGAAGCCGACCGGCGCCGCGCGGTCGACGATCCGGCCGATACGCTGCCTCCGCGCGGCGACCGTAGGCTCTAAGACGCGCTTTGCCGGGCGAAGCCCGATCAAGCGCCGGAGCCGCGGCAGCCGTCCGACACCGATCCATAATCGGTCGAACGTATAACCACGTATAACGCACAGGGAAGGCGCCGCGGCGCCTTCTCTTTTTTTGCGTGAAAGGTGAAAACGCTCGTCTCTTGTGGCTCTCTTTTAACAAAATAAATAAATCAATACATGAAAAATTCATAATAGAAAACCCGACGCGGATTGCTCCCTTTTACCGTCATCCGTATCTGCGAACACCGAACCCTGAAAAAAGGGAAAAAAGCGCCGCAGCTTGTTTTATCGCAAAAAAGCCTCGGGAAAAAGACGGAAAAGATGTGAAACGGCGCAAAGTCGATTATAATGAAAGGGAACAAGCGTTCACCCGAAAAGGAGGAAGAAAACATGGCCTTCATGATCGCCCAACGGGCATTCATCAAACTGTACCTTATCACCATGGTCGAACAGCAGCGCGGATACGGCTACCAGATGCTCGAAGAGATGAAGGAGAGCTTCAAGCCCTTCGGGTACGTCCCTCCCCAGAGCGAAATTTACCGCGCGCTGCACGAACTTGTGCACGAAGGCGTTTTTTACCGGACGAAGCAGCTCAAAGGGAACGATCCGCGCGTCGATTTTCAGGAAATCGTGCTGTATCATTTTACCGACGACGGTCCCGAAAAAGCGAAGCTGTACAAAAAACAGGTCAAAACCGATCTGGATCGCTGCCTCGGCATGCTGAACAAGGCGTCCGAAGACAATTACGGAACGTGAAATACGGCGCAGCCGGCAGAGAAGCTCTCAGGAGCTGCGGACGCGGCGGCCAACAGCAGGAAGGGGATGCAGGCATCCCCTTCTTTTTAGCGCCGAAAATACGTTGGCACGCTGTATAGAAAACGTTATCATAAGAAGGCAACGAGAAGGGAAACCGAAGACTGAGGGCTACGCCCGAACTTTTCTACCCGAAAACAAGGAGGAACATCTATGGTTCGAAAGCTGCGATGGGGCATTTTGGGTACGGCGGGGATTGCGGAAGGCGCCTTTATTCCGGCGGTGCAAAGTTCCGAACGCGGAATCGTGGCGGCGATCGCCAGCCGCAGCGAGGGCAAAGCGGGCGAGATGGCGGCGCGCACCGGCGTCGGGCGGCATTACGGAAGTTACGAACGACTGCTGGACGACCCGGACATCGACGCCGTGTACATTCCGCTGCCGAATCATTTACATAGGGAATGGACGATCAATGCCGCCAAAGCGGGCAAGCATGTGCTGTGCGAAAAGCCGGCGGCGCTGAACGCGGAAGAGACGGCGGACATGCTGGCGGCGTGCGAAGCGGCGGGCGTGCTGTTCGCGGAAGCTTTCATGTACCGGTACGGGGCCAAGCACGCCCGCGTGCGCGAGATTCTCGCTGCCGGCGAAATCGGCGAACTGCGGTCGATGCACGGCGTGTTCAACTACTGTACGCCGGACGATACCGGCAACGTGCGGTTCGACCGGGCGATGGGCGGCGGATCGATCTACGATATCGGCGTGTATCCGATCTCGGCCGCGCGCATGATCGCCGGAAGCGAGCCGCTGTGGGCGTCGGCGCACGCGTTCTTTTCCCCGCAGCACGATCACGTCGATATGGCCGCGTCCGGCATTCTGGCATTCGACGGCGGCGTGTCGCTCACGTTCGAATGCGGGATGTGGTCGTACAACCGCTCCTACTTCGAGATTACCGGCACGAAAGGGCGGATCGAGCTGCCGCATATGTTCGGTTGGCGGGAGAACCCGCAAATCGTCGTCCTGACCGACCGGGAACGGCGCGAAGAAAGCCTGCCGGAACTCAACCATTATTCGCTGCAGGCGGACGCTTTCGCGCGAGCGGCGTTCGGCGAAGCCGATCCGGTCTTCGCGCCGGGCGATGCGCTGCGCAACATGCGGGCGATCGACGCCTGCCTCAAATCGGCCCGTCAAGGCTGCCGCGTCGAGATTATCGGAGAATAAAGCGGCTGGACCGGTCTTTTTTGCCCAAAGGTCGCCGTTCAAATTGAAAGCGCCTCCGGCAACGGGGTATAATAACGGTGAGCGATTCCAACTTGACTTAAAGGAGACTGTATATGTCGATGAATCCAAATGCCGGAACCCCTCCGGTGTACGAAGCAAACCGCGGCGACTACAACGGGGAAGAGGCCGTTTGGCTAAAATACGGAGAGTATGAAGCGGCCGTGCTGCCGAGAATCGGCGGCAATCTGATCGCTTTCCGGGATGCGAAGCGCGGCTTCCGGTTCCTGCGCGAGCCGGAAGACATGCAGGCGTTCGTATCCGACCCGGGCACGCACGGCATTCCGCCGCTGTTTCCGCCGAACCGTTACGACGGCGGGCAGCTCAAGTGGAACGGCGAGACGTATTCGTTCCCGGTCAACGAAGCGGAGACCGGCAATTTCCTGCACGGCTATCTGCACACGCTGCCGTGGGAAGTCGAAGCGTTCGGCGCTTCCGAAGCGGAAAGCTTCGTCTCGGTCGCGCATCGCGTCGCCGAAGGACATCCGATGTACGCCTATTTCCCGTACGCGTTCACGCTGCGCATCCGTTATTCGATCAGCTCGCTCGGCCTGGAGCAGGACGTCACGCTGTTTAACGAATCCGGCCGCAAGCTGCCGGCGCTGCTCGCGTTCCATACGGCGCTGAATGCGCCGTTCGCGCAAGGCAGCACGTCGGAAGACTGCCGTATCAAAGTGACGATCGGCCAGCGCCGCGAACTCGACGGCCGCATGCTGCCGACCGGAGGCTTCCAGCCGTTGGCGGAGTGGGAAGAAGAGATGCGCGAAAGCGGCGTGAACCCTTACGTCGATTCGATGGACAACCATTATACGGCGGTGCCGCAGGGCGGCCGCAACCGGGCCGAGATTACCGATACGCGCCTCGGCGTCAAAGTGGTCTACGACGTCGGTACGTCGTACCGCCACTGGATGATCTGGAACAGCGGCGCGGGCGGTTCGTTCATCTGCCCGGAACCGCAGGTGAACCTGGTCAACGCGCCGAACCTGTCGCTGCCGGCCGAAGACATGGGACTGTTCGCGATCGAGCCGGGCGAAGTCTGGCAGGCGACCAGCCGGATCTACGCGGTCGATCTGGCAAGCGGAGTCTGATTCCGGCGCGGCCCTGTACGAAGCGAAAGATCGTAAACGTGAAAATTCCCGGCTGCTATTCGCGCCGGGAATTTTCGCGTCTTGCCCGGCCCCGAACGCAAATGGTACGCTTAACAAGTACGAGCACGGAAATCGAAGGAGGAATTGCAATGAACGTATCAGAAGCGATCCGCACCCGGCGCAGCGTCGGAGCGGTCAAGAACGACGAAGTACCGCGTCAGCAGATTGAACAAATCTTGGAAGCGGGCACGTGGGCACCTACGCACCGCAGAACGGAACCGTGGCGTTTCTTCGTCATGCAGGGCGAAGGCCGCTCCAAGCTGGCTGCCGCTCTGGCCGATACCGAAGCCGCCGAGAAAGGCATAGATCCGTCGCCGGAGCAGCGCGAAGAACTGCTGGCTTCCGCGCTGAAGAAAGTGTCGCGCTCGCCGGTCGTGATCGCGGTCGGCTGCGAGCCGGTCGATTCGCCGAAGGTCATTCCGCTGGAAGAGACGCTGTCGGTCGCTTCGGCGATTCAGAATATGCTGCTCGAAGCGCACGCGCTCGGCCTGGGCGCGGTCTGGAGAAGCGGAAGCTCCTGTTACCATCCGCTGATGGCGGAACGGTTCGGGCTCGGCCCGAACGGCCAAATGCTCGGCTTCCTGTACGTCGGCTATCCCGACCGCGAACCGGGCGAAGGCAAACGCGAACCGTTCGAGTCGAAAACGGTCTGGATCGACGCCGCGGAAAGCTGATCGGGCCCGGCCCGGAAAGGGGAAGACGATCATGCGCGACGTATGGACGGAACCGTTGGCGGCGTCGGTGACGGAATCGGATTTTGCCGGCAGAATCCGCCTGTCCGCTCTGCTCGGCGTTATGCAGAACGCGGCGGACCGGCATCTGGAAGACACCGGCGTGTCGGTTGGCCGCATGCTGGAGCACGGTATGGCCTGGATTCTTATGACGACGCGGCTCGACCTGCTCGCCGTGCCGAAGCTCGGAGACGTCTTGACGCTTGAGACGTGGAACTGCGGAGCGTCGGGCGTACTGTGGGTGCGGGATTACCGGCTGCTGAACGGAACCGGCGAAGAAATCGCCCGGGCTTCGACCGCCTGGACGCTGGTCGATCTCGCCAAACGGCGCATTTTGCGTCCTTCGGCGTATCCGTTCCCGCTTGAGGTCAGCAGCCGGCCTTCGCTTGCCGGCGCGCCGGGCAAGGTGAAGCTGCCCGGCAGCGAAGAAGCGTCCTGGAGCGAAGACGTGCCGTATACGGTGCCCTACAGCGCCGTGGACTGCTACGGGCATCTGAACAATGCCCGTTATGCCGATCTGTGCGCCGACCTGCTGACGCCGGATGAACTGCGCGAGCGCGATATTCGTTCGATTCATATCGCGTACAGCCGCGAAGCGGCGCTTGGCGACCGCCTGTCGCTGCGGCGGGCCGAGCGCGGAGACGAAGTGTTCGTCTCCGGCCGGTCGGCAGGCGGGCAGCGCACGTTCGACGCCATTCTCGGCCTGGCCGCAAGGTCTATGCCGGAACAGAGCCCGAGCCCGGGCAGCGAACTATCGAAGCAAGACGAGAGGAGCGAAGAACGATGAAGCGTAACACATTGGGCATGTCCGATCTGAGCGTCAGCGAGATCGGCTTCGGCTGCATGTCGATCGGCACGGAAGAGAACGCGGCTTCCCTGCTGCTGCACGAAGCGCTCGATCTCGGTATTAATCTGCTCGACACGGCGGATCTCTATGACTCCGGCCGTAACGAAGAACTCGTCGGCAAAGCGATCAAAGGCCGCCGCAGCGAAGTCGTGCTGGCGACCAAAGTCGGCAATCGCCGGGTACCCGGTCAGGAAGGTCTGGCCTGGGACGCTTCCAAAGCGTATATCCTGTCCGCCGTCAAAGACAGCCTGCGGCGGCTCGGTACCGATTATATCGACTTGTACCAGCTGCACGGCGGGACGCTCGACGATCCGATCGACGACACGATCGAAGCGTTCGAGCAGTTGAAGCGCGAAGGGGTCATCCGGTATTACGGCATTTCGTCGATCCGTCCGAACGTTATTCGCGAATACGTCTCGCGTTCGAACATCGTCAGCGTTATGAGCCAGTACAGCATCCTCGACCGGCGTCCGGAAGAAGACGTGCTGCCGCTGCTGCGCTCCAAAGGCATCAGCGTGCTGGCGCGCGGCCCGGTCGCAAGCGGCATGCTGGCCGACAGCGGCGACGGCAAGCTGTCCAAAGGCTATCTCGGCTACGGCGAAGAAGAACTGCGCCGTTTCCGCGCAGGGCTGCGCTCGGCGGTCGACCGGCCGCTGGCCGAGGCGGCGCTGCGCTATCCGCTGGCGGACGCGGCGGTCGGCTGCGTCATCGCCGGAGCGAGCACGCCGGAGCAGCTGCGCGCGAACGTCGCGGCGATCGCGCAGGCGCCGCTGAGCGCGCAGGAGCTGGCGGGCATTCGTTCGGCCGTGCCGGCGAACGTCTACGCGCAGCACCGCTAAGAGGCGGGTCGGTCTGGGACGCTTGGCGTCCGCCGGCTGCGCCGTCAAGTCCGAAAGAAAGCTCCGGTTCGCAGCGCGAACCGGGGCTTTTTCTGTCTTTTTACGGAACAGATTCGCCTTTTTTCGTTTTGAGAGCTTTCACTTGCGGGTAAAGGGGAGAAGAAGCCGATAACAGGAGGTGTCACCTAATCATGGACAAGAAGCAGCATGAGATCAAAGACAACGAAGAAGTGGAAGCGCAGCAGCAGAGTCAGCAGGATGACAACCGTCAAGGCAGCCACGATCATGCCGAGCAGTATCCGACGGGCAACGAAAGCCTGTTTGACATGCACGAGAGCGAGATGAACGTCGACTCGCTTCCGATGGAAGATATCGCCATGGAACAGCAGGAAGAGAAAAACAAAGACGCGACCAAGACCCGTTCTTCGAGCGACGATAAATATAAAAGCGGTTTCTAAACAACAGGAACGAGCGCGGCACGGCGAGCGGGTGCGTCGCATCCGGTCCCTGACTCTGCGCGGCGCATTTGAAGCCTGATCCTGTGCAAAAAGGTATGCGAAAAAGCCTTTCCGGCCTGCCGGAAAGGCTTTTTGTCGCGTTTGTCTTCAAGCGTTTGTCTTCAAGCGTTTGTCTTCAAGCGTTTGTCTTCAAGCGTTTGTCTTCAAGCGTTTGTTTTCAAGCGTTTGTTTTCAAGCGTTTGTTTTCAAGCGTTTGTTTTGGAACGTTTCTTGCGGTGCGTTTCTTTTGGAAAACGTCTTGCGAAGCAGCTCGCCCCGGCGAGGCGTTACACCTGTTCGTCCAGCGCGCTGCGTTCGATATTTTCGTCCGGCACGACGGGATGGCGCACGATATCCAGCTTGCGGTAGCGGCGCGGGCCGCGGCGCAGCACAGTGAATTCCAGATTCTCGTGCTGCCATTTCTGGCCGACCGTCAGATCCGGGCGCTGGCCGTACAGCCAGCCGCCGATCGTGTTCAGCTCCTCGTCGTCGAGATCGGTCATCAGAATCTCGTTGATGCGGTGAATGAACACTTTGCCGTCCACGATCAGATGATCGTCCGACGCCTGGACCAGTTCCGCTTCTTCGGCCGCGTCGAATTCGTCGCGAATATCGCCGACGATCTCTTCCAGAATATCTTCGATCGTCACCATGCCGGACGTCCCGCCGTATTCGTCGACGAGAATGGCCAGATGCGTGTTTTCTTTTTGCATCTTTTTGAGCAGGTCTTTGACCGCCATGCTTTCGGACACGGACATGACCGGCTGGACGAGCGACGACACGTCGATATTCGGATTTTCTTCAAGCGCGAGAAAATACTTTTTGGTGTTGATCATGCCGACGATATGGTCTTTGCTTGCATCGGCGACCGGAAAGCGCGTGTATTGTTCCTGCAAAATGATCCGGCGGTTCTCTTCGCGCGACTTGTCCAGATACAGGCAGGCCATATCGGTACGCGGCACCATAATCTCGGTCGCGAGCATTTCGTCGAAAGCGAAAATGCGGCTCACATACCCGTATTCGCTTTGGTTGATTTTGCCGCCTTCGTAGCTCTCGTTCAGAATCAGGCGCAGTTCTTCTTCAGAAAAAGCTTCGCCGTGCTCGCTGGCGGGCTGCATGCCGATCCAGCGGCCGATCTGGTTGGCGGAGCCGTTAAGCAGCCAGATGAACGGGTACATGATCTTGTAGAACATCAACAGCGAACCCGAGACGGCGAGCGTGACCGCTTCCGATTTTTGAATCGCGACCGTCTTCGGGAACAGTTCGCCGACGACGACATGCAAATACGTAATGATCGCAAAAGCGAGCACGTACGACGACAGCGAAGCGACCGCTTCCGGTATGGCCGGCACGGCTTCGAACACCGGATGCAGCAGCAGTTCCATCGTCGGTTCGCCGAGCGAGCCGAGTCCGAGGGCGGTAATCGTAATGCCGAGCTGGCAGGCGGACAGCGAGCCGTCGAGATTCGTAATGACCTTCTTGGCGTTGACCGCCCGTTTGTTGCCTTCCATGATCAACTGGTCGATGCGGCTGCTTCTGACCCGGATAATGGCAAATTCCGTAATGACAAAGTAAGCGGTGGCGGCGATCAGCAGCGCGACCATCAACAAATTAACGGCTATCGTGACTCCCATGATGAGTTGGGTCTCTCCCTTCGTAATTCAAGCGCTTTTTCGGAAAATGGGGTAAAAAAGCGCTTGGCCCACGTAATTCGAGAGAAACTTGAGCGGCCTCAGCAGCAGGCGCTTCAGTCGGAGCAGCACGCTCCAACCGACCAGCAGCGAAGCTGCGTGCAGCGGGAAGAAAGGGTCGTAAGGCGGCGACGGATCGTATTCCGCCGGCGTTCCGCCCGGCACCCAGAGCATGGAAGGCAGCCCGGAAGGCAGCGGTCCCACGCCGGTATCGGCACTATTGAGATTGTCCAGCGCTTCGTCGAGATCGATCGGATTTTCGTCTTTCAAAACGGAAGGGGACAAGCAGAACACCACGGTCAACAGTACAATAAAAAGAAATTTGCCCCCGCTGTTCACCCGGACGTGCGGGCGACGGGGCCATCGTATTCGGTTCGGTAAGGGAATCGGCTCCTTTCTGCGGTGAAATATCCGGAATTGCCGAGACCGGTTTCGACTTGCGCGAAAACCGGCATAACTAAACAAATTGTAGAGATCCCGATCCTCTCTGTCAAATACGCGTTTAAAAAAAGCCGATTGGTTTATATATTTTTGAAACCGGCTGTACAAAAGCAAGCGAGGTCCGAAAAAGGTCCGACAACAGAGAGGAGCCTGTTCATGCTGTACGATTGCATCATCATTGGAGGAGGAATAGCGGGCACCCAGGCCGCGATCCAGCTGGGCCGCTACAGTACGCACCGCATTCTCGTTATCGACGCCGGCCACGGCCGTTCGTCGATCTGCCATACGTACCACAACATCATCGGTTGGCCCGAAGGGGTGACCGGCGAACATCTGCGCAAAGTCGGCCAGGAGCAGGCCGAATCGCTCGGCGCGGAATATATTCAGGACACGGTCATGGAAGCGGCGCGGGACGGCGAACGTTTCGTCGTGACGACCGGCACCGGCAAACGGTTCTCCGCCCATACGATTCTGCTGGCGACAGGCATGCTGGACCGGTACCCGGACATCCCCGGCCTGCAGCACGCGCTCGGCTACAGCGTCTACATTTGCCCGGACTGCGACGGCTACGAGATCATCGACCGCAAAACGGTGCTGATCGGATCGGGCGAACACGCTTCCGGCATGGCCGTGCTGCTGGCCGAACGCACGCCCCATTTGACGTACGTCAATCACGATCGGGAGCCGATCGAAGATCGGCTGCTGAAGCATCTGCAAAAGATCGGCGTCGACTACGAAGAACAGCGGGTGACCGAAGTGCGGGCGGACGAGCATCGTGAGCTGCAAGCGATCGTCCTGGAAGACGGCCGCGTGCTCGAAGCGGAGCGGGGATTTATCGCGTTCAGCGGCAAGCATGTGCGCACGGAACTCGCCGAGCAGCTCGGCGTCACGCTTGAGAGCAACCGGCACGTCAAGACCGATCCGCGTACCAAAATGACGGACGTGGAAGGCGTCTGGGCCGCCGGCGATATCGGTCTGCACTCCGAACTTTCGACCATCGCGATGGGAGAAGGGACGCAGGCGGCTATCTGGATTCACAAGAAATTGCGCAAAATTCATAAAAGCGAATAAAGACGGGTTCATATTTCTTGAATGGGTTAATAATAATGCAGCAGGTGCAATAGGCTTTGAAGAAATTCATGATTCGCTTCAAGTATTCCAGACCCCACAACTGAGAGGAGCCAGAAAAATGAGTGAAATCGAAGATCAGAAGCACGCGGTAACGAAAGACGGAGAGGTACACACCGATAAGATCGAGCAAACGATCGACCGTATCGGAGATGACAAAAAAGACAAAATTTTACAAGATTTTGACGAGTTCAAGCAGTATCTGCACAAACGTATCAAGATCGGCGAAAGCATCGGTCTTGGCGAAGAACAGCTTGCCAAAGTCGCCGAGAAGGTAGCCGATTATCTGGCCGCCAACGAAGCGCCGCGCAACAGCGAAGAAAAGCTGCTTCAGGAACTGTGGAAAGTCGGCGACAAAGAAGAACGCCACAAGTTGGCCCACCTTCTCGTGCGTCTGGCCCAATCGTCCTGATCGCGTCTTAAATAGAAGCAACGCACAACCGCAACGGCGTTAACGCGACGTCTGCCGGTCGGTCAGAACAAAAATCGGATTTGTACCCGCACGCAGCTTAATTCTCGCACCAGAGCCGTCTACCGATTTTGGGGGAACCTTCCGGAAAGCTAAGGAGGTTCCCTTTTTGCGTCTAACATAGAAAAATGGGATACAATGGAGAAAATAAAAGCCGGAGAGCGAGGTGAACGTTTTGCCGATTATCGGAATTGATTTGGGAACGACCAACAGCTTGGCCTCTTTTCGAACGGAAGAAGGCAGCACGCTTATTCCGAATGCGCTGGGTAACGTGCTGACGCCGTCCGTCGTCGGCGTGGACGACAACGGACAGATTCTGGTCGGGGAAATCGCGAGGGAACGGCTCGTTACGCATCCGGAGCGAACCGCCGCGATTTTCAAGCGATACATAGGAACGGACCGGCGGTACAAACTGGGCGAGCACGAATTTTCGCCGGAAGACCTGTCGGCTTTTATTCTGCGTTCGCTGAAGCAGGACGCGGAAGCCTTTTTGGGCGAGCCGATCGAAGAAGCGGTGATCAGCGTGCCCGCTTATTTTAACGATATTCAGCGCCGGGCGACGAAGCGGGCGGGAGAACTTGCCGGACTGCGCGTCGAGCGGCTGATCAACGAGCCGACGGCGGCCGCCGTCGCTTACGGGCTGCATCTGGAGCAGGAAGAAAGCCAGTTTCTCGTCTTCGACCTCGGCGGAGGCACGTTCGACGTGTCGATCCTCGACATGTTCGAAGGCGTCATGGAAGTGAAATCGGTCGCCGGAGACGCTTTTCTCGGCGGCGAAGATTTTACGGATATGCTGATCGACCGTTTTCTCGAACATGTCCAACTGGACAAAGACCGTCTCGACAACCGCACGATGGCGGCGCTGCGCAAGCAGGCCGAGCAGGGCAAGCGCCTGCTGACGATGCAGCAGGACGCGAAGCTTGCGTGCACCGTCGACGGCGAAGCCTACGAATGGACGATCGACCGCAATTTGTTCGACCATCTGTCGAAGCCGCTGCTGAACCGCCTGCGCCATCCGGTGGAGCGGGCGCTCAAAGACGCTTCGCTCAGCCCGCGCGAACTGAACGAGATTGTGCTGGTCGGCGGAGCGACGCGCATGCCTTTGATATATTCGTTCGCCGCGCGCCTGTTCGGGCGCCTGCCGGCGGCCCGTATCCATCCCGACGAGACCGTCGCGATCGGCGCGGGCATCGTGGCCGCAATGAAAGAGCGCCGCGAAGAATTAAAAGAAGTCGTCTTGACCGACGTCTGCCCGTATACGCTCGGCACGATGGTCACGGTCAAAAACGGCGACGGCGGCTACGACAGCGGACATTTTTTCCCGATTATCGAACGCCATACGGTCATCCCGGCGAGCCGGGTCGAACGTTTCTATACGGTCACGGACGAGCAGAAGACGATCCGGATCGAAATTTTCCAGGGCGAGAACCGTCTGACCCGCAACAACATCAAGCTCGGCCAGCTGGAGATTCCCGTGCCGGGCGGCCGGGCGGGCGAGCAGGCCGTCGATATCCGCTTCACCTACGATATCAACGGCATTCTGGAAGTGGAAGTGACGACGCTGTCCACGAGCGAGACGCATCGGCTGCTTATTCGCGAAGACGCGAGCGGCATGTCGATGGAAGAAGTCGAGACGCGGTTCCTGCAGCTGGAAGCGATCAAGATCCATCCGCGCGACAAATCCGAGAACCGGCTGCTGCTGGCCCGGGGAGACCGGATCTACGAAGAAGCGCTCGGCAGCGTGCGTACGCGGATCGCCGGCGCGCTTCGGCGGTTCGAGACGGTGCTGACGCGGCAGGACGAACGGGAAATTCGCAAGGAAGCGGGCATGCTCAAAGAACTGCTGGAACTGGCGGAGAAGCAGCCGGAGGAATGATATGAACATTTGGGCGACGCTAGGCATCGAACCGACGACCGAAATCAAACGGATCAAACGGGCTTACGCCCGCAAATTGAAAGAATGCCATCCCGAAGAAAATCCGGACGGGTTCCAGCAGCTGCGCCAGTCTTACGAGGCCGCTCTGGAAGAAGCCAAGCTGCTGGCCGAACCCGATGCCAAGCCCGATCTAAGCGAACGCGAGCGGGAACGGCTGCGCAGCCCCGAACCGTCGGCGGCGCAGCCCGGACCGGAATCGCCGGTCACGCTGTTTATGCTGCGCTGCAAGAGTACGTACGCGGACATCGCCAAGCGGATCGAGCCGGACATCTGGCAGGAACTGCTCGACGACGAGCTGTTCTGGCCGATCGAGACGCGCGAACGGATCGGACAGGAACTGTTCGGCTTTTTGCTGGGTCATCCGTTCCTGCCCAAACAAGTGCTGCATCTGCTCGACGGGCATTTCGAATGGACGCTGAGCGAACGCCGGCTGCAGGATCAATACGGCCAGGCCGAAGTCTCGCTGCTGCTGGAACGGTTCAATACGTTCTGGGAACTGCGCTACGATCGTCTGGAGACCGACGAACCGTACGATTACGACGCTTTTCTGCGCTTTCGCGAACAGGCGCATTACGCGCTGGTGCTGAACGATCTGGAATTGGCGGAGAAAGCGCTCAAAGGCGCGGCCCAGCTGAACAACCGGGAGCCGGATTGCCTGCGCCTGATCGCGCTGTTCTACCTGCGGCAGGATCAGGCGGAATCGGCGCTGCAGGTGCTCGATCAATGGTTGAAGGAAGAACCGCACGAACCCGAAGTCCGGCTCATGCGCGGCGACGCGCGGCTGCGCCGGCAGGAATGGGCCGAAGCGCTGGCCGAATACGAAGCGCTGCTCGAACTGCTGCCCGGCAGCATCCATGCGCTGAGCGGAATCGCGGCCTGCCGCGAAGCGCTCGGACAGTCATGGGAAGCCAAAAAAGCATACGAAGAACTGTGTGCGCGCTATCCGGAAGACCTGGACGCCCAGATCCGGCTGCTGATGCTCAACGACAAGCTGGCCGGAGACATGAAGACGGAAGACGGAACCGAACTGCGCAGCCTGCATACGCTTGCCGAACTGTATCTCGATACCGGCAGAGAGCGGGAATGCGCCGAACTGCTGCTTGAGACGGAACGCGCCCAAGACCTCGGGGCGGACCTGAATTTTCTGCTCGGCAAAGCGCTAGGCAAGCTGGAGCGCTACCCCGAAAGCGAAGAACGATTGAACCGCGCCGTACAATCCACGGAAGACCAACCGCTCAAGCAGGCGGACATCCTCAAGCTGCGCGGACTGATCCGCATCGCGCTCGAACGGTTCGACGATGCCCGCTCGGACCTCAAGCGGGTACTGACGCTCAAGCCGTCCGATCCCGAAGCCCTGTACCGCTTCGGCGAGTCGCTGCGCATGCAGGGCCAGTACGAGGAAGCGCTGCAGCTGCTGAACCATGCGCTTGAGCTGTCCGCCCAGTGGTATTACCATTCTGCCCGCGGCGACTGCTTCTATTCGTTGAAACGATACCCGGAAGCGCTGCTCGACTATTTGCGGGTCATCCAGTACGACCGGACGCTGACCGAAGCCTGGTTCCGCGCCGGCTACTGTTTCCTGCGCATCGGCGACTACGCCCACGCGCTCGAATACCTCGGCGAAGCCAAAGGCCGCGGATTCCCCGAAGCGATCGATCTGCTGATCGCCGAAGTGCATTTCCGGGCGGGCGATTTCGACCGCGCCGCCTCGATCGTCGAACGTTATAACGACGAGCGGCCGAACGATTATTACGGCCGGGTGATCGAAGGCGACCTGTATCGGGCCGAAGGCAAAAACGAAGAAGCGTTGGAGCGGTATCTCGGAGCGGCCCGGATCGCGCCGGGCGAATATTTGCCGATCCGGCTCGTGTCGGAGATGCTGCTGCGCCTGGACCGGCCGGGCGATACGGAGAAAAGCCTGACGCTGCTGGCGGAGCATTATCCGAAGCGCGGCTGGGCGTACCTCCAGTTGATTCGCCTGCTGGCCTTGCAGGAACGGTGGGAAGAAGCGGAGTCGGCGATCGTCCGGTACACCGACCGCATCGACGCGAACGAGCAGGAACCGCTCGTTCTGCTGTACGGCGGGTATATCCTGTTCCGGCTTGCCGAGTACGAACAGGCGGCGGAATTTTTCGAAGCGGCCTGCAAAGTGGGGCTGCGGCGGGAAGCGGAAGAGTATCTGATTCGCTGCTGCTCGGCGCTCGGCCGTTATGAACAGGCGGAAGCGCTGATCGCCGAAGCGCTGGCCGCCGACCCCGACCGTCCGCAGCTTGCCGAGATCGGCCGGGTGCTGGAACGCCGCTCGGCGCGCAAATGGAAGCTGCTGCGCCGCCCGAGAGAGATCGAGCTGCCGGCTCCGGCGAAGCCTCCCGTGCTGCCCGAGACCTCGGGCGAACCGCTGCCGGACATTCACGGTTTTTGAAGAAAGGAAGTGGACAAGCATGGGAACGCTGCGCATACGGGAAAACGACGAACAGACCATGCGTGCGTTTGCGATGGGAGCCGTTCTGTTCCAGATGAACGGCCTGCTCGAACAGACCGGCTTCGCCTGGCCGGCAGCGCGCAAGGAAGAACTGCGCAAACTGCTGGCGCATACGTGGTCCGTCAGCGACGAAGAAACGCTGGAGCGGCATTTGAACTGGCTGTGGGAAGAAGGCGGGCAAGCGTCTTACTCCAAAACGGAATCTTTTCTGGGCGCGCTGTCGTTTCGCGATCGGGAGCATTACTTCGAGCGCCTGAACGGCAACGCCGCTCTCTATAACCACGCCCGCCTCGTGCAGATGTACGCCGGCAAACTTCCCCGCGCGGGCATCGCCGCCTGGGATCTGGGCCAATACGTCTTCATCTGCCGGACCGCCCATTCGGCCGGATGGCTCGAAGCGGAACGCGCGCTGGAGCTGGCCGCGGCGGCTTCGCGCCGCGCGCAGGCGCTGTACGGCGATTGGACGCAATACGCGATCGCGTATTTGGCCGGCCGTCAGATCTGGACCAACCAGCCGTCGGCGGAAGCGGCCAAGCCGTATATCGACTGCGTGTCGAAACTGCTGACGAATTCGCGCAGCCTGTGGCGGCGTCTGCCGTGGGATCTGCCGCTCGGCGAGCAAGCCGACGTGATGCGCAATCCGCTCGGCGCCGCCGGCGTCTTGGAGTAAAACTTGACGCCCTACTCGAACTATTATATATTATATTACGAAAAGTTATTAAATATTTCGTGATTCGACGAGGAGGAGCTTTAACTTGGCAAAAGAATTTTTCGAGGCTTTGGAATCCAGACGCTCCATCTACGCGATTGGCAAAGACGTCACCGTCAGCGACCAGAAGATTCAGGAAATCGTGGAGGAAGCGGTGAAATATACGCCGACTTCGTTCAATTCCCAAACTTCCCGCGCGGTCGTCCTGTTCGGCGAACAGCATGACCGACTGTGGGACATCACGCTCGGCGAATTGAAAAAGGTAGCCGTATCCGACGAAGCTTTTGCGGGCACGACCGACAAAATCAATTCGTTCAAAAACGGCTACGGCACGATCTTGTTCTTCGAAGATCAGGACATCGTGAAGAACCTGCAGAACCAGTTCGCGCTGTACGCGGACAACTTCCCGATCTGGTCCGACCAGTCTTCGGGCATGCTGCAGCTCGTGATCTGGACGGCGCTGAGCAACGAAGGCATCGGCGCGACGCTTCAGCATTACAACCCGCTGATCGACGCCGGTGTTCAGGAAGCCTGGAACCTGCCTGCGAGCTGGCTGCTGCGGGCGCAAATGCCTTTCGGCAATCCGCTGGCTCCGGCCGGGGAGAAGACATTCCAGCCGGTCGAAGAGCGCGTGAAAGTGTTCAAATAAACCGACAGACAGGCGGGGCGATCGCCCTGTGCCTGCCCGAAGCGAAACGGCTCTGCCGTTTCGCTTTTTTTTGCGTCCGAAATTCGTTGGGCAGCCGCAAAAACGAACGTTTTTCCCTGCATCCCCTTTCAAAGAAGTCGATTTTGTAAGAACTTCTTTATCGAATCGACACTCTTTCTTTATCACCAGGTCCTATAATGAACATATAAAGTAAATTTCCGAAAAAAGTTTGTGCAAGCTAGCTTTGGGGTAATTAGACTTACCGACAAGTTGCACAACAAGGGACCTCTGAAAGGGGAGAACAACTAATGAAAAAAACAACACTCGGCATGATCGGTACAGGTATCTTGGCCTTTATGATCGGATTCGGATACTTCCCGACTTCCAATGTCATTACTCCCGCTTCCGCCGCTCCGGCGCAGCAAACGACTAATACCAGCGACGAAACTTCGAAGGAACAAACATATACGATTTTTATCAACTCGGTTGAGAAAGACGCAAACGGCGTCACTCAGCTCGAGACCGACCGTATCGGCTGGTACACCGGCGAAGCGGCGGACAAGCTGTTCTTGCAGGAAAACCCGGATGCCGCCGAAGAAATCGGAGGCGCACCGGACGGTTACTACATCGCCAACAACGATCTGACCGAAGAGAAACTGCCGGTTGCCGCGGACGCCGAAGTGCTGATGCAGATCTACGATCACACCGGCAACTACGAAGACGTAGAGATCAACTGGAACGAATCGATCGGTCTGGACAAGTTCGATTCCCAGTACAACAACCCGCTCGGACTGCTTGACCTCAGCGGTTTCCCTTACCACGTTACCGTCAAAGACGGCGTTATCGTGAAGATCGTGCAGCAGTACATTCCTTAAATCGAACACAGCATGCACTCCCGACTCCGGACAGGCTCACGCCTGCCGGAGTTTTTTGCTGTTTTCCGAAGAAAACGCTCCCAAAAAGAAAAAATTTGATTTACTTCTTATGCAAATGCTTATATATTCAAAACAATAAGTATTTAGACCTTTATCAGGCTGGAGGATGGGACGATGTCATCAAAAATGAAAATCGCAGGCTGCGCGGCATTGATCGTGTTGTTCGAAGCGGCAGGAGTCCGTTCGTTCTTGTACCCGGATTACGTTCAGGGCATTTTATATGCCGGAGCGGGGATCTTGCTGGCGTCTTCGGTCGTACGCCGCAAAGTGTAGCCGACCGGCGGTTTGACCCGTTCCGGGCAGTAGGCAGGGCATACATGCAGAAAAGAGCGCTGCTACGAACCCCACGGGGTCGGAGCGCGCTTTTTTGTGTGTTTTGCGGTGTCTGAAGAAGGGGGAACGTCAGTGTCCTCACCGGGAAAAAGAGCGGATTCACGACGCTTGAGAACTTGCGGCAGGTTTGACGTAATTTTTCTTTACATGCAGCTTCGGACAGGATAGACTATGAGGCAGACTCGAAAGAGATCCCGGCGCGCGCGGCGGGGAGAATGGAAGGACCGTTTTGCTGTTTTTTGAGCCGATTTTCACAAACTTCTGCGCTACGGGAGTTGGAACAGCGGCTTGACCATGCGGCAGGCGGTACCCGCGATTCTCTTCGTCGCTAGTTCTGCGGCCGGCGCGTTCCTTCGGAACGACGCTGCTGCTGGGCCGCGCCCAACAAGAGGAAATGGGGAGAAAAAGAATGGGAAATGTTAAAACACTCAGCAAGCCGAAACGGAGAAGTCTGCTCGTAAGCGTGGGGATGAGCTGGTTGTTCGATGCGATGGACGTGGCGTTGATCTCGTTCGTCGCCGCGGCGCTTGCGCTCGAATGGTCGCTCGGCCCGCAGCAGTTGGGCGTGCTGACCGCGATCAACTCGGTCGGGATGGCGATAGGCGCCGCCTGTGCCGGCATTCTCGCGGACCGTTTCGGAAGAAAGTCGGTCCTGCTCTGGACGCTGTTGATTTTCTCGCTGGCGAGCGGATTGTCCGCCGTCGCGACCGGCTTCGTCATGCTGTGTATTCTGCGGTTTATTTCCGGGTTCGGCCTGGGCGGGGAACTGCCGGTCGCCTCGACGCTCGTATCGGAATCGGTCCCGGCGAACGAACGCGGACGGACCGTCGTCCTGCTGGAAAGTTTCTGGGCAGGAGGCTGGATTCTCGCCGCGCTGATCGCCTACTTCATCATTCCGAACTTTGAATCCGGATGGCGTATCGCTTTCGCGCTTGGCGCGCTGCCGGCTCTGTATGCGCTCTACCTGCGCCGCAAAATCGACGATTCGCCAAGATTTCTCGCGCAAAAAAACAAGGTCGAGAAAATCAGCCTCAAACAGCGCTTCGCTCAGGTATGGGCGCCGGGATATCGCAAAACGTCGCTCATGCTCTGGATTCTCTGGTTCACGGTCGTCTTTTCCTACTACGGTATGTTTTTGTGGCTGCCGCAGGTCATGGTATACAAAGACTACAGCCTGACCAAAAGTTTCGAGTACGTGCTGATCATGACGCTCGCGCAGCTGCCGGGCTACTTCACCGCCGCTTACTTCATCGAGAAGTTCGGCCGCAAATTCGTGCTGGTCGTCTATCTCGTGCTGACGGCGGCGAGCGCAATCTGGTTCGGCATGGCCGACACGACCGCGACGCTGCTGGCGGCGGGCATCTGCCTTTCCTTTTTCAACCTCGGCGCGTGGGGCGGCCTGTACGCGTACACGCCCGAACATTATCCGACGAGCATTCGCACGACGGGGGCGGGACTTGCCGCTTCGTTCGGCCGGATCGGCGGCATTATCGCTCCGTTCCTCGTCGGCTGGCTGATCTCGCAGGGCGTCGAGATCTCCGTGATCTTCGGCATGTTCTGCGGCATGATCCTGATCGGTGCGGCCGCCGTAGCTTTTCTGGGCAAAGAAACCAAAGGCACGGAATTGGCGGAATAAGGCACGCTTACGGGCTCGGCTTCCTTACGGAAACCGGGCCTTTTTGCTGTCTTTTTTTCGTTTTGCGTTCTTTTGCCTCAAGTATCTTTTCCATTTATAGGGTAATTTAAAAGAGAAGGCCAACCAGCCCTACAAAATTTCGGCAAATCACTACATCCAAGAACCGCAATGGAGGGAAAAAGATGCCAAATCGCTCATTTCGAAAAGGCCTGTGCCTGATGCTCGCCTGTCTGCTGGTCGCGGCGATCGCCGCCTGCGCCGGTGCGGGAGCTCCGGTCTCCGCCAAGGAATCGCAAAATCGGCCGCAAAAGCCCAAAGCGGAAACTTCCAACTCTCGCAAGCCCGCGTCCGTCGGCAAAACCGTGTCGGCTGCGGCGGCTTCTTTTGTCGGCACCCATGGCCAACTCGCGGTGCGCAGCGGCAAATTGACCGACGCCGCCGGCAAGCCCGTGCAGTTGAAAGGCATGAGTTCGCACGGTATTCAGTGGTACGGCGATTACGTGAACGAATCCAGCATGAAATGGCTGCGCGACGACTGGGGATTGAACGTGTTCCGCGTCGCCATGTATACGGACTCGGGCGGGTACATCTCGAATCCGGCACTGAAAAACAAAGTCAAAGAAGCGGTCGATGCCGCGGTCAAACTCGGCGTGTACGTGATTATCGACTGGCATATTTTGGCCGACGGGGATCCGAACCGATACAAGACGCAGTCCAAAGCTTTTTTCAAAGAAATGGCGCAGACGTACGGCGACACGCCGAACGTGATCTACGAGATCGCGAACGAACCGAACGGGAACGTCAACTGGAAGACCCATATCAAACCTTACGCTGAAGAAGTGATCCGGGTCATCCGGGCGGAAGACCCGGACAATCCGATCATCGTCGGGACCGGTACGTGGAGTCAGGATATTCAGGACGCGGCGGCTTCGCCGCTTGCCGACGCCAACGTGCTGTACGCGGTGCATTTCTACGCGGGTACGCACGGAGCGTGGCTGCGCGACCGGATCGACGCGGCCATGAATAAGGGCCTGGCCGTGTTCGTCAGCGAATGGGGGACGAGCGACGCTTCGGGCGGCGGCGGACCTTACCTGACGGCGGCCAAAGAATGGACCGATTTCATGGCGGATCGGGGCATCGGCTGGGCCAACTGGTCGCTCGCGGACAAGCAGGAAGCTTCGGCCGCTCTCGCTCCGGGAGCGGGCGTTACCGGAGGCTGGACACAGGCGCAGCTCAGCGCATCCGGCAAATTCGTCCGCGAAGAGATGCGCCGGGGAGCGTCCGTCGGTATGGGCGGTACGGCGCCGGCCGTTCAAGTGCCGGGGCCGGTTACCGGACTGCGGGCTGCGGCCGGCAGCAACCGGGTGTCGTTGACGTGGACAGCCGTATCGGGCGCGGACACGTACCTCGTCAAGCGGGCCGAAGGCGGCGGCAGTTACGCGATCTTGCAAAAAGGGATCGCCGGCACGTCGTATGCCGATCCGACCGCCGTCAACGGCAAAACGTACCGCTACAAAGTCGGCGCGGTCAACGCAAAAGGCGCGGGAGCCGATTCGGCGGAAGTATCCGCGAAGCCGGCCGCATCGGGCGGCAGTCCGTCCGTGCCGACGCCGGTTACGCCGACGCCGCCTGCGGGCGGCGGTACGAAATCTCTGGTGCTGCTGCAGCGCAGCCTGGACGATAACCCGTCGGACAACGCGCTGCGTCCCGTATTCAATATCCGCAACGCCGGCTCGGCGGCCGTGCCGCTAAAAAATGTCAAAGTTCGTTACTATTATACGAACGAAGGCACAGGCGCGCAGCAGTATTTCTGCGACTGGGCGCAGCTAGGCGCTTCGAACGTCAAAGCCGTCTTCGGCAAAACGCCGGGTGCTCCGGCGGGTGCGACCGATTACGTGGAACTTGGTTTTGCGTCCGGCACCCTTGCGGCCAAAAGCGAGACGGGCGAAATTCAGTCGCGTATTCATCGAAGCGACTGGGGCGCCTATAACGAAAAGAACGATTATTCGTACAAAGCGGGATCTGCCGGGTTCGGGGAGTGGGACCGGACGGTCGTGTACGTGAACGGCGAAGCGGTCTACGGCATCGAGCCGTAAAGCGCGGGGATTCAAAACTGACCGGACGTGGCATTTTGCAACGATCGGGAGTCCGCGTTAGAATAAACAGGCGGACTCCCGAACGGGAGCGATACCGGATTGGCGCGAGCGTCGGCGGAGTATGGTTATCCGCCGGCGCTCGTGCCTTATTTTATGCAGAGGAGTGAGCGTCATGAGTCATCAAGTATGGATGCGTTCGGAGGTTCCGGAGGAATCGACGTGGAATTTGGAGCATTTGTTTCTGAGCGAGGACGATTGGAACGAGGAACTTGAGCGGACCGCGCGGAGCGCGGAAGACGTCACCCGGTTCCGCGGACGCCTCGGCGAAGGCGCCGCGGTGCTGCTGGAGTGTCTGACGGCGCACGAGGCCGTTATGGAAAGAGCCCACAAAGTCGGGGCTTACGCGCATCTGCGCCAGACCGAAGACGGCACCGACGCGGACAATCAGGCCCGCTCGGCCAAGTCCGGCGATACGCTGACGAAGCTGTCGTCCGAATTCACGTTTATCGATTCCGAGCTGCTGGCGCTCGAAGACGGCACGATCGAGCGCTATTTGGCGGAAGAACCCGGACTTGCCGATTTCGAACGCCGGCTGAAGCTGCTGCTGGCGCAAAAGCCGCACCGTCTGTCGCCCGAGACGGAGAAAGTGCTGGCTTCGCTGTCCGAAGTGCACGGCGCGCCGTACCGGACTTACCTGCGCGGCAAGCTTGCCGATATGACGTTCGCGGGCGTCGAGGTGGACGGCACCCGGTATCCGGTGTCTTTTGCCTCGTACGAAACCGATTACGAAATGCACCCGAATACGGAGCTGCGCCGCAGTTCGTTCGCTTCGTTCAGCCGCGGGCTGCACGCGTACCGCAATACGTTCGCGGAAGCGTACGCCGCCGAAGTGAAGCGTCAGGTCGTCATGTCCCGTCTGCGGAACTACGACTCGGTCACGCAGATGCTGCTTGAACCGCAGCAGGTCACGGAAGAGATGTACGAAGCGATTCTCGATACGATCCAGACGGAGCTTGCGCCGCATATGCGCAAATACGCCGAGCTCAAGAAAAAGGTGCTCGGGCTGGACACGATGTATTATTGCGACCTCAAAGCGCCGCTCGACCCGGACTACAGTCCGTCGATCACGTACGAAGAAGCGTGCAAAACGGTACAGGACGCGCTGGGCGTACTCGGCGACGAATACGGCGAGATCGTCGAAGCGGCGTTCACGCAGCGCTGGGTCGATCATGCGTCGAACGTCGGCAAATCGACCGGAGCGTTCTGTGCGTCGATCTACGGCTCGCATTCCTACATTCTGATGTCGTGGGCCGACAATATGCGCGGCGCGTTCACGCTGGCGCACGAAGTCGGCCATGCCGGCCATCTCATGCTGGGCGCCCGCTACCAGCGGATGGTCAACTCGCGTCCGTCGCTCTATTTCATCGAAGCGCCGTCGACGATGAACGAGCTGCTGCTCGCGGAGCATCTGCGCGCGCAGTCGGAAGACAAGCGGCTGCGCCGCTGGGTCATCATGCAGCTGCTCAATACGTATTACCATAACTTCGTCACCCATCTGCTGGAAGGCGAGCTCCAGCGCCGGGTGTATGCCCGTGCCATGAACGACCAGGCGATCACGGCCAAAGTGCTGAGCGAGCTCAAAGGCGACGTGCTGTCTTCGTTCTGGGGAGAAACGCTGGAGTTGACCGAAGACGCGAAGCTGACGTGGATGAGACAGCCCCATTACTATATGGGCCTGTATCCGTACACGTATTCGGCGGGGCTGACGCTGTCCACGGCGATGATGCAGATCATCCGCGAAGAAGGACAGCCGGCGGTCGACCGCTGGCTGGACACGCTCAAAGCCGGCGGTTCGAAAACGCCGCTTGAGCTGGCCCGGATGGCGGGCGTCGACATGTCCGATAGCCGCACGATCCGCAGCGCGGTCGACTACGTCGGCTCGCTCGTGAGCGAATTGTGCGAACTGTTCGACGAAGAATCGGACCTGTAAGCCTGCGCGGCGAGCACGCCGGGCAGCGGCGTTGAAATAGCGGCGATTGCGGCGTGCGAATAGCGCCGGCATATGAGCAGCGGCGTTGAAATAGCGGCGATTGCAACGTCCGAATAGCAGAACCCAAAAAAGACCGTTCCGCGGGAATCTTCGATTCCTGGCGGGACGGTCTTTTGGCTCTTGCGGATTCCGCGGCGATCGGATCAGAAGCGGTCAGAACCGGTCAGAACCGGTCGAAAGTCACGAACTCCGATACCGGCTTGCGGTAGCCGCGCGGGCGGCGTTTCGAAGTGTCTTCCTGGCCGATCGCGATTAGCATGACGGGCGTCAGATTGTCCGGAGCGCCGACGGCTTCGCGTACGGCATCGGGATCGAAGCCGATCATCGGGCACGTGTCCCAGCCTTTGTCTTTGGCGATCAGCATGAACATCATGGCGGACAAGCTGGCGTTGCGGATCGCTTCGTCGCGTTGGAAAGTCTCGCCGCGCCGTTCGTAGAACTCGGTCACGTCGCGGACGGTCGTGTCGAACTCGGAACGATCGATGATGCCGAGCGCCAGAAAGCCTTCATTCATATCGGCGACATGGGTATGCGCCTGCGTGTCGCCGAATACGGCGATGACGGCCGAGGCGAGCTTGATTTTGTATTGGCCGCCGGAAGCCTGATATATGTTTTCCACAGTCGCTTCGTCGGTCACGGCGGCGTACCGGGTATGCTGAAGGTTAAAAGCCGAAGGCGCGAGCTTGACTCCTTCGAAGATCTCGGAAAGTTCCTGGCGGGAAATCGGCGTATCGGGCATAAATTTGATGGCGGAATGGCGATTTCGGATAAGGGTGGTCAGATCCTGCATGATAGGCACCTGCGTTTCTGCGAATTTGGCTGCCGATGGCAAAGATGGAAAAGTAGTCGGCTGCTTGTGTGTTTATAATAATAGCTATGTAAAAGTAAGTCAACTCTCTTTTATAGGCTGCTGCGGTCTTAACGCATACTGCTTCGCCGGAGCGCGGGACAAGTCTAACGAATCCGGGTCACGCTATTTGTCGGCCAAGTCCGCTTTTCGCTTTGTTAACGAATCGTCATCACGCTATAAGCTCCGAATCGGCTCAAATACGCCAAATTGCGGCCGACAAGGACAGGACGATTCGTTGGATGTGAAAAAAGGCGGAATACCGGCAAATAGCGGGATAAGGATTCGTTACCGGACGGGCATGACAGGAAGGGCAGGAAGGGCAGACGTGAGGGGGAGGAAGGGCGGGCACCATAAGCAAAGCGAGCGCAGCAGGTACGCCTGCTACGGCCGGCGAACCAAAAGACGCACCTTCCAAGCTGCGCCCGGACTGCCGCATAGGCAGCCCTGCACACAAAAAAGCCGCCCTCAAAAGGGCGGCCTTTTCACGCGTCTAGCGGGATCGGCTACAAGCCGAACGTTCCCGATTCGCCGGAATTCCCGTCGATCAACCTTTGAGCAGGTTAATATGCGACAGCTCCAGCGAATTGTTGAAAATGAATTCGATCTTGTACTCGCCGCGTTTGTACGTCAGCTTGGTCTGGATCGAAGTGCCGTTTTTGATCGTGGCGGTCGAAGCCGGCGCGTACCACGTTTTTTTGACCATGGCCGTCGTCATGCCGCCGATATTCGTCTGGCGTTCGACGTTGGTGCCGAAATACCGGATTTCTTTGAGTACGCCGGACGCCGTGTAGGACATGGCGTAGCCCGGATTGCCCATATTGGCGGTGTAGCTGTCGAAGCCGGCGACGGAAGTACGGGTCACGTCGGGCGAACCGAAAGCGTCGATGACTTCGCTGCGCGTCGTTTTGCCGACGGTGAAGCCGGATGCGCTGCCCGGGAATTCGCCCCGGAGCGCCGGCTTGTAGAACGAAGCCAGCTTCTGCAGCGCCATCGCGCTGTCCGAAGCGGTCGGTGCCTGCTCGGCCGAGGCGGCAGGCAGTGGAAGCTGCGCGGCGGCTCCCGCGGAGCCGATCGCGACAACGCTTGCGGCGGATAACGCGATCAGCGTCTTGCGTGCTCGGGTAGTGATGTTCATCGAAATCTCCTCCTTGCGGAACCTTGAAACGTTCCAGCGCTTCGAACCGCGTTGGAGCGGCCAGGATGATCGTCTTCTTCACCCATTTTACCCGATTCGAAGGGGAGGAAACAAGCGAAGCCCCGAAGAGGCGGCTTCTTCCGGCCTACGCTTTTTCTTTCAGGCTGCCGTCCGCGTCGGAGAACAGCTTGCGGTATTGACCCGGCGTGTGTCCGGTTTCTTTTTTGAATTTGCGAATAAAATTGGGCGCGTCCTGGTAGCCGATCCGCTGGATGATTTCTTTGAGCGGCTCGTCGGTCGTCGTCAGTTCGACGATCGCGGCAGCCATGCGCTTTTGCCAAATGTATTGGACGAAGTTGGTGCCGACTTTGTCTTTGAACGAACGGCTGAAGTACGACATGGAGATCGAGTAATTGTGCGAGATCGTCTCCAGGCTCAGCGAATGGTCGGCGTAATGCTCGTCGATGTAAGCAACGATCGTATCCATCAGCGTATGGGTCTCGCATTCTTCTTTTTCTTCGACCTGCTCGCACAGCTTGTCCACGAGCTTCAGGAAGCCTTGTTCCAGCTCGTCCGGCGAAGAGAACGCTTCGATTGCCGGAATGCTGCCGGACAAGTTGTCCACGCCGACTTCGTCGGCGGTCTTGAGAATGGTATTGAGGATATCGAAGCCGATGCAGCGCATGTATTTGGCGGACAATCCCGGCGCGCGCAGCGTCTGGGCCGCTTCGGCGACCGAACGGGCGGCGACGTCGGCGCTGCCCTGCTTGAGGCTCTGCGCCAGTTTGAGCAGAACCGTTTTCGGTACCCAGGACGCTTCGCCGCTCTCCGCGGTCAGATCGCTGAAGTAAGCCAGGCTGCCTTCGGCGGTGCGGGTGCGCGATTCGAACGCGGAACACGCTTCGATAAACGATTGGCTGAGCCGTTCCGGGCCGTCCGCGCAGGTACCGATGCCGATCGACGGATTGAGGCGGCCGATCCCTTGCAGATGATCGTAGACGGCGCTTGCGATCCGGCCGATCTGCGAAGTCTCGTCCGCGTCTTCGATAAGGTCGAAGCCGACGATCAGCGCAATCTGATCCGGCTTCGGCAGTTCGACGCCGTAGAGGCGCGCTCCGAGTTCCGGGTATTCGGCTTCCGACAGCAGGGTGAGCATCAGCTGCCAGTCGCGCGCTTCTTCGGCTGTGCCGCCGGTATGTTCGCGGCCGATCAGCATGGCGAAATAGCGCGAGCGGTCGAATTGGAGGCCAAACGATTCCGGCAGCCCGAGCGAAGGAACCGAATCGTCTCCGTGGCGCAGCAGCATGAGCAGGAAATGGTTGCGCGCATACGGCTCCTGCAGGTCGGCGCGCGCGCTGTAAGCCTGAAGCGCCGAGCGGATGCGTTCCAGCTCGCCCATCGGCGTATCGGGCGCCGGATCGGCCGCGGGACCCCGCGAGACCGGCTTCGATTCGGCGAATTCGGACAGTTGGAAAATCGGGCTGTACTGCCGGCGCGCGAGCAGCAGCGCGCCGATGCCCCCGAAAACGACGACGATCGAGAACAGGGCCACGATAAACGCCCGGATATGCAGCACGCTGCTGAAGAACTGCGCGCTCGGCATCAGCGTGACGTATTCCCAGCCGTTCAATTCGGACTTGACGGAGACGACCGAATGCGGAACGCCGCCGATCTTCACGCTGTGCGTGCCGGTGGACAGCGAGACGAGCGATTGCAGCGACTGATCGCCGAGCGCTTCATCCTGATTGCTTTTGACCGCGAGAACCCGGCCTTCGGCATCGAAAATGTAAGACGAGCCTTCGTAACCGCCGAGAATCGAATCGATCAGGCCGGTGAGACTGGATTCTTTGACAAAATACATTAACGTTCCGTGCGGATTCGGGCTGTTCGGCACCATCGGCACGAGGTAGACGAGCGTGGACTGCGCATAGCCGGAAGCGCGCTCGACGCGGTCCGCCGGACGCATCGTCGTATAGCGGACTTCGTTGAGATCGCGCTCGACCGCGTCGGCTGTCCAGTTCTTGAACCGGTATTTGTCCGCGAACACGTCCAGATCGTACATGCCGACGCTGGAATAGATACGCGGATCGCCGCGGAAATACAGAAACATCTCGTCCACGATCGGGCTGGCCGCTTTGTAATTGCCCAGCGCGTCGATCGCTTCAAGGCTGTAATAGGCGTCATGGACCCGGTAGCGGCTGAGACTCGGATCGTACGCCGCGCGCGAAGCGATATCGTTCAACTGCTGCAGATGCGTGTCGACGATCGTCTCGGCCTGCGTCAGTTGATTGAGATGGGATTGCTCGATCTGCGCGCGAAGATTGGACGCCGTATTATGGTACAGAACGAAGGTCAGGCAGACGAGCGGAATCAGCAGAACGAACAGATAGGAAGAGATGTATTTCAGAAAAAGTCTGGATTTGAAATAGCTCGGTTTGACTGAGACTTTCATTCCGGTAGGCTCCTTTCGCTATCGCTCGATAAACGTGCAGGGGGTACCCAAAGTGTACGGGGCGGCCGATTGTCAGGCAATATGTGGATTTTGACCACTTTGCAAACGCTTTAACGGCGTATCCGCGGCTTGTCGAATGTGTCGTTTTTTACTTTTCGTATTCCGCAAGAGGCCGCAGCAGACACATTGTAATGAAAATCGGAAGTGCTTTTCATGAAAAAACCTCAGGATCTGTAATGTATTCTAACACATTTTCGCGAACTTGCGATTGTCAAATTTACAGTCAGGACCAAAACCACATATTTACGCTTGGCTCCCCGTTCTGTAAACTCGCTGTAAACCCGAAACGACGAAAGCCGGAGTCAAGCCAATGGAAATGCTTACAAAAAAGTAGGCGCCTGCGTTTTCCGATCCGAAAGGTCGGTTGCGAAGGCGTTTCGGCGCACGGGAGGGAAGTGAGAGCAATCCGAAAGCCTGTCAGGTAACATGACTCACTAGTAACTTATACCTGATGCGCGAACAAACTACCGAGGGAGTGAAGACGATGATGCAAGAAAGCGCAAAAGCGGTGCTCAACCCGCCTGCCCAACGAAAAAGCAAAAAGCTTCTAAAGAAAATCGTGCGCAACTGGCAGCTGTACATCTTCATGGCGCCCGCGCTGCTGACAGTCATTATTTTCAACTACGTGCCGATGTACGGAATCCAGATCGCTTTCAAAAACTATATTCCGGCTCTGGGCATGTCGGCCAGCAAATGGGTAGGCTTCGATCATTTTACCCGCTTCTTCGAATCCTACTATTTCTGGGACCTCATGTGGAACACGTTCAGTATCAGCCTGTACGGCCTGTTGATCGGATTCCCGCTGCCGATTCTGCTGGCGCTGGCTTTCAACGAACTGAAGACCGGCCCGTTCAAAAAAACGGTCCAAACCGTTACATACGCGCCGCATTTCATTTCGATGGTCGTCATGGCCGGCATGATCATCACGTTCCTGACGCCGTCGAGCGGCATGATCGTCAATCTGCTCGAAGCGATCGGGGTTACGCCGCCGAGCTTCCTGACCGATCCGCGCTGGTTCAAGACGATCTACGTCCTGTCCGACGTCTGGCAGGCGACCGGCTGGGGCACGATCATCTACCTCGCCGCGCTGACCGCCGTCGATCCGGGGCTGCATGAAGCGGCGATTCTCGACGGAGCGTCGAGGCTGCAGCGTATCCGGCATATCAATTTCCCGGTGATCATCCCGACGATCACGATCCTGCTCATTTTGAACATGGGCGGACTGCTCGGGGTCGGTTACGAGAAAATTTTGCTGCTGCAAAATCCGCTCAATATGGAAGCTTCCGACGTGATCGCCACTTCCGTATACCGGACCGGCCTGTTGGAAGCCCAGTACAGTTATTCGACCGCGGTCGGTTTGTTCAACTCGATCGTCAACGCGATTCTGCTGATCGTCGTCAACCAGGTCGTGCGGCGGACGAGCGAGAACAGCTTGTGGTAACAGCCAGGAACGAACAGGAGGGATGAAGCATGATCAGCTCGATCAAGGAAACGAAACAGGACAAAATTTTTCTCGCCTTCGTGTATTTGCTGCTGACGGTAGCCCTTATCGTCGTCGCTTACCCGCTGATCTACATTCTTAGCGCTTCGATCAGCAATCCGACCATCGTGGCCGCCGGAGAAATGTGGCTGCTGCCGAAAGACATCACGTTCGAAGGGTACCGGCGGGTGTTCCAGGACCCCAGCATCTGGAACGGCTACCTGAACACGATCATCTACACCGTCGTCGGGACGCTGGTCAATCTGCTCGTGACGCTGCCGGCCGCCTATGCGCTCAGCCGCAGGGATTTTGTGGGCCGCAACCTGTTCATGATTCTGTTCATCGTCACGATGTTTTTCGGCGGCGGCCTCGTTCCGACTTATCTGGTCGTGCGCAATCTCGGCCTCGTCGACAGCATGTGGGCGTTGATTCTGCCGGGCGCGACTTCGGTCTGGAATCTGATCGTCTGCCGCACGTTTTTCCAGTCCTCGATCCCGAGGGAACTGCAGGAAGCGGCGGAAATCGACGGATGCAGCAATTTCCGCCTCTATTTCCGGATCGTGCTGCCGCTGTCGACCGCGCTCATCGCCGTTATGGCTCTCTTTTTCGGCGTCGGGCACTGGAACAATTACTTCTCCGCGATGATCTACCTGAACCAGCAGGAGAAATATCCGCTGCAGCTGGTGCTGCGCCAGATTCTCGTCCTGCAGCAGATGTCGGCGCAGGCCGGCACGATCGACGCCACGATGGCGACTTCGCTCAACAACAAAGCCGAAGTCGCCGCGCTCGTCAAATACGCCGTCATCATCGTCGCGACGCTGCCGATCATTGCCGTCTATCCGTTCCTGCAGCGCTATTTTGTGCAAGGTGTCATGATCGGTTCCGTCAAGGGCTGATCTTGCCATAGAGTACGGGACACCGTACAGTAGGGCCATTCAGAGAAAAGGGGAGGATTTTGTATGAAAACGGGTCGTAGAAAAGGGGCAGCCGCGCTGTCCGGGGTATTGTTGTTCTCGATGCTGGCATCCGCCTGCCAATCCGGCGGAACGACGGAAACGGCGTCGGAGACCGGCGGAAGCGTAAGCAAGGACGGGTTCCCGATCGTGGAAGAACCGATTACGCTGAGCGTGTTCTCGCCGAGCGCCGATATGGCGCCGTGGGACACGATGCCGGTCATCCAGGAGATGGAGAAACTGTCCAACATCAAAGTCGAGTTCCAGACGGCGCCGATCGACAGCTTCCCGACGAAGAAAAATCTCGTGTTCGCAAGCGGCGATCTGCCCGACATGCTGTACGCCGCCGACATCACGCCGGCTGAGCAGGTCAGCTACGGCACGCAGGGGCAGCTTGTGCCGCTGGAAGATTTGATCGACAATTACGCGCCCAATCTCAAAAAAATCCTCGACGAAAACCCGAACGTGCGCAAATCGATCACGACGACGGACGGCCATATCTACGCGCTGCCGTTTATCGATACGACAGCGGTCTGGTACCGCGGCCCGATGTGGTACAACGGCGAATTCCTGGAAAAGCTGGGCGTCGAAGAACCGAAAACGACCGACGAACTGTACGCTTACCTGAAAAAAGTCAAAACGGAAGATCCGAACGGAAACGGCAAAGCCGACGAAATTCCGCTGACTTCGGTCAAGCTGGACGATCTGCGCATGTACTTCCTCGGCTTCTGGGGCATGTACAACGAAGTGTATTACGCGGACAAAGACGGCAAAGTGCATTACACGCCGCAGGAAGAAGGCTATAAAGGCTATCTGACCTTCCTGAACAAGCTGTGGAACGAAGATCTGCTGGACCACGAGACGTTCTCGCAAACGGACGAACAGAAAAAAGCCAAAGGCGCGAAAAACCAGCTGGCGCTGTTCAGCGATTACTACCCGTACTTCACGCTCGGCGGAACCGAAGAAACGATGCAGGACCCGATGATGACGCCGGTAGCGAGCGAAATCGCCGGTACGCCGGTCTACGGCAAACATCCGGGCATGTCGTCCAACGGCAACTTCGCCATTACGGTCACCAATCCGAATCCGGAAGCGAGCATGCGCTGGATCGATTACCAATACGGCTATGACGGCGCGACGCTGTGGACGCAAGGACCGCGCGGCAAAATGTGGGACTACGTCGACGAAGCGACGCACGAGAAGAAATTCCTCGACGTGCCGGGCGGCGGCGACCGCGAAGAATACCGCGCGACGCTGACGCCGAACTACGGCATCGTGACGCCGGGCGTCAACATTCCCGAACTGACGAACGGCCTGCGCAGCGAAGTCGAAGACTGGGTCGTGAAGCAAAACGAAGAGAAGCTGGTGCCGATCGCCAAAATTCCGTTCCCGAACGTGTATCTGACGAACGACGCGCAGACGGAAGTGTCCGCGCTGCTGTCCGACATGAATACGTATGTGGAGCAGATGGAAGCGAAATTCGTAACCGGACAGGAACCGATGAGCAACTGGGACAGCTACGTGGCGCAGCTCAAAAAGATGGGCAGCGACCGCATCGTGGAAATTTACCAGGAAGCGTACGACCAATGGAACAGCGAGAACGCGCAGTAAGCGGATAGACGGCGTCTCGCCTCGATCCTAAACGGCGGGGCGGAGAACGAAGCGGCTCGGGCCCTTCGTTCCCCGCCCCTTATTGGGGAACAAGCGGCAATAACCCGATCGACAACGACAGATCGAACGCCTGCCGCGAAGGCCGTGGACAGGAGATTCGAGAAGGAGGAGCAGATGACGGAAGCGAAAATCGCGGAAGAAGCACGGGAACCGGAACCGGTCGTGCATGAAGGCGTGCACAATTACAGCAGCGAAGACGAATGGGTGAAGCCGGAAGATCCGCTGCTGCTCGAACGCCTCGAATGGTTCAAAGACCAGAAGCTCGGCTTGATGATGCACTGGGGACCGTATTCGCAGCTCGGCGTGGTAGAGTCCTGGGCGCTGAGCGACGGAGACGCGGACTGGGCGAGAGACTGCATCGACTGGGGCGTCGAAGGCGAAGAATTGAAGCGGGAATATTTCGACCTGAACCGAACGTTCAATCCGATCCGGTTCCAGCCGGAGCTGTGGGCCGATCTGGCCGCGGAAGGCGGATTCAAATATTTGACCTTCACGACCAAACATCACGACGGCTTCTGCATGTGGGACACGCATACGACCGATTACCGCATTACCGGACCGGATACGCCGTTCCATCGGCACAAGTACGCGGACATCTGCAAGAACCTGTTCGACGCTTTCCGCTCGCGGGGACTTGCGATCTCGGCCTATTTCTCCAAAGCGGACTGGCATACGCCGGATTACTGGGCGCCGGGCATGGAGCGGGGCGAGAAAATGTGGCGCGGCCCGTCGTACGATCCTGCGGCGTATCCGTGGCTGTGGGAAAAGTTCGTTAAGTTCACGCACGAGCAGATTACCGAACTGATGACCCGGTACGGCCGGATCGACATGCTGTGGCTCGACGCCGGTTGGGTGAACGCGGGCAGCGGACAGGATATCCGGCTCGGCGAACTGGTCGACGAGATTCGCCGGGAACACCAGCCGTGGCTGCTGAGCGCCGACCGGACCGTGGGCGGGCCGTACGAGAACCTGATCACGCCGGAACAGACGCTGCCGGAACGGCCGCTAAACGTGCCGTGGGAGAGCTGTATCACGATGGGCACTTCTTTTTCCTTCAATTATGAAGACCGGTACAAAAGCGTGCGCGAGCTCGTGCACCTGCTCGTCGAGATCGTGGCCAAAGGCGGCAATCTGGCGCTCAACGTCGGCCCGCAGCCGGACGGCCGACTGCCGGCCGCGGCGATCCAAGGCATGAAAGGGCTCGGCGCCTGGCTTGCGGTCAACGGCGAGGGCATCTACGGCACGCGGGTGTGCGAAACTTACGCGTCGGCGGACAAGAAGATCCGGTTTACGCGCAAAGGAAGCGACGTGTACGCGATCCGGCTCTATGCCGAAGGAGACACGGTGGAAAGCGAACTGGAGATTCCGGCAGTCGGCGAGTTCCGGGGGGCCGAACTGCTGGGAAGCGAAGAGGAACTTACGCTGCGGCAGACGAACGATGGGATCGTCGTGGAGCTGCCGGAATCGGTCCGCGGAGGCGAGACGCCGATCGCGCTCGTCATCCGGTTAAGCGAGGCGTGAGCGAGGAAGCGCGCAGGCTTTGACAATCGCACAGCGGCGGGCGGCACCGGAAGCGGGAGCACCGCCGCTTTTTGCGCAGGCAGGAACGGAACGGAATCGGAGGAGGAAAAAAGATGAATCTTGGCGGAATGCCGGAACCGGCGATCCCGTTTGCGCCGCGTTCGTACGTGTGCGGGCGGGCCCCGGGCAAGCTTGAATTGGACGGGCGGCTCGACAAGCCGTTCTGGGCGAATGCGCCGTGGACGGACAGCTTTGTCGATATCGAAGGCGATGCCAAGCCCCGGCCGGGCAAATTGACGCGGGCGAAGATGCTGTGGGACGACGAATATTTCTATATCGGGGCGCAGCTGGAAGAAGACGAGATCTGGGCGACGCTCACCGAGCGCGAATCGGTCATTTTTTACGATAACGATTTTGAAATTTTTATCGATCCCGACGGAGACAGCCACCAGTATTACGAATTCGAGATCAACGCGCTGAACACGGTCTGGGATCTCATGCTGGTCACCCCTTACCGGGACGGCGGGCCTCCGGTTAACGGCTGGGACATCCGCGGCCTGCGGACGGCGGTACATATCGACGGTACGCTGAACGATCCGGCCGCGGACAACCGGAGCTGGAGCGTGGAAGTCGCGATGCCGTGGAGCATTTTGCGCGAATGTGCCGAAGGGCAGAAGCCGCCGGAAGCCGGGCAGTACTGGCGCGTCAATTTTTCCCGCGTGCAGTGGCAGGTGGACAAAGACAGCGGCGAATACCGCAAGCGGATTAACCCGGATAACGATCGTCCTTATCCGGAAGACAACTGGGTCTGGTCGCCGCAGGGCGTCGTCAATATGCACTACCCGGAAATGTGGGGATTTGTACGCTTTGCCGGAAAAGGCGAGGCGGAACCTGAACCGTTCGAGCTGCCGGCGGACGAGACGGTCAAGTGGAAGCTGAGACGATTGTATTACCGCCAGCGCAATCTGTACGAGCGGTCGGGAAGTTTCGCGTCCGAGCTGGCTCTGCTGCTGGAAGACGGCGATGCAGACGGGGAACTGTCGGCTCTGGACGGAGCGGGACTGTCGATCGAGACGACGACGCATTCGTTCCGTATGCGTCTGCCGTCGGCGGACGACAGCGGGGCGTACTGGATACGCGAAGACGGCAAACTGTGGAAGGAGTGAGCGGACATGCGAACGGACGAGAGCAAGGCTGAACGGGAACCCGGACAAGAACATGAACCCGGACAAGAACAGGAACAACAGGCGAACGGCTTGATGATGCAATCGGCAAAGCCGTCCTATCCGTTCTCGTTGGACGCGCCGCGCATGCAGGACATCTCGGCCGCGTTCGAACAGCAGAGAAAGCTTGCGGCCGCGCGGGAAAAAGAATGCTTTGGCGTATTCGCCGGGCCGCTGAGCGAAGAAGAACGGTTGGCGCTCGAATTCCTGTACGCGCATATGCCGATCAACGATCTGGCGGATTACGACGGCGAACTGTTCCTGACCCATGTGCGGCAGGCGCTGCGGATGCGCGAAGAGATGCCTTGGGGAGCTTCGGTGCCGGATGAGCTGTTTCTGCATTACGTGCTGCCGCCCCGGATCAACAATGAACGTATCGAAGATTATCGGGACGAGATCGCCGGAGAGCTGCGGGATCGGGTACGGGGGTTGTCGATGTCCGACGCCGTGCTGGAGACCAATTACTGGTGTTACGAAAAAGCGACCTATACCGGCAGCGACGCCCGGACGATCTCGCCGCTTGGCATGATTCGCAGCGCCAAGGGACGCTGCGGCGAAGAATCGACGCTTGCGACGGCCGCGCTGCGCAGCATCGGCATTCCGGCGCGCCAATGTTACACGCCGCGCTGGGCGCATGTGGACGACAACCACGCCTGGGTCGAAGCGTGGGCGGACGGGGCGTGGCATTTTATCGGCGCCTGCGAGCCGGAGCCGGCCCTTGACCGGGGCTGGTTCGACGGCCCGGCGCGCCGCGCCATGCTGGTGCACACGCGGGTGCCGGCCGGCTACGCCGGGCCGGAACCGGTGACGCATGGCGACGGCGTGCATACGGAGATCAATCTGCTGGCGAATTACGCGCCGGTGCGGACGCTTGAAGTTCGCGTGACAGACGCGGACGGCCGCCCGGCGGCAGGCGCGGACGTGCAGTTCCAGCTCTACAATTATGCGGAGCTGCATCCGTTGTCTTCGATGGTGGCCGGCATGGACGGCCGGCTGCGGTTCGTGACCGGCTACGGCGATCTGGTCGTGCGCGCCTCGCAGGGCGGACTGTGGAGCGAGTGTACCGTATACGGAAGCCGGGCGGTTGCGCCGAATCACGGCGCCGGGCAGTCGGAAGATTCGTCTGCCGCGGAGACGGTGGAACTCGTGCTTGCGCATAGCGGCCAGCCTTCGGGCCGCGTCGATTTTGAACTGACGCCGCCGCCGGAACTTGCCGGCGCGGCCGAGGAGCCGCTGCCGGAAGAGCGGCTCGCCCGGCACCGGAGCCGCATCGCCGAAGGCGAGCGGATTCGCGCCGCTTTCGAAGCGGGCTTTGCCGGCGAGGCGGAAGCGGCGGCTCTGGCCGATTCGCTTGGATTGGACGCGGCGCGCGTCTTCAAGGTGCTGGGCGATGCCCGGGGCAATGCCGGGGAGATCGCGGCGTTTCTGCAACAGCACACGCCGCAGCGCGGCGAGTGGCCGCTGCGGCTGCTGGAGAGCCTGACGTCCAAAGACCTGATCGATACCGATCGGGCGACGCTGGACGATCATCTGCGCGGTGGGCTTGAAGCCGGTCGGGAAACCGGCATGCCTATCGGATGGGAAGCCGGAGCGGAATCCGAATGGAAGACCGGCACGGATGAAAGCGCCGAACCCGATCCTGCCGATGAGCATTTCATTCCGTACGTGCTCTGTCCGCGCGTACGCTGGGAGAAGCTCGCGCCGTACCGCGCGCAGCTGCGCGGCGCGTTCACGGCCGAAGACGCCGAAGCTTACCGGGCCGATCCGCAGCGGCTGGCGAGAAAAGTCGCCGCGGACTGGAGCGTCCTGCCGCGCCGGACACCCGTGCCGGGCAAAGCGTCTCCGGCCGGGACGTTCGCGCTGCGGGCCGGCGACCGCGAATCGGTCGAGATCATGCTCGTCGCTCTCTGCCGCAGCTTCGGCATTGCGGCGCGCCTGCATCCGGCGGCGCAGCACCCGCAGGCGTGGGTCGACGCCGGCGAAGGCTCGGGCTGGATCGATCTCGAACGCCCGATCGAAGCCGGAGCCGGAATCGACGCCGACCCCGATGCCGAGCGCGGAACCGGGGCCGAGCGCGGAACCGGGGCCGAGCGCGGAACCGGAATCCGCGCCGCGGAAACCGCGGAAGCCGCCGAAGCGGCGCAAGGCCGCGCGGCCTACGGCACGCTGCGCCTGCGGCGGCCCGAACCGGCTGCCGCGCCGCGTGAAATTTCCGCGCCGGCCGTCGAAGCGTCCTACCGCGAGAACTTTACGCTTGCGCGGCTGGAACGCGGCTTCTATACGACGCTGAATTATCCGTTTCGACGTCAGGACGTCTACGACATTCCGTTCGAACTGGAAGCCGGCGATTACCGGATGACTACCGGCATCCGGCTGCAAAACGGCCGCGTGCTGGGCCGCCTGTTCCATTTCGTGATCGAACCGGGCCGCGAAACGGAGCTTGAACCCGTTTTCCGCGAACCGGAACAATCGGTTCCGGTGCTGGCCGCCGCGGAAGGTCATTCCCGCCTGACGCTGCCAAGCGGCGAAGCGCGGACGCTCGCCGAACTGTCCGGCGGCAAGGGCGCGCTCGTCGCCTGGATCGATTACCGGCTGGAACCGACGCGGCATCTGCTGCGCGAAGCCGGCGAGCTTAAGGAGACGCTCGAAGCCGCCGAGGTGCCGCTGCTCTTTATCGTCCACGCCGGCCTCGCCGCAAGCGAAGCCGGCGCTGCGGTAGCGCCCGAAGCCGGCGGCGCTGCGGCCGACCGGCCTGCCGGAGCCGCCCAAGTGCCCGCCGCCGTGCGGCCGTTCGTGCCGAAGACGCTGCCGTCCGGCGCGGTCTTCGCCTACGACCATTCCGGCGAAGCGTTCGCGGCGATGAACGCGAACTGCCCGCCGCCCGGCGCGGAATACCCGCATCTGTTCGTGCTCGACGCCGATCTGAACGTCCGCTACGCGGAGTCCGGCTACAAGCCGGGCAGCTGCGCCGAAGCGCTGCAAATTCTGCGCACCGTGCGCGGCTGATCCGGACGGATACACCTGAACCGGCCCGACCTGATCTGACCTGGACTGACCCGAACTGACCCTGAACTGATCTGACCGTCAGCCGTCCCTATTTTACGAGAAAAGAGGAACCGACATGAACCGCGATTCTCACGACCGATCCGAAATTTTTGCTGCCGATTCGACGCCTGCCGCCGGTTTCGCTCCGCGCGTAGTCGGCTATGTCGGCCATGCCGATCTGCCGGACCTCAAAACGGAAGACCTGCTCAAGCTGACACATATCAATATCGCGTTCGGCCATGTGCAGGATGATGTGATCGTTACGGAACATTTGCGCAACATGCACGAACTGAACCGAATCAAACAAGAACATCCCGACGTCTCGATCCTGCTGTCGGTCGGAGGCTGGAGCGCGGGCGGATTTTCCGAAGCGGCGTCGACGGAGCACGGACGCCGTTCTATGGCGCAGTCGTCGCTTGACGTCATCGCTCAATACGGCCTGGACGGGATCGACCTCGACTGGGAATATCCGTGCTACGCCGAAGCCGGCATTGCCGCAAGCCCGGACGACCGGGGCAACTTTACCCTGCTGCTGCGCACGATTCGCGAAGCGCTGGATGAACGCGGCGCCGCGGACGAACGGCATTATCTGCTCACGATTGCCGCCGGAGCGGATCAATATTATATCGACGGAACGCAGATGGACGAAGTCCAGCTCTACCTTGATTACGTACAGCTGATGACGTACGATATGCGTGGCGGTTTTCAGATTCTGACGGGCCATCATACCAATCTGTATACGCCGACCGGCGATCTGTTTCGGATCAGCACGGAAGCTTCGGTCAATTTGTTCCTGAAAGCGGGCGTGCCCAGACACAAGATCGTAATCGGAGCCGCTTTCTATTCCCGAATGTGGAAAGGCGTGCCAAATGTCAACAACGGTCTGCACCAGATGGCGGCGACAAGCGGCGGCTACGGACCGGAATTTACCGATCTGCACGAAGCCTATATCGACCGTAACGGCTTCGTACGGTATTGGGACGACGAAGCCAAAGCGCCTTATCTGTACGACGGCGGGCTGCATGACGGCGGCACGTTCATTACGTACGACGACGAGGAGTCGATCGCCTGGAAATGCCGGTATACGCTGGAGCAGCAGCTCGGCGGCGTCATGTTCTGGGAGTACCGCTGCGACCGGACGGGATTGCTGCTCGAAGCGATCCGGGCGGGACTGGAGACGCCAAAGCCGACCGCGAATAAGGTTTTCATGTCCCCGTCTTAAACAAAGAAGGGGGCGAAATCGCAGCGAATCCAGTCGGAGCCGCGGCGTATCTTTTTCCAGAACGTTTCTTTTTAAAAAAGGATCTTAATAAAGTCTCATCTCATAAAGTCTCATCTCATAAAAGTCTCGCGTGCTTCCGCACGCGGGATTTTCCATGTGCGACTGGACCACAACTTCGTTATGTCAACTAACCTGCCGCAAAAAGCGGAATATTTTACGTTTAATCTGGCGATCAAGCGGCGAATTCCGTATACTGGGGAAAGAGTCTGCCACATCAGAGGAGGAAAAGCATTGACGACTTTTCAGCAGTTCGAATACGTACGACCCAATATTGACCAGTTGAAGATTAATTTCAAGGAATGTATCACCCGTTTTGAAGCCGCCGCCACGATCGGCGAGCAGGAGTCTGTCATGCACGAGATCAACGCGCTGCGCAACAGCTTCGACACGCAGCACCAGCTCGTCAGCATCCGTCATTCGATCGATACGACCGACGAATTCTACAAAGCCGAGCAGGAATTTATGGACGAAGTGGGCCCGGTCGTGCAGGAGTACATCTCCGACTACTACCGCGCGCTGACCACGTCGAAATTCCGCGGCGAACTGGAAGCCAAATGGGGCAAGCAGCTGTTTGCTCTGGCCGAGAGCGCGATCCGCACGTTCAGCCCGGACATCATCGAAGATCTCCAACTGGAGAACAAGCTGTCCACCGAATACGACCAACTGATCGCGTCCGCGAAAATTCCGTTCGAAGGCGAAGAGCGCACGCTGCCGCAGCTGCTGCCGTTCGAGCTGTCGACCGACCGCGATATGCGCAAGAAAGCGTCGGAAGCCAGATTCGGTTTTCTGAACGAACAAGAACCGGAACTTGACCGCCTGTACGACGAGCTGGTCAAGGTGCGTACCAAAATGGCGCACAAACTCGGCTACCCGAGCTTCGTCGAGATGGGTTACGACCGGATGATGCGCACCGATTACAACGCCGACATGGTCGCGAATTTCCGCAAGCAGGTGCTGGAAGAAATCGTGCCGGCCGCGACGCGCCTGCGCAAGCGCCAGGAAGCGCGGATCGACGTCGATACGCTGCGTTATTACGATAACGGCTTCAGCTTCAAGAGCGGCAACCCGACGCCCAAAGGCGACCCGGAATGGATCGTGAAGAACGGCGAAGACATGTACAAAGAGCTGTCGCCGGAGACGAACGAATTTTTCGCATTCATGCAGGAGAACGAATTGATGGACCTCGTCAGCAAAAAAGGCAAAGCGGGCGGCGGTTACTGCACGTATCTGCCGGACTACAAAGCGCCGTTCATCTTCTCGAACTTCAACGGAACGTCCGGCGATATCGACGTGCTGACGCACGAAGCCGGCCACGCGTTCCAGGTGTATTCCAGCCGCGGACACGAAGTGCCGGAATATCTCTGGCCGACGTACGAATCCGCCGAGATCCATTCCATGAGCATGGAGTTCTTCACCTGGCCATGGATGGAGAAGTTCTTCGAAGGCGATACGGAAAAATACCGCTTCGATCATCTCGCTTCCGGCCTGCTGTTTATCCCGTACGGCGTATCGGTCGACGAATTCCAGCATTTCGTCTACGCCAATCCGGACGCGACGCCGGATGAGCGCAAAGCCGCCTGGAGAGACATCGAGAAAAAATATTTGCCGCACCTGAACTACGAAGGCAACGATTATCTGGAACGCGGCGGCTTCTGGCAGAAGCAGGGCCATATTTTCGGCGCGCCGTTCTATTACATCGACTACACGCTGGCGCAAATCTGCGCGTTCCAGTTCTGGAAACGCTCCAGAGAAGATTTCGCCGCTGCGTGGAAAGATTACGTGCATCTGTGCGGTCTCGGCGGCACGCAGTCGTTCACCGGTCTCGTGCGCGAAGCCGGCCTGATCTCGCCGTTCGAAGACGGCTGCGTCTCGTCCGTCATCGGCACGATCGAAGACTGGCTGAACGGCGTGGACGACAAAGCGCTGTAACGCTCCAAAGCTTCTCCGTACGACGCGTATGCAACAAGCGATTCGGTCAGTCCTGCAGCGGACGCGGATCGCTTTTTTGCGTAGGGCGGGCAACATCTGAATATTGTCCCACTCCGTTCTGATTATTGTCTGACACAGGTTGGCCGTTAGAACTGTTAAGTTAATAACGTTCCAAATGTAATCGCTTTCTTATTTGACGAAAAGGGGAGTTGCAGGATGGGAAAAATGAAAAAAGGATGGTTGTCGGGCATGGTTGCGGTCTCGGTTCTGGCCGTATCGGCGTTTCCGGGATCTTCGATCCACGCGCAAACGGTCCCGGCAAATCCGCTGGTCGTCGATTTGTCTCAAAATACGGGCGATCTTCGTTACGGCGCGTCGGGCTTTCTGTACGGCCTCGGCAGCGAAGGTCTTCCGACGTCCAACGTGCTGGCCCCGCTGAGACCGCAGGCGATCGCGCAAAAAGCGCCTGACGGCCTGCAGCATCCGAACGGCGACGCGCTCAAAGTCGCTCCGGAATTCGTGGCGGCGGGAGGGCGCGAAGTTCAAATCTATATGCAGGACGTGTACGTAAACTGGCCGTACGAAAATTTGGGCATCGCCGATTATTTGCAAAAGATCGACGTCATGATGGCCAAAGTGATGCAGGACCCCAATCGTTCCGCGTTCGTGTACGTGCCGTTCAACGAGCCGGACGGCAACTGGTACGGAGGCATGGTCGTACACAACGATCCTGCAAAGTACGACGATGCCGGCCGTGCCGAGACGCGGCAGCGCTTTTTCGAAGATTGGAAAACGGTATACCAGCATATGAAAAAGATCGACCCGAACGCCAAGATTGCAGGACCCAACCTGTCTTTTTACAGCGAGCGGCTGCACGAAGACTTTTTCAAATACGCCCAAGCGAACAACGTGCTGCCCGACGTGATGACGTGGCATGAACTGGGCAACGATTTCTTCACGGATTGGTACAAGCATTACGATCATTACCGCAAAGTCGAACGCGACCTCGGCATCGCGGAGCGCCCGATCTCGATCAACGAATACGGCAGACCCGAATGGGCCGGCGCCGATCTGGGCAATCCGGGCCAACTGATCCAATGGATGACCCGTCTGGAAAACAGCAAAGTGGACGGCATGCTCGCTTACTGGACCGCGGCGGGAACTTTAAACGATCTTATTACGACTAATAATCAAGCGACCGGCGGCTGGTGGCTGTACAAATGGTACGGCGAATTGACCGGGCACACCGTCAAGGTGACTCCGCCGTCGCTGACGGGACCTTTGCAAGGACTGGCTTCGCTGGACGAGAACAAACAGCAGGCGCGCATTTTGTTCGGAGGTTCCTGGCCGGCCAAAACGTACGCGACGAGCGTCGAGGTGAAGGGCTTCGACGAAGCCGACTATTTCGGGGACCGCGTGCACGTCTCGGTCTGGGGCACGGACGATAGCGGTACCCACCGCGCAAGCGGAGCACCATACGTCGTTCACGAAGGCGATTACGATGTGACGAACGGGCAGATTCAAGTGCCGCTGAACAATCTGGTCGATTTGTCCGCGTACCAAATGGTCATTACGCCGGACACGGATACGTCGCCGCTTGCGGCAGGCAATCGCTACGAAGCCGAATACGCCAAGATCGACGGCAATGTCTCGGTCGAATACGGCGACGGACAAGCCGGATACACGGGTACCGGCTACGCAATCGGGTACGACGGTCCGGCTTCCGGGCTGACCGAGTTCGTCGTGGATGTCCCGGCAGACGGCTATTACAAGCTGAATCTTCGGTACGCCCTTGCGGGCGGCGCAGCCGAATCTTCGTCGCTGGCGCTGCAGGTGGACGGTCGTTACGTGACGGACGTGCCGCTGCCCGCGGCGGAAGAGTGGGGCAGCGTTTCCACGACCGTGTTCCTGATGAACGGCATCAACCGTGTTCAATTCGCGAATCCGCAGCAGGCGGAACTTGCGGAAGCCGTTCTGCTCGATTCGCTGGAAATCGCGGAAAGCGATCGGCGGACAGATACGTATGAAGCGGAAAGCCCGCTTAACCGGCTGAGCGGAACCGCCAAAGTCGAAAACGGCCCGGCGGCATCCGGCGGCCAATATGTGGGCTGGATCGGGAACGGCTCCGGCAATACGTTGACGTTCAACGAAGTGGCCGTGCCGCAGGCCGGTCGTTACCGAATGGTCGTATCTTTCGGCAACGGCGAACGCCGATCGGACCGCCAGCATGTGTACAATGCGGGATTCGTAGACCGGCGGGCGGACATTGAAGTGAACGGAAGCGCGGCGCAGACGCGCTACTTCTACAATACGATCGACTGGAGCCAATTCCGCACGATCGTATTCGAAGTCGAGCTTCGTGAAGGATCGAATTCGATCACCTTCTCCAATCCGACCCTGCAGGACCCGGCGCAGCGTACGTACGGGTTCGCCCCGAATATCGATCGGATTCAGATCGCGGCTCCGGTCATCGACACGCCGGAACCGCAAGCGCCGCCGCAGTAAGACTTTCCTCCGGCGATTCGCGCCAGGTCGCCCGGCAGCTCTTATCGGGCGGTTCATTCGAACCGAAGAAATGGATGCGTCCTGAAATAGGCGCATCCATTTGCTGTTCGGTTTTTGCTCGCCATACGTGCACGGGTTGGGGGGATCGAAGTGAAATTCAAAAAAATACGTACCAAGATCGTAACCGCGATGCTGCTCACGACGCTGTTCCCGTTGGTTTTGACGTCTTCGATTATTTTGTATCAAGTCTCCCAGAGCACCCGGCAGGATTACACGATCGCGCAGACGCGTATCGAACAGGATCTCAAGTTTCAAATCCGGCAGTACCTGGATGATCTCGGCGAGTCGGCGTATCCGATCTATTACGATTACGAGCTGCTGAGAAATTTATTTCGCAACGTGAACGAACGCAGCGGCAAAATCGCGGATTACCAAACGCGCCAGCGCATGAAGCAGTTCTTTTTGAACACGTACGGCCGTTTCGAATCCAGTGACGTCAAAGGGATGTACGTTATCGATTTGGAAGGTAATCCGTATTCGGTATTTTCTCCGAACTATTATTTGAGCCTGAACCGGACGTATACGAAGTCGGTGCTCCGGGACTTCACATTTCCTTACGAAAATCCCGCTTTTGCCATAGACGACCGCAGCTTGTACGACGAACCTGTGGTGCGCTACCTGTATCCGCTCAAAATGCTCGGTACGCCTTTTGCGGTGCTCGTCATCGACTTGCGGCAGCAGTCGTTCGAGTCTTTGCTGGAGCGGTACAACACGTTCGAGCAGGGCAGAATCGTCATGGTGAACCGCGATAACCGGATCATCTACCATTCCGACCATGCGCTGATCGGCCGCATGTACGAAAAAGACCGCGATCGCCGCACCCAGATCGTGCAGACACGGCTGGACGGCGGCGGGGAAACGTTGATCTACGAATTCCGCGTTTCTTCGCAGCTGATTTTCTATCGCGATTTCGCCGTGGGCATCATCATCTTTTCCCTGCTGATCAGCGCCCTGCTTTCGTTCGGGCTCAGCTACAATCTCACGCTTCCGGTGCTCAAGCTGCATGCCAAAATGCGGGCGCTCCGCGACGGCAATTACGAAGCCCGGGTCGAGATCACGACGTCCGACGAAATCGCGTTTTTGGGCATGCGGTTCAACGAAATGGCCCACCGCATTCAATGGCATATCGATCACGAGCTGAATTTGCGCCTGCAAACGCAGGAAGCGCAGATCAAAGCGCTGCAATCGCAAATCTCGCCGCATTTTCTGTTCAATACCCTTCAGTTGATCTCGAATATCGCTTCCGTGAACCGGGTGCCGGAGATGCGTTCGATTTGTTTGGCCCTGAGCCATATGTATCGGTATAACATGGAGATCCGCAAAGAATGGGTCCAGGTCAAAGACGAAATTTCCCATGTACGCAATTATTTGCTCATCATTAACAAACGTCTGCCGGAAGGCATTCATATTCGCATATCCGCAAGTCCCGAAGTACGCGAGCTCAAGATGCCCAAGCTGATGCTGCAGCCGATCGTCGAGAACGCGGTGGAGCACGGCTTGATTCCTTTGATGCAGGGTCAGAAAAAAATGCGGATCAGCGTGTGCGTCGATGTTCCGGGCGAGCGGCTGATTGTGCGGCTGGCGGACAACGGAGTCGGCATGCCGGCATCCGAACTTGAACGGCTGCGCACGGCGCTGGACGACCCGGACGTGTTCCCGGGTTCGCCGTCCGCCTCGATCGGGATGCCCAATATCCAGAAGCGGATCAAGCTGATCTGCGGCGAAGACTACGGAATCAAGATGTTGAGCAGGCCGGGGCAGGGGACGTTGATCGTGTTGCATTTACCATTGAAGGAGGTTCATTCGGCATGAAAATTCTAATCGTCGACGACGAAATCATGGTACATCGCCAATTGGAGCAGGTCATCCAATGGGAACGCTACGGCTGGGAAATCGTCGGACATGCGTACAGCGGAAGCGAAGCTTGCCGGCTGATCGAGGAGCAGCGTCCCGACGTGGTTGTCACCGATATCCGCATGCCCGGGATGGACGGGCTCGAACTGCTGAAATGGATGCAGGACTCTTCGTTCAAGGCGAAAATGATCGTCCTGAGCGGGTACGGCGATTACGAGTATTCCCGCAGCGCTTTTCTGCTGCAGGCGGTCGATTATTTGCTCAAACCGGTCAACGAAGCGGAACTGCTGAGCCTGCTGGGCCGGGTCGAGAACGACATCATCCAGGAATCCCGGGATCAGAGCGAGGTCCGGCGCCAGCGGGCGACGCTGCACCAAGGACTTCAGTTGATGCAGGACGAATGGGTCAGCTTTTTGCTGGAATCGCAGGACCGCGACGAGAACGAAATCATCGTCGAATCGGAGCAGCTGCAAATTTCGCTGCCCGAGCAGCCTTTTCGTATCGTCGTTGTCAAGCTGATCGACCTTGGCTCCAGCATGACGAGCCGTTACGAAGGCGACACATCGGCGGTCCATTTCGCTTCGCGCAACGTGATCCAAGAAAATCTTGCCGTTTACTGCGGCGGGATCGACGTGTTTCGCAACCTGAACGGCGTGAACGAATTCGTCCTGTTTTTCCCCGAAGATCGCGCTCAGGGATACTCGCTGGAATACATCGGCAGCCATATCCAGAAAACGTTGGCTTTATGTATGCGAATGGAGATCAAGATCGGCATCAGCAGCTGCAAGACCCGGATCGGCGCCGCGAGATCGGCCCATATGGAAGCGCTGCGGGCGATCGAGGAACTGAAGCTGTCCGAAACGGACAACGTCGCGTTCTATCTGGCCAAAAAGCCCGACTCGGCCGGCAACGAACGGGACGAGTGGGGCGAAGTGCACGTGCTGCTGCGCTTTTTTCTCGATACCGGGGCGCAGCAGAGCGGCATGCATTTTATGGCCAAGCTGGAACGCGAATTGAGCCGGGAACGATTGAACCGGACCAGCTCCCGTAAAATCCATGCCGAACTGGAACAAATGCTGTACAAGTTCGAAGCTTCGGTCCGGGAAGAGCAGGCTTCGATGCGGTTGGCGGAAATCAAGCGGGGCGTCCAGAAGATGGATATCGAACAGATCAAATCCGGATTCAGGCAGATCACGGACGATTACGCGGCAGGCATGTCGGCGCAAAACCGGTCCAAATCGGGCAAGCACCTGATCGAAGCGATCAAAGCGTACGCGGTCGAACATCACGACACGGTCACGCTCGATCAGATCTCCCGGCAGTTTTTTCTGAACAAAAACTACTTCTGCACTCTGTTCAAAGAATCGACGGGCGAAAACTTTACGGAGTTTCTCAAAGGCGTTCGTATCGAACAAGCCAAAAAGCTGCTGAGCGGCACGAACCTCAAAACGTACGAAGTCGCGCTCAAAGTCGGGTATACCGATGCGCGTTATTTTAGCCAACTGTTCAAAAAAGCGAACGGTATTCAACCGAGCCATTACAAGGAAGCGGCCCGAATCGAAGCGACCGGCCAAGCCGACGGAAAAGTCGAGTAATTTCAACATTTGCCTGAATTTCGCCGCATAGGCAGTTGTCCCCGGCGCCTTTACAATAAAAGCAGGCACCAAACAAGCTGCTCGCAACATCAGACCGAATAAAGGGGGATTACGGGATGACAAGATCAAAAACAGGGGGCGCGCTGCTGGCGGCGACCTTGGCGATCACGCTGCTGTCAGGCTGCGGAGGCGGCGGGTCTGCCGCTCCGGCGAAGAACGGGGACGCGCCGAAAGCAAACGAAACGGTGACGCTCGACGTTTGGGCGTCGCTGGACCCCAGCACGGCTCAAGGCAAAGAAATTCAGGCGCAGGTCAAAACGTTCAACGAACAAAACAAAGACGTTCAGGTCAAGTTGCAGGTCATCTCGTACGACGCGATGCACCAGAAGCTGATTGCCGCCGTGGCGGCGGGCGATGCGCCGGATCTCACCTGGGGCTTGGGCGAATGGTTTGGCGAACTCAATCAAATGAATGCGCTTCCGGATTTGACGTCCTACGTCGACCAATGGGCAGACAAAGACAAGCTCTATCCGAACGTAATGCAAGGTCTCAAAGTCGACGGAAAAATTAAAGCGCTTCCAAATTATATCGGTATTCGGGCGCTGCTGTACCACGAGAAGATGCTCAAGGAAGCTGGCTATGACGCTCCTCCCAAAACGTGGGACGAGCTGATCGCGATGGGACCGGCCATCAAAGCGAAATCGGGCAAAGACGCGTTCGGCATCGCCGGATCGGGCGTTCGCGCTCCGCAGGAACTGATGATGTATCTGGCGCAAAACGGCGTTGCCCTGGCAGAAGATCAGGGAGGCGGCAAATACAAAAACACGTGGGAACAAAATCCCGAGCAGCTGAAAAAAGCGGCCGAAGTGTTCCAATTTTACAAAGACCTGAACGATCAGGGCATCATCAATGCCAATGCCAAAACATGGGGATGGGAAGAAGAAGATCAGGGCTTCGTGCTTTCCCAGTATGCGATGGTCGTCAACGGTTCATGGATCGAAGGACGCACGTCCGAAAATCCGGAAGGCATGCAGGACGTCAAGATTGCCGCTCCTCCCTACAAGAAGACGCCGGCGACGTTTATGGAAATCGCGCCGCTGTACCTGTTCAATTCCGAGCACCTCGACAGCACCTGGAAATTCGCTTCGTTCCTGATGAGCAAAGACTACCAGTCCAAAGTCAATCCGTCTTCCGCTCCGCGCAGCGACGCGATCAGCGGCGCATGGGGCGAACAGTTCATGGCGCTGACTTCGCAGGGCGTCAATTTCCCTCCGGTATCGCTTGGCGGAATCACGCGGGCCATGGAAGATTCGTTGGCGCGCCTCATGCTCAAAGGCGACTCCACCGAAGCGACCGCCGTCTGGTTATCGCAATCCATCAACGAAGCTTTGAAAGCAAGCGGACAGCTTAGCGAGTCATAACGCGGCATAACGGGCGAACGACGATTCAAATCGCCCGTTTTGTTTTTTCTTAATCCAATCGTAAAAGTGGTGAATACATTGACATTACGTGAGAAAAGATTGCGCCGGATCGCTTTATATTTTATCATTCCCGCCTCTTTGTTCTTCGTGGCGATGAACGCTTATCCGCTGCTCACCGTCATTCGGGACAGTTTTTATTTTAACAATATGCTCAATGCAAGCATGCAAGGATTCGCGGGCTTGCAAAACTACGCCTCCGTGCTGCAAAACGAAAACTTTCAGGCCGCGCTTCGCAACACCGTCGTATGGACGCTGCTGTCGGTAGCCGGCGAGTACGTGCTCGGCCTGATCTCGGCGTTGGCCTTGAATCAAAATATTCGTTTCAGAGCCGTGTTCCGCGGCATTGTCATCATCCCCTGGGTCGTGCCGATCGTGGTTGCCGGCATGACATGGAGCTGGATGCTGGACCCGGACTTCGGCATCATCAACTATCTGCTCGTCAAAGTCGGCCTGCTGGAACAATCGTATTACTGGCTCGGCGAGATGGATACGGCGCTGCTGACCGTCATCTTCGTCAATATTTGGCGCAGCTTCCCTTTCTTTACGATTAGCTTGCTGGCCGGCTTGCAGTCAGTATCGCGCGATACGCTGGAAGCGGCGGCGATCGACGGAGCGGGCGTGCGCAGACGCTTTTTCAGCATCGTGCTGCCGCAGCTCAAGACCGTATCGGTCACCATCGTGTTCGTTCACCTGATCTGGACAGCGATCAACTTCGATTTCATCTGGGTCATGACCGAAGGCGGCCCGCTGTACGCGACGGAGACGCTTCCGATCCAGATTTACCGCTATGCCATGCAGGACTACAATTTCGGCCAGGCGTCCGCTTTGGCTTCCATGATGCTTGGATTTATGATGATCGTGTTCCTGATTAACTTCATGAATACTTCCCGCAAAACGAAACGCTGAACCGCAGGAAAGGAGAGGCCGCGCCATGTTGATGGGTAAGAGCAAAAAAGCTTTTTTTCAAATCGTGACTTATGTCGTTCTGCTCGGGTTTGCTTTTTACAGCTTGTTTCCGTTTCTGTGGATGGTCTCCACTTCGTTCAAACCGGCGGCAGAGATCCGTTCGGTCACTCCAAGCTTTGTCGTCTCGCATCCGACGCTGGAGCATTTCGTCAACGTGCTGACGCAGTCGAGCTTTTTGACCTTTTTCAAAAATAGCGTGTACGTAGCGGTCGCGGTGACGCTGCTGTCGCTGTTGATTTCGGTGTTCGCCGGATACGCGCTGAGCCGGTTCACGCGGTTTCGCCTCGTCAAATCGTTCGGCGTGGCGATGCTGCTGTCGCAGATGATTCCGGGGGTGCTGCTGCTCATTCCGCTGTACCTGATCATGCAGCGCGTCGATTTGATCAACACGTATTCTTCGTTGATTCTGGCGTACACAACGTTTACGGTGCCGCTGTGCACGTTCATGCTAAAAGGGTTTTTCGATTCCGTACCGCTGGAAATGGAAGAATCGGCCGAACTGGACGGCTGCTCGCGGGTCGGCCTTATCTTCCGGATCTTGCTGCCGGTCTCGCTGCCGAGTCTGGTAGCGGCCGCGATGTTCGCTTTTCTCAATGCGTGGAACGAATTCATGTTCGGCTTCGTGTTTATCAACGACGAGGCGCATCGGACGCTAACGCCCGGAATCAACTTGTTCAAAGGGCTGTACCAGACCGATTGGGGCAGCCTGATGGCGTCCTCGGTGCTGAGCGTCATTCCGGTGGTGCTCATGTTCTTGTTCATGCAGCGGTTCCTCGTGGAAGGAATGACGGCCGGTTCGGTCAAGGGTTGATCTCAAGGAGGCACACATGACAACGCAATCTTCATGGATCAAAATCGAAGAAAACGGACTGCACGTGCTGTTGGAAGTGACAGAGAGCGGGGACGTGCGTCTGCTGCATATGGGCCCCGACCGTGCCGAAGCAGCCCAATCGTGGCCCGAGAAGAAACGATCCAAGTTCAGACTGACGGAAATTCAGGCGAGCGGAGAAAATCACGACGATCATCACGGGTCGAAGCATACCGGTACGCTGCCCGCCAAACGGCTGACGTTCGGCCGGTTGGCCGATCGGCGGCATGCGCAGGGACGGCAGTTGACCGTGGAGCTGTCCGATCCGCTTACGCGGCTCGAAGTCCGCTGCCATCTTCAATTTTTCGACGGCCTGCCGGCGGTTCGCTGCTGGACCGAAATCTTCAACCCAAGCGATGCGGAGATCGGGCTGGAATACGTCTCTTCGTTTGCCTGCACGGGATTGTTGGACGACGATTCGGGCCGGCGCGAAGAAGTGGTCATGAATATGGTGAATACGCTGCTGCTTCGTATTCACCAAAGCGGCCATCTGGCGGAAATTTCGGACGATCGCTTCGAACTGATCCGCGAAGCGATCGCGTATTACAAAACGATCCGGCAAGATCTCAAACGCGGCCGTCCGTTCTGGCCGCTGGGTCTGCCGACGTTCGGCGACGGCTGGATGGCTTTCGGCATGCAGGGCGCCGAACGTACGTATCTGGCCGTGTGGCGAATGGGCGGAGCCGAGAGCATCGGCATTCCGCTGGAACGCTTCGGCGACAACGAGGTGAAGTTCCGGCAGGCGTATCCGAACGAGGCGGACAGCGCGGTAGAGTGGGACGCCGCCCTTCGGGAGCTGCGCGTCTCGCTGACTCATCCGGCCTCGGCCCGGTTATACGAACTGGATCTCTAAATAGGCAGCCCAAAAAGAAGCCTCATCCCTATGCAGGCTTCTTTTTGGGCTGCCACGCTCGTCAGGCCGGCAACGCCGGCGCCTGCTTGCGGTAATCCTGCGGCGTCTGCCCGATCTGTTTGCGGAACACATGCGAGAAATAGCTGGAAGTCTGGAAGCCGCACGCCAGCGAGATTTCGGAGACGGGCCGGCTCGTCTCTTTGAGCATTTCGCAGCTTTTCCGAATGCGGTACCGGGTCAAGTAATGGTTCGGCGTCAGATGGACATGCCGTTTGAACAGTTCGCAGCAGCGGCTGCGGCATACGGAACCGGCGGCCGCGATCTCGTCGATCGTAAGCTTGGACTCGTAGCACTGGTGGATATAATCGGTCATGCGATGAATGATCGCCAACTGGTCGGCTTCGACCGGTTCGACAGAGTTTTCCCGAATGCGGTCGGCCATGCAGGCACACAGGGAGACGGCCTGCGCCAGCAGATGCAGCAGATTGTCCGGAGCGCCGAGCATCGACTCGTGCATGCCGCCGAGCAGATTCAGCACGTTCTGCTGCCAGGGCACGTCGGGAGACAGGAACAGGAAATCTTCCGCCGTATGGCCGAATTTTTGGTCGAGATAGACTTTGCCCGCGAACGTGTTCTCGCCGAGCAGCATCGGATGGACGGTCACGACGATGTATACGCAGTGTTCGCTGCCGGTCGAAGATCCGCGGTGCAGGCGCTTGCTGTTGACGAAGATGCCGTCTCCGCGGCCCAGATGGATCTCCCGGCCGTTCACGACATAGTCCATCGACCCTTCGAGAATCCTTACGAATTCCAGGTCCGTATGCCAATGGTAAGCGAAAGCGTTCGTATCGAAAAAGCGCAGCGAACCCCGATAGACGCAGATCGGAAAATCGGGCACGTTGTATTTCAGCCGTTCGGACAGGTCGGAAAACAGCTCAAGCCCTCCATACATAAGGTCACTCTCCAAACTTTATACGATATTGATAGTATCATACCCGATTTTCGGAGCAAAAGAGAGCGTAATCTTATACAATTTTGATACATTAAATTTCAGGGCTGCTCATATCCCCTTAGGAGTGTGACCGAGATGAACGTTCTGATCATCGCCGACGATCCTTATGTCAACGGGGCCATCGAAAAAGGAGTCCATCAATTCGATGCGGCGTGCACCATTTTTGAAGTATCTTCGCCGCAGGAAGCGTTGAATCTGATGCGCGCCGTGCCGATGCATATCGTGTTTTCGGAAATCGATATGCGTCAAATGAACGGCTTGACGTTTATCGAGCGGCACGGCAGTTTTTCTTCGAAAGCGAGCTGGGTCGTCATATCGGCCTGCAAAAATTTCCGCGATATTCAAAAAGCGATTCGTCTCGGCGCGGAAGATTATCTGCTCAAGCCGCTCGACGAGTCGGGCATTTACGATCTGCTCAAACACCGGCTGATCCACAAATCAAATGCGTATGCGCACAGCGTCCATCCTTGCGCGTCTTGTACGTAGGCGCAAGGAATGGCCGGCGCCGTGGTCCGTTCTAGCGCTTCGCCGGCCGGGACGGTGTTTCTTCTTCTGCTTCTTTTTCTTCTTCTTCGGCCGCCTCCCGGCGGTCTTTTTGCCGACTGCTGCGCGCGGATTCCAACGTCGTGCCCGGCGGAAAAGACAGGCCGCGGAACTTGGACACGCCGATACGCTGCGAAGGATAGATGCCGCCGTGTCCGGAAAAGGCGTAGCTGACGATGCAGGCGACAAACAGATAGATCGTCGCGTCCGCGCCGAACAGTTCGATGCCCATCAAGAAGCAGGCGATCGGCGTGTTCGTCGCTCCGCAGAAGACGGCGATGAAGCCGAGCGCCGCGAGAAACGGCGCATAGAGCTGAAGCAGTCCCGCCAGCGTATGCCCGAGCGTCGCGCCGATTGCGAACAAGGGCGTCACTTCGCCTCCCTGGAAGCCGGCGCCGAGACTGAGTGCCGTGAACACGAATTTGCCGAGAAAAGCAAGCGGGGACACGTCGCCGTGATCGGCAAGCGAAGCCTGGATCAGCGGCAGGCCCAGTCCCAGATACTCCCGCGTGCCGAGCGCGTAGACGAGCCCGATCACGACCGTCCCGCCGACGGCGCTGCGCAGAACGGGGTTCTTCAGCAGGCGGGCAAAGCCTCGCTTGAGCGCGTGCGTGACTTCGCCGAACGCCCGGCCGATCAGGCCGAATACGATAGACGCCGCGACGACTTTCAGCAGCACGGAAGCGGACAGGTCGGGCACGGCGCCAAGCGAATAATGCGCATGCGTGACGCCCCACAGCGAGACGGTGACCAGATGGCCGGCGAAGCTGGCGACAAAAGCCGGCACGAGCGCTTCGTGGCGAATCAGTCCGATCGCAAGCACTTCCAGCCCGAACAGCGTCCCGGCCAGCGGCGTGCCGAAGATCGAGCCGAAGCCGCTGCTGATTCCGCAGATCAGCAGAAGGGTGCGGTCGGCGGAGCCGACCCGGAACAGCCGGCCGACCTCTTCGGCCAGGCTGCCGCCCATCTGCACCGCCGTTCCTTCCCGGCCGACGGACGCGCCGAGAAGATGCGAGAGCAGCGTGCCGAACAAGACGAGCGGCGCCATGCGCAGCGGAATCGGATCGGGTCCGTTATCGTGGATACGATCCAGAATCAGGTTGTTGCCTCTGCCGCTGTCGCGGCCGTATTTCAGGTAGAGCCAGCTGACCAGCGCGCCGCCCGCGGGCAGCAGGAACAGCAGCCACGGATGGCCGAGCCGCAGTTCGGTCACCTGATCCAGGCTGGCGAGGAAAAAGGCGGACGCGCTGCCCGTCAACAGCCCGACCGCGCTGCCCAGCACGATCCATTTCAATAAATCGGCCAGGCTGACGCCGAATCCGGTTCGGTTCGTTTGTTGTTTTTGCCGGAAATTCATCTGCACTGCGTCCTTTCGTCTCGATCTTGTACCGCGTTAGTGTACGGCGGAGGGGGGAGGCTGTCAATGACGCCAAGCCTGGAACTCGCCAAAGCCGGCCGGTTCGGGTAAAATGGCGGTAGAGAAACGCAAACGGCAAGCGACGGCGAAAGGAAGGATCGACATGTGGGTAGAAGAGATGGCGGAGAAATTGAAAGTGATGGGAGACAAGACCCGGCTGACTATTCTGATCCTGCTCCAGGAGCGGGAATGGTGCGTCTGCGACCTGGTCGACGTGCTGGAGATGAGCCAGCCCGCTGTCAGCCAGCATATGCGCAAGCTCAAGCTGCACGGCCTGGTGAGCGAAGCGCGGCGCGGGCAGTGGGTGCATTATTCGTTGAATGTGGCCGACAAGCCGTACGTGCAGAGCGTGCTGGATCAGGTGCCGCATACGGCCGAACTGCTGGCTGCTTTGCAAAAAGATCTATTGAAGTCGTGCTGCGACTAACAGGGGCATCCTCGATAAGAGTATGCCTGCTCGGTCATTCGTTATTGCGTATATAAGCATATGCTTATATACTAATATCATGTCGCTTGAACGGACTGAAGCGAACAGGACTGCGCCTTTTTGGGCGGATAACGGAGGGGAACCGATTTGTTTTTGACGATTGCGGCGAGTTTGATTTTTCTGGTGACGTTAACGCTGGTGATCTGGCAGCCAAAAGGGCTGTCGATCGGATGGCCGGCCTGCGGCGGGGCGCTTGCAGCCTTGCTGCTCGGCGTTGTTGATTTTCAGGATGTCCGGGACGTTACCCAGATCGTCTGGAACGCGACGCTAGCCTTTGTGGCGATTATTCTGATCTCCCTGATTCTCGATCGTATCGGATTTTTCGAATGGGCTGCGCTTCATATGGCGCGCGCCGCAGGCGGTAACGGGCTCCGAATGTTTATCTATATCAGCGTACTCGGTGCGCTGGTCGCCGCATTCTTCGCGAACGACGGTGCCGCGTTGATCTTGACCCCAATCGTACTCGCGATGGTAAGAGCGTTAAATCTGAACGAGAAGCAGATCTTCCCGTTTATTATCGCCAGCGGATTTATCGCCGATACGACGTCGCTTCCGCTCGTGGTCAGCAACCTGGTGAATATCGTCTCGGCGGATTACTTCGGGATTACATTTCTGGAATATGCGCAGCATATGATCGTGCCGAACTTCTTCGCTTTGGCGGCCAGTATCCTTGTGTTGTATCTGTTTTTCCGTAAAAGCATTCCAAAAACGTTCGATGCGAAGCAGCTCAAACGTCCGAGTGAAGCGGTTCTCGATCCGAGAATGTTCAAGTGGTCGTGGCTGGTACTTGCTCTTCTGCTGATCGGCTACTTCGTCTGCGAGTTTTTCGAAATTCCGGTCTCGGTCGTGGCAGGCATCATTGCGATTTTTTTCCTGCTGCTGGCTGTGAAAAGTCCGGTCGTGCCGGTTCCGCAGGTGGTCAAAGGCGCGCCGTGGTCAATCGTCTTTTTCTCCATCGGGATGTACGTGGTCGTCTACGGACTGCGTAACGCCGGACTTACGGATACGCTCGCTGGAGTCATTCAGGGGCTGGCCGACGAAGGGCTGTTTATCGCCACGATCGGGATGGGCTTCCTGGCCGCCGTATTGTCTTCCGTCATGAACAACATGCCGACCGTGCTGATCGACGCGCTGGCGATCGACGCCACGACGACATCGGAGAGTATCCGTGAAGCACTGGTCTACGCCAACGTCATCGGAGCCGATCTGGGTCCTAAGATTACGCCGATCGGCTCGCTCGCGACGCTGCTGTGGCTGCATGTACTGAGTACGAAAGGGATCAAAATTCCGTGGGGCGTGTACTTTAAGACCGGTATTATCCTTACGGTACCGACGCTGTTTATTACGCTGGTCGGTCTGTATTTGTGGCTGTTGGTCGTATAATCGCAATTAGCTAACCGGCATGGCATATTAACGACTAGATCCGGCTTGGACCGGACAAAGGAGAGACTTACCCATGACTCAAAAAACACTTTATTTTCTCTGTACCGGCAATTCTTGCAGAAGTCAGATGGCAGAAGCTTGGGGCAAAAAATACCTGGGCGAAGAATGGAACGTACTCAGCGCGGGTATTGAAGCCCACGGCCTGAACCCGAACGCGGTCAAAGCGATGAGCGAAGTGGGTCTTGATATTTCCAATCAGACTTCCGACATCATCGATCCGAAGATTATGCAAAGCGCTGATTTCATCGTCACGCTGTGCGGAGATGCTGCCGACAAATGTCCGATTACGCCGCCTCATATCCGCCGCGAACATTGGGGGTTCGACGATCCGGCCAAAGCGCAAGGTACCGACGAAGAGAAATGGGCCGTTTTCCAACGCGTCCGCGACCAGATCGGCGAGCGGATTCATACTTTTGCCCGCACCGGGCAGTAAAAGAAAGGGGAAAACGGCTTATGACTTCTTCTTCCACTTGGCCCGTCGCGATTCGCCTCGTTCGGGCAGAAGACCTGCAAGGCGTGCTGCGCATCTATAATGAAGGCATCGAAGATCGGCTCGCGACACTGGAGACGGAGCCGAAAGATTTTGCGTATATCGAAGAATGGTTCGCGGCGCACCAGAAGCGGTACAAAGCGCTCGCGGCCGAGCGCTCCGGGGAAGTGGTCGGCTGGGCGGCGCTCAATCCGTATTCGCCGCGCAGCGCCTACGACGGCGTAGCCGATCTGTCGATCTATATCGGGCGCGCGCATCGGGGAACCGGCGTCGGCACGCAGCTGCTTGCCGCTGTGGAACAACAGGCGCGCCGGGAATCTTTCCGCAAAATCGTGCTGGCGACGTTCCCGTTCAATCCGGCCGGCCAGCGGCTGTACCGCAAATCGGGCTATCGGACCGTCGGGACGTTCGAGAAGCAGGGCATTCTGGACGGCCGGGAGATCGACGTGACGATTATGGAAAAGCTGCTGGGATCAAGCGGGAATGCGTGATGCTGATCAGTCTAAGTCTGTTTCTTGTTCCGTTTTGATGTAAGAACAGGTCCTGTCCATAAAAGGGCTACGGCTACAACACCACTCAAAAGCATGATCCAACTTGCACTTCCTCTTGAGCTAAAAAAGTACATGATCAGAATAAAAAGAGTGAACAAGCTTAAAAGGATAGACAGGGTTCTCAAACTTGGAAGTCTTTTTAAAAACAAATAATGAATACCTACGAATAAAATCAAACTCCCT